>DAINRR010000001.1:130-115882 GCA_036741715.1 Gemmatimonadales bacterium
GCTAGGTAGCTAGGTAGCTAGGTAGCTAGGTAGCTAGGTAGCTAGGTAGCTAGGTAGCTAGGTGGTCTGAGGCGCGTGTCCGGAGATTCCGTCGTTGACGCCACCACACCGCCCCGAAGCTCCGAACAACCTACATGCTCCGCCTACCTAGCTACCTAGCTACCTAGCTACCTCTGAAGCATTCTCCAAGCGCCTACCGCCGCTCCAACCTCACATCCCCCGATCCGCTGTCGATCGTAATCATCCCCTGCCCATCCCCGATCGTCCCGACCACGCGGTCCTCGTCGCGGCGGCGGGTGAAGCCTTCGATCAGCGAGCCATGGACCTCGCCCGAGCCGGTCTCGGCTTCGAGACGCGCGCCGAGGGTGGCGGGGGCTCGGAGGATGACGTCGCCGGAGCCGCTGTCGAGGCGGAGGGTCTCGATGTCGCTTTCGAGACCGAGCTCCACGGTGCCGCTGCCGGTGTCGAGCTCGATCACCGGGGCCGACACGCCGGTGAGGGTCACGTCGCCCGAACCGGTGTCGAGGATGATCGACGCGGCACGGAGGCCGTCGCCCGTGATCGTGCCCGAGCCGGTGTCGAGCAGCAGGGTGTCGCCGCGGACATTCGCGAGCGCGACGTCGCCGGATCCTGCATCCACCGTCAGCTCACCCTCCGCGTCACGCACCGACACGTCGCCCGAGCCGAGATCGAGATGGAGCCTGCCGCGAGTGCCGGAGGTGGTCACGTCCGCCGCCGCGACGTCCACCATCAGGTTTCCGTGCACGTTCGTCACCGTCACCGAGCCGACACCGACGAAGACCTCGACCGACTTTCCTGCCGGCACGAGGATCCGCATGTCGGCGAACGCCTCGAGCCCGTTCCCATCGCCGGTGATCCGGATCTCGCGTCCGTCGCCGCGCTCGCGGCGGTCGCCGAAGAAGGTGCCGTCCTCGTAGACGCGGAACTGCGTGCGGTTCCCCCGTCCGAGCGACGGGTAGACGATGTCGTCGTCGGGATACACGACGCGGAGCGTCTCCCGGCCGCGGAGGGTGCCCGATTCGACGGCGAGGCGTGCGGCATCTGCGCCGCGCGGCGTCACCTCCGCGACGACGGCGGCACCCGATCCAGGGTCGAGGCGCACGGTGCCGGCGAGATTGTAGAGGGAAACGGCCTCGCCCTGGAGCGTGTGACGGCTCGGCTGCTGCGCGGCGGCGGACGCCGCGGTAAGCGCCAGGGTGCCGGTGAGGAGGAGAATCGAAACGGGGTGCAGCATGTCGGCTCCAGTGGAGGGTACCGGAGCGTTAGACCGGGTGAGATCCCGGAAGGTTGTCAGCCGGGTTCGAGGGCGTCGAGGCGGGCGGCGTAGTCGGGCCGGGTGATGAGCTCTCCGTCCTGGATGATCTCACGGTCCCAGGGGAGGATGATGAAGCTTCCGGTCTCGAAGGCGTGGTAGTCGGGCGCGTACTTCCCGGTCTTGAAGGAGACGGCCGTCTTCACCTGGCTGGGCTTGAGCGCGTTGACTTCGCTCAGCGCGAGGCGCATGGTGCTGCCGGTGTTGCACGTCTCGTCCACGATGAGCACGCGGCGGCCGCGGATCGTGGCCGGTGGCCCGGTGACGAGGATCGGATCCGCGTCGGCCTCCGTCCGGGTCACGACCATCGAGGCGAAGTCGCACTGCATGATGGAGGCGACGACGACGCCCGGAATGACACCGGCCTTGGCGACACCGAGCACCACCTCCGGCTGGTACTCGCGCGCGACGCGCAGTGCGAGCGCGCGGCAGAGCTCGCCGAAGAGCATCCAGTCGACTTCCATCACGCCGTTCGGCACCGAGACGCTCTTTCTCATGGGCGGAACCTACCGGGGCCGGGGAACGGCGGCAATGTGCGTTGCGGCGCCCAGAGGCGCGGACTATCTTGGACGGACTATCCTATGTGCCGACACCACTTGACCTTCCGCGCGAGAAACCGACCGCTACGATGAGCATCTGGCGCCGCCTCACCGGCAAGGAATCCGCCGACTCGCCCAAGCCCCAGCGGCTGGACTATCTGAACGAGGGCCTCGCCCTCGAGCGGCAGGGAGAGTACGAGGCGGCGCTCACGTCGTATCGCCTCGCCTACCGGGACAACCCGACCGACGCGCGCATTCTCATGAACATGGCGATCGCCTTCACCAAGACCGACCGCCCCGAGGATGCCATCCGCCACTATCGCCGCGCGCTCGACATCGACGATACGCTCGGCGGCGCGCACTACGGGCTCGCGTTCCTCCTGATGAAGCGCAACGAGCCGCAGGAGGCCGCGAAGCATCTCCGCGCCTTCCTCTCGCGTCCGCCGAAGGGGCCGGATGCCGAGCGCTGGATCCGCCACGCCGAGACGGCGCTCCGCGAGATCGATGCGGCACCGGCACCGGAGACGACGTGAGGGGGGGCGGACGAGGCGGACGAGGCGGACAGGGCGGACGAGGCGGACGAGGCGGACGAGGCGGAAAGACGGCAATTACCGGCATGCGGGGAAGGCTTCGGTTGGCGGCGATCTTGTCCGCCTTGTCCGCCTCGTCCGCCCTGTCCGCCTCCTGCGCCAACATCGCTGACGACGGCAGCGGCGTCATCGCGCTCGAGGTGCAGCAGCCGGTGCCGGCGGTGGTCGAGGTGGGGGACACCATCACGCTGACTGCGCGGGCGCTCGACCGGGATGGCAATCCCGTGGATGCCGCCATCGAGTGGCGCACGCCCGACGCCGGGAACATCTTCGTCGAGACGGCGACGGGGCGCATCGCCGGACTGGTACCAGGGACGGTCGGGCGGGTGCAGGCCACGCAGGGCTCCCTGGTGTCCGACCTGCTCTCGCTCAACGTCATGGCGCGCGCGGATACGATCGCGATCGTGCCTGACACGCTCACGGTGGACCCGCTCTCCACCACCTCAGGCGCGCTCGTCTCCCGGGTTTCGACGGTCGTCGAGGGCGGGTACGTGGCGCTGCCGGGTCGCTCGGTGATCTATGAAATCGTCGAGCCGCTGTTCGCCGACCCGGCGGCACGCACGGTCGAGATCACGGGGTCCCCCACGGGCGCGCTCGTGGACACCGTGGTCACGGGCGGGGACGGCCAGCCCACGACGCCGGTCACGCTGAGCCGCATGCCCGGCCTCACCGCACCCGACACCGTGGAAGTCGCGGTGCGCGTACTCCGCAGGAGCGGCGCCCTCGTGCCCGGCTCCGGACAGCGCTTCGTCGTCGCCTTTCAGTAGTCCCGATCCGCTCCGCCCGAGCGAGGGAGGTCACTGGTGGCCCCGCCCCGCACACTGACCGAGCTGTTCTTCGGTTCGATCGACCGGTTTCACCGCAGTCCCGTCGCCATGCGCGTCAAGCGCGGCGGGACCTGGCTCGACCTCTCCTACGCCGACCTGCTCGAGCGCGTGCAATCGCTGAGCCTCGGCCTGGCCGAGGTCGGTGTGCGTCCCGGCGACCGCGTCGGCATCCTCTCGGAGAACCGGCCCGAATGGGCCGTCGCCGACTACGCGTGCCTCGCCGGCCGCTGCGCCGACGTGCCCGTCTATCCGACGCTTCCCTCCCGGCAGATCGAGTACATCCTGCGCGACTCGGGCGCGGCCGCCCTCTTCGTCTCCACGCGCGAGCAGCTCTCGAAGGTGCTCGAAATCCGCGGGAATCTGCCGTCGCTCCAGCACGTCATCGTCTTCGACGAGGGACTCAGCGGCAACGGCGTGCTCGACATGGAGTCGGTGTACGCGCGCGGGCGCGCCGTGGCCGAGCGGGCGCCCGCCTGGCGCGAGGCAGCGCTCCTCGCCGAGCCCGACGACCTGGCCACACTCATCTACACGTCGGGCACGACCGGCGACCCGAAAGGCGTGATGCTCACGCACGGGAACATCACGAGCAACGTGGTGGCCGGCCTCGAAGTGCTGCCGCTCAGCCACGGCGACGAATGCCTCTCGTTCCTTCCCCTCTCCCACATCTTCGAGCGGATGGCGGGGCACTACTGCATGATGCAGTCCGGCACGCTGATCAACTACGCGTCGAGCATCGAGGCCGTCCCCGCCGAGATGCAGGAGCGGCGGCCGACGGTGGTGCTCTCGGTGCCGCGCCTGTTCGAGAAGATCTACTCGCGCGTCCTCGAGAACGCTCTCAGCGGCTCGGCGGTCAAGAAGAACATCTTCTTCTGGGCCAAGCGCATCGGGGAGCGCTGGGTCGAGTACCACCTCTCCGGCCGTGCGGTTCCCCGCGGCCTCGCGCTCCAGTACGCGCTCGCGCAGCGGCTCGTCTTCTCCAAGCTTCAGCAGCGCGTCGGAGGCCGGCTCCGCTTCTTCGTGTCGGGCGGCGCGCCCCTCTCGGCGGAGATCGCGCGGTTCTTCTTCGCGGCGGGGCTTCCGATCCTCGAGGGATACGGGCTCACGGAGACGTCACCGGTCATCACGGTCAACAAGTTCGGGCGGATGCGCCTTGGCACGGTCGGACCGGCGGTCTCGGGGGTCGAGGTGCGCATCGCCGAGGATGGCGAGATCCTGACGCGCGGCCCACACGTGATGAAGGGCTACTACCGGAAGCCCGAGGCGACGGCCGAGGTGATCGATGACGAGGGATGGTTCCACACCGGCGACATCGGCGAGCTCGACTCCGACGGCTTCCTCCGCATCACCGACCGGAAGAAGGACATCATCGTGACCGCCGGTGGGAAGAACATCGCCCCGCAGCCGATCGAGAATCTCGCGAAGACGAGCAAGTTCGTCGCGAACGCGGTGATGATCGGCGACAAGCGACGCTTCCCGTCGATGCTCGTGGTGCCCAACTTCGAGAAGCTCACGGCGTGGGCGGAGCACAAGAACCTGGTCTTCACCGACGAGGCGTCGCTCGCGGCACTGCCGCAGGCGCAGGAGAAGATGGAGCGCGAAGTCCGGAAGACCCTGCGCGACCTGGCGCACTTCGAGATGCCGAAGAAGATCCTCCTCCTCCCCCGCGATTTCAGCATCGAATCCGGGGAGCTCACCCCGAAGCTGAGCGTCCGTCGCCGCGCCGTGGAGAAGAACTACCACCGGCAGATCGAGGCGCTCTACGCGGACAGCGAGGAGACGATGCAGCAGGCGGGATGACCGGCTGTGATTCCCGACACGACGCATCACGGCCCGACGCGGCGAGATTGGCGGACAACTCTACCGTGAGGCGGGTGTGGGTATCGAGATCATACTGGGGGTGCTGATTGGAGTGGGCGCGGCGATCTGGTTCCTGGCCCGGCGCGCGAAGCCCCGGCTCTAGTTCCCGCGTACGGCGCGGCGTTCGATCCAGCCGCGGGTGCCGTCAGCGAGTCGCACGAGGTCATAGGTCAGAAAGCGCCCGAGCACGTCCGCCCGGGCGCTTTCGCTCGTGGTGTCGACGACGACCGCGAGGGAATCGGGCCGTTCGAGCACTGCCGCGCCGGACACCGCGGTGGCCAGCCGCTCCGCGGGCTCGAGCCGGGATGTCCGGATGAAGCCGGACACCCCGTCCGGCAGCTCCACCCGGGTCCACGCTCCCGTCGCCGCGACCGCGCGCATCACGGTGCCTGCATCGAGCGTCCGTCCGCCTGCGGCGCCCGGCGCCGGGGCGAGATCGGCGCGGGCCGAAAGTCGCATCCAGCCGCCCAGCGCTTCAGGGACGGCCACCGGCGGGCCGGCGGTGGAATCGGGAGCGACGAGATACGGTACCGGGTCCACCGCACCGCGGCCGCGGGCATAGATCCCAAAATGAAGGTGCGGCGGCGTGGTGCGCGCGTTTCCCGTGTTGCCGACGCGTCCGAGGGTATCGCCTGCCGACACGATGGTCCCTTCGCGGACGAGCTGGGTGTCGAGATGCGCGTAGTAGTGGCCCTCACCGCGCTCGCGGTCCCGCACCATCACTACGTTGCCGCCGAGCTCGTTCGTCCCTACCCAGGTGGCCAGGCCGCCCGCGGCCGCGACGACCGGCGTGCCACGCGGCGCGAAGATGTCCACGCCTTCGTGCCGGCGCCGGCCCGCATCGCGGTCCGCTCCGAACCGGCTCCGGATCGCACCCGGATCGTGGCCGCTCACGGGAAATCCCAGTGTGGGCTCGAGCGTCACCGCCACTTCGTATCGCCCACCGCTCAGCAGCTCCGGCTGCAGGACGAGCACCACGGCGCCGTCGGCGCGTACTTCGTGCCCGAGCTCCGCCATGCCACTGTCCGCGCTCGCGAGATGTTCGAACGTCGTCGAGCCTGCCTCGGGAACTTCGTATAGATCGGCAAAGAGCCGCGCGGCGCGGGCACCACGCAGCGTGAAGCGCACCACCAGCTCCTGCCCGCGGCGCACCGGGATGAGGTACCCGCGCGCATCGGCGCGATCCGGGCTGAGATATCCGGCTTCGTTGAACGGCGCCTGCAGCGTGAGCGCCGAGTCGCGCGCACGGAGCGCCGCAGCCTTCCATTCGCGGACCGCCGCCGAGCTGCCCAGGCCGGCGTCATCGAGCGATGCTTCGTACTGCTCGCGGGGCGTCGCGTTCTCGATGACATCGCGGATATCACCGAGACACGATCCGAGGAAGCCCGTGGCTGCGACCGCGGCGTATCGCGCGCAGCGAGCGAAAGTCATCCGAGCCGGTTCCGCACCTTGGCACCGACCCAGCAGCCGCCCGCGGAGCCGAGCAGCTCGAGGTCCGGGGAAGCCGGGACCTCGCCTTCCCCGACGATGCGCAGTCCGGAGAGCGTGATCCGCAGCGCCTCGGCCACCCAGTGCGGGTCGCTGCCGAAGCCCGGGCCGAGCAGTACGCCGCGCATCGAACTCGACCGGAGGGGGAACGTGCCGCCGCGGAGTACGCTCAGCTCATGTCGATCCACGACACTTCCGGGCGGATTCACGGTGACGAGCCGGACGCCCGGGATGGCCCCCGAGAGCGCCTCGTGCCGCTCCGCCACGCCGCCGACGACGGCCAGATAGCCGCCGGGCCCGGTGAGACCGACGAGCGCGGCGGCCGCATCCCCGTCGAGCGCGGTCGAGGCGACCGACGGCGGCGCCCCGCCGACGTCGAGGACGCCGTCCTCGATCCGGAATTCGCGCCCGCATACCGGGCATCCGAGCATGCCCTCCCGCACGGATCGCTCTTCGATCCGTCCCGGAAGGAGCACCAGGTACCGTTCGGGGTGGTCCGCGGGACAGCGGAGGTGGTCCGCCAGTTCGATGAACATCGAGAAGCCGGAGGTCGCGGGAGCTAGCGGAACACGACCCAGGTCAGCCGCCCGGCATCGACGCGCACGCGTCGCCAGATCCGGCGTCCGTCGATCATGGTGCCGACGACGTAATCCCCTGGCGGCACGCTGCCGACGGCGAAATGCTCCTGATAGAGCGGATGCGGATGCGCGCGGTCGCGGTACGTCTCGGCGAACGAGAACGGCGTTTCGCGCGGCTCGCTCTTGCGGAGCCCGTACACGCGCGCCCCCGGCACCGGCTTCCCGGCCGAATCCCACACCTGCCCCGCGACGATTCCCATGCCGCGCGCCGGCTCGATCCAGAGCTCGGGATTGGTGCTGTACCGCGGGAAGCGCTGCAGCGAGTCTACGATCAGGTGCACCGAGTCGGTCGGCGACGCGTGCACCTCGAGATGCAAGTGGTCGTTCGTCGCGCGCCCGGTGTGGCCCACGCGCGCGATCAGCGCGCCCGCCTCGACGCGATCGCCTACGTCGACCGCGAGCTCGTTGTTGTGATAATAGACAGAGTGGAGGAACCGCCGGCTCTCCGCCGTCGTGAGCATCGTATCGTGCCGGATCGCGACGGTGAGTGCGCCGCGCTCGGCCGGCCCGGCATAGACGACGGTACCGCTGCCGATCGCGCGCACGGGCGTGCCGTCCGGGTTGTTGAACTCGATCCCCTGATGCTGCTGAAAGTTCCCGCCCATGGTGGAGCCGTAGCGGTACGTCTGGTCGATGAGGGGATTGTCGCGCTCGTCGATGGGGCGCCGGAACCACGTCGTGCGCGGCGCGGCCGGGGCGGTGGCGCGGGGCGCGCCGCGTGCGGCGGCGGGCGTGCAGCTCCAGCTGGACTGGGCCGGGTGCAGGCCGCAGCGGCTCATGACGTAGGAGCGCCGGCGCAGGAAGACGAGGCCGGGCTCCCCCTCGCGAATGGTTTCCGGAGTCGCGCGCCAGCGGCCCCCGGCGGCGTGAAGCGCGACGCCGCCGTGCAGCGTGCGCACCATCGTCCGGCCCCGAGTCCCCTTCGCCATCCCGAGCACGTACTCGCTCGGCAGGAGGACGAGCGCAGTGTCGGCCGGCCCCTTCGCAGCGGGGCCGATGCTGTCGATCAACGCCGTCCACGTGGCCCCGTTGTCGGTCGTGACCTGTATGCCGTCCGCCGTGGCCACCATCGTCGTGTCGCCGCTCGCCACGATGCCGTCGGGAGTCACGTACTGCCACTCGGGCCCGAGCTGATCGAACGTCCAGTTCTTCCAGGTGCGCCCGCCGTCGGTGGAGAGACCCCACCCGTTCCCGACGGTGCCATACCAGATTTCGCCGCCGGGCCCGAACGCGAAGGCGTGGACGAAGTCCCACGAGATCGAGGTCCCCGTCGTATCACTCCGGATTTGCCGCCAGCGCGTCGAGTCCGGGGCGAGGTAGAAGATCCCTTCGCCGTACGTCCCGACCCACACGCCGCCGTCGCGATCCTGGCGCGCCGCGAGCACGTGCACGCCCCATCCGGTCGAATCAGGCAGCGCCGGCAGCCGCGGCGGAGCCTGGCGCGCCTGAGCAGCGAGGGTGACCGGAATCAGGCAGAGCATCATGCCCTGTATGGCAGTTCGCAATCTCATACGTGCTCTGTATTCATCATTTTGAACCGCAGAGGCGCAGAGACCGCAGAGGGTCCGGCGGCCTCACGAACACCGGTAACAGGCTATTCCGGTAACAGGCCATTCAATGTTGTAGCAGACTTGCGAAGCGCGGATGCGCCAGACCTCTGCGTTCTCTGCGTCTCTGCGGTTCAATCAACCGATCGACGATCTCAATACGTGTTTCCGCCGTGCGCGAGGCGGAGGAACTCGTCGCGGGTCTTCGGGTCGTCGCGGAAGACGCCGCGGAGGGCGCTGGTGACGGTGCGCGAGTTCTGCTTCTCGACGCCGCGCATCATCATGCAGAAGTGCGCCGCCTCGATCACCACGCCCACGCCCTGCGGCTGGAGGATCTCCATCACCGCATCCGCCACCTGGTCGGTGAGTCGCTCCTGCACCTGCAGCCGCCGGGCGAAGACCTCGACGATGCGCGGCAGCTTCGAGAGCCCCACGATCTTCCCGTCCGGAATGTAGGCGACGTGCGCGCGCCCGAAGAAGGGCAGCATGTGGTGCTCGCACATCGAGTACAGTTCGATGTCCCGCACCATGATCATGCTCTGATGCGACTCCTCGAAGACCGCATCGCCGACGGCGTCCGCCGCGGAGAGGCCGTAGCCGCGCGTGAGCCACCGGAGCGAGGCCTCGACGCGCGCGGGAGTGCGCCGCAGTCCCTCACGGTCGGGGTCCTCACCGATCTCCTCGAGCAGCGTGCGGATCTCCCGGCCGAGACTGAGTCCTGTCGCGGCCTCCGGCACGTCGGGGAGCGCCTTGTCGGCCGTCACGATCGGCCGCTCATTCCGCGTAGTCGACATAGTTCCTCGGTGTCTCCCAGAGACGGATGTGCAGCGAGAGCCCGGCGGGAAGCGCCGGCGCGAGCTCCCGCCAGCAGACCATCGCGATGTGCTCCGCGGTCGGGACGAGGTCGCGGAACCAGGGAACGTCCACGTTGAGGTTGCGGTGATCGAGCTTCTGCAGCAGCCGCTCCTCGACGAGCTCGTTGAGCCGGCCCAGGTCCATGACATAGCCCGACGCGGGATCGATCTCGCCGGCCACGGTCACGTCGAGCTCGTAGTTGTGACCATGGTAGTTCGGGTTGTTGCAGACGCCGAACGTGCTCCGGTTCCACTCGTCGGAGCGGCCCGGGTTGTGAAGTCGGTGCGCGGCGTTGAAATGCACGCGCCGCGTCACGGCGCATCGCGGCATGCGAAACCCCGAGTGAAGACCAGTGGAAGATGCCCCGAGCGGGGCCGGAAATGAAGGCGGACGAGCGTTCAGGCGGTCCCGGGAAAGACAAAGCGCGCAAGCCATGAAGCCTGCGCGCAACCGGACGGCGACGGAGAGGATTACTGAAGCCCAATGAGAAAGCTTGGAACCCTCGCCACAACGTCTGCCTTCCCCCGAGGGGCATGGCATCGGCCGCAGTATCTGGGCCCACCATCGGACTTATCGGCTCAGTAACGTGGCTCCCCGTCGTCGCCCGGAGGGTATAAACTAGGAGGCGGAACCCGTTCCGTCAACCGATTTCGGGAGACTCGATGCACTCGGCGCTGCTCGTGGCACTCGTCTCGTTCGTTGCGTGGATCGTCTTCGGATTCGTGATGCCCGTGGGCATCGGCGCCGTCCACCTGCTCTTCGCCGTGGCGGCCACCTTTCTCGTGCGGTGGTGGGCCCTCACACGGTGAAGCGCCGCTAGATCTCCCAGTTCGACATCACCACGCCCTCGGTTCGGGGCTCCGGGCGGTCGCGGAGCGTCATCCTGAGGTCGGTCCAGTGTACGCGGAAGCCGTGGCCGATGAGCTCGAGGTATGCGTCGGCGTAGGCCGCCTGGCAGCGAATCGACACACGGCGCACCCGCTCCTGCTCCGCGACACCCTGCACCAGCTCCAGCAGTTCGCCGAAGGCTTCCAGATCCCGCGCGACGACCTTGAGGATGCGCAGCTCGTCGCGCGGCCGGCCGGCTGCGAGGGCCGCGGAGTGCCAGAGCAGGAACCCCGCCAGCGCGCCCTTCCGCCGCACGAGCGCCGTATCACCGAGCGCGAGCTCGTGAGTCAGCGCGAGCTCGCGCGTGAAGTCCACCCCGGGCACGAGCGACTCCGTGAGCGCGCGGCATTCCCGGATCCCTGCATCGACGTTCCCGGCGGAAAGCCGCTCGACCGGCAGTTCGGGCGCGTTCGACAGGTCGCGCACGAGCGTGATGGTCAGGTGTCCCGGCACGAAGCCCAGCCGGCTGTAGAAGCCGATGTTCTCCACCGTCCGCGGCATCGTCTCGAGCCCGATGGTCGTCGCGCCCTGCCGCTCGAGCCAGTCGATACCGGCACGCACCATGGCCGTACCGAGTCCCTCGCTCTGGAGATCGGGGCGCACGGCGATCGGCCCCATCCAGCCTTCGGTGCCCGAGCGGTGCACCATGTTGAACCCGGCGATGCCGCCGCCGGCATCGCGCCAGACCATGGCGCCGTCGCCCGCATCCTCGATCGCGTAGCGCCAGACGAGCGGATTGAGATGCGGCACGCGCACGCCACTGAGTCCGTCGCGCGTGTAGCGGTCCGTGAACGCCTCGGAAAACACGCGGTTGAGCGCGTCGACGTCGCGGAGCGTCGGCCGTTCCGGCCCGCGGATCCCGCGCTCAGGCCGCAAGGTCGTGGCCGCCGGGCGGCTCGTCCCGCACGACCGCCGCGCCGCGGGCCGGGTCGAATCCGACCCGGATGATGCGATCGAACCCGTCGCGGACCGTGTCGATGTGCGTGATGAGAATGACCTGCGGGAACCGGTCGGCGAGCCCCCGGAGCAGCTCCACGACGGCCGCGCGGCGTTCCTCGTCGAGCGAACCGAAGATCTCGTCGAGCACGAGCAGCGAGAGCGGCTGGCCGGCCCGCTCGGCGATCATCTGACTGATCGCGAGCCGCAATGCCAGGTTCGCGATGTCCTCCTCGCCGCCGGAGATCACGGCCTTCGGGTCCCCCTCGTCGAGCAGCGTGGCCATGTAGTCCTCGTCGAGCTCGAGCTCCGTATAACGGCCATTCGTGAGATCCCGCACGAACGCGGAGGCGATCTCCGAGAGCTCCGGCCGGAGCGTCTGATTGAGGTCGGTGCGGAGGTCGGTGAGCGCGCGGTCGAGCTCCTGGTGCAGCGCCACCTCACGCGCCAGCTCGTCCGCCTCGCGCCGGCGCGCGGCGATTTCCTCGGCGCGACGCACGAACGCCGCCACGGCCTCGACCGCCGACCCGAGCTCGCTCCGCGCGCGGACGAGCCCCACTTCGGCCGCGCGACGCGTGCGGTCCCCCTCCTGTTCCTCGCGTCGCAACGTCTGGTACGCCTCGTCGCTCACCGCGATCCGCGCGCGCTCGGACCGGATCGCATCGGCGCGTGCGGCCGCCTCCGCGATGCTCCCTTCCGCCGCGGCGACATTCGCCGCGAGCTCGCCCGCGCGCGCGGCGGCGTCGCGCAGGCGCTCGGCCCTGAGGGAAACGGGCTCGAGCGCGCTCATCTCGCGCCGTACGAGCTCATGGCGCGCGGCATCGTACGCCGCCGCCTCGGCGCCGGCGAGCGCTTCGATGTCTCCCAGCCGCTTCTCGAGTGGCGGGCGCGCGGCGACGAGCCCGGCTCGCTCGGCCGCCTGGGCCTCGACGCGACCCTGGGCCGAGACGAGGTCGTTGAGCTCCTGCTCGATGCGGATTCGCTCGCCCTCGGCGGCATCGAGCTCGGGCGGCTCCACCTCGAGCTGGGCGACGCGCTGCTTGTAGTACTTCCCGTTGCCCAGGACGGCCTCCACCTGCCGGTCGAGCACGCCGAGCACGTTCTCGAACTCCCGGCCGAGCGGGCGGGCGCAGGTGGGACATGCGCCTTCGACGCCCGCCTCGACGATGCGCTGGCGCTGGTCCTTCAGCTCCTGGTACTGGTCCCTGAGGTGCTGGTGCCTGCTGGCTGCATCCTGCTTGTCGCGCACCCACGCGGTCCGCAGCTCATCGGCCCGGAGCGCTGCCGCCGCGAGGCGAGCGCGCACTTCGTTCGTGCGCGACTTCGCCTCGGCGACCGCCTTCGCATCGGGGAGCGCAGCCACGCGGGCGTCGAGCTCGGCGAGCCGGCCGCGCACCTCCTCGAGCTGTGCCACGGCCCCGCGGTGCGCCGCATGCGCCGCGGCCGCCTTGTCGAGGCCGGCGCACTCTTCCCTGAGCCCGGCGAGCGGTCCGAGCCGCGCCTCGAGCGTCGAGAGTTCGGCACGCGCGGCCTCGGCGGCCGTGGCCTGCCGCCCGAGCTCGGCCGCGCGCTCGCGCGCCGCCGTCAGCTGACTGTCCGCGACGCGCAGGTCCGCGTCGAGGGCGGCAGCCCGCTCCCGCTCGAGCTGCATGGCGTCCCAGCGGGGACGCAGCTCTGCGTAGGCGGCGTCGGCCATGCGCGCCCGCTCTTCGGCCTCGGTCGCCGTCCTCGAAGCCTCGCGCTCGCGCTCTCGCGCGCGCGTTTCCTCCGCGGTCAGCACCTCGGGATCGGGGAGGGAGGACTGGAGCGCCGAGAGCCGCGCGCGCATCGAGGTCCGGCGATCCTTGAGCCGCTCCTGGGCGGCGCGGATCTTTTCGTAGCCGAGGACCCGGGAGAGGAACTGCGCCCGCTCCGGCGCCGACATCGACGCCATCACGGCGAGTTCCTTCTGGCCCGTGAAGTACGTATTGAAGAATTCGTCGCGCGTCATGCCGAGCAGGCGCGTGATGCGCTCGGTGACGGCCTCGAGGCTGTTCGCGATCGGCGTCGCCCCGCCGTCCTGGTAGAGCTCGGCGCTGTTGAGTCCGCGAACGACGCGATACGCATGTGCGCCGAGCGTGAACTCCATTTCCACTTCCACCCGGCAGCGCGGCGGCGCGCCGCGCCGCCGAATCGTGTCCCGGCTCCCCCGTGCCGCCTTCATGCCGTACATCACCCACGCGATCGCCTCGAGCAGCGTCGTCTTCCCGGCCCCGTTCGGCCCGATGATGCCGGTGAGGCCGGCGCCGAGCACGAGCTCGGTCTCCTCGTGCTGGCGGAAATTGCAGAGGCGGAGCCGGGTGATCCGCATCAGTCGCCCTGATCCGCGTTCACGGACTCGACGAGATCGGTGCCGAGCGCCACGAACCGCTCGCGATCGATCCCGGCGGGGAGCGGCCGGTGCGCCAGGTACTCCCGGACGATCTCGGGCAACGTCCGCCGGCGCCCGGGTGCACCGACGCCGACCTGCCGGCTGAGCTCCGGGCGCCGGATATCGAGGTGAAAATGGAGCGCCTCCGAGCGAAGCGCGCGGATGGCGACGTGGTCGAGCTCGCGCGCCACGTGTCGGGGGACGTTCCGCACCACGAGCCGGACGATCTGGTCGCCGATTCCGCCATCGACCGCTGCGACGCGTGCGGCGATGTCCGCGTCGAGCTCGGCGGCCGAGCGGCCCGCACCCTCGAGCGGCTCGAGGTCGAGGATCCGGCGCACCCGGGTGACCGGTTGCGGCGTGACCGTCCCGCTGTCGAGGTCCGCGAGCAGCCATCCCTTTCCGGCGAGTCGCCGCTCCTGCTCCTCGGCGAGCTCGCCCCAGATGTTGGTGCTCACGTACTCGAGCGCGCCCGCATACCAGGCGCGAGGCGCGATCTCGTGCTGTACGTGATAGTGACCGAAGGCGACGTAGCTCCATTCGGCCGCGCCGAGCTCGGCAGCGGTGATCGGCGCCCCGCCATACTCGGCGAACGACCGCTCCCCCGGGAGCACGCCCTCCATGTCGCCGTGGATCACGAGGACCTGGTAGCGCTCGTTCCCTTCCGGTCGCAGCGCGGGCCGCGGATCGGTCACGAGCACATCGTGGGGCACGGCGAAGATGCTGAGATCGAGTGCCGGCCAGGTGAGCCGGCGTGCTTCACCCGCGGCGACGCTGACGCCGAGCTCCTCGAAGAGACGCAGGATGGAGCCGGTCTCGACCGAGCGCGGCGTGTCGTGGTTGCCGGCGATGAGGACGACGGGCACATCGGGGAGTGCCTCGCGTAGCCGCTGGAACTGGCGGAAGGCAAAGACGATCGCGGCGTTGGTGGGTCGGACGGAGTGGAAGAGGTCGCCCGCGATCACCACGGCATCGGGGCGCGCCGCGATGACGCCATCGATGGCCGCGCGAAACGCATTCGCGACGTCGGCTTCGCGCTGGTTGATGCCGCCGGAGGTCTGCCGATGATACTGCCGGATCCCGAGGTGGGGATCGGCGAGGTGAGCGATCTTCACGCGGTGGAGAATGACCGCCCCGGAGCCCAAGGGCAAGACCGTGCGACTGCCGCACTTCGGCACGGTTCCGCCCACCCATGGCCGGGATCGCCACCGGCGTATTAATAGAGGAAAGGGGGCCGGTCAGGGACCGTACGGGTCCTCGGGCGCGGCGACGGCCGGAATGCCCCGGCGGGGTGAGGCGAGTCGCTCCGCCTCGACGCGGCGCCCGAGCACGGAGACGAAAAAGGCGAACGGATCGTCCGGCCGGCTGCGGCGCGTCGCCGCGAGCGCGCGGCGCACGTCGTCCTCGCGGCGCCCCTCGACTGCCAGCCGAACGGCGTCGGCCCTGACGCGCCTGTCGAGGCCGCGGAGCTGTCGCGCCACGGCATCGGGGAACGGCAGTTCGGCGGCCGGGGGAAAGCGCTCGACCCCTTCCCGCCCGGTCATCACGGCCGGCCGCGGAAACCGGACGAAGATCGGCTGCGTGAAGTGGGGATGGCGCAGCATCAGCTCGCCCTTCGGCAGGGTGGCGAGCTTGATCTTCGTGGCGGGCGACAGCGTCGAATACTGCGGCGTCGCGAGCTCATCCATGTCCATCCGCCCGAACACCGATGTCCCCGCATTGCCGACCACCCGCCGCTGGACCTGCGAGCGGAACTGCTGGGCCGAGAACAGCACGAGGCCCAGGTAGCGTCCGCGCTCGGAGAGATCGAGCAGCATCTTCCGGACGTAGGTATCGGGCCCGTCGGCGGGCGCGTACTTGTTGAGCTCGTCCACGAAGACCACGACATGGTCCACACCGAGGTCGCGACGCTCGAGGTGCTCGCGAAGCTTCGAGACCACGCGCGCGAAGACGAGGTCCTGGGCGAGTGGGTCGAGCCCGGCCACGTCGATCACCTGCACGCTCCGGTCGCAGAAGGTGCCCCATGGGAGGTCGTTGACGCCGCCGTCGTCGGTGACGAGACCTTTCGATCGCGTGCTGATGTTGCTGAGGCGGTTCCGCACCTTGCGGATCGTGGCGACGTGGTGCGTGCGCCAGACTTCCCCGCCCTTGCCGAGCGCCTCCATGAAGTCGAAGATGGCGCGGAAGAACTCGTCGAGATCGGCGAAGCTCTGGACCTGGAACGCCTTGTTCCGGAGCGAGGGATCGTAGAACTCGCGGCCGACCACGCGCTCGGCGAGGAAATCGATGAACGCATCCGCCTTCGCGTCCACGTCGTCCTTGTTCATCACGACTTCGGCGAAGTCGAGCACCTCGCGCAGGCCCCAGACGAGCGGCTCGGTGTTGTCTGCCAGCGCTTCGTTGGTGCGGAGGGTGTTGAGGTTGACGCCGTCGGGACGGAAGGGAGCGAAGTAGCGGACGTCCGGAAACGGCGCCGCCGCGAGGCCCATCCGTTCATAGAGGCCCTGGTCGACCGGTCCGAGCGCTGCGGGCTGGTCGAGGAAGCAGAGGTCCGGCCCCTTCACGTTGAAGCAGACCGCCGCGACGCTTCCCTTGTGGGCGGGAAAAGTCTGGAAGATGCTCGTGAGGAGGAACTCGACTGCGCTCGTCTTCGTCGCCAGGCCCGAGACGCCGGAAATGTTGAGGTGTGCGGCTTCGGGCCCGAGGAGGAAATCGCAATCGAGCGAAACCGGCGACTCGAGGCCGCCTGCCGCGTACACGCCCACCGGAATGCCGGTCGCGCGCTCTCCGACCGTGTATCCCTCCATTCGAAGCGCCAGCGCCACATCCTGATCGGTGGCGAGGTACACCTGGCCGATCGGGACCGGCTGCAATGGCTCGGCCGGCTCCTGGCGCAGCACCGACGCGAGATAGAGCCGGATCTCCGATCGGGCCGACGGGGCCGGCGGCGCCGCGGGATCGCCGTCGGCCCCGAGCACGTCCATCATCGGCGTCGTGAGATCGGAGTACGCCGACCCGTCGGTGACGACGCCGTAGACGGTGCGGTCCCCGGCGCTCACGCGCACGATCGCACCGATGCCGACGGCACTCTCCCGCGCCGTCCAGAAGTAGAACTGGTGCGGCGTCGACGGCTTGAGCTCCGTCGCCACGACACGACCGATCGCGCCTTGCGTCACTGAGATCCTGTCATTCCGCGCGGAGGAACTGCTGCACGGTGTGGGTGCCGTAGAGGAGGCGGTCCCATTGCGGCCCACCGCTCACGGGGAGTCGCTCGGCGAGGACCCCGCGCGCGATGCGGTCGGCACGCAGCGGCTCGCCATTGATCGGGGCGACTTCGACCCGCACGAGCCCGTGGAAGAGATCGCGATCCTCCCACGGCCAGAGCCGGAGTCCCCACGCCACCACGGGGCGATAGCCCGGCGTCGGCTCGAACAGACTGGTCCGGCTCCCGTTCGGAAGCCGCAGATAGCGCTCGAGATCCGCGCCGTCGAAGTGAAGCGTCGCGTGGCCCTTCACGATCCCGATCGCGCGAGGGTCCTCGGCCAGTGAGGGACTGCCGCTGAGGGAGCCGTCGATGATGAGCCAGCCGTCGGTCATGCGGCGAAAGCTGTCGGCGGCCGCCAGCTCGAGGTTGCCGCGAACCCGGTCGATGGCGCGGCGCACCTCGGCGAGATCACGAAACGGATGCGCCGTCCCGTCGGGCAGCTCGAGCTCCTCGACGCCGTCGGGCGGGCCACCGGCGGCGTCGATCGCGCTCCGGCGCCCGACCAGGTACGCCTGTCGCTCGCGCACCACCGTCTTGAAGGTGCCACCGGCGCGCTCGCGCACCGCCGCTCTCACCTCCGCGAGCGCGAGCGGCGCCGATCCGGCATAGCCGAGCACCTCCATGCGCTGCGCGCCGTCGAGGAAGGCGACCGGCTCGTCGAACGCCACCGGCTCGCCCAGCGCGTGCCAGCCGAGCGCGGCACCCTCGAACAGACGTGCCGGCTTGATCGACGCCTCCGAGTCGGCCGCAAACGACGCAGGCAGTCCGCCCGCAGGCGCGAGGCCAGCGGCGGCAAGCTGCTTTCGGCACCGCATCGCGAGTGTGGTGAACATCGAAAGTCAGCGCGGGAGGAGGCGCGCGGCGAGTTGCCGGATAGCCGTGATGACGCTCACAGACAGGAAGGTAGCCGACCGGACACACTGCGCAAACGGAATACCGCGACCCCGGAGCGCGCGTGCACGAGCGAAATGATCGACGGCCGGTCCTCATCACCGGCGGCGCCGGCTTCATCGGAACGAACCTGGCGCATCGCCTGCTCTCGGACGGGCGTCGCGTCGTGATCTTCGACAACTTTTCGCGCCCCGGCGTCAAGCATAATCTCCGCGCCCTCCGCACGGCACACGGAGACGACACCCAGGTCCTCGCCGCCGACGTGCGCGACGAGCTCGCGCTCGGCCGCGCGGTGGCCGACTGTGCCACGGTGTACCACCTCGCGTCCCAGCCCTTCGCCGATCCGGGGACGCACGACCCGGTCGGCCAGTTCGAGACGAACGCCCGCGGCACGCTCAACCTGCTCGAGGCCATCCGACTGGCCCCGAATCCGCCCACTCTGATTCATGCGTCCACGAGCCGCGTCTACGGGCCGCTCGAAGACGTCGCGCTGCGCGCGGCCGGAGACCGGTACGAGCCGGAGGATCCGGTGCTCCTCCGGTCGGGGATCTCGGAGACGCACCCGCTCGATTTCTACGGGCCCAGCGGGTGCTCGAAGGGCGCGGGCGAGCAGTACGTGCTCGATTACGCCCGCAACTTCGGCCTGCCGGCAGTCGTTCTCCGGCTCAGCTGCGTCTACGGCCCGTACCAGACCGGTGCCCCGGGCCGCGGCTGGGTCGCCGAGTGCCTCGAGCGCGCCCTGCGCGGAAAGCCGGTCACGGTGTATGGCGACGGCCGGCAGGTCCGCGACCTTCTCTACGTCGACGACGCGGTCGGGGCGATGATCCTGGCGGAAGAGAAGATCGGGATCCTGCGGGGGCGCGCCTTCAACATCGGGGGAGGTCCGGAGCGGACGCTGAGCCCGCGTGAGCTGGTGCCGCTCATCGCCGGCCTCTCGGGTGAGCCCCCGCGGGTGCAGTACGAGCAGTGGAGGCCTGCCGACCAGCGGTACTACGTCTCCGATTCGTCGCTCTTCGCCACGCTCGCCGGCTGGCAGCCGACGACGGCCGTTCGAACCGGGGTGGAGTTGCTGTACCGGTGGATGCGCGAGGCGGCGGGATCGGTGCTCGAATCCGAGCGGTCGGTGCTGCTGGCGCTCGCAGGGTCGGACGCGCGCGGCTGAGCGTCCGGAGGGTCAGTCGTCGTCGAACTCCGGAAACTGCGGAACGCCCGTGAGCCAGAAGCCGGCGAGGACACCCTGCTCGTCCACCTCGATGTAGAGATGGTCGGCCGCACGGATCACCTCGACCTGCCGCTCGGAGCCGATGCGCAGGTGGAAGACGCTCTCCGACGCATCCGTCCTGACGCTCAGCGCCGTATCCACCTCCATCGACGAGATGCCCGGCTTCGACGGCCGCTTGGCCACGACCACGCGCCCCTCCGTGAGCTGCGCCGGCACCGCGAGGCTCGGCGCGGTGGCCACCTCGGGCCAGACGACGATGTCGATGCCGCAGATGACGCCGTCCGCGACGTCGAGCACCGCCACCGATCCCTGTTCGTCGCTCAGCTCCACCGACCCGGTGAGCCCGCCGACCTTGCGGCTCGCCTTGAAGGCTCCGGAGAGGATGTCGGTCTCCGGATCCCAGCGCCACGCGATGGTGGGGAGCTTGCCGCCGAGCGGCTCGATATGGGCGTCGATGCTCACGAGCGTGCCTCCGCCGCCGGAACGGCTGCCAGGCGATCGATGAATCGGAAGAGCCGGTCGAGCGCCGTCTCCAGCACCTTGTCGGCGACCGAATACGTCATGCGCACCCACCGATCGTCGCCGAACGCCGAGCCCGGCACGAGGGCCACGCCCTCCTCCTGCATGAGGAGATCGCAGAACTTCGCGCCGCCCATCGGCGAGCCCTCGACGATGCCGTCCACGCGGAAGAAGAAGTAGAAGGCCCCGTGCGGCTCGACGAACTCGATCCCGGGCGCGGCCGACCGGAATCGGCCGACGATGTAGTCCCGGCGCCGGCGGAACGCCGCGACCATCCGCTCGAGATCGGCCTCGACGCGCTCGTCGCTGTAGGCAGCGGCGGCGGCCCACTGTGCCGGATGATTCGCGCCGGTGGTCGTATGCGACTGGAGCGCCGCGATCGCCTTGGCCAGATGCGGCGGGGCGAGCGCCGCGCCGATCCGCCAGCCGGTCATCGCGTACGCCTTGCTGGCGCCGGCGATGACCACCACGCGCTCGAGCAGCTCGTCGGGAAGGTCCAGCACCGACGGCGCCGGTCCGGGCCCATAGTAGATGCGCCGGTAGATCTCGTCGGAAATGATCCACACATCGTGCTTCCGCGCCCACTCGGCGATGGCGCGCAGCTCGGCCAGCGTGTAGACCGAGCCCGTCGGATTGGACGGGGAGCAGAGAATCAGCCCCTTCGTGAGCTTCGAGTAGGCGCGGTCGAGGTCCCGTACGCTGACCTTGAGCCCCCACTCGATGTCTCCCGGCACGAGCACCGGCTCCGCGCGGCAGAGATGAATGATCTGCGGATAGGAGACCCACGCAGGCGCCGGGATGAGCACGCGGTCGTGCGGACCGAAGAGCGCGAAGCACGTATTGAAGAGCGACTGCTTCGAGCCGGAGCTGATGACGATGTTGTCGGCATTGACCGGGCGGCCGCCGGAGAGCATCGACAGCTGGCGGGCGATCGCGGTGCGAAGCTCGGCGATGCCGGCATTCGGCGGGTAGCGGGTGAGGCCCTTCTGGATCGCCTGGATGCCCGCCTGCGCGACCACCGCGGGCGTATCGAAGTCCGGTTCACCGACGCTCAGGTCGTAGACATCCTCGCCCGCGGCCTTCCGGCGCTTCGCCTCGTTGCTGATCGTGATCGTTTCGGAGGCCTTGAGGTGCTGGATGTTCAGCGACAGCGGGTCTGGCATGCGCGGTCCGGGAGAGTGGGAGAGGGCGACTGCGGAATTCTCCCAAGTGGGCCGGGGGAAGTCAACCGCCGACGGGCTCCACACGCGGTCCCGACCGGGCTAAGTTTGGCGCTCTTCCGCAACGCTATTTGAGAATCGAGGGCATCGTGGGTTTCGAGGAACTGCACGTCGCGGCCGCCGCCGCCGGGGCACTGGACGCCATGGGGTGGGACGCGGGCAGCGCGATGGCGCGCGACATGGCGCCGACCGCGGCACGCGGACACAATCTCGTCGCGGTGACGCCGCCGTCGCCTGCGTACTCGGCGCCGGCCCTCGCCGGCCTCCTCGGCCGCAGCGGCAACGGAGCGCAGCTGCTCCTCCTCGTTCCCGCCGCCGAGATCGACGCCTGGGGTGCCCTGGTCAACCGGCTCGCCCGCGAGCTTCCGCTCCGGGTCCAGGCCGCACGCGGCGAGGCCCGGGCGCTGCGCCGGCTCCGTGCCGGCGCGCTCGATGTCCTCATCACCGCGCCCGACACGGCGCTTTCCCTTCTCCGCCGTTCCGCGCTCAAGCCGGAAACGCTCGGCGCCGTCTTCATCGCCTGGCCGGAGCGCCTCGAGGATGCGGACGCGCTCACCGAGCTGATGCACGACCTGCCGAAGGATGCGCAGCGGGTCGTGGTGACGTCGCTGCCCGAGCGTGCCGCGGACCTCGTCGAACGCTACGCCCGGAAAGCGCTCACCGTGGCAGCGACGACGCCGGCCGGTCCGGATGCCCCGGGTTCGGGCGCAGTGCGCACGGCCTCGGTCGGGTGGGAACGCCGGGTGCAGGCGCTGGCCGAGCTCGTCGAGCTGCTCGATCCCGCATCCGTCGCCATCTGGGCCGCGGACCGAAGCTACGAGAGCGAGATCGCGCGCGCCGTGCCGCTCGGCGATGACGCAGTCCGGTTCGCCACGGGAGACGCGCCGCCCGCCGAGCTGGTGATCGCCTTCGATCTGCCGGATGCCGGGCGCCTGGCGCAGCTTCGCGCAGCGGGAAGCGTGGTGCTCCTCGTCCCGGCGGGGACCGAACAGTACGTCGCGCGGATCGCGGGGTCGGCGAGTGCGATCCGGGTGCCCGGCCAGGTGGACGTCGCGACGCGCGAGGCCGGGAAGCGACGCGCGACGATCGCGGCCCGGCTCACCGATGGTGCGCCGGAGCACGCGCTCCTCGCGCTCGCCCCGCTCTTCGAGCGGCACGATCCATCGGCGGTGGCTGCCGCGCTGTACGAGCTCTGGCTCGAACGAGGGACGGTTGCGGCGGCGCCATCGGCTGGTGCGGCGGCCCCGGCGGAGGCCCAGGCCGCCACCGGGAAGATCTGGGTCGGCATCGGCAGGAACGACGGCGCCACTGCCGCCGACTTTGTCGGGACGATGACGAAGGAGCTGCGCATCGATCGCGCGAGCATCGGGCGGATCGAGCTGAAGGACTCGTTCTCGCTGATCGAGGTGCCGGCTGCGGACGTCGAGCGGATCGCCGGCGCCCTCAACGGCATCACCATCCGGCGCAAGCGCCTCGCGGCCCGCGCCGACCGCGGCCAGACCCGCGATCGCCCCACCTCCCGCGACCACAGCGGCCCCCGAGACCGCACCGGCCCCCGAAAGCCCCCCTCCGGCAACCGCCCTCCGCGCCGGCCGGCATAGCTTTCTTGTCGAACGCGAAGGCACGAAGCCGCGAAGGCCCGAAGAAAAAAATGCGCGCCCGGGTCGGACAGACCGGGCGCGTTTCATGCCTTCGCGGCTTCGTGCCTTCGTGCCTTCGTGTCGAAATACAAGCAATCAACCGCTCCGCCGCCGGTTGACGGTGTCCTTGAGCGCCTTCCCCGGCCGGAACGCCGGCACCACCGACGCCTTGATGCTGATCACTTCGTTCGTGGCGGGGTTGCGGCCCTTCCGCGCGGCGCGCTTGCGGGGCTCGAAGTTGCCGAAGCCGCTGATCTGGACCTTGCCCCCTCGCTTGAGCTCCGTCGCGATGAGCCCGTCGGTCGCGAAGAAGAGGTCCACGATCTCCGCCGCCGCGGCCTTCGACTTCTCGAGTTTCCGTGCGACTGCGTCGATCATGTCCTGCCTGTTCACGGCGCGCTCCTGACGGATGGGCGGCATTCGCGGCTCCAGCGGGGCGACAATATGCCCCGCTGTCGCGAGTCGCCGCAAGATCGCTCGATCGGCGCTTGACCGCGCTCCCGCCGCGGCTTAATCTCTCCCGCCCCCGCCAGAGGATCGATATGCACCAACCCTCCCGTCCCGGCTGGATCGAGGTCATCAGCGGCGTGATGTTCAGCGGCAAGAGCGAGGAGCTCATCCGCCGAGTGCGGCGCGGCATCATCGCGCGGCGCCGCGTGCAGGTCTTCAAGTCGCACCTCGACAGCAGGTACGCGGGGCTCTACAGCGTCGCCAGCCACAACGGGACCGAGCTCGACGCGGCGCCGGTGGATTCGTCCGCCGAAATCTTCCGCCAGGTGCGTCCCGACAGCGACATCATCGCGATCGACGAGGCGCAGTTTCTCGACGAGGGGCTGGTCGAGGTCGTCACGGCGCTCGCGGCGAGCGGCAAGCGCGTGATCCTCGCCGGCACCGACACCGATTTCCGGGGCGAGCCGTTCGGCCCGATGGGCTCGCTCATGTGCATCGCGGAGACGGTGGACAAGCTCCGCGCCATCTGCGTCGTCTGCGGTGACCTCGCCTGCCGCAACCAGCGCCTCATCGACGGCCGGCCCGCGCGCTACGACTCTCCCACGATCATGGTGGGCGGGCGCGAGAGCTACGAGGCCCGCTGCCGCCACTGCCACGCGGTGCCGCGCGCGGACGAAGATCAGGCGGTGCTCGGACTCCGGGAGGCGGTGGCGGGATGAAGCCGCTATCATCCCTCCATGCTCTCCGTCGCCCTCACGGGTAACATTGCTTCCGGCAAGAGCATCGTCGCCGAATTCTTCCGGCACTGGGGCGCGACGGTCATCGACGCCGACGAGCTGGTGCGCGAGCTCCAGGCGAAGGATGCTCCGCTCCTCGCCCGCATCGTCTCCCGGTTCGGGGCCGGTGTTCTCCGGGCGGACGGCGAGCTCGACCGTCCCGCCCTCCGCGCGCTCGTCTTCGCCGACCCGGCCGCCCTCGCCGACCTCAACGCCCTCGTCCATCCCGAAGTCGAGCGCCGGCGCGCCGAACTCGTCGAGGAAGCTCGTGGGCGGGGCGACGCGATCGTCGTGAGCGACATCCCTCTGCTCTTCGAGGTGGGCCGTCCCGAGGCATTCGACGCCGTGGTGCTGGTGGACGCTCCGGAGCCGCTCCGGCTGGAGCGGCTCGTCCGGTTTCGCGGGCTCGACCGGACGACGGCCCAGGCCATGATCGCGGCGCAGGCGCCCTCCGGCCCCAAGCGCGCGCGAAGCCGCTTCGTGATCGACAACGACGGGGACCTCGAGGCACTGGAACGGGCTTCCTCCGCGGTCTGGCGCGCACTCACCGCTCTTGCTTGATTTCCCCCAGCGGCGACTCTATCCTCTCCGCAGCCCAACCCTCATCCGGGAGTCTTCGTGTCCAACGTTCCGGGCGATCTCCGCTACACTGCCGAGCACGAGTACGTGCGCCAGGGCGATGACCGGGCGGTCGTCACCATCGGGATCACCGATTACGCCCAGGGCGAGCTCGGCGACGTCGTCTACGTGAGCCTTCCGAGGGTCGGCGAGACGTTCGAGGCGCATCAGCCGTTCGGGACGATCGAGGCGGTCAAGGCGGTGTCCGAGCTCTACATGCCGCTCGCCGGGGAGATCGTCGAGATCAACGGCGCGCTCGATGCGGACCCCGCGGTCGTCAACCGCGATCCGTACGGCGACGGCTGGATGGTCAAGGTGCGGCTCTCGGACGCCGGCGCCGTCGCCTCGCTCCTCGACGCCGGAGCCTACCGCGCGCACATCGGCGAGTAGGGTGCGGGGGGAAATGGAACAGAGCAGCCGACGCCCCGGGAGGAGACTCCACGGGGCGTCCGTACTTCGGACGCCGCCGCGGCGCCCGGCACTCATTCGCAGCAGGAGCAGCATTCGATGACCACCGCCACCCCGGCCCCCGCAGCGCGCAGGAGCGCGGCAGCACCCGCCGAGCTCGTTTCCGCGCGCCAGACCCACTTCGCCGCCCGCCACGTCGGCCCCCGAGCCGCCGACGTCGGCGACATGCTCGAGACCCTGGGTTACGACTCGCTCGATGCCCTCATCGACGCCGTCGTGCCCGACGACATCCGGCTCCGCCGACCGCTCGCCCTCCCCCCGGGACGGAGCGAGCGCGAAGTGCTGCAGGCGCTCCGCGCCATGGCGGCGCAGAACCAGGTCTTCCGTTCGTACATCGGGATGGGGTACTACGGCACCTTCACGCCTCCCGTGATCCTGCGCAACATCCTCGAGAATCCCGGCTGGTATACGGCCTACACGCCCTATCAGGCCGAGATCGCCCAGGGACGGCTCGAGGCGCTGCTGGCGTTCCAGACCGTCGTTTCCGATCTCACGGCGCTCCCGATCGCGAGCGCGTCGCTTCTCGATGAGGCCACCGCCGCGGCCGAGGCGATGCAGCTCACGGCCGCGATGTCGTCGGCGAAGGGCACGCTCACCTTCCTCGTGGACGAGCGCTGCCACCCGCAGACGATCGCGGTGGTGCAGACGCGCGCCGCGGCGAAGGGGATCCGGATCATCGTCGCGAACCCCGAGTCGTTCGAGTTCGCGGACGGCGTCATCGGGTGCCTCGTGCAGTATCCCTCCACCGACGGCGAGATCGTGGACTACCGGCAGCTCGCCGAGCGGGCGCACGCGGCCGGTGCGCTCGTCACGGCGGCCACCGATCTTCTCGCGCTGGCCCTCGTCACGCCCCCAGGCGAGTGGGGAGCCGACATCGCCGTCGGGAACAGCCAGCGCTTCGGCGTGCCGATGGGCTACGGCGGCCCGCACGCGGCGTTCTTCGCCACGAAGGATGCCTACAAGCGCAACATGCCCGGACGCATCATCGGGGTGTCGAAGGATACGAACGGGCGTCCCGCCCTTCGCATGGCGCTGCAGACCCGCGAGCAGCACATCCGGCGGGAAAAGGCGACGAGCAACATCTGCACGGCGCAGGTGCTTCTCGCGGTGATGGCGGCCATGTACGCTGTCTACCACGGACCCGACGGGATCCGCCGGATCGCCGAGCAGGTGCATTCGCGCGCGGTGCTGCTCGCGAACGCGCTCCGCCGGCTCGGCTACCAGGTCGTGCACCAGTACTTCTTCGACACCGTCACCATCGAGGTGGAGCGCTGGGCGGTCTCGCGCCTCGTCGATGCGGCGCGCGCACGGCGCATCAACCTGCGCGTCCTCTCGCCGACGCGCGTCTCCATCGCCCTCGACGAGACGGTGAGCCTCGGCGACCTCGCCGACCTGATCACCATCTTCTCCGTGAACGACGCGCTGCCGTTCATGCTCGACGACCTGGGCGAGCGCACCGACACCGCCGTTCCCGCGGCGCTGCGCCGGAAGAGCGCCTACCTCTCGCATCCGGTCTTCCACAAGTACCGGAGCGAGACGGAAATGCTCCGCTACCTCCGTCGCCTCGAGGGGCGCGATCTCTCGCTCACGTCGGCGATGATCCCCCTCGGCTCGTGCACCATGAAGCTCAACGCCACGACCGAGATGCTCCCGATCGGCTGGCGCGAATTCAATCGCCTCCACCCGTTCGCCCCGCGCGACCAGGCGCAGGGCTACCAGATGCTCTTCACGCAGCTCGAGGAACAGCTCGCCGAGATCACCGGCTTCGCGCGCGTGTCGCTGCAGCCGAACGCCGGGTCCCAGGGCGAGTATGCCGGCCTCCTCGTCATCCGGGCGTATCATGCCGCCCGCGGCGAGGGACACCGGACCACCTGCCTCATCCCGATGTCCGCGCACGGCACCAATCCCGCGAGCGCGGTGATGGCCGGGATGAAGGTGGTGGCCATCCGGAGCGACGCCGACGGCAACATCGACGTCGAGGACCTGCGGCAGAAGGCGGCGCAGCACCGGGACACGCTCGCGGCGCTGATGGTGACGTATCCCTCCACGCACGGCGTCTTCGAGGCGTCGATCCGCGAGATCTGCCGGATCGTGCACGAGAACGGCGGCCAGGTGTACATGGATGGCGCCAACATGAACGCGCAGGTCGGCCTCTGCCGGCCGGCGGACATCGGCGCCGACGTCTGTCACCTGAACCTGCACAAGACGTTCTGCATTCCGCACGGCGGCGGAGGTCCAGGCATGGGGCCGATCGGCGTCGCGGCGCACCTCGCGCCTCACCTGCCCGGCCACCCGGTCGTGGACCTGGGTCACGCCGCCCCGGCCGGTGCGGTGTCCGCGGGCCCGTGGGGCAGCCCGCTGATCCTGCCGATCTCGTGGGCGTACATCGCGCTCATGGGCGCCGAGGGCCTCACCGAAGCGACGAAGTTCGCCATCCTCAACGCGAACTACATCGCCAAGCGGCTCGAGGGGCATTACGACCTGCTCTACAGCGGCGCCAACGGGCTGATCGCCCACGAGTGCATCATCGACACCCGGCCATTCAAGGGGAGCGCCGGCATCGAGGTCGAGGACATCGCGAAGCGCATCATCGATTTCGGCTTCCACCCGCCGACGGTGTCGTTCCCGGTGGCCGGTACGCTCATGATCGAGCCGACCGAGAGCGAGTCGAAGGAGGAGCTCGACCGGTTCTGCGACGCGATGATCGCCATTCGCGAGGAGATCGCCGAGATCGAGCGCGGCACCGCCGATCGCGAGCGAAACCTCCTCACCGGCGCGCCGCACACGCTCGCCGAAGTGACCGCAGACACCTGGGATCGCCCCTATTCCCGCGAGCGCGCCGCCTTCCCCTCCGCCGCCACGCGCGAGCACAAGGTCTGGCCGTTCGTGGGCCGGGTGGACAGCGCGTACGGAGACCGGAACCTCGTGTGCACGTGTGTCGGGATGGAGGCGTACGAGTAGGTGGTCGGACGCGCCAGGGGACGGAACGACGGAATGACGGAAGGACGGAAGATCGACGGCGGGGGCTCTGCCGCGCTGGCGGAGCACCCCTTCCGTCTTTCCGTCTTTCCGTCCTTCCGTCTCTGGTACGACCCCACCCCCCACCCCGCCCCCCGCAACATGGCCATCGACCAGTCCCTCCTCGATGCAGCCGAGCGGGGGCTCGGGGTGCTGCGGCTGTATCGATGGAGCCCGCCCGCCCTGTCCTTCGGCCGGAACGAACCGGCGCTCAGGCGATACGACCGATCCCGGATCGAGGCGCTCGGCCTGAGCGTCGTCCGCAGGCCGACCGGGGGGCGGGCTGTGTGGCACGCGAATGAGCTCACCTACGCCGTCGCGTGTCCCGCCGACTGGTTCGGCGACCTCCGAACCGCTTACCGCAGAATCCATGAGATGCTTGCGGAAGCCGTTGCCTCGTTCGGCCTCCTCCCGCGGCTGGCGGCGGCGCCGGCGTCTGCGCAGCCGGTGGATGCGGGTGCCTGCTTCGCCGCTCCGGCGGGTGGCGAGGTGCTCGTCGCGGGTCGGAAGGTCGTCGGCAGCGCGCAGGTGCGGCAGGGCACGGCGCTCCTCCAGCACGGCTCGGTGCTCCTGGGCGGCACCCAGGAGCAGGTTGCGGCCGTTTCCGCCGGGCCTCCCGCCCCGTCCGGCGAGACCTCGCTCGGCGCGGCGCTTGGCCGTGCGGTCACTTTCGACGAAATGGCGGCGGCCATCGCCCGCACCATCGGCGCATCGCTCGAAACGGAATCGACCCTCGGGGATCCGTCCGCCATCGTCGAAGCCGCAGCGGCCCATGAGTTGCAGTTTTCCTCCGATTCCTGGACCTGGCGACGCTGAACCGCTTTGACCGATCCGTCGCCGGTCGTAGATTCCACGAGTCCTTCCCACCGCCAGGTAATCCGGAGCCACGACGATGCGCCCTGTTCGCCTCGCCCTCGTGCCGCTCGTGCTGTGCACGCTGTCCGCCCCCGCCGCCGCGCAGGGCGGATCGGTGGTCATCATCACCGGCGAACACGCGACGGCCCCGGTCCCGACGATCGGCGATCAGACGACCGCCAACAATGACATCGCCGACCAGCTCTTCCTCCGGCTTGCCATCCCGGCCCAGGGACGCCCGATGTCGGGTGACGACGGGTTCCGGCCGCAGCTCGCGCGGAGCTGGTCCCGCCGGGACTCGCTGACCCTCGTCTTCGATCTCGACCGCCGGGCGCGCTGGCACGACGGCACGCCCGTGACGTCCCGAGACGTCGTCTTCACCTTCGAGCGCGCGCTCGATCGCACGCTCGCGCCGGTGCACGCGGGCCTGCTTCATCAGATCGAGTCGGTGCGCGCGGAAGGCGAGCACCGCGTAGCGTTCCGCTTCCGGAGCGCCTATTCCGACCAGCTCTTCGACGCCACGCATTACGTGGCGCCCATCCCGGCGCATCTCGTCGCGGGCATTCCGCCCGGCGAGCTGCTGCGAAGTGCCTACGTGCGCGCTCCGGTCGGCAGCGGTCCCTTCCGCTGGGTGCGCAACGTCCCGGGCGAGTTCATCGAGCTCGCCGCGGTGCGCGACCATTTCCTGGGCCGCCCCGACGTCTCGCGCCTCGTCTTCCGCACCGTGACCGACGCCGACGCGCGCATCAACATGATGCTGAGCGGCGAGGGCGACGCCCTCTCCGGCGCGATCCCGCCGCTGGCCAACCGCGACCGCCTGCTCGCCACCGGTGAGATCCGGCTCGTCACGACGCCCTCGAACAGCATCGGGTACTTCCTCTTCAACCAGCGCGCGCCCGGGGATTCCGCACGCCCGCACCCGATCCTCGGCGACGTGCGCGTCCGCCAGGCGATCGTCGCGGCCCTGGACCGATCGGCGATGGTCCAGTCGGTGTTCGGCGCGTATGCGCAGGTCCCCTACGGACCGGCGTCCGGCATGCTCTGGATCAGCGCGCTCGCTCCGAAGCCGGAGGGCCAGGATGTCGCGCGCGCCCGCCGGCTGTTCCGTGAAGCGGGCTGGAGCGACTCGAACGGCGACGGGTTGCTCGATCGCGGCGGCCGTCCGCTCACGCTCGCCGTGAACGTGCCGTCGACCAGCGCGGCGCGGCGCCAGATGGCGGTGCAGGCACAGGAGCAGCTCCGCCGGGTCGGCGTGCAGCTCGAGGTGCTCGTGCTCGAGCGGCCGGTCTGGCAGGAGCGCCACGTCACGGGGAATTTCGACATCGGCTTCGGCTCCGCGACCCAGGACCCGACTCCGGCCGGTCTCACCCAGAGCTGGTCGTGCCGGGGCGGCACGAACGTCGCGCGCTACTGCAATCCCGTGGTGGACTCGCTGATGATGCGGGCGATCCTGTCGACCGGCGATGTCGCGCCGATCTGGCGCGAGGTCCTGGAGCGCGTGGAAGCCGATGCGCCGGCCGCATTCCTCTTCGCCCCGGTCGGGGTCGTCGCGGTGCACCGGCGGTACGAGCGCGTGGCGGTCACACCGGGCTCGCCGTGGCTCATGGTCCACGAGTGGCGGGTGCGGCGGGGCCAGGACCTTCCGCGGGATCGCGCCTCCCGCTAGATGGGGCGCTGGATCGCCGGGCGGCTCGCGCAGGCGATCGTCACCGCGGCAGTCGCCTCGGTGCTCGTCTTCTTCCTCATGCGCGCCGCGCCGGGCGATCCGCTCGCGCGCCTCAGCGAAGACCGGCAATTGACCGCGGACCAGGCGGCGGTGCTCCGCGAGCGCTACGGGCTCGATGCGCCGCTCGCGACGCAATTCGCCGCGTTCATCGGCGGCCTGCTCCGCGGCGATCTCGGCACGTCGATCGAGCATGGCCGCCCGGTCACCGCGCTCCTCGGCGAGCGCCTCCCTGCCTCGCTCCTCCTCGGCGGCACCGTCCTGTTCTTCACCTTCGGGCTCGGGGCCTGGCTCGGGGCGGTCCAGGCGATCCGCCGCGGCGCCTTCGACCGGGCACTCGGCGCGGCGTCCCTCGTCCTCTACGCGACCCCCTCGTTCTGGCTCGCGCTCGTCCTCGCCTGGCTCGTCGGCGTCGAGTGGCGCCTGCTTCCCGCCGCCGGGATGCGCGATCCGTTCCTTCCTGGGGACGCGGGCGCCGGCGAGCGCCTCGCCGACATCGCGCGCCACCTCGTCCTCCCCGCGCTCACGCTCGCCGCCGTCAACATCGGGGCGACCATGCGGTACCAGCGCGCGGCGATGCTCGAAGCGCTCGAGCAGCCGTACATCGGCGCGGCTCGCGTGCGGGGGCTCGACGATCATCGCGTGCACTGGCGTCATGCCTGGCGCAACGCGCTCTTCCCCGTCGTGACGCTGTTCGGGCTCTGGCTGCCGCTCCTCGTGGCCGGCTCGGTGTTCGTCGAGAAGATCTTCGCGTGGCCCGGCCTCGGCGCGCTCGCGGCGGATGCGGTGGCCGCGCGCGACTATCCGCTCCTCATGGGCGCGAGCCTCCTCGTCACGGGGCTCGTCATCGTGGGCTCGCTCCTGGCGGACCTCGCCTACACCGCGCTCGACCCCCGCGTGCGGCGGCCTTGAACGATCGACCCTCGTACTTTCGCGCGGCGCTCGCCACTCCCGGCGGCCGTGCGGGCATGCTCGCCGTCGGTGCCATCGCACTCTTCGGCGTCGCCGCGCCGTTCTTCCTTCCCGACCCGGCCGCCCAGCCCGATATCGTGCGTGGAGCGCTGCAGCCGCCGTCGGCGCTCTCGCCGTTCGGCACCGACGAGTTGAGCCGGGATGTCCTGGCGCGCGTCGCGACCGGTGCGCGAGTCTCGCTCATGGTCGCGACGATCGCCGTCGTCCTGTCGGCGACGCTCGGGACGCTCGTCGGCATCGTCGCCGGCTATGCGGGCGGTGCGGTGGACACCATCCTGATGCGGCTCGTGGACGGGGCACTCGCCGTCCCGCGGCTCTTCGTGCTCCTGCTGCTGCTCGCCGCCTGGGAGCGCATGCCCCTCATCGCGCTCATGATCATCATCGGCGTGACCGGATGGTTCGGCACGAGCCGCCTCGTCCGGGCGGAGGTCCTTCGCCTCCGGGAATCCGACTATGTGCGCGCCGCCGAAGCGCTGGGCGCGGGTCCCGGGCGCGTTATGTTTCGGCACCTGCTGCCGAACACGCTCGGCCCGCTCCTCGTCGCCGCCACGCTCGCCGTCGGCGACGTCATCCTGCTCGAAGCGGGACTCTCGTTCCTCGGCCTCGGTGTGCGGCCGCCCACCCCGTCGTGGGGCGGCATGATCTACGACGGGCGCGCCGTGCTCACCACGGCTCCGTGGGTGAGCATCTTTCCGGGGCTCGCCATCATTGCGACGGTACTCTCGGTGAACCTCCTGGCCGGCGGCCTCCGGGCCGCCCTCGATCCGCGAAAGGCATGACGCCCCTTCTCGACGTGCGGGACCTGCGCGTGTCGTTTCCCGAGCCCGGCGGCGCGCGCATCACGCCTGTGGACGGGGTGACGTTCACGCTCGAGCGCGGGCGGACGCTCGCGCTCGTGGGCGAGTCCGGCTGCGGCAAGAGCCTCACCAGCCTGGCGATCCTCCGCCTCGTTCCGCCCCCCGGGCGGATCGACGACGGCAGCCACCTGCGACTCGGCGAAACCGACCTCCTCGCGCTCGAGGGAGAATCGCTCCGTCGGGTCCGCGGCCGGCGCATCGCCATGATCTTCCAGGACCCGATGACGAGCCTCAATCCCGTCTTCACGGTCGAGAGCCAGATCACCGAGGTGGTCCACGCACATTGCAAGTCGTCCAAGCGGGATGCGCGCGATCGCGCTGCGGCCCTCCTGCAGGAGGTCGGGATCCCCGATCCACTCGCGCGGCTCAAGGCATATCCGCATCAGCTGAGCGGCGGAATGCGCCAGCGGGTGATGATCGCCATCGCCCTCGCGGGCCAGCCGGAGATCCTCATCGCGGACGAGCCGACCACCGCGCTCGACGTCACGGTGCAGGCGCAGATCCTCGAGGTGCTCGATGGCCTCCGCGAGTCGCACGGCATGGCCGTGCTCCTCATCACGCACGACCTCGGGATCGTGGCCGGGCGCGCGGATCGCGTCGCCGTCATGTACGCGGGACAGATCGTGGAGTCCGCGCCGACCGCCGCGCTCTTCGCCAATCCATCGCATCCGTATACTCGCGGGCTCTTCGCCTCCGTGCCGCGGTTGACCGGCCCTGCCGGCCGCCTCTCGCCGATCCCCGGCAACGTGCCGCCACCGAGCGCCTGGCCGTCCGGGTGCCGGTTCCGGACGCGATGCCCGATCGTGCATCCGCGCAGCGCCGACATGCCGCCGCTGCTGCCCGTCGGGCCCGATCACCTGATCCGCTGCTGGCTCGCCGAAGACGGCGCGCCCGAGGGCCGCGCGCCCGGGGTCGCTGCGCGATGACGGCGCCGCTCCTCGTCGTGCGTGACCTGGTCAAGCACTACACGTCGGAAGGATTGTTCGCCGCGCGCACGCCCCCGGTCCGTGCGGTGGATGGCGTGTCGTTCGAGGTCGGGCGCGGAGAGACGCTGGCGCTCGTCGGCGAATCGGGATGCGGGAAGAGCTCGGTCGGGCGCACCATCATCCGGCTCCAGGAGCCGACTGCCGGCGAGGCCGTCTTCGATGGGCAGGCGATCTTTCAGCTCGGCAAGGAGCCGCTCCGCGCACTCCGCCGCCGGATGCAGATCATCTTCCAGGATCCGTACAGCTCGCTCAATCCCCGCATGACCGTGGGCGACGCGGTGGCGGAGGGAATCGAGATTCACCGGCTCGCGCGCACGAAAGCCGAGCGCCGGGAGCGGGTCTCCGCCCTGCTGGAGGAAGTCGGCCTCGATGCGAGCTATGCGAACCGCTACCCGCACGAGTTCTCGGGCGGCCAGCGGCAGCGCATCGGCATCGCCCGCGCGCTCGCCGTCGAGCCGGCGTTCATCGTGTGCGACGAGCCGGTGTCCGCGCTCGACGTGTCGGTGCAGGCGCAGGTCATCAACCTGCTCCGGGACCTGCAGGAGCGCCGCGGGCTGTCGTATCTCTTCATCGCGCACGATCTCGCGGTGGTTCGGCAGATCGCACACCGCATCGCCGTCATGTACCTCGGCCACATCATCGAGACGGGGCCGACCGAGGCGCTGCTGCGCGATCCGCACCATCCGTATACGCAGGCGCTCCTCTCCGCGGTTCCCGAGCCGGATCCGGCCGCGCAGCGCGCGCGGATCGTTCTCTCCGGCGACCTTCCCAGCCCCTCGAATCCGCCGCCCGGGTGCCGCTTCCACACCCGGTGTTTCCACCCGCTCCGGAGCGAGCGCTGCCGCACCGAGGTTCCGCGGCTCCGGCCGGTCCACGGCACGCTGGCGGCCTGCCACTATGCCGAAACGCCGGCCAGCCCGCTCGCGGAATCGGCCCGGAAGGAGTAACCCGGAAAGCCGTGACGAAACTCACGGCCTCGGGCGCGGGAATTCTCCAGATTGACGGTGTGCCGGGAATCGTGTCCCGGCCGCCAACTCTGGAGGAATCGATGGCCGACCATCGCGACATGCATAAGGAAGGCAGTGCCGATCGCGTGAAGGGCGCCGCCAAGGAACTCGAGGGAAAGGTTCGTTCCAAGCTCGGCGATGCGACCGATGACGAGAGCGAGCAGCTGAAGGGCTATGGCCAGCAGATCAAGGGCAAGATGCAGAAGGGGATGGGCAAGGCCAAGCAGGAGCTCGATCCGAATCCCGGCCGCGACGACGTCTGACGTCTGATCGCGGCTGCAAGGCGGGGAGGCACTTTCGGGTGCCTCCCCGTTCTGCGTCCGGGCCCGGCGGAGCCCGCTGACGCGCGCGGCTCATCCGCGCAACGTGGCACTTCCCACGCCGCGACTGTATATCCCATGTCCGACATCCCGTTGCACTATCGAGCAGGCGTCTCTGCAGCCGACGGAGGCCGGATGATGCGTCAAAAAGCGGTCTGCTCCGGATTGGCCCTTGCACTGGCCGGCGGCTGCGCGCGCGCTCCTGCGCAGGGCGTTACCGGCGAGCCTGGACTGGCGATCCGCAATGTCTCGGTGATCGACATGGAGAGCGGCGCGGCGACCTCGGGACGGACGGTGGTCGTGCGTGGCAACCGGATCGCCGAGATCGTCGATGCCCGAGCGCCACTCCCCGCTGGCGTACGAACCGTGGACGGGGCCGGCGGCTTCCTCATCCCGGGTCTCTGGGACATGCATACGCACTCGGCAGCAGCCGCGACCCGGGACCTGCCGACATTCGTGGCCTTCGGCGTCACGGGGATCCGCAACATGCACACGACCGCGGACACCGCCCTCGAGCTGGTCGCCTCGATCAGGCGTCAGATCGCGACGGGGACGCTCACAGGCCCCCGCTTCATCGCGAACGGCGCCATCGTGGACGGACCGCGGCCGGCACAACGCGGGTCCGTTCCCATTCCATCGCCCGACGCCGCGAGCCGCATCGCCGATTCCCTCGCCGACGGCGGCGCCGAATTCATCAAGGTGTACAATCTCCTGCCGCGCGAGAGTTACTTCGCGCTGCTCGACGCAGCGAAGCGGCGAGGCCTCGCCGTCGTGGGACACGTGCCTGTGACGGTTCGCGCCGAGGAGGTGGCGGCCGCGGGCCAGCGCAGCATCGAGCATTTCGACGGGCTCGATTTCGCGTGCTCGGAGCGCGAGGACACGATCCGAGCGGAGTTCCTCGCGGCGCCGTCGCGAGACGCATGGTACCGGCGCGGTGCGCAGCTGACCGCGACGTGGAGCCCCGAGCGGTGCGCACCGGCCATCGCGGCGTTTGCCCGGCACCGCACCTGGCAGGTGCCGACGCTCGCCGTCGAATGGGCCGAAGCGTTCGGCGACTCGCTCCTGCTCGATTCGTCCGCGATGCGGAGTCTCACGCCCGCGGTGTCCGAGCAGTGGCGCGCGATGGCAGCCGATACCTCGCACGTCCCCGATCCGGCCGCGCCGGCTCGGTTCGTCCAGGCGAAGGCACTCGTGCGTCTGATGCGCGCCGCACGGGTGCCGATGCTCGCCGGGACCGACGTCGGCAATCCGTTCGTGGTTCCGGGCTGGAGCCTCCACCACGAGCTCGAGCTGCTCGTCTCTGCGGGACTCACACCGCTGGAAGCGCTCCAGGCCGCAACCCTCAGTCCGGCTCTCTTCCTCGAGGCGACCGATTCACTCGGTACCGTCGCCGCCGGAAAGCTGGCCGATCTCGTGCTGCTCGGTGCCAACCCGCTCGACGACATCCGGAATTCCCGGGCGATTCGCGGCGTCATGCTGAACGGCCGCTGGTACGACCGCGCAGCCCTCGACGCGCTCGCTCGCCACCCGTGAGGCGCGGTCACCCATCAACGCATGGACGCAATGAGAAAGCACGTTTCCACCGGCACGCCCTGGGAGCCGATCGTGGGGTATTCCCGTGCGGTACGGGCCGGCCGGGTCATCCATGTCTCGGGCACCACTGCCACCGGCGCCGATGGTAAGCTCGTCGGCCACGGCGATGCATACGCTCAGGCGGCGCAGGCACTCGATAATATTGCGGCAGCGCTTGCGCAGGTCGGCGGAACGATGCGGGACGTGGTGCGGACACGGATGTACGTGACCGACATTTCCCGCTGGGAGGAGATCGGCCGCGCGCACGGCGAGGTGTTCCGCGACATCCGGCCGGCCACCAGCATGGTCGAGGTCAGCCGGCTCATCGAGCCCGGGATGCTCGTCGAGATCGAGGCCGAGGCACTGCTCGAGGAGGGAGAATGACGCTGCAGCGTGTCGTCCAGGTGGACGCATTCACCGACCGCCCCTTTGCCGGGAACCCCGCGGCCGTATGCCTGCTCGAGCAACCCATCGGCGAGGCGCTGATGGCCTCGATCGCGGCGGAGATGAACCTCGCCGAGACCGCGTTCCTGCAGCGGCTGCCGGGCTCGGAGGAGTGGAGCCTTCGCTGGTTCACGCCGGAGGTCGAAGTCGACCTCTGCGGCCACGCCACGCTCGCGAGCGCGCATGCGCTCTGGGAAGCCGGCGAAGCGCGCGACGATCAGCGGATCCGGTTCCATACGCGGAGCGGCATTCTCACGGCGGAGCGGCGCGACGGGTGGATCGAGCTCGACTTCCCTTCCCTCCCGAGCACGCCCGAGCCGGTGCCCGACTGGCTCGAAGGCGCACTCGGCGCCGCCCCGGTCAGCTTCGAGCGGAGCCGTTTCGATCTCCTCGTCGAGCTCGCCGATGAGCGCACGGTGCGCCGGCTGACACCCAACTTCATGCGCCTCGCGGAGGAACCGGTGCGCGGGTTCATCATCACGGCGCGTGGCTCCGGCAAGTACGACTTCGTCTCGCGCTGGTTCGGGCCGGGCGCGGGCGTCATGGAAGACCCGGTCACCGGCTCGGCACACAGCGTCCTCGGCCCCTACTGGCAGCAGCGACTCGGAAAGTCCGAGTTCACCGCCTTCCAGGCGTCGCGGCGCGGCGGCGTGATCAGGGTGGCGGTGCTGGGCGATCGCGTCCGGCTCGCCGGGCAGGCGGTGACGACGCTGCGCGGTGAGCTGATTCTCGGATGACCGGCACCGAGGCCTTCGGTACGCTGGAAATGCGCGTGGGCAGGATCGTGCGTGCGGAGCTCAACGCGCGCGCACGCAAGCCGTCCTACCGATTGTGGATCGATTTCGGACCTGAAGGCGAGCGGCGCTCGAGCGCGCAGCTCGTGGCGCTCTACTCGCCCGCCGAGCTGGTGGGACGGCTGGTGGTCGCAGCGATGAACCTGGGGGTTCGGAACATCGCCGGCTTCGAATCGGAAGTGCTGGTGCTGGGCCTGCCGGATACGGAAGGCCGCGTCGTGCTCCTCGCGCCCGAGCGCGATGTCCCGCTCGGCGGCCGGGTGTACTGACCGGCTACTGCGGCAGCGAGTCGGCGGTCGAAGGGCGCACGACGAAACCGGTCACCCGGCCGTCCCGCGCGAGCGTCCACTGGAGCAGGACCGGCTGCGGAGCGCGCTCGAACGAGGCGAGCCGGGTATAGACCGTCACGCTTTCCTCCTCGAACACCCGCTCCGTGGGGGTGCCCCGCTCCGCCCCGAGCTGGGCGGCCGTGGTCCCCGCGAAACGCGCGAGCTCGGCCGCCGTCGGGAACGTCTGCTTCATCTCCGGCGAGAAGCGCTCCCACAGCTGGTCGAATTCCTGGCCGTAGAACCACTGGGTGTACTGCCGGCCATTGGCCTCGGCATCGGCCTCGGGCGCGGCGCGCTCGCAGGCGCCGACAGCGAGGATCACGGCGAGTGCCGCGGCGATCGGGACAGGTGCGCGCATGCTCGGCCCTCCCTATAGTTGAACGTTCAGCGTAGCACCCTGTCCCTCCAGAAAGCAACTGGACCCCCGTTCGACACTCACGAAACGAGACTCCGATGGAAACGCTGATGGTGACCGGTGCATCGCGCGGCATCGGGCTCGAGATCGCCCGCCAGGCGCTCGCGCGTGGCGACCGCGTGATCGCCACGACCCGCCGGCCCTCGGCCGAGCTGGACGCGCTCGCGTCGTCCGGGCACGGCGCGCGACTGATCCAGCTCCGGCTCGACGTCGGCAGCGTGGAGTCCATCATCGAGGCGCACGCCGATCTCGAGGGAGAGGTCGACGCCATCGACATCCTCGTCAACAGTGCCGGCGCCTATTCGCACCAGTCGGAGAACTGGGATCCCGATGCGACGCTCTTCGACACCGTGACCCAGGAGGAGCTGCTCGAAGTCTTTCGCGTCAATGCGGCCGGGCCGATGCTCGTGACGCAGCACTTCCTCAACCTCGTGCGCGCCTCTACGCGGGGCCGGATCGTCAATCTCTCCTCGCTCGTCGGCTCGGTGTCGAGCAAGACGGGCGGCGGCGATTATGCCTATGCCGCCAGCAAGGCCGCCCTCAACATCATGACGCGGGCGCTGGCCGCGGAACTCGCGCCGGAAGGCATCGTCGTGCTGGCGATCACGCCGGGATGGGTCCGCACCCGCATGGGCGGGCCGACGGCCGATCTCTCACCCGAGGAATCGGTGCGCGGCCTCCTCGCGACGATCGGCGGGTTGGGAATCCGCGACGCCGGCACGTTCATCGATTATCAGGGGGAGCCCCAGCCCTGGTAGCGCGCAGCGTGAAGATCGGCAGCTCCGGCCGGCAGCAGAACCGCGCTTCCACGACCGCAGTCCCGATGCCCCGGCTCACGTACATCGGTGCCTTCGCGTCGCGATACCACCCTTCGACGAAGCGCCCCGACCCGGGAGGCGTATAGGGCGTCCATCCCGGCAGGCGCACCTGACCGCCATGAGTGTGCCCCGCCAGGAGAGCGAGCGGCGGTGCGATGCCGTCGGGAATCAGGTCGGCATACTGCGGGCAGTGCACCAGCCAGATCTCCGCATCGCCACCCGGTCCGGCGAGCGCCTGCCGAAGATCGGGTCCGACGTAACGCGCATCGTCGAGACCCACGAGCCGGAGCCGCGCCGAGCCATGCGGCACGGAAATCGAACGGCTCACGAGCAGCCCGCCGCCCCCACGCTCGTACGCCCGCGCGAGCGCCGACTCCGGGATGTGCGCCTTGCGCTCCCAGTTTCCGTAGATCCCTGCAGTCGCAACGGTGCCCTGGACCGAGCGCACCAGCGCGGTCAATGCGGCAAGGCCCTCGGCGTCCTCGCAGATGTCCCCCGTCAGCACGACGACGTCGGGCTGCTCCTGCGCAATCAGGTCCGCCGCGCGGGCGGCGGCTCGGCGATTGCCCGTGAGGTGCGTATCGCTCACCTGCGCGATCCGCATCCCGTCGAGGCCCGCGGCCGATGCCGGCAGCGGAATGTCGTGGCGTGTCACCTCCACGCGCGGTGGCTCGATACCGCAGGCATCGACGCCGAGCGCGAGCGCGCCGGCGCCGGCCCCGATCAGCAATCGGCGCCGGGAAAGTGGTCGGCCGCGCGGTGAAGCCGCGGATGCCTCGGGTATATTCGATCTACTCCTCATTCCCTGTCCCGGATTCCATCGATGAGCGCAATGCGCCTCCTGGCCGCAGCCGGCTGCTTTCTGTTCGTCATGCCCGCAATCGCGAACGCCCAGCAGTGGCTGATGCCACGGGCCGCGGACACCGCGAGCACCGATTCCGCTGCCGCGGCGACGACGAGCCGCCGTCTCGCCGGGAGCGTCGTGCGCGAGCTCCCGGTGGACAGCATCGCAGGCGCATTGCTGCTCGAACCAGGCGTGACTGCCACGGATGCGGGCCTGTCGCTGCGCGGTACGGCACCGGGGAGCCACTCCGTCTACGTCAACGGCATCGACATGACTCCGTCGCATCGCCGGGTCCTTCACCTGCCGGCGCCGGGCTCGATCGGTGGCGCCAGCGTCGTGACCGGACCGCTCCCTGCATGGGCGGGAGGAAGCGGGAGCGCGGCGCTCCGGCTCGAGACACCCGGCTCGGAGGCACGGGGGTCCCGGCTCTCCTGGGAGACCGACCGCTTCACGTCCGGACTCGGCCTCAATCGCTTCGAGGGCAGTATCGGCCGGGAAGACCGTACCTCGCGCGTCTTCCTCGGCGGACTGCTCTTCGGCCAGAAATCCGTGGAGCCCGGCGCGGACGCCGAGCTCGTTCCGGTTTTTTCGCCAGCCGGCGTCGACACGACCGTGGCCGTCGCGGGCCTGGGGGAGGTCACGGTGCCGGCCTGGCGCCTCGCGCGCGGAGATTGCGACCGCTTCGACCAGAGCCCCGTTCCGGGCATCGCCGCCAACTATGATGCTCCGTGCAGTGGCCAGCGGACGCCGGGCTCCGCGGTATCCGGTTACCGGATGGCCGCCGCCGGCGACTATTCGGTCGGGCGTACGACGCGCCTCTCCGCTCTGCTCCTGAGGGGTCGCGACACCGATCGCCTTTTCGACTACTCCTCGATCAGCAATCCCGCGAACGCCTTCGGGCGCCAGAGCGAGTCGAGCGTCTACGGGCTCGCGATTTCCGGCCCGACTGGGCCGCGCCGCACCGGATCGTGGCGCATATCGATCTCCCGGCAGCGGGAGATGCTCGTCGTTGCCCCGCTCACCGCCGAGAGCGAGGCCGAAACGCGCGATCCCGCCGGCGGGCTCATGCTCGGCGGATTCGATTTCCGCTGGGACCTGGAGACGTTCCCCGTCGATTCCGAGCTCATTGCCAACTACCGCACGAACCGGCCAGGCTCCCGGCGCTCCCCGTATGAGCTCGAGAACACTGACCAGTATCGGACGTTGGACCGTTTCAACGACGGGCCCTATGCCGGCAGCGGGTTCAACGAATCGGGCGGCCCCGTGGGACTCCTATCGCTCTTCGAGGAGAAACGCACCGTGGCGGCCGGCAGCGGGACCTGGCGTGTGTCGGCCAATTCGGACTTCACCCTCGGTGGCGAGTACGTGAAGTACTCGGTCGCGAGCTACGACCACTTCCTGACATCACAGGCGTACTCGAACATCTACGACGAGCGCCCGACCCGGGGCGCCATCTTCGCGGAAGACCATTTCGCCTACGGCGACTTCATCGTCGCCGCCGGTCTGCGCTACGACTTCTTCAACGCCGGCGGCGACCGTCCCTGGGTGCTCGACACGGTATCGGCGCTCCCCGGAGGCGGGAGCAACCCGGCGTTCGGGGCGTACCATCCCTTTCCCCGCATCAGCAGCTACACCGATGCCGACGGCACGTTCCTCCTGCGCGGGGCGCCGGTGCCGCTCGTCGTCATGCGGGAGGACGAGCGGCACACCGCCTGGAGCCCGACGCTCCGCGCCCAGGTCGCCATATCGGACGCGACCCGTCTCCGGGCGGGGCTCTCCCGCACCGCGCGGATGCCGGACCTCGCACAGTCCTTTCGCGGCATCAACACCGATTTCGCCATCACCGCGTTCGATCACGTCTACGGCAGCGACCTTGGCTTCGAGCGGGCGTGGACCGCCGAGGCGGGCGTCACACATGCGCTTTCCGATGCGCTCACGGGCGACGTCGCGCTGTATCGCCGCGCGACGACGGCAGTGCCGCTCGTCGTCGTCGCACCGCTTCGGGACCCTACCCGGCAGAACGCCGAGGTCGGTGTCCGTCAGCTGCAGGGCGCCGGCAGGGAGACGGCGCGGGGCGTCGAGACCAGGCTCGGATGGCGGAGCGCGGCACTTCGCGGAACGATCGCCTGGTCATGGCAGCGGGTTCGTTCCGAAGTTCCCTTCTTCGACCAGTCAGAGCCGGTCGAGCTTCCGACCGCCTGGGAGCGCCCGCACATGGTCTCGGCGACGCTCGGATACACTGCGCCCGATGGCGGCGGCCGCGGCCTGCTGCGCGACGGGTCCCTCCTGCTCACATTCCGCGCAGCCAGCGGAACGCCGTACGTCCCCTGCCCGGGCTTCGGCTTCTCGGATGAACCGTGCGGCGATCCGGGTGCCACGCTCGAGCGCGAGCGCCTCCCGTCCTTTCGCCAGCTCGACCTCCGCTTCGTCAAGCGCATCGGCGGTCGCCGGAGCGCGAGCCTCTATCTCGATGTGCGCAACCTGCTCGGGCGGCGCAACGTGCGCCGCGTCTACGCGGCGACGGGAACCACGACGAACGATGCGGCTCTGCAGCGCGCGCGCGAGGTCGCGTCCTCCGAATGGCTCGTCGAAGGCCAGGCCAATGGCGTGGCGGCCGGCGCGAGTCTCGATCTCACTTTCGCCGGCCAGGCAGCAGGAGGGTGTGGCGGCTGGGTTGCGGTGAACGGAGACCCCGCGGCCCCGAACTGCGTTGCCCTCGTCCGCGCGGAACAGCGGTGGGGCAACGGCGACGGGGTCTTCACCGCCGAAGAGCAGATGATCGTGGCCGATGCGGAATACGCTGCCTTCACCACCCGCGGGCTCTTCTCCGAGCCACGGCGAATCCGGCTGGGCATCGAGATCGGTTTCTGACCTACCCGGGAGCGCGATCATCGCGCCGGCGGGTCCGGTTGAGCCGCGCCACGACGCGCGTGACGACCTCGCGCGGTGAGAGCCGGACGATCGCGCCCAGGGCGCGATTCGCGAAGCCCGGTATCACGATCCGGTCCCCCCGCATCATCCCTGCGTGGCCCGCCGCCGCGACGGTGGCCGCTTCCATCACGGCGTTCCGTGCGAGGGTGGATTCGCGCATGCTCGCGCGTGCGAAGAACTGCGTTCGCGTGGGGCCGGGGCAGAGCGCGGTGACCGTCACCCCGCTGCCGCGCGTCTCTTCCGCGAGCGCCTCGGACAGCGAGAGCACGTAGGCCTTGCTCGCATAGTAGGTCGCGAGAAACGGCCCCGGCTGGAAGGCCGCGGTCGATGCGACGTTGAGAATGCGCCCCCGGCCACGCGCGAGCATGCCGGGAAGCCATCGGTGGGCGAGCTCGGTGAGCGAGACGATGTTGAGCTGCAGCAGCGCGAGCTGTCGCTCGAGCGGAACCTCGCTGAAAGCGCCCGCCGCGCCGATGCCGGCGTTGTTGACGAGCACGTCGACCTCGAGGCCGGCGGCAGCGACACCCGCTGCGAGCGTCCGTGCACCGGCAGGCGCCGCCAGGTCGCAGGGTATGACGGTGGTTCCGGTGCCCCACCGCTCCCGCATCTCGCCGCCAAGCTGGTGGAGCCGCTGTTCGTCTCGGGCAACGAGGACGAGGTGAAACCCGTCGCGAGCGAGGAGGAGTGCGAGCTCCCGGCCGATCCCGGCCGACGCGCCCGTCACCACCGCGGTGCCGGCGCGGGCGCCGACCGCCACGGCTAGACCCGCGTCCGTCGGACCGGACCGCCGCTCGGCAGGAGCTTCCGCACGCCGAGACCGAGGAGCGTTCCCGCCATCGCCGGCACCAGCGCCGCGATCGTCACGGCATAGTGCGGCATCGGCGGATAGGGAATCGTGACGTCGAGAACGTTTGCGACGAAATAGACGGCGGGAATCGAGAGCCCCATCACGATGGCCCGCGGCACGGCGCCCGCGGGGACGATGAGCGCCATGATGAACGCGGCGCCACCCAGAAAGAGTCCCATCGTATCCGATCGACCCGTCTGCAGGTCGTACAGTCCGCTCGCGATCCCGATGCAGGCCGCGAAGAGGAGCCCCGCCGGCCGCAGCGTGCGTACCGGGCTGCTCCGGTGCGCGCGGCGCCCGCCGGGCACGAGGACCCGATGTCGGGAGTGACGTGCCCGCCCCGCCAGCCCTGCCGATGCGGTCCTCGACGGCGGATCAAGACTCAAGAGCGCACTCCATTTCAATTGAAAGTCCGTCGTGCTCGAGCGCCCGGCGCGCCTCGATCCGCGCGATGCTGAAGTCGCCGCTCGTACCGAGCCAGCGGTCTCGCAGTTCCGCGAGGAGCTCGCACCGCGTCCGCCGGTCGAGCGTCGAGGCCTGCTCGAGCAGCGCGGGCACCGCATCGGCACTGAGCGATGTCAGGTACGACACGTCGACCGGCATCTGCGCCGAAGGCCGGCCGAGGTTCACCCGCGCGATCAGCGCGTCGGGGCTCATGACGTTGAGCGCCGCGACGGCACACCCGCTCGCGATGAGCGCTCCGCGCATGAATCCACTCCGGTTCCCGCGCAGGACGGTCAGCCCGAACCAGGCGAAGACCGCACAGAGAAGAAGCATGAACGCGGTCACGTAGACGCGCAGCTCGGTGAGCCCGTACATCCCCGTGTACAGGGCCATGCGCGAAAGCGCTGATAGAACGATCACTCCAAGCAGCCCAAGAAGTAAGCCCGCCAGACTGCGGAAGCGTGCCCGGGCCCGCCCGCTCCGCTGGTCGAGCGCCCAGTCGGCCAGGAGCAGCAGCGGGAGGGTGAGCGCCGTCACCGCGACCAGCTCGAAAAACCCGCGCCGGGCATAGTCTGCGTAACTCAGAGTCCCCGCCGCTCCCACCAGGGAGGCGCCGCCGAACAGATATCTCGCCTGCAGCAGCACGAAGACCAGAAACAGTGACGCGATGCATCCGAGGGCGGTCCCGACGGTCGCGAACGGGATCGAGCCGCCCCCCGGCACGGCGGGGACGTTGATCGCGCTCCCCCGCACCGCGCCTCGCAGGAACCCGGCCGACGCCCAGCCGACCGCCCCGATCACGAAGGCATGCGGCACGAACCCGCTCAGGTCGAGCTGGAATGCATGCGCGATTCCGTCGGCGAAGAGCGGGTCGGCCTCCGCGAAGAGCGCGCTGAAGATGGCGAGCACCGGAGCGACCAGGACCAGGCCGAACACGGCGCTGGTCGCGCCGCGCACGTTTCGTCCGCCCGGCAGGCGCATCCATGCGGACTCCGACAGCGCGGCGGCCGCGCCGAGCGCGGCATGTGCGCCCGCCTCGACGAACGCGAGCACCCACGCCAGGACGCCACCGGCCCCCCGCACCAGTGGCGCACCGATCCGCGACCCGGCGACGATGCAGCCGCCGATCGCCGCGAGATTGAGGAGGTGCAGCGCCGGGGAATCCCGCCACACGAGCGCACCGAGTCCGACCGCGGCCGCCGCGAGGGGGAGCCCGCTCTCGTCTGCCTCCGAGTCGAGCAGGACCAGGAGCGCGGCGAGCAGGAGTGCGAGCCAGGCGGCCGTGCCGAGCCGGTCCGGAATCCACATGCGGCTGATGTCGGCCATGATGCCGAGGGCCGCGCCCAGCCCGAGGCAGGTGAGCGACCGCCGGGCCGGGGTCATGTCGCCGCGGGTCATGATTCCTCCTGACGCACGATCGTGTCGGCGTTGCCGTTCGATTCTGCGTCCCCGAGGGCGAGCGATGTGCGCGCCTGCACGAGCGGGTTCCCGGGTCCGGGGACGAGGTACCGGTCCCACTCGCGCCAGGTCACGACGGCGCGCTCGATGCGCGCCCCCTGCGGAAAACGGAGCGTCTGCTCCAAAGTGTCGCCGGCGGCGAGCAGGGTAGCGGAAATCGGGTCGAGCGGTTCATGCGAGACACCCTCCGTATCGTATGCGAGCACCCGGAGCCATCCTGGATGCTCCGGCACGGCGCCCGCGTCGCTCCTGAACCGGAGTACGACGGCGTCGGGGCTGGCGCCACGCCGTGCCGATACGTGGAGGTGGCAGTCGAATCCGCAGAACGAGACCTCGCTGCCTTCGGCGAGGACACGCGAAGGAATCAGCAGCGGCCCGGCGAGCACGAGGATCGCATGCACGGTCGTCGCGGCCGCCGCCATCAGGAGCGCGTTCCGGAGCAGTCGCCGGTTGCCGCGGCCGATCGCGTACACGGAGGCCAGGAGGGCAGCGGCAAGCGTGAGCAGCAGCCCGATGAGGAGCAGCATGCCGGCCAGACGGAGGAATTGATCCATGATCACCTCGGCGCTGCTGCGACTCGTGGCTCGCGCGCGGGAAGGCCTCCGAATCGACGCTCGCGCTGATGGAATGCATGCACGGCTGCCGCGAGATCCGGTGCACCGAAGTCGGGCCACATGCAGGGCGCGAAGACGAGCTCGGCATACGCGCATTCCCAGAGGAGGAAGTCGCTGAGGCGCTGCTCACCGCCGGTCCGGATCAGGAGGTCGACGTCCGGGGTCGCGGTGCGGCCGTGGTCCGCGATGGCGAGGAGCCGCCCGAACGACTCGCGCGTGAGCGAGGTGCCGGCGCTCACACACTGGGCGGCCTGCAGGATGGAGTCGCGTGCCGAGTAGTCCACGGCGATCCTGAGATGCAGGCGCTGCCCGTGGGCCGTGGCCGCCTCCGCGCGCCGGATCGCTTCGACGAGCCCGGGTGCGATCCGGTCCCGGCGTCCGATGACGCTGAGGCGGACGCCTTCCGCCACGGCGCGTGCCGTCTCGCGTCGCAGGTATTCGCGGAAGAGCCGCATCAGCCACTGCACCTCGCGGCCCGGCCTCCGCCAGTTGTCCGCCGAGAAGGCGAAGAGCGTGAGCGTCCCGATTCCGAGCGGTGGGGCCGCTTCGACCGTACGACGCACCGCGTCGACGCCTTCACGATGGCCGGCTGCCCGCGGCAGGCCCTGTCGCTCCGCCCACCGACCGTTCCCGTCCATGATCATCCCGACGTGCAGCAGCCCTGAATCCTGTGAAGTGCTTTGCATTGCAAAGTTCCTCGGCAAAAAAAGAGGTCACCCTTCCCGCGCGGCGCGGATCAGGCCTTCCATGTGGTCGAGATAGCGGTCGAGTGCGGCACGGCCGGCTGCCGTCAGCGTGAACTCGGTGCGCGGCAGCCGGCCATCGAAGTGCTTGCTGCAGGAGACATAGCCCGCTTCCTCGAGCTTCCGCGCATGCACGCTCAGGTTGCCGTCGGTGGCACCGAGCAGCTCCTTGAGCTCGATGAACGACAGCGACTCGTTGACCGCGAGCGCGCTCACCATGGCGAGACGGAGCCGCTCGTGGATGAGCCGGTCGAGCTCGAGGGGACTCGCGGCCTGGCCGCCGGTCTCTCCCCTGAGCTCCCGGCTTTCGCCGTGCTGCCTGCGCCGAGCGGCGCCACCGCTTCTAGCCACCATGCCTCCGTGCGATCAGAACCCCGAAAATGATGTGCAGCACCCCGAAACCGAGCGCCAGCAACGCGTCGCCCCACGACGCCGGTCCGAGTGCCGCGACGGCGCCGAGCGCCAGGAAACCGAGCCCCATGAGCGGCACCGCGCGAACCGAGAATGCGCCGCCGGTCACCACTCCGGTGCCGTAGAGCAGGAGCCAGAGCCCCGGAAGCGCGCGGCCGAGTCCACCCTGATACAGCACATAGGTCAGGATGGCGCCCGCGACGATCGGCGGCGTGAAGCTGAGGAGAAACCGCCGCGTGGGCTTCGCGAGGAGCGCACCGCCGAGTGCGCGCGCCTTCCTCGCCATCGCGAAGCTTCCGATCCCCATGGCGATCGCGGCCTCGAGGAGCCACACCCCGACCCAGCCCCGCACCGAATCCTGCGCCGCCGCGACCGGGGCCGCGATGAGGGCGCTCACGCCCATCGCGACGCCGCCCCACCCGGGCACCGCCGTGAACGGCGCGGCGGCCCGCTCGATCGTGCTGCGGATGAACGAGAGATTCTCGATCGCCCGATCGCCGAGCGCGGGCGGCTCGGAGCGCGCGGCCCCCGACGGCCGGTTCATCTACTTTGCATCATAAAGCTGATGCCTTCCGCCGTCAAGCCGGCACCTAGAGGACCGTGGTGCAGTGCGGGCATTTCCGCGCGAGGAGCGGGATCGCCATCGCGCATTCGGGGCAGTCCTTCGTGGTCGCGGCCGGAGCGGCGGGCCGGTGCAGCCGGTTCACGGCCTTGACCAGGAGGTACACCGCGAACGCGATGATGAGGAACGTCACGACGCTCGTGATGAACAGTCCGTAATTGAGCGTGACCGCCCCCGCGGCCTTCGCCTCCGCGAGCGTCGCGTACGGCGCCGGTGCGGCGGTCCCTTCCTTGAGCACGGCGAACATGTTGGCGAAGTCGATCCCGCCGAGCGCCAGTCCGATCGGCGGCATGATGACATCGTCCACCAGCGACTTGGTGATGGCACCGAATGCGGCTCCGATGATCACACCGACGGCGAGATCCACTACGTTGCCGCGCATCACGAACGTCTTGAAGTCGTTCAGCATGGAGCCTCGTCTGGCAGGGTGATCGATGAGGAGCGAACGGAGGAGTGTCCGTCTACAAGAGGCAATGTGGTCGCAGCCGGGTCCCGGTCAAGCCCCGGCTGTGCGCGCACCGGCCCGGGAATCGTCCCCCTCGAATCCAATGGTCCACGAAGGGAATCGTCGCCCATGGAAGGCCCGCTCCGGATCGCGCTGCGCTGCTCCTCCCTCGTGCTGGTCCTCTTCGGGACCGGCTGTGCGCACGGCGAGCCCTTCGCGGTCGATGATCATCGGACCGATTTTCCCTTTGCAGATACCGACCCGGCCCGCCTGACCCTGTCCGGGTATCCCGACCTCCACCCGGCATGGCTGCCGGATGGATCCGGCCTCCTGTACTCCTACATACACGCCGAAAATCCGGAGCTCGATCGCTGCCTCGGCATCCTTCCCCGCACCGGCGGCCAGCGCGTGCGGGAGATCTGCCGGCGGTCGCTCGCCGATCGCGACACCATCGACGCGCTCGACCTGCCCGCCGTCTCCGCCGGTGGCCGTCTTGCCTATCGCCGATCGGCCTCGACTCCGTTCGGCGGCGTAGCCGAACATACCGAGCTGGTCGCAGGGACGCTCGAGGACCCGTTCGAGGGACCGATCCTGCGGCGGTTGCCCTTTACGGGTTCCGACGGGAAGTTCTATGTCGCGATCGAGCAGCCGCACTGGGTGGGTGAATCCGGCCTGGTCTTCCTTGCACAGGTCGAAGAGATCGTTTCACCCTGCCCCGGCTGCGATCCTGTCGTGATCCTCGTGAATGGCGGCATCGTCCACCTGCTCGCGGACGGCTCCGGAACGGTGTCGTCGATTCCCGGAACCGAGTCGGCGACGAGCGTCGCCGTGGACGGCGACGGCTCGCTCCTGCTCACGCGCGAAGGCGATACGCGCATCTTTCGCCGCTCGCTCGAGACCGGGAGCGAATCGGTGGCGCTCGATGTCGCGCCGGCAACGCCCTTCGCGGTCTCGGCCGGTGGTGGCCGGATTCTGGCACAGGTATCCGGCGGATTCCACGTCGCCGACCCGTCCGCCGGCACGATGACCGAAGTTGCTGCGCCCGGCCTCGCGAAGCCGGTGCTACATCCCGACGGCTCGGTCGTCGTCGGCGTCCGCTTCGATCCCGAGACCTTCGACTCCGACCTCTGGCGGCTGACGCTCCCGTGAGAATCACGCTTCCGATCCTCCTGCTCCTGGTTGCCTGCTCCCACGAGGAGCCGTTCACGGCACCCGACGATTCGCTCGACGAGCCGCTGAGTCCCGCCATCCCGGTGCGCCTCACCTACGCCGATGGCGGCCCGACGGCGCCGACGTGGACGCACGATGGCGACAGCGTCGTGTATTCCTACCTCCGGCGCGGCGGTGGCTTCGCCGTCGAGCAGGAGGGGTGCATTGCGATCCTCCCGGCCACGGGCGGAACGATCCGCCGGGAGATCTGCAGCCGTTCGGTCTTTCAGACACAGGCGGGCGATTTCTTCGATTTCCCTGCCCTCTCGCCCGGCGGCCGGCTCGCCTTCTTTCACGACGGGCAACCGGCCGCGGAGGGCACCGGTGCGGAAGCCATACTCGTCGCGCCGTTCGATGCGCCGTCCACCTATACGCTCGTCCGCACCTTTCCCTTCCAGGCGGATGTCTTCTATGTCGCGCCCGCGTCGCTCAGCTGGCTCGACGATTCGCGGCTTGTCTTCATCGGGATCGCGGAGGAGCCGTACGCACCGTGTGAGGGGTGCGACCCGTTCCTCGTCCGTTACGGTCGCGCCGTCCTCGTCGCGGATCCGTCCGCGCCGGGCGCCGTGAGCGTCGTGCCGGGCACGCAGTTCGCGACGTCCGTGACGGCCGGCGAATCGCCCGACGTCATCTATTACACCCTCGCGAATGACTCGCGGATCTACCGCCAGGCGCTCTCGACAGGCGAGATCACCACGGCGCACGACTTCGGCGCGCCGGCCATCGCGCGGGACGTCTCGTATTCCGGCGGCCGGCTCGTGGCGATCGCCGGTGGAAGCGTGCTGACGTATCCGGACGACATCGGAGTGATCCAGGCACCCAACCTCGGGGGCACACCCTACGTCCTCGTTCCCGGCTCGGGTCAGGCACAGGTGGTCCCGGTCCCGGAGGCGATGTGGTTCAGGCGGCCGGCGCTGTCGCCCGACGGAACCCGGATTGCCGCGGAGGGGGCGCACCTGCAGATCACGGAGATCCGGGACGAGGGAGGCGGCATCGTCGGCTACGACACGGTACCCGGTGCGTCCAGCATCTGGAGACTCTCCGCGCCGTGACGCGCGCGCCGCTCTTCGTGATGCTGCTCCTCTCCGCGTGCGGCCACGAATCGCCGTTCGCTGCGGACGATCCCCACGTCGAAGGGCCCCGGACGTCGGTTTCCCCGGTTCGTCTCACGTACAACGACGGCGACGATCGGACGCCGGCCTGGCTCCCCGATGGATCGGCGATCATCTACTCGAGCGAGCGCGTCGATCTCGCCGACGCGGACCGCTGCCTCAACCTGCTTCCTGGCGGCGGCGGCGCCGTGCAGCGCGAGCTCTGCGCGCGCGGCCCGGGGCAGGTGGACAGCACGCATCGCTTCGAAGCGCCCGCGGTGAGCGCCGGGCGGATCGCCTTTCTCCGCGCGGTGAGCACGATCGGCCTCCAGAAGGGCCCGGCGATGCATCTCATGCTCGGCCCCGCCGACGATCCCGCCTCGGCCGCCCCCGTCACCATCGTCCCGTACGCGGCGCCGAGCGGCCGCACGCACGGGAACGTCTCGCATCTCGTCTGGCTGAACGAATCGCGGCTCGTCTATCTCGGTGAGGACCTCTTCTATCAGGGCTCGACGTTCCTTCCCGACACTTTCACCACGGGACTGGAGATCGTCCGCCTCGAGACGTCGCCTGCCGTCTCGTTCAGCATCGTGCCCGGGACCGAATACGCCTCCTCGGTGGCCTCGGGCGGCGATGAGGACACGATCGTGTACACGCTTGGCGGCGATACCCGCGTGTTCCGGCAGTCACTCTCGGCGGGCACCGTCTCCGTGCTCCATGATTTTGCCGGCGCGGGGATCGCGCGCGACGTGCAGCTCCACGGGAGCACGCTCGTCGCCGTCGTGGGGCGCAGCGTGCTCTTCGACTTCGAGGAGGCGCACGGCATGGTCCAGCGCGACGAGGGGGGCGACCTCCACATCGTGAACCTCGCCACCGGCACGTCGGTGGTGCATTCCCTGCCGGACGTGCTCTTCCGGCGCCCGGCGCTCTCCCCCGACGGCACGGCGCTCGTCGTCGAGGTTTCTCCGTTCGCACCGGTGCACGTCGGACCGGACTCCGATTTCAACGCGACCAACCACCGCCCGGACCTATGGCTCTTCGACCTGCAATGACCGGCCGCCGGTACCCCTTGCTGGTGCTCGGGGCGCTCTCGGCACAGCTCGCCTTCGCTGCTCCGGCCGCCGCGCAGTCGGCGGGCGCGATCGCCGGCAGGGTGACCGACGCCGAGTCCGGGCTTCCCGTCGTCGGGGCGCTCGTCACGGTGAGCGACGGACGGCGCGGCAATGTCACCGACACCAGCGGGGCGTACCGCATCCGCGAAGTGCGGAGCGGCACGTACTCCGTGCACGTCCGCGCGATCGGCTATGCACCGATCCGGCGCGACAGCCTCATGGTGCAGGGCGGCTCGACCACGCTCGCCGACTTCAGCATGCGGCCCTCCGCGGTCGAGGTGGCACCGATCGTCGTCGAGACGGCCGACCCCGTGCTCGATCCGCTGCGCACGGCGACGGAGCAGGTCGTCACCGCCGAAGACCTGCGCACCCTTCCCGTCAGCTCGCTGGAGGAGGCGGTGGCCCTCTCGGCCGGCGCCGTGGGTGAGAGTTATCGCGGTGGTCGGCTCGGGCAGGAGTCGTTCATCATCGACGGGCTCGGCGTGAAGAACCAGCTCGATGCGTCCACCGGCTCGCTCGGCATCCGGCTTCCGCCGGACATCCTCACCGAGGCCTCGCTCGTCACGAACGGATTCTCCGCGCGCTATGGCCAGGCGTTGTCGGGGCTCATCAACGTGGTCACCAAGGATGGCGGCGAGGAATGGCGCGGCCGCGCGGCGTTCGAGACCGACCGGCCGTTCGGTGCGGGATGGGACCATGGGCTCGATCGCACGGTCGTCGAGGCGGACGGGCCGCTGTTCGGCGGCATTCGCGGACTCGTGGCGGCGGACCTCTCTGCCCGCCTCGATGCCGAGCCGGTGAGCGCGCCCGCGCCGGAGAATCCGCTCGACCCGCGGTTCGACAACCCGCACCTGCTCCCGCACAACGCGGGGGAGCAGTACAACTTCGCCGGGAAGCTCACGGTGCCGATCGGCGCGCGGAACACGCTGCGCCTCTTCGGCCTGCGATCGATCGACCAGCGGCAGCTGTTCGATCCTGCGTTCAAGTACGATCCCGATTTCGGCCCCGCCCGGCGCACGTCGGGCACCCTCACGAGCGCGCACCTGCAACACGCCACCGGGCCGACGTCCGGCCTCCCGCTCGTCGCCGACCTGCGCGTCGCGCTCTTCTCGCGGGAATTCATCCGCGGTACGCTCGCCGAGGAGCCGGACTACCGCTTCGGCGCGTTCACCGGCGACCGTTTCTCGTTCATCGGCGAGGACATCGCGCGCGCACAGGACACCGCGACGGCACGGGCGCCGATCCCGGGGCTCGGTGCGCCGCTGCCGAGCAACAATTCACCGTGGGGCGTTCCGGCGTTCTTCCTCTCCGAGGGGAGCCGTGGCGAGCTCGCCTGGAACCACTTCCGGGAAGTACGCTCGCAGCTCGACCTCACGTTCGGCGCGGGGCAGACGGGCGACATCTTCGCCGGCGTCGAGGTGGTGAGCCAGCGCGTCCGCACCTTCCAGCGAGCGCTCGGCTACCTCCCCGTGGGCATCGGCGACAGCGTGCCGCCCGCAACCGCCTCCGAGTTCACGCCGCTCGCCGGCGCGGCCTACCTCGAAGGTCAGTTCCGCCTGGCCGACCTCGGCATCACGACGGGCCTGCGATACGACCGCTTCGGCACCCGCAGCGACCTCCCCGGTTCCAACGGCGAGGCGCAGTCGAAGTTCAATCCCCGCATCGCGGTTTCGACCGTGCTGCGCGGCGCCACGTTCGTCGCCAGCATCGGCCGCTTCAGCCAGGCGCCCGATTACCAGTACCTGGTGGACGCGGCTTTCGACGACACGACGCGCACCGGCCGGTTCCGCCAGGGCAACCCGAACCTCGGATTCGAAGGCTCGTGGCAGTACGAGTTCAGCGTTCGCGCGCGGCCACGGCCCGGCATCGCCGTGCGCGTCAATGCCTTCGTCAAGCGCCTCGAGGGGCTGGTGAGCTCGGTGCCACTGGGCGTCGACCCCGACTCGTCCATCTTCGGCAATGCCGACAACGGCACCGTGCGCGGGGGTGAGGTGCTCTTCGAGCGGGAAATGCGGCAGGGCTGGGGGGTGCGCGCCTCCTACACGCTGCAGCAGGCGCTGGCGACGTCCACGAGCGCATTTCTCCTGCGGCGCGTCATCCGCATCGACCCGTTCACCGGCGACACGATCATCCCGGCCAAGGTCGAGTTCCCGCTGGACTACGATCGCCGCCATAACCTCACGCTCATCGTGCAGAGCCAGGTGAGCGACAGCGGCGGGCCGAGGCTGCTCGGCGTGCGCCCGCTCGGCGGGCTCGAAGCGGCGCTCATCGGCCGGCTCTCGTCCGGCCTGCCGTTCACGCGGTACCAGCCCGGTTCCGACACGCTGGTCGGCGAGCCGAACGCCGCGCGCCTGCCGGCCACCTCGACCGTGGACATGCTGCTGCGCCGGCCACTGATGCTCGGCGGTGTTCGCGGCAGCGTCTACATGGACGTCCGCAATATCCTCGGCCGGCGCAACGTCATTGCGCTGCGACGGGATACCGGCGAGCCGGGCCCCGACAATCAGGTGCTCGAGACGATGGCGCAGGAGGCCTTCGCGTCGCACCCGGAGCGGATTCCGTACGAATCGCCGCGATACCGGGCGCATGCCGACACGGACGGGAACGGTTATGTCGAGGGGCAGGAGCTGCTGTCGATGTACCGCGCCGCTGCGATCGATGCGACGCAGCCGATCTTCGCCTATGGCGCGCCGAGGCTGGCGCGGGTGGGAATCGAGGTGCTCTTCTAGCGCGCCGCGGCCAGGTCCTGCCGCGTCAGTTCCGTGTTGATCGCGATCGCCGCCTGGGCACCTTCCGCGGCGGCGACGATCACGAGCTGGGCGTCCTTCGACGCGTCGCCCGCGACGTAGAGACCGGGAATCGCCGTGCTTTCGGCGGTCCCGGTCTTTACCGCGCCATGAGGCGTGAATCGCGCGCCGAAGTGAGCTGCGAAGCCGGACCCCTGCCGCTGCCCGGTGCAGAAGAAGAGCGCCTTGCGGGAGAGGGGCTCGCCCTCGGCGAAGATGATCCGCTCCAGTCGCCCCTCCCGCCCCTCCAGCCGCACGACCCGCTCCGCGCGAATCGCGATGCGCTGGCGCTCGAGATCGGCCAGCAGCCCGGGCGGATAATGGTGGGGGCCATCGGTGCAGAGCACGATGTCCCGGCTCCACGTGATCATGCCGAGTGCGTATTTCGCAGCGTGCTCGCCGCATCCGTAGACGGCGATCGGCTCATCGAGGTGCTCCCAGCCATCACAGTATGGACAGTGATGCACGCTGCGGCCGTAGAGCGTCTCGATTCCGTCGATCACCGGGATGTCGTCCACCACGCCGGTGGCGACGAGCAGCGTGCGGCCGGTGACGCGGCTGCCGTCGGCGAGATGCACGACAAAGCCGCCGTCGGCCTCATCGGCCTCGACGGCTTCCACGTGCCGCACCTCGACGGACGGATAGGCCCCGATCTCTCGGCGTGCCAGGTCGAGGAATCCCGCCGGGGCAACGCCGTCCCGCGTCAGGTAGCCATGCATCGCCGCCGATCGCCGGTTGCGCGGCGCGCCCGCGTCGACGACGAGCACGCGGCGGCGCGAACGGCCCAGGAGGAGCGCGGCGCTCAGCCCGGCCGGGCCGCCGCCGATGACGAGCGTGTCGTACAGATCAGAGCCCGGTCGCGGGCTGGCGTGCCAGCTCGGAGTCGCTTTCCTCCTCCTCCATCGCTTCCTTGAAGCGCTCCAGGTCGTCGGCGACCTGCTGCGACGGCTCCTCGCCGAAGAGCCGCGCGATCGCGGCACCGAGGCGACCCGCCGGCGGCTCGTAGCTCAGCACCACGCGCACCTCGGTGCTGCGCCCCTCCGCGATCGGCGTGAAGTGCACCGACCCGGCATTGCCGACCTCCGAGCCCGGGAGCGACCGCCAGGCGATCAGCTCGTTCTCGATCTCGTTGTGGATCTCGGCGTCCCATTCGATGCTGGTGCCGGCCGGCCCCTTCGCCACCCAGTGCGAGCGATCCGCGTCGAGCACCGTCACCGACTGCAGATGATCCATGAAACGGGGAAGATTCTCGAAGTTCCGCCAGTACGCGTACAGCTCGTCCGGTGTCCGATCGATGATGATCCGCTCCTCGACCTTGATCCCTTCCCCCCGGTTGACGCTCGCCACCCGGCTCACGGTGTCGCGGTCGCGGGCGGAATCCCGGCCGAGCGCGCGGTTGACGGCGCAGCGGCCGCTCACCGCGCGGGCGATGAGGCCGGTGCCGACGGGAAGAAGCAGACCACGCAGCCGGCCGCGTCGGAGGCTGTACCCGATGATCGCCGCGCCGGCGAGCCCGGAGAGCACCCGCTCCGCCGGTCCGACGTTGACGTCCGATGAGGTGTAGCGGCTTCCGACGCGCCGATCGTTGATCGGGGTCGGCTCGAGGGCGTTGCGCATCACTGGTCCTCCTGGCACACGGGAAAACGTTCGCGGGCGGAGAGTGTAACGCCGGCGGCCAACAGGGGCTGTGTCGGGTGACACACCGCCCGGCTCACTTCTTGCCGCGACGCACCCGCTCGTCGTGTGCAGCGTCGTCGAGCTGCGTGGCGAGACCGTCCCGGTGCTCCGGATCCGCCGCTTCCTCCTCCTGCGCGACCTGGCTGTGGCCCTGGTTGTCCTCGTCTCGCGGCTCGGTGAAGTCGAGCTCGGCCGGGCCTTCCCCTGCGGGGGAGCGCTGTGCGAAGCGACGCCGCTCGTCCTCGTCCATCGTCGCGTAATCCTGCGAAATGTTCCGTGCCATGAGTCTCTCCAGCCGCGCGCCGTGGGCCGCGACATGCAATGTGAGTGAATGCCGATGACGGGCCGATCGAATCAGGCGTCCGAGCGTCGCCGCCCGGGCCTGCTCGTCCGGCGCTCGGGTCCCGGCCAGTCCACGCTTCCTGTCGCGCCTGGAATGAGATCGTGGTCGACGGGAACGTTCCTCGCCACGTGCTCGCCGATGCGCGCAGTGGGCCGCGCGCGGAGTGCGCCGAGCGAGGCTCCGTGCAGCTTGAGCGTGTCCCGAGCCTCCGACCCTCGCCTGGCGGCCACGACGGTGACCAGCGTGCCTCCTTCGCGGACCCCGCGCTCGAAATACCTCGCGTCCTCGTGGGGAATGCCCATGCCGATGAGCGCGCCGAGAATGCCCCCCGTCGCCGCCCCGATCCCCGCGCCCGCCGCCGCGGTGCCGCCGACCACACCGAGGGTCGATGCGAGGACGCCACCGGCCACGACGGGGCCCACGCCCGGGATCGCGAGCACCCCGGCGCCGACGAGCATGCCGATCACGCCTCCGAGCACGCCGCCACCCGCGGCGCCCGATGCGGCTCCCCCCGCCGCGCGCGTCGCCGCGTCACCGATGAGCTCTCCCTGCTCCGACCGGTCCCGCATCGCGGCGCCGATCTCCTCCGGAGCGAACCCCCGTCCCCGGAGATCGCGGATCGCGTCGGCCGCGCGCTCGCGGTCGCGAAAGAGCCCGGCGACGACGTCCCGTTCCCCGCTGCCCTGATACGCCATCCGTCCCTCCTGCGTCGCAATCACGACCATCAGCGTTGCTCGACAACTTGCTGCTCCCACACGTGGAAACCTGTGACCTTTCTCACACGAATTCCGCAACTCAGCGCATGGCGTCACCGCGACACAATTCCCACCTTTCGCGCGTCGTTCCGGCGGTGCCTGCCCGGTCCGACTCGCGGTACCGGAGATGCGCCCGTCTCCGTCCTGGTGCCACAATACGTGCTCGTCACCCCTCGGAGAGGCCCATGCAGCATCGGCTCCCGTTTGTCGTCTTTTCACACCTCCGCTGGGACTTCGTCTATCAGCGGCCGCAGCATCTCCTGAGCCGCATCGCCACGCGCCGCCGCGTGCTCTTCATCGAGGAGCCGGTGCCCGGGTCGGCATCGTCGCGGTGGGAGCGCATGGAGCCGTCGCCGGGCGTCACCGTCTTCCGGCCACATACGCCGATTGCCTCACCCGGCTTCTCGGAGGAGCAGTTGTCGGTGCTCCTCGGGATGGTTCGCGATCTGGTGACGGAGGAGGAGGTCGAGGGCTCGGTGGCGTGGATGTACACGCCGCTCGCCCTCCCGCTCCTGGGCGCGATGCGCCCCGCCGCGACCGTCTATGACTGCATGGACGAGCTCTCGCTCTTTCTGCACGCGCCGCCGCAGCTGCTGCCGCGCGAAGCTGCGCTGCTTCGCCGTGCCGACGTCGTCTTCACCGGCGGACCGAGCCTTTACGAGGCGAAGAAGCATCGGCACGGCAACATCCACTGCTTTCCCAGCAGTGTGGATGCCGATCACTTCCGGGCAGCGCGACCCGAGCCGGCGGACCAGTCGGCGCTGCCGGCGCCGCGCTTCGGGTTCTACGGCGTGATCGACGAACGCATCGACCTGCCGTTGATCGACGCGCTGGCCGAGCGGCATCCCGAATGGCAGATCGTGATGGTCGGCCCGGTCGTGAAGATCGATCCCGCGACGCTGCCGCGGCGCGCCAATATCCACTGGCTCGGCCAGCGGAGCTACGAGGAGCTGCCGGCGTACCTCGCCGGGTGGGACGTCTCGCTCCTTCCGTTCGCGCGGAACGACGCCACGCGCTTCATCAGCCCGACCAAGACGCTCGAGTACATGGTCGTCGAGCGTCCGATCGTGAGCACACCGATCACCGACGTCGCGGTCCCGTACCGCGACATCGTTTATCTCGGCGGTACCCCCGCCGAATTCGTGGCCGCCTGCGAGGCGGCACTGGACTCGTCCGCCGCCGAGCGCGCGCACCGCGCGCTCGGAATGCGACAGGTGCTGGCGCGCACCTCGTGGGATGCGACCGCAGCAGCCATGGAGCAATTGATCGAGGATGCCCTTCGCCGCCGGAGCGCGACGATGCCGCTCGCGGCCCAGGCGTCCTGACGTGCAACGGAAAGGAATTGCGCTCGACATGTCTTCCCACGAAATGCAGGGGCGCCAGCCGCCCGTCGTCGTCATCGGGGCCGGCCCCACGGGGCTCAGCGCAGCATATCACCTGGGCACCGACGGCCTCCTCATCGAGGGCCGGAACGAGGTAGGCGGGTGGTGCCGGTCGATCACCGACCACGGCTTCACGTTCGACTATGCCGGCCACATCATGTTCACCAACGATCCCTACGTGCTGCGGCTCTACGAGCTGCTGCTCGGGGACAACATGCACTGGCAGGACCGGGAAGCCTGGATCTACAGCAAGAACACGTACACCCGGTATCCCTTCCAGGGCGCCCTCTACGGGCTGCCCCCCGACGTCATCAAGGAGTGCATCGTCGGCGCCATCGAGGCACGGTTCGGCAGCGTCAGCAATCCGCGGCAGGGCGACAGCACGCCCGCCACTGCCGACTATACGGGCCCGGAGCGCCGCGGCATGTTCGAGCCGCTGCTCAAGAAGAAGCAGGGCGGCATCGCGGGGTCGGTACGGCCGGATTATCACGGCACCGATCGGCGGCGCCCCGTCAAGGGCCCGCCGCGGAATTTCGAGGAGTTCATCTACAAGGTCTGGGGCGCGGGTATCGCGAAGCACTTCGCGATCCCCTACAACCAGAAGCTCTGGGCGGTGCCGCTCTCGGAAATGGAAACGTCCTGGCTCGGCGGCCGGGTCCCGCTGCCGAACCTGGAGGAAATGATCGACGGCGCGCTCTCACCCGTCGGCAAGCCGATGGGGCCGAACGCGCGCTTCGGCTATCCGCTCCGCGGCGGGTTCCAGGCGCTGATGGACGGCTTCCTTCCGCACCTCAAGGGTGAGCTGCGTCTCGGGACGCAGGTCGTCGAAATCCTGCCGAAGCAGCGGTCGCTCCGCACGAGCGACGGCTTGACCGTGCCCTACGAGCAGCTGATCAGCACGATGCCGCTGCCCGCGCTCGTCAAGGTGATCGGCCAGCAGGCCCCGCCCGAGGTGCAGGCTGCCGCGGCGGCGCTGCGGCATGTCTCGGTGCGGTGCGTCAACATCGGGGTCGGCCGCGAGGCGCTCACCGAGAAGCACTGGATCTACTATCCCGAGGATACCGTCTTCCACCGCATCTTCGTGCAGGGAAACGCCAGCCCCCTCTGCAATCCTCCGGGCGGCTTCGGCCTCACCTGCGAGATCACGTACTCGGACGCGAAACCCCTGCCCGCGGACGGCGACGAGCTGATCCGCCGTTGCATCGACGACTGCATACGCGTCGGGATGTTCACCGCCGACGATCCGATCATCTGCGCCAACCAGGTGGACATGCCCGTGGCCTACGTGGTCTACGACCACGATCGCGCGGCCAACGTCAATCTGATCCGGGACTGGGTGTCGCAGTACGACATCATCCTGGCCGGACGGTACAGCGAGTGGGAGTACTACAACTCCGACCACGCATTCATCGCAGGGAAGAAGGCGGCCGACCAGGCGCTCGCCGCGCAGCAGGAGCAGTTCATGGCGTTCCCGCGTACGGCGGCGCTCAGCGAACGGTGAACGACCGGCCGGGCAACCCGGCCGGTCTCCGGCGGCGGGCAGAAGATTTCCTCTGGGCCACCGGCATCGAGGACACCTTCGTGCCGCAGACCCGCCCCGGGCACCGTGCCCTCGACGAGTACCAGCTGATGGGGCACTACGAGCACTGGCGTACCGATCTCGCGCTCGCGCGGGAGATCGGTGCGCGGGCGGTTCGCTGGGGCGTGCCCTGGTACCGGGTGGAGCCACTTCGCGGTGAATTCGACTGGCGCTGGACCGACGAGGTCATTCCCTACCTCGTCGATGAGCTCGGGATCGAGCCGATCGTCGACCTGATGCACTACGGCTGCCCCTTCTGGCTGCGACGCGAGTTCGCGAGCGACGAGTATCCCGAGGCCGTCGCGGCCTTCGCCGGCGCCTTCGCGGAACGCTACCGTTCGCGCGTCCGGTGGTACACCCCGCTCAACGAGCCGATCGTCACCGCGCTCTTCTGCGGGAAGCGGGGTCTCTGGCCGCCCTATCTGCGGAGCGATGCCGGATATGTGCGCGTGCTCCTCCAGGTCGTGCGGGGCGTCGACGCCACCTGCCGCGCGCTGAGGGCGGCGCAGCCCGACGCGATACTCGTGCACGTCGAGGCGAGCGGACTGAGCCGGGCGGCCCGCTCGGACCTCGAGGCACTCGCAACCGACGAACAGTACCGCACCTACCTGCCGCTCGATCTCGTCTTCGGCCGCGTGGAATCGGACCATCCTCTCTTTCCGTGGCTGGTGCGAAGCGGAGCCTCCCCCGACGAGCTCGCAGCCATTGCGGGACAGCCGGCCCCCGTCGACTTCCTCGGCCTCAACTTCTATCCCCAGTGGTCGACGACGCAGCTCTTCATCGACCGGCGCGGCCGGCTGGCCTATCGCCCGGTCGAGCAGGAGGGGTCCGGCTTTGCCACGCTCATCGAGTCGTACTGGCGCCGCTATGGCCTGCCGATCATCGTGACGGAGACGAGCGCGCGTGGCAGCGAAGAGATCCGCGCACGATGGCTCGAGACCTCCGTCGGAACGATCAGGGAGCTCCGGAGCCGGGCCGTACCGGTGGTCGGATACACCTGGTTCCCGCTCTTCACGATGATCGACTGGCGCTATCGCTTCGGACGCGGCCCGATCGAGGAGTACCGGCTCGAGCTCGGGCTCTACACGCTCGACGGCTCCTCGGGCCGGCGATGGCAGCCGACCCCGCTCGTCGAGCAGTTCCGCAGCTACACGCTCGATCCCGAGTCGGCCGTCGGTTCGCTCGCAGAGGTGAACGCATGACCGGGCAACTGCTCTTCCGCAGCTTCTGGATCGGCGGGTTCGAGTCGGCGTGCCACATGAACCGTGCCCGCTGCCGGCTGAACATGGCGGAAGCCACTCACCATGATCGCCACGCCGATCTCGACTACCGGTTGATGGCCTCGGCGGGGATTCGCACCGCGCGTGAGGCCGTCCCCTGGTATCAGGTGGATCGGGGGGCCCGCTACGATTTCTCCAGCATCGTGCCCATGCTCGATGCAGCGGGCCGAAACGGGATCCAGATCCTCTGGACCCTGTGCCACTGGGGGTGGCCCGACGAGCTCGATCCGCTGTCGCCCGCATTCGTCGGACGGATGGCGCGCTACGCCCGCGCGAGCGCCGAGTTCATAGGCCGTCATTCCGACGGCCCGCACTGGTTCACGCCCGTGAACGAGATCTCGTTCGCCGCATGGGCGGCGGGCGATGTCGCGTACATGCATCCGTACCTGCAGGGTGCGTCGGACGCCGTGAAGCGGCAGCTCGTGTCGGCGGCCATCGCGTCGATGGACGAGATCTGGACCGTGCTGCCGTCGGCTCGGATGCTGCACACCGATCCGATCATCCAGGTGGTGACGCCGCGCGGGCGGCCCGATCTCGCACGCGAAGCCCATGATTACACGTCGGCACAGTATGCAGCCTGGGACATGCTGGCGGGCGGCCTGGCACCCGAGCTCGGAGGGCATCCGCGGTACCTCGACGTGATCGCGGCAAACTTCTACGCCTCGAACCAGTGGGAAATCCACGGGCCCGTGCTTCACTGGGACGATGGACCCCGCGACGAGCGCTGGGTGCCGCTGCATGAGCAGCTCGTGCGGCTCCACCGGCGGTACGGCCGGCCGGTCATGATCGGAGAGACCAGCCACGTGGGCATTGGTCGTGCGCCGTGGCTCCGCGAAGTGACCGGCGAGGCCCTGAGAGCGCTGGAGCTCGGAGTGCGACTGGAAGGGGTGTGCCTCTATCCGCTCGTGGACCGCCCGGATTGGGAAAACGGCGAGCACTGGCACCGCAGCGGCCTCTGGGATGTGGTGCCATCCAGCCGTGGCGACCTCCACCGCATTCCGTGCGAGCTCTATCTCGACGAGCTGCGGCACAGCATCGAGCGCGTGGCCCGCGTACGGCCGGAGGCCGCTCCGTGGGAGCCGGCAGGGGCCGGCGCCGGCTGACCGATCAGGGGTTGGCGGCGACCGGCGGCTCCGTGGCGGCGTGAGCGACCGGGCGGGCCGGCCGGGTGAGGCGTGCGATCATGTCACGCATCATGATGGTCGCCACCGGATGCGCGCCGAGATGATCGCGCAGGCGGAACGTACAGGCCATGAGCCGCCCCTGGTCGATCGGCCGCTCTGCGACCAGTGCCACGACCTGGTGCACCCACCCGACGAACAGTCCCGCGTGGACCTGCGAGGCGAAATCCCTGGGGGTCAGCCCCACGATCACGGCTTCGGGCGTCAGGTCGGCGAACGCGAAGTCCACCGTCCCGCCGGTGGGGATGTCCTTGAAGATCCGGTCCTGCCGGAGCCAGCTCATGCTGCTGGCCCAGTCGCCCTGCCACGCGCGGCCGTGCCGCTGGGCGATCCCCACGTTGCCGAGGTGCGCCTGGTGGGAATCGCTCGATTCCGCGAGCCAGAGCACGCGCCCCCCATTCTGCGCGTACCACCGCATCTCGTCCGTCATCTCCTCGACGACCACCATGTCGGCCTCGTCCGGTCCCTCGGTCACGTCGTAGCCCATCGCCGCGAGTCGAGACGCGAGGCGCGGAAGTCCCGGCACCGCGAGGCGCGGTCCCTCCACCTGGAAGCGGGCGAAGAAATAGAGCTCGTGATGATTGTGCGTGACCACCGTTCCCGCGCCATCCACCAGGCGCATCTCCAGCCGCACCCGGCGGCTCGAGACGATCTCCGGCACCTCGAACACCGCCGTGCCGACATGCGTGAGATGCGCCCGCTCCGGCGTGACGCCGGTGATGACCCCGTTCACGTTCGGGTAGGCATCGAGGTGCCACTCGACCCGGCAACCGCGCAGGTCGTGTGACGAGAAGTGCGAAAGCGCCAGGCGCACTTCACAGCGCTCGCCCGACCAGTACGCGATGCGTTCCCAGTCCACGGGTATGAGCGCGTCAGCGCCATTGATGTCCCGGATCACGTCGAAGTACGCCTTCGGGTTCCGGCACATGTCGAGCAGCCCGTTGCTCTCCCAGTGCACATCGGTGAACTCGGTGATGACGTAGCCGACGATCGACGGATGCCGGCGCATCTGCTCGATCTGGTACTTGAGCGCGGTGAACTGCATGCGCTGGCTGGCGGCGGAGAGGTCCGACAGCGTCGGGAAGGCCCTGTCGATGTGATAGGCCCGGTAGCGCTGCTCCACGCCGTGCGGGTAGACGACCCCGTCGCCCCACTCGATTCCGGTCTCGAACCACCACGGCTCCTTGCCGCCATGGCACGCCTTGAGCCGGGCCACGTCGGGCAGTCCCCAGTTGCCGAACTCGGACACGACCATCGGCTCGCTTCCCTGCCGCCTGACTTCGGGCGCCTGCTTCCGAGGCGCCGGGTTCCAGGGATCGCGGACATAGTCCCGCCAGGCGCCGAAGCTTTCGTACACGTGTGCGAACGTCCAGGGGGGCCGGCTCGCGAACGTCTGGACCCAGTCACGCCAGGCCCGGTAGTGGTCCGGCATCGCGTAATAGTTGTGAAAATCCTCGATGTCCGTCACGACGTGGAAATTCGTGAAGCAGGGCGAATTCCCGACCACGAGCCGATGCGGATCCACCGCCTTGAGCCGCGAGTAGACGTCGGCGAGCCACGCCCGATGGCTCGCGTTGACGGCGAGATCGAGTCCCCAGTTCTCGTTCGCGATGGTCCAGATGATGATGGACGGGTGATTCCAGTCCCGCTCGACCATGCCGAAGAGCGTGTCTTCCGCTCTCCGCTTGGCGTTGTCGGTGAGGTCCTGCCAGTTCGGGAGCTCGGTCCAGATGAGGAGACCCGCCCGGTCGGCGGCATCGTAGTACCGTGGGTCCGTGATCTTGATGTGTGTCCGCAGGCAGTTGAGGCCCATGTGCCGGGCCTTCACGAACTGGCTGTCGAGCTCGTCGTCACTGAACGGCGTGTAGATCAGCTCCGGGTAATAGTCCTGGTCGAGCGCGCCGCGAAGGTAGAGGATCTTCCCATTGAGAAGCAGGTGACCGCTCGACGACGTCGAAATCGAGCGCATCCCGAAATTCGAGGATAGCAGGTCCACCGCCCCACCCTCGTCGAGGCCGTCCGACAGCGAGGCCTCGATCGCGTAGAGATGCGGCGTGTCGGTGTCCCAGAGCATCGGCTCGCGGATCGGCAGGAAGGTCTCGAATTCGCTGCCGGTCACCTCGAACTGGTGCTCCTCCCGCCCCCCGGTGGGATCCACGACCGTCAGCCGCAGGCCCGACGTCGCTTCGACCGGACGGCTGAACCCCACCTCGACCCGGACCCGCGATCCGGGCACGTCCGGCGTGATCCTGAGACGCGTGAGATGCACGCGATGTCGCGCTTCGATGTAGACGCTCTGCCAGATCCCGCCGACCGGCCCGTACCAGCTCTGCTTCCCGTGCGGGATCTCCGCGAACGGAAATTCCGGATGGGCTTCGGCGTCGTCTCCCGGATCGATCACCCTGACGACGAGCTCGTTCGACGCTTCCGGCAGCAGCGCGTCGCCCAGCTCGAACTCGAACGGCAGGTACCCGCCTTCGTGCTCGCCGATCGCGGTGCCGTTGAGCCACACCTTCGCGTGGTAGTCCACCGCCCCGAAATGAATGATGAACACCGGGTCGGGCGGCGCCGCCGTCCGGTCCACCGTGAAGCGGAGACGATACCAGGCGGTGCCGGTGTAGTGCCGGAGATCGTCGAACTGCGCCTGCCACGGCCCGGGGACCCGGATCTCACGGGACGGCGCGTCATCGAGCGAATCAGGGGCGAGAGAGCGGTCCGGGTCGAGGAAGAATTCCCACCGGCCGTCGAGGTGAGTTCGTCTGCGGATCATCATGACGGAATGACGCCGATTGAGGGCGGAGAAGCTGTGATCGTGGTCACGCGAAGGTCGAACCTTTTCCGGCGAGAACCGCAGCGAAGAATCGCCAGATGAGTGCGGTCGCGTCGAGTGCGGGGACACTTCTGCCGACGATCCGCTGCGGCAGCAGTCGGGGGCCGCCCGGCCAGATGTGCCCCTGACCCTCGATGATGCCCATCCGGATGTTCCGGGCGCACCCCGTGGCCTCCGTCCAGACGACCTGCGCCTCACGGCGCGGAGGCGATGGCTGTGGGCATCCCGCCGCCACGCTCCACCGGTCGAACGATCGGCGCGGCGGCGGGTGGACCTCCTCCCCACCCCATGGGGTCGAGACCGTTCCACCCTCGACCGGATTGAGCGGGTCGGCATCTCCGATGAGGTACAGGAGCGATGGAATCTGGCCGGGCGCCGGCTCGATCCAGCAATGGCCAGCCACGGGGGCCACTGCGCTGATCCGCTGGCGCAGCTCCGCCGCAGCACGGAACGCGAGGGAGCCCCCGTTCGAAAAGCCGGTGAGGAAGACCGCCGTCTGGTCGGCACCAGCGTCCGACGCCAGGGTCTCGATCAGGGCCGCCAGAAAAGCGACGTCGTCCACGCCGGCCTTCGCGACGTGTCCCCGCCCCGACCCGTCGTTCCAGGTCTGCGGATTCCGGCGGAATTCCGGAGCGCGAGCCGGATCCCGCGCGGTTCCCTCCGGGAAGACCGCGATGAAACCCTGCTCGGCACCCAGGACGTCCCAGCGAGTCTGGCCGGCCGCGATCTCGGCGGTCCCCCCGGCGCCATGCAGCATGATCACGACCGGTACGGGTCCGCGTCCGCCGCCCGCGCGCGAGACGAGCGCGCGGCGCACGCGTCCGCCCACCTCGAGGTCGAGAGTTTCCATGGCAGGAAGTGTAGCTTTGACCATCCACTTTGCGGAGCGCGCCAATGGTTCTCACGCTCGTCCTCGTCGGCCTCGCTGCCGGTGTCCTCGCGGGTCTTTTCGGGATCGGAGGCGGTGTCCTGATCGTCCCTGCGCTCGTCTACTTTGCCGCGATGCCGATCAAGACCGCGACCGGCACGTCACTGGGCGCCCTGCTGCTCCCGGTGGGCCTTCTCGGGGCCATGGCCTACTGGAAGGCCGGCCACATCGACATTCGCGCATCGCTGCTCGTGGCCGGTGGCCTCTTCTTCGGCGCCCTCATCGGCGCCCGTCTCGCGCTGAGCATGCAGGCGGGCATGCTGCAGCGCGCTTTCGCGATCTTCCTCGTGGCCGTGGGGATCCGCATGTTCCTCAAGGCATGACCCGCGCGCGGTGAGCCTGCTCCGCCTCACGGATCGCGGCCTCTACTGCGAGGCGGGCGATTTCTACGTCGATGCCTGGTCCGCGGTGCCGAAGGTGGTCGTCACGCACGCGCACGGGGATCACGTCGCCTGGGGATGCGAGGCCTACCTGACGTCGGCGGCGGGCGCCGGTGTGCTCGCCGCGCGATTGCCGGAAGGCGCCGCCATCACGCCGCTCCCGTACGCCGACCCGGTGCTGCTCGGCGGGGTCCGGGTCTCGCTGCATCCGGCCGGTCACATTCTCGGGTCCTCGCAGGTCCGGCTCGAGCATCGCGGCGAGGTCTGCGTCGTGTCTGGCGATTACAAGACCGAGCCCGATCCCACCTGCACACCGTTCGAGCCGGTCCCGTGTCACACGTTCGTCACCGAGTCGACGTTCGGTCTTCCGATCTATCGCTGGCGCCCCGAGCGCGAGGTCATGGGGGACATCAACGACTGGTGGCGTGCCAACGCCGAGGCCGGCCGCACCTCGCTCCTCTACGGCTACGCGCTCGGCAAGGCGCAGCGGCTGATTGCCGGACTCGATCCGGCGATCGGGCCGATCCTCACGCATGGCGCGGTCGAGCGCATGACGGGCGTGTACCGGGCCGCGGGCGTCGCACTTCCTCCCACCACCTACGCCGGCGCCGGCACGCGCAAGGACACTCCGCGCGGCGCCATCGTCGTCGCCCCGCCGTCGGCGGATGCCTCTCCGTGGTCACGCCGCTTCGGGCCGTCGTCGAATGCCTTCGCATCGGGCTGGATGCGGGTGCGTGGCGCGAGGCGCCGGCGATCCCTCGACCGTGGCTTCCCGCTCTCCGATCACGCCGACTGGCCGGGCCTGCTCGCGGCCATCGAGGCGACCGGAGCGACGTCGGTCTGGGTGACCCATGGCTACACCTCGGTGCTCACCCGCTGGCTCACCGAGCACGGCCTCGACGCGCGAGCCGTGGCCACGCGATTCGAAGGCGAGCGCGAGGACGCCGCCGACGCCGAGGCGGCCGCACCATGAAAGCTTTCGCGCGCCTCTACGCCGCGCTCGACGAAACCACGGCGACCAGCGAGAAGGTTGCCGCGCTCGTCCGCTATTTCGCCGCCGCACCCGCGGCGGACGCGGCCTGGGCCGTGCATTTCCTCAGTGGCCGCCGCCCGAAGCGGCTCGTCCGTTCCGGCGATCTCCGCGCCTGGGCGACCGAAGCGGCCGGCATTCCCGAATGGCTCTTCGACGAGTCGTATCATGCCGTGGGCGATCTTGCCGAGACGATCGCACTCCTGCTCCCGGAAACGGCGGACACGGAATCGGATCCCGGACCGCTCCGGGTCTGGGTCGAGGAGCGCCTCCTCGGCTTGCGCGATCTCGATCCCCCCGCCCAGCGGCTGGCACTCCTTGCGGCGTGGACCGAGCTCGGCGGGCGCGAGCGGTATGTCTGGAACAAGCTGATCACCGGTGCCTTCAGGGTGGGCGCATCGCAGCGCCTGGTCGTGCGCGCGCTTGCCGAGGTGAGCGGTGTCGCGGACGAAGTCATCGCGCATCGGCTCATGGGGTCGTGGGAGCCGGACGCCGCATTCTTCCAGCGCCTCCTCGCCACCGATACGGACGATGCCGACCAGAGCCGGCCCTATCCGTTCGCGCTCGCGTATCCGCTGGAGCTCGACGCCGGTTCGCTGGGCCCGGTCGAGGCGTGGCTGGCCGAATGGAAATGGGACGGGATCCGGGCCCAGCTGGTGCGGCGGGCGGGGTGTGTCTGGCTCTGGTCGCGTGGCGAGGACCTCCTCACCGGACGATTTCCGGAAGTGGAGCTCACCGGCGGCGTACTTCCCGACGGCACCGTGCTCGACGGTGAGCTCCTTCCCTGGCTCGACGGCGTGCCCCTCCCCTTCGCGCAGATGCAGCGGCGCATTGGCAGGAAGACACTGAGCCGGAAGATCCTCTCCGAGGTGCCCGTCGTGCTCGTCGCATACGATCTCCTCGAGGAAGGCGGCAGCGACGTTCGCACGCTCCCGCTGACGGAGCGCCGCGGACGTCTCGAGGCGATCGTCGCCGCGCTTCCCGGCGGCGCGGCGATCCGGCTCTCACCGGTGGTCGACGCGGCGTCCTGGGAGGCGCTCGTCGAGGCACGCAGCGCGGCACGCGAGCACAATGCGGAAGGCCTGATGCTCAAGCGCCGGGATTCCGTGTACGGCGTCGGCCGCCGCCGTGGCGACTGGTGGAAATGGAAGGTGGATCCGTATTCGGTGGATGCCGTGCTGCTCTACGCGCAGCCCGGAAGCGGCCGGCGCGCCGGACTGTTCACGGACTACACGTTCGGCGTCTGGGATGGCGACAAGCTCGTTCCATTCGCGAAGGCGTACTCGGGGCTCACTGACGCGGAAATCGCGCGCGTCGACGCGTTCGTTCGCCAGAACACGCTCGAGCGCTTCGGTCCCGTGCGCGTGGTGAAGCCCGAGCTCGTCTTCGAGCTCGCGTTCGAAGGGATCCAGCGCTCGACCCGCCACCGAAGCGGCATCGCCGTGCGCTTTCCCCGCATGGCGCGCTGGCGCACCGACAAGCGGCCGGAAGACGCCGACTCCCTCGAGACCGTGCGGGCGCTCCTGTGACACCGCGGCGTCGCGATTCATCGGAGGAGAAGGCTCCCGAAAAGAGCGCGGCCGGGAGGCGTCGGCGCGGCAAGCCGCCGGCCGCCGGAAGCCTGCTCGAGGGCTACGCCCTCGTCGGGCCGGTTCCGCCCGAGCCGGGCACTCCCCGGTCCCGCTCCGAGAAGGAAATCCGCGCGGCGCGCGCGAAACAGCGAAAGGCGGCGGGCACTCAGCCCCGCTCCCGGCGCACCGAGGCACCCCCGCCGGCCCCGTCCCTCCCGGTCGTACCGGGGGAGGCTGGCGCCGATGCGGTGGAACGGTGGTTCGCGCAGCGCGACTGGGCGCCGTTCGAGTTCCAGCGCGAGGTCTGGAGCGCCTACCTGGCCGGCGAGAGCGGGCTCGTGCACGCTGCGACCGGCACCGGAAAGACCTACGCGGCCTGGATCGGCCCGCTGCTCGAATGGCTGCGCGACTACCCGCGCGACGCGGTGCCGCATCGAAGCCATGCGGCACCGCTTCGCGTTCTCTGGCTCACGCCGCTCCGCGCCCTGGCCGCGGACACCGTGGATGCCCTCAGGCGTCCGGTCGAGGAGCTCGGCCTCCCCTGGACGGTCCAGAGCCGCACCGGCGACACGCCGGCGCCCGAGCGCGCCCGCCAGCGCGAGCGTCTCCCGACCGCGCTCGTCACGACCCCGGAAAGTCTCGCCCTGCTCCTCACGCGCGATGACTCGTCCACGCTCTTCGGCGACCTCGCCTGCGTCGTGGTGGACGAATGGCACGAGCTCATGGCGAGCAAGCGCGGTGTGCAGACCGAGCTCTGCCTTGCGCGCCTTCGCCGCTTCCAGCCGGCGCTCAGGACATGGGGCCTTTCCGCGACCCTCGGCAACATCGAGGCGGCCCGCGATGCGCTCGTCGGCGTGAACGACGACCGGCGGCCGAATCCCGCACGGCTCGTGCGCGGACTCGTCCCGAAAGGGATCACCGTCGACTCACTCATTCCCGGGACGATCGAGCGCTTCCCCTGGTCCGGCCAGATCGGTCTCACGCTCGTGCCCGAAGTCGTGCGCGCCATCGACGAAGGCGGAAGCACCCTCGTCTTCACCAACACGCGCGCCACCGCGGAGATCTGGTACCAGGCACTCACGAACAGCGGCGCTCCGTGGGCCGACCGCATCGGGCTCCACCATGGATCGCTCGATCGCGTCGAGCGGGAGCGCGTGGAGGAGGGCCTCCGCAGCGGCACGCTCCGCTGCGTCGTGTGCACGTCGTCACTCGACCTTGGCGTCGACTTCACGCCGGTGGATCGCGTACTGCAGGTCGGCAGCCCGAAGGCGGTCGGACGCCTCATCCAGCGCGCCGGCCGGAGTGGACATCAGCCCGGCGCACTGAGCCGCGTCACGTGCGTGCCGACGCACGCGCTCGAGCTCGTCGACGTGGCTGCGGCGCGCGCCGCCCTGGAGCGGGGCGCGATCGAGGCGCGCAACCCCCTCGAGCGCCCGCTCGACCTGCTGGCGCAGCATGCCGTCACCGTCGCGCTCGGCGGCGGATTCCGACCCGCGGAGCTCCTCGCGGAGGTGCGAACCACGTGGGCGTATCGTGAGCTGCCCGACGACGAATGGCAGTGGGTGCTGGACTTCATCTCGCGCGGCGGCGAGGCGCTGCGGGCGTATCCCGAGTTCTCGCGCGCCGTGCCCGACGAAGATGGCGTCTATCGCGTGCCGAACCGGATGATCGCCATGCGGCACCGGATGTCGATCGGCTCGATCGTGAGCGAGCCGGCGCTCACGGTCCGCTATCTCCGCGGGCGCAAGTCGATCGGCAGTGTCGAAGAGAACTTCCTGGCGCGGCTCCGCCCCGGCGACCGGTTCATCTTCGCCGGGAAGGCGCTGGAGTTCGTCCGCATTCGCGATCTGACGGCCTGGGTGCGAAAGGCGCCCTCGGCGGAGGGGGCCGTTCCCAAGTGGTCGGGGCTGCGCATGCCGCTGTCCGCCGAGCTCGCCGCCGCGGTGCGCGAGAAGCTCGACGAGGCGCGCCGGGGGATGTACGCGATGCCGGAGATGGAGGCCGTGCGCCCCGTGCTCGAGGTCCAGGGATCCTGGTCGATCATTCCGGCCGCGGACGAGCTCCTCATCGAGCGCGTCCGTACGCGGGAAGGGCATCACCTCTTCGTGTACCCGATCGAGGGACGCCTGGTGCACGAGGGCATGGCGGCGCTCTTCGCGTATCGGATCGCGCAGCTGGGCCCGATGTCGTTCACGCTCGCGGCCAACGACTACGGCTTCGAGCTGCTGTCCGTGGAGCGCCCCCCGCTCGAGGAGGCGCTCGAGGCGGGGCTGCTCTCGCCGGAGCACCTGACGCACGACATCCCGGCGAGCCTCAATGCCGCGGAGATGGCGCGACGCCAGTTCCGCGAAGTCGCGCGGGTCGCCGGCCTCGTGTTCCAGGGGTATCCCGGCACCAGCCGCTCGCCGAAACAGCTGCAGGCGTCGAGCGGGCTCCTCTTCGACGTCTTCGCGCGGCACGACCCGGACAACCTCCTCCTGGCGCAGGCGGCGCGCGAGGTCCTGGAGCGCCAGCTCGAGCGGAGTCGCCTCGTGGCCGCGCTCGACCGCATTTCCTCCGGCCGGCTGTCGGTCGTCGAGGTGGCGCGGCCGACGCCGCTGGCCTTTCCGCTCATCGTGGATCGCGCCCGCGAGCAGCTCACGAGCGAGAAACTCTCCGATCGGGTGCGCCGGATGACGGCACCCCTCGAACGGGCGGCGGACGAGGCCCCTCCGGTGCCGAGATTCGCCAACCTGCGCGCAGCGCGGCGGGAGCCGCGCTCGTGAGCGGCGTGGAGATCGAGCTCGCGGGCGAGCGCGTGCAGCTGCTCGCGGAACGCGCGCTCTACTGGGAGCGCGAGGAGACGCTGATCGCTGCAGATCTGCACTGGGGAAAGGCGGCGGCGTTCCGGGCGGGAGGCATTCCGGTTCCGCGGGGCACCACGACGGCCGACCTCGCGCGCCTCGACCGCGCGCTCGCACGCACCGGGGCCCGCCGCCTCGTGCTCCTCGGCGACCTCCTGCACGCGCGCGAATGGCGCGGCGCGGAAACGGTGCGGACGATCGCGGCATGGCGCGCAGCGGCACGCCGGCTCGAGCTCGTCCTCATTCGTGGAAATCACGACCGCCGCGCGGGCGATCCACCAGCCGACCTCGCCATCGAGGTGGTGGACGGCCCTTTCCGCGCCGGCCCCTTCGCGCTGCGGCACGAGCCGCGGCGCGTCGAGGGCGCCTACGTGCTCGCCGGTCACCTTCATCCCGGCGTGACGGTGCGGGGGCCCGGCCGCGAGCGGCTGCGACTTCCCTGCTTCGCGCTCGGCAGGTCCGTCGGCATCCTGCCGGCGTTCGGCGAGTTCACGGGAACGGCGCTGACGGACCCCGGGCCCGGCGGACGCGTCTACGTCATTGCCGGTGAAGACGTGATGCAGGTGGATCCACAGCGACTCGACCGCTACGGCTGACCCTTTCTCGCGGCGAGCGTTTCGTAGGCGACATCAGGCGGCGGATCCCCGTTCGGCCAGTCGTGCTCCTTCCCCGGGAAGTCGGGCCGTGGCTGCGAGTTGATGTAGGCCGCGACGTCGGTGGCCTGCTGGTCGTTCAGGATGCCGGGCCGGTCCATCGGCATGTTGCGGCGAATGAAGGCCGCGGCCGTGCGGACACGTGCCATGCCGGCGCCGATATTATAGGAACGCGGCCCCCAGACGGGCGGGCCCGCGCCGCCGTCGCCATTCTCCCCATGACACCGGGCGCACTCGGCGGCATATACGGCGGCTCCGGCCGCGGAATCGCCGCTCGCCACCTCGAGCTTCGGAAGTCCCTGCCCCGGAACGTCCACCCCCACCGCGGTCCCGCGCGAAAGGAACGCCATGTACGCGATGATATCGCGCATTTCCGCGCTCGCGCGTGGCAGTGTGCGGCCGTTCATGCTGCGGAGAAAGCAGTCGTCGATGCGGTCCTCGATGATCTGCACCGTGGCCGCGCGACTGCGGTATTGGGGAAAGCGGCCGTACACCCCGATCCACGGCATCGCGTTCGGGCGCGTCCCGGCATCCGGGTGGCAGTTCGTGCACGTGAGCGCATTGCCGACATGGTCGGGAAGGCTGTCCTTCGTGTGCAGCAGCAGCGCCCGGCCGCGCCTGATCGAGCGGCCGAGCGCATCGTCCGGAATCGTCGAGTCGTGCGGGATGACGTATGCTGACTCGACGGGAGCCGCATTGTCGGGCACTTCGCCCTCAGGGGCTTCGCGGCATGCCAGCAGCCCGGCCGCAGCGAACACGATCACGCGCACCTTCATCTCTGCCTCCGGATCCCGTGCGAATCCCTCACTGGTCCCCGCTTTCCAAGGCGAAAAACCGGGGCGGTGCCCGACGGCACCGCCCCGGTTCCGTCCCTGGCACGTGCTCGCGTGCCGTCAGGACCGCGCCAGCATCCGCCGGATCGGCTTCACGAAGAGCGCGAGGATCAGCGCCATGACCAGCACGAAGAGCGTGACGGCCGTGAAGATCTGGTCGGTCGTGAACGTCTCATAGAAGCCCGCCACGTTGCCGCCTATGAAATTGCCCACCGAGCTCGCGAGGAACCAGACCCCGAGCATGAGGCCGGCGTAGCGTGCCGGCGCGAGCTTCGTCATGGCCGAGAGTCCCACCGGGCTCAGGCTCAGCTCCCCGATCGTATGGAAAAGATAGGTCCCGAGCAGCCACATCGGGCTCACCTGCTGGCCCCCGGCCGCGAGGCGCGCGGCCGGAATCAGCAGCGCAAAGCCGAGCGAGAGGAAGAGCAGGCCGAAGGTGAACTTCCCGGGGCTCGATGGCTCGCGATTGCCGAGCTTGATCCAGAGCCACGCGAAGACCGGCGCGAGCAGGATGATGAATGCGGCGTTGACCGACTGGAACCAGCTGGCCGGGAACTCGAACCCCAGGATGCTCGTGCGCGTGCTCCGCTCGGCGAAGAGGTTCAGCGTCGACCCGGCCTGCTCGAACGCGGACCAGAAGACCGACGCACCGAGGAAGAGCACGAGGATCACCAGGTGCCGCTTCCGCTCGTCGCGATCGCGGCTCCCGGCGGTGAGGAGCCATGCGAAGAAGGCGAGCGGCGTGAGAAGGAGGACGAAGCCGATGACCTTGTTCACCGAGTCCATCGCGGCGATCGTGCGCTGGCCCGTGGTGAGCAGCACCGCCGCGCCGATCACGATGAGCGCGATGAGGCCCATCCTCGATCCGCGGCGTGCGGCCGGGGAGAGCGGGTCGTTCGGCTCGGCGCCGGCACCGCGAAGGTGCCGCGCACCCAGCAGGTACTGCACGATGCCGAAGAACATGCCCACCGCGGCCGCGCCGAAGCCCCAGTGCCAGGAGCGGTCGGGATTCATTCCCCAGCCCTCGAGCAGCGCCCGGAAGCGCGGGTCCTGCGCGAGGAACCCGCAGACGAGTGGCGCGATCATCGCGCCGAGGTTGATGCCCATGTAATAGATGGAGAACCCGGCATCACGGCGGCGGTCTTCCGGCGAGTAGAGCTGCCCGACGATCGTGCTGATGTTGGGCTTGAGCAGCCCGGTGCCGATGATCACGAGGAAGAGGCCGAGCAGGAAGAACGAGATCCCTTCCATGGCCAGTGAAAGGTGCCCGAACATGATCGTGATGCCGCCGTACAGCACGGCGCGCTGCTGTCCCACCACCCGATCGGCGAACCACCCTCCCGGAAGCGCGAGCAGGTAGACCATCGCGGTGTAGATGCCGTAGATCGGGCCCGCCGTGGCCGTATCGAACCCGAGCCCGCCGGTGGCGAGCGGGGCGGTCATGAAGAGGATGAGGATCGCCCGCATCCCGTAGTAGCTGAAGCGCTCCCACATCTCGGTGAAGAACAGCGTGGAGAGCCCGCGTGGCTGCCCGAAGAACGCATTGTCCTGTTCCGACGTCAGGGGCACTGACTGGTGCGATGGAGTCGCCACGCGTGTTCTCCGATGTGTGTGAGCGGGGATGGCCCCGGCAGGATCAGCGTGTGTGGCAGGGGCGGCGGAGGGACGTCACTCGCGCCCGAGTTTCTTCTTGAGGTGGGCCAGCTGCGCGTCGACGGCGGCTTCGTGCAGCTTCCGTTCGGCTTCCGCCTTGAGCAGCTCCCCGTCGAGGTCGGTGTGGGGTCGGGCCCCGCCGGCCGCCTGGATGTCGCGCCACGCGGCTTCGGCGGAGGACGACGCCGCGGTACCGCGGCCGCCGCCCGCGGGCTGGGTCTTGCGAAGCTCGGCCGTCATTTCATCGAGCTCACGCGAGGCGAGCATCAGCTCCTCACGCTGAACGGCCAGCTTTCGCTCGAGCACTCCGGCACGTTCCCGATGCTTCGCGGCAAAGCGCGCGGCGACCGCTGCCGTTTCCGTGTCGCCGATCTCCTCGGCCATGGTGCCGCGCCGCTCGGCGTCGGCCAGCTGCCGCTCCTCGGCGGCGAGCTCGCGCTCCGTGATGCCGAGCTGGTCGCGCATCGAGGATACCGCGGCCTTGGCCTCGATGACGGCGTCCCGCAGGCCGGATACGTACGCGCGCCCGTCGTGGCGCCCGCCGGATTCGGCGAGGATGCGATCGAGCCGGGCGCGGAATCCGTCGAAGACGCTCACGATGCTCCAGGTGAAAGCCGGCGGAGGGGTCGGCCAATGTTACGGACCGCTCGCAGGGGCGTCAAGCGCATGAGGGCCCAGAACCTCCGTGACGACATTATGTTAGACGAAGTTTCCGCGCCTCGCTTCACTTCGGAGGTCCCATGCGGCTCCCCGCTCCCGGCATCCTGGTCCTCCTCGCCGCCTGTACCGGCGGGAGCGACCGCGCGAACGTCAATTGCGGCATCGTCGCGCTGGCGAGCCCTCAGACCCTCCTGTCGCAGTTCGGTGTCCCGCGGCAGACCCTGAGTCGCCCGCCGCGAGAGGTGCCGGAGCGGATCGTGGCGCGGGTGGCAGGCGGTCCCACGCTGCCGGCGATCGTCGGCCGGGAGGGCGCCGGGGATTCGCTGCTCGTCATCGGCGTGGAAGGCACGGCCCCCGACATGCCGCTCGGATTCGTCGTGATGGTGACCACGCCGGAAGGCCTCACCCGCGGCGTCATGCTCTTCGAGGGGTTGCCTGTCGAAGGGGCGCCGCGCATCGGTTCGGTCACGATGGGATCGGTGACGGCGCCGCTCCTCGGGCTCGAAGCCGATCCTGCAGGCTACGAGAATGCCGACTGTCCGCTCTTCCCGGACTCCGCAGGCCTGCAGTCGGTTATTGCGCGGGAAAGAAGTATCGCTCGCTCATTCCGTTGAGGGCGCGGCGAACATCGGGATACCGCTCGGCGGTGGTCCGGAAGACTGCTTCGAGCCCGAAGTGATCGGCGAGCGCATGATCGGACGCCATCCCGAATCCGCGACGCCCGAGGGTGTCGTAATACGAGAGGCCCGGGCCACCGTTGCGAAGGCGTCGCGCGGCGATATAATCGGGAAAGAGGCCCGCGAGCCAGAGTGCGTAGTTGCCGAGGTGGGCCATCACCTTGAAGCGGCGCTCGCCGGTGCTCGCCTCGAGATCGGCAAGAATATCCACGAGATAGGTGTGCCGCGCGTCGTCGTTCCAGTCCACCCGCCACGCCCTGTCCTTCCGGCCGAAATCCAGCACCAGTGCCGCCATGTAATCGGCCAGCTCGCGGTCGTCCACGCCCGCCCCGAGCAGCGCGTGGCGGATGAACACATAGAGGAACAGGCGCTCGGATGGCACTACGATGGTACGGACGGCCAGCATGCGCTCCGGAAGCTCCGGCCGGTCGAGCAGCGCGTCCGGACCTTCGGCCTCGAGCTGCCGCTCGATCGCGGCGCGGCGCGTGGTCGAGCTCCCGCCCAGCAGCAGGACGACCAGCTGCAGATCTCCGGCAGTCAGGCGGCTTCTCAGATCAGCACGGATCATGAACGCATCTCCTCACGCTGACGGGGACGTCCCGGTGTCGGGCATGGCGGCGTCGGTGGCGCAATGCGTGACGGCCTTCGGGGCGGAGCTCGCCGGAACGCTGCGGCGGGGCCCCATCGTGGAGCTCCTCATCCGCCGAATCCAGGACACCTTTTCCCCGGCCGAGATCGCCGTCTCGCTCTATCCTGAGGATGGCCGGTCCGGTGGCGAGTTGCACACCTGGCCGGCCGGGGCGCAGCCGCCGCTCGAATCCCTCACGCGAGGCGAAGGGGGGGCGCGCCGAGTCGAGCATCAGGAGGCAATCTGGTGCGTCGCGCCGCTCTCGGCGCGGCGCCGCATCACCGGCATGGTGGTGATGCGCGACCCCGCGGGGCCGTTCGAAGCCGTGGCGCCCGAGCTGCTCGAAGCCCTTGCCGCCCAGGCGAGCGTCGCCATCGAGAGCGCCCATCTGGTGGACCTGCACGACGATGGCCGCCGCTCCTGGCAGGAGATCGTCGACGCCCTGGCCCTGGCGCTCTGCATCGTCGACCGGGAAGGCCGCATACGCCGTGCCAACCGGGCGTTTGCGGCGCTGGTGGAGGCGCCGCCGGCCGGGCTCGTGGGGCGGCCCTGGTCGGCATTTCTCCCGCCCGACTGGGTGCCCGAGCTGCAGCGGCTGCTCGACGCCGGCGGTGGAGGCGAAGTCGAGGTCACGACCGGCGAACGCACCTACTGCATCACTGCCGTCCCGATCAGCGAAGGCGATGCCTCAACCCTCGTCTTCCTTTTCGACGATCAGACCGAGCGCCGCCGCCTGCACGACAAGCTCATCCAGTCCACCAAGCTGTCCGCGATGGGCCAGCTCGTCGCAGGCGTGGCCCACGAGCTCAACAATCCGCTCGCTTCGGTCGTCGGCTTCGCCGATTTCCTCGGCGAGATGCCGGACATTCCTCCCGCTTTGCGCGAGCCGCTCCGTGTCATCCGCGAGGAGGCGGAGCGGGCATCATCCATCGTGCGCAATCTCCTCGGCTTTGCGCGGAAACAGGAGCGGCAGCGGCGGCTGACCGCGCTCGGACCACTCATCGAGTCCACCATGTCGCTGCTCCGGAATCCGCTCATGTCCAACCGGGTGGAGTCGCGGGTGGACATCGAGCCGGACCTCCCCGCAATCAGCGTGGATGCCAACCAGATCCAGCAGGTCCTCGTCAACCTGGTGAGCAATGCCGCGCATGCCATCGCCTCGACCGGGCAGGCCGGCACGGTCACCATCCGCGCGCGGCGTTTTCTCGACGAGCTCGCCGTGGACGTGGTGGACGACGGCCCCGGGATGACGCAGGAGATCGCGGCCCAGGTCTTCGATCCCTTCTTCACGACCAAGAGCGAGCACGAAGGCACCGGGCTCGGCATCTCCATCAGCCAGGGGATCGTGCGGGAGCATGGCGGGCGGATCACGCTCGAGACCGCCCCCGGGCGCGGGGCCACCTTCACCATCCATCTCCCGATTCAGGAAGTGCCGGCCGATCCGGAGCCCGAGGAGCCTGCCCGCCTGCCGACGAGCCGGCTCCGCGTCCTGGTGATCGACGACGAGCCGCACATCCTGCACTACATGAGCGCCACACTGAGCGCCTGGGGACACTCGGTGGCCGTGGCGCAGGATGGCGACGAGGGACTCGAAGCCGCAACGACGGGCGAATTCGACCTCGTGATCACGGATCTTCGCATGCCGCGCCTGAGCGGCCGCGACTTCTTCGAGACGCTCCGCCGCCGCAATCCGCAGATGGCGGCCCGCATCTTCTTCAGTACGGGGGACACCGTCCGCGGCGATACGCTCGCCTTTCTCGAGATGCTCGAACGGCCCTACCTGCACAAGCCCTTCAGTCTCTCCGAGCTGCGCGCGCTCCTCGCGGCAGCGGTGTCGCGCCTTTCCCCCGCGGCGGATGCCCGTGTATCGTTCGGCGTCTCCACTGATCGCGATCCATGATCTACGTCTGCATTCCAAGTCACAACGAGGCCCCGACCGTCGGGCTTCTGCTCTGGAAGATCCGGCAGGTCTTCACCGCGTTTCCCCGCGAGTACCAGCTCGTCGTGGCCGACGACGGCTCGACGGATGCGACGTCCGAGGTCCTGGCCCCCTACGCCCGGGTGCTTCCCCTCACGGTCGTGGCGCATCCGAAGCGCGAGGGCTATGCGGCGACGGTCGAAGAGCTGCTCCGCATCGCGGTGGAGCGCACCGACCGGCCGAAGCGCGATTGTGCCATCATCATGCATGCCGACTTCGCGCACGACGCAGGCGCGCTTCCCGATCTCGTTCGCCGCATCGACAGCGGCGCGGATCTCGTCGTGGCCGAGGGCAGCCTTGCCGGTGAGCCATCGCGGTCGAGGCGCCTGCTGCGTCGCTGGGCGCCGCTGCTGCTCCGCGGCCGGGTGCATGTGCCGGGCGTGTACGACCTGGTGAGCGGCTTCGCGGCGTTTCGTCTCGTCACCCTCCGGAATGCGCTCCGGGCCGAGCCCGGCCGGCTCCTGCGCACCGATGGGTGGGCGGCCAACGCCGAGCTGCTGGCCCGCACCGCGCGTCACGCTCGGCGCATCGAGAGCGTCACGGTCACCGAGCGCCACGATCTGCGGCAGCGTCCGAGCCGCGTCGACCCCTGGCTGGCAGCGCGTGATCTCTGGCGGTCCCGTGCCCGGCTCGACCTGCCGCCGCTGCCGCCGGCTCCGGCCGCTTCCACTCCGGAAGCCGCGGCGGTCTAGCGGAAAGCGGGCAACGCCGCAGGCCCGGTCGCCGATCCAGGCCCGGAAAACCACGAAGCGCCCGGCTGAATGCCGGGCGCTTCGTATTTTCCCCACCGCATCACGTCAGACCGCAGGGCGCCCTGTGATCGTCTCCTTGAGCCGGCGCGCCGCGTCCGGGAAGAAGAGCTTGAGGATCACGTAGAAGACCCACCCCCAGAATGCCCAGACGAGCACCGTCATGATGACGGAAAAGACGCCGCCCAGCAGCGAGAGGATGAACTTCATGGCGAGGACACCCACGAACGCGAAGACGGAGAAGCCGACGATCGTCCGGATCATGCTATTTTCCTCCCGAGGTGGCCGGTCGGAGCCCCTTACGCCTTGACGTTTCAGAAAGTTTCATAGGGACTCTAAGTGTCTACCAGTTATGACGTTATCGTCATCGGCGGCGGGGCACTTGGTGCCGCCTGCGCGCGCGAGCTCGCCCTCGAGGGGCGGCGGGTACTCGTGCTCGAGCGAGGCGGCGAGCTCGGCCAGGCCTGGCGGGCGGCGGCCGGCATGCTGGCGCCCGAGATCGCGGCCGCCGAGCACGAGCCGCTCTACGAGCTCGGCGTCGCCAGCCGCGAGCGCTACGGCGAGCTCGCGGCTGAGCTCGGCGAGAGCACCGGCATCGACATCGGACTCTGGCGGGAAGGTATCGCCCGGATTGCGGTCGACGAAGCCGAAGCCGACGCGCTGCGCACGGCGATAGGCTGGCAGCGGCAGCAGGGACGCCGCTCCGACTGGCTCGACGCCGGAGAGGTCCGCCAGCGCTGGCCGTGGATCCGGATCGCCGCCGGCGCGCACTGGGCGCCGCTCGATGGTGCGCTCGACCCCGGGCGTCTCGTCGCCGCCCTGCTGGCGGACGTCGCGAGGCTCGGGTCCGAGGTCCGTCACGAAACGGTGCGCCGCATCGAGCGCGAGGGTGATCGGGCCGTCGCCGTGCATGCGACCCAGCGCTACACCGCGGACGACGTCGTCGTTGCCGCCGGGGCATGGTCCGGGCGCATCGAGGGGCTTCCCCGCCCGCTCTCCGTCGAGCCCGTCCGCGGCCAGATGGCCGCGCTTCCGTGGCCGGACGGCGTGCCGCCGAGCATTCTCTTTCAGAACGACAGTTACGTCGTGGCCCGCGGCGCCGAGGCGCTCATCGGCTCGACCATGGAATTCACCGGCTTCGATGCCTCGGTGTCCGAGGCGGGCCAGCAGCGCATCTGGGCGAGCGTGCGCAATGTGTGCCCCACCGCCGTCGCCACACGGCCGACGCGGGCCTGGGCGGGGCTTAGGCCGGTCACGCCCGACGGCTTGCCGCTCATCGGGCCCGCGCCGGACATCTCCCATCTCTGGTACGCGACGGGACACGGCCGGAACGGTATCCTTCTGGCTGCAGTCACTGCGCAGCTGCTTCACCAGATGATCCGAGGAGAGCCGGTGCACGAGCACGTACGAGCCTTCGACCCCGCCCGGATGTGGCAATGGTGACCCGCGCGTCGGTGTGCCTCGCGCTCACGTTCCTGGTGGCGCGTCCTGCCGTCGCCCAGTCGCCTGCGGCGCTCCGGGCGGAGCGCGCGGCGTTCGCCGCCTGGCTCGCGACCTCGCCGACCTCACCCTTCGCCGCCGTGGCGCAGCAGCCGATCGGGACCGGGCTCGAGCTCGGACGGGGGATCGGGCCCGGGCTTGACGGGCTCGACAGTGCGCGCGTGACCGCCGAAAGTGGACGGGTCGTCCTGCAGGGAATGGGCGCGCCGCGCATGCTCCCGCGCTTTCGCCCCGCCGCGCTCGGTCGCTACACGGTGGTCGCCGGTGGGACCGCCGCAAGACCCACGCTCACGGTCTTCGACAGCACGCGCCCGCGAAGGACGCCCCGCTGGTATGACTACGATGCGTCCCTCGTGTTCGTCGGCGCGCTGACGCCGCCGAAGGAACCTGCGACGCGCCGCCTTCTCACGCCGGACGGCATCGAAGTCGAAGCGACCGAAGCCGGGACCGTCCTCGTCCCGCTCGGCGGCAGCGCGACCGCGCTGCGGGTCATGCGCATCCCTGACCCCGCCACCGGCGAGTCCGAGCTGGAGATCTTCTTCCGCGACAGCACCAATACCGGCGGCACCTATCCGGCCGGCCGCTTCGTGGCGCTGGTGCCCGAGGCCGGTGGCCGGTACCGTCTCGACTTCAATCGCGCGCGGAATCCCTTCTGCGCCTACAGCACCGCCTACGCCTGCCCGCTGCCGTGGCAAGGCAACGTGCTTCCGGCGCAGGTCCGCGCCGGCGAACAGTACGTGACGGACTGATGCTCGGCGCTGCCGCGGTTTTCGCGCTCCTCACGGCCGCACCCGATCCGGCCGGGTCGTGGCGCGGCGTGCTCGATCTCGCCGGCGGTCCGCTCGGCTTCGGGCTGGAGATCGCGGCGGAGGCGGGCGGGCTCCGCGCCGAGCTGTGCAATGCCGGCGAGTGCGTGCCGGCCGGGCCCGTGCGCATCGCCGGGGATTCACTCGTCATCGAGCTCCGGGATTATGCCGCCACCATCGCGGCGCGCGTCTCCGGCGACTCGCTCGTGGGCACCTACAGCAATGTCGGCAGCCGCGGTCCGCGCGTGATCCCGTTCCGCGCCGCGCGCGGACGGTGGGCGGCGACGACGCTGCCGCGCGGGTTCGCCGGGCAGTGGGATGCGACGCTCGTCAGTGACGGCCGCGCGAGTCCGCGCATCTTCGTGTTCTCGAACGGCGCGCAGGGGGCCGAAGCGGCCGTGATCTCCAACACCGGTGACTACGGCCGCTTCCGCGGCGAGGCCGCCGGTGACTCCGTCGCGTTCTCGCACTTCGACGGCACGTTCGTCTACATGTTCACCGCGCGCCTCGACGGCGACACGCTGCGCGGCATCTTTCACGCGGGACTGCGGACGCAGACGCCGTTCACCGCCGTGCGAAGCAGCGGCCGGGCGCACCTTCGCGCACCCACCGAAGTGACGCGCGCCGACACGACGGAGCCTTTTCGATTCGCGTTTCCTGACCTCGCCGGCCGCCTCGTCACCCAGGACGATCCGCGCTTTCGCGGCAAGGTCGTGGTGGTGGACGTCTTCGGCACCTGGTGCTCGACCTGCCATTACGCTGCGCCGATCCTCGAGCGCTTCCAGCGCGAGTACGGGCCCCGCGGTCTCGCGGTCGTCGGCCTCGCCTACGAAGCCACCGGCGATACGGCGATCGACGGCGTCCTCGTCCGGCGGTATCGCGAGAAATTCGGGCTCAGCTTCCCGCTCCTCCTCGCCGGCATCGGCACCGCCGAAATGGCGGCGCCCACCCTTCCCCAGCTCGACGGCTTCACGGCATTTCCCACCACGATCTTCCTCGGGCGCGACGGGCGAGTGCGACGCGTCCACGCCGGTTTCTACGGCCCGGCCACCGGCGAAATGCACCTCCGGCAGGTGGCCGAGTTCCGCGCGGTCATCGAGGCGCTGCTGCGGGAATGATGCGGCGCCTCCTCGCGCTCCTCCTGGGCGGTGCCGCCTCGCTGGCCTTTCCCGCGCGCGCGGCGGCCCAGGTCACGTTCGAGACCGAGGACGGGTGGCGCTTCACCTTCGCGGGGAACGTGAGCGCCTTCTACATCTTCGAGCACGAGCGAGCCGGGGGTGCGGTGACGTCTCCGGGCGCGATCGTCGGCATCGGGCGGCAGGGATCCTCGATCCGATCCGGATACCTCCCCGCCTTCGCGGTGTTCGATGCCAAGCGGACCGAAGGCACGACCCGGCTCGGCGTCCATTTCGGATTTGCGCCGCAGGTCCAGACCACCGGCGGGCACGACGACAGCGCTGGCGTCGGCGCGCGGCTCGACATGCGCCAGGTCTACCTGACCGTGGGCGGGCCGTGGGGGCAGCTCCTCGCAGGTCGCGAGCTCGGGATCTTCGGGCGCCAGAACCTCCTCTCCGACATGTCGCTCTTCGGCGTCGGCGCGACCGGGGGCTCGTTCGGCAATCCTGCCGGCACGACGCTGGGCCGCAGCGGATTCGGCTACATCTATCCGGGCTTCAACGCGCAGTTCACCTACAGCACGCCGCAGACGCTTCCGGTACAGCTCACCATCGGCGCATTCGATCCGAGCGTGAACAACGGCTTCACCGAGCTGCTGCTGCCGCGCGTCGAGGCCGAAGTGACGTCGGGCGTGCGAGGGGCGCTGCTCTGGGCCGGGGGCTTGGTGCAGGCGCAGCGCGACGTCGCCATCGACCAGTCGGCCACGGCGTGGGGTCTCACCGGGGGCGCCCGCGTTCGCGCGGGCCCCTTCACCGTGCTCGCCAGCGGATATCTCGGAAACGGCATCGGCGCCACGCTGCTCTTCGACGAGGGCCGTGCCGACGATCCCGACGAGGCGCGGCTCCGCCAATCCTCCGGATATCTGGCGCAGGTGACCTGGTCGCGCCCGGACGGGCCGATGACCCTCGGGATGAGCTGGGGCGAGAGCTTTCTCCGGAGCCGCGGGTCCGAGCGGTTCTTCCGCACGCGGAACGAGTCGGTGACCGCCGGCATCTATTATCGGCCCACGCCGTCGCTTCGCGTGATCGGCGAGGCCACCGTCGCGCGCAGCAACGACGCCGATGCGGCCACCAGCGCCAATCGCTCCCTCGGAGTCGCGAGCGGGTTGATGCTCTTCTTCTGAGTTCGCTGCGGACCCGGCCGGGCGCTCCTCCGGTGGCTTCGGGGGTGGCGCCCGGCTATTTTTTTCAGGTTCGTTCGAGCGGTCCCATTCTTCCGGAGATGATCGCGTGGCCGCACCGCTGGTCCAGCTGAGCCGCACGCCCCCGACACCATCCGGCGCACCCGCCAGGACTTCGCCGCCGGCCGCGCGCAAGCCCCTGTGGCTCAAGGTGCGCGCGCCCGGCGGCCCGAGCTACGCGCGGATCAAGGGGATGATGCGCGAGCTCGGCCTGCACACGGTTTGTGAGGAAGCGCGCTGCCCCAACATCGGCGAGTGCTGGGAGCACAAGGCGGCGACGTTCATGATCCTGGGGGACGTGTGCACGCGCAACTGTACCTACTGCGCCGTTGCGCACGGAACGCCCAAGGCCTTCGATCCCCTGGAGCCGGTACGCCTGGCGGAGGCGGTCGAGCGGATGGGGCTCGAGCACGTCGTGATCACCTCCGTGGATCGCGACGACCTGCCGAACGGAGGCGCCGAGGCGTTCGCCGGCTGCATCCGCGAGATCAAGGCGCGCCTCCCCGAGACGTCCGTGGAGGTGCTCATTCCCGACTTCAAGGGGTCGGAGCGCGCGCTCGCCATCGTGATGGAGGCGCAGCCGGACATCCTCAACCACAATCTCGAAACGGCGGAGCGCCTCTACCGGCTCGCACGTCCCGGCGGCCGCTACGAGCGCGCACTCCGGCTCCTGGCTGCGGCCCGTCGGCTTTCGCCCGATGGCCTCACCAAGAGCGGCGTCATTCTCGGCATGGGCGAGGAGTGGGACGAGATCCTCGTCTGCATGCGGGACCTCCGTCGGAGCGACGTCAACATCATCACGCTCGGCCAGTATCTGCGGCCGAGCGATGGACACCTTCCCGTGGCCCGGTATTACACGCCGGACGAATTCGCCGAGCTGCATGAGATCGGCATGCGCATGGGCTTCTCGCACGTGCAGGCGAGCCCGCTGACGCGCAGCTCCTATCACGCCTGGGAGCAGGCGCGCTCGGCGAGCTCGTTCGGCTCGGCCACGGCCCCCGACACACATTCGACTGAATCGAGGACCACCTGATGGCGGGTACCGCAACGGAAGCGGCGCGCAATGGTGCCGTGAGCGATGCGACGGCGGACCAGTACCGTCTCTGGCTCCGGCAGATGGTGCTGATCCGGCGCTTCGAGGAGAAGGCCGGCGAGGCGTACAGCCTCGGCAAGATCGGCGGCTTCTGCCACCTCTATATCGGACAGGAGGCGCTCGCCGTAGGCACGCTCGCCGCGCTGCGCGAGGACGATTACGTGGTGAGCGCCTATCGCGAGCACGGCCAGGCACTCGCGCGCGGGATCCCCGCGCGCGCCGTCATGGCCGAGCTCTATGGGAAGGCCACCGGCTGCTCGAAGGGCAAGGGCGGCTCGATGCACCTCTTCGACGCGTCCCTCCACTTCATGGGCGGGCACGGAATCGTGGGCGGGCAGATTCCCCTCGGCGCCGGCTTCGCCTTCGCGGCGAAGTACCGCGGCACCGACCAGGTCTCGCTCACCTATTTCGGCGAGGCGGCTGCGAACATCGGCGCGTTTCACGAGACGCTCAACATGGCGGGGCTCTGGCGCCTGCCGGTCATCTTCGTGATCGAGAACAACGGCTACGGCATGGGCACCTCGCTCCGCCGGGCGAGCGCCATTCCCGATCTCGTCGAGCGTGCAAAGTCCTACAACATGCCCGGCGTCGTCGTGGACGGGCAGGATGTCGACAAAGTCAAGGCCGCGACCGACGAAGCCGTCGAGCGAGCGCGGACCGAGTCGATCCCGACGCTGATGGAGATCCGCACCTACCGCTACGTCGGTCACTCCATGTCCGATGCGGCGCACGGCACCTACCGCACGAAGGACGAGGTCGAGGAGTACCGTGCGCGCGACCCGATCACGGTGCTGGCGCAGCGCATGCGGGACGCGGGCCTGCTCGACGACGAGGGAATGGACGCGATCGAGGCGGACGTGCGCGCCGAAGTCGAGGACGCGGTGAAATTCGCCGAGGAGTCGCCGGATCCTGCGCCCGAGGAGCTGTGGACCGACGTCTACGCGCCGGACGCCTCGCACCGGGAGGAGCGCTGACATGGCGGTGATCACCTACCGCGATGCGCTCGGGCAGGCGCTCCGCGAAGAGATGCAGCGGGATCCCGACGTCTTCCTCATGGGCGAGGAGGTCGCCGAGTACAACGGCGCCTACAAGGTGAGCCGTGGCCTGCTCGACGAGTTCGGTCCCATGCGCGTCGTGGACACGCCGATCGCGGAGCTCGGCTTTGCCGGGATCGGCGTCGGGTCCGCGATGGTCGGCCTCCGGCCCGTCGTCGAGATGATGACCTGGAACTTCGCACTGCTCGCGATCGACCAGATCGTCAACGCGGCGGCGAAGGTGCGATACATGTCGGGCGGGCAGATCGGCTGCCCGATCGTGTTCCGCGGTCCCGGCGGCGCGGCGCTGCAGCTCGCGGCGCAGCACTCGCAGGCGTTCGAGAGCTTCTATGCGCATGTGCCGGGACTCAAGGTCGTCATGCCGGCCACGCCGGCCGACGCAAAGGGCCTGCTCAAGAGCGCGATTCGTGACGACAACCCCATCGTGTTCATCGAAGGGGAAATGCTGTACAACACGAAGGGCGAGGTCCCCGAGGAGGAGTACACCACCCCGCTCGGCGTGGCCGACGTGAAGCGTCCGGGCCGGGACGTCACGATCATCTGCCATTCGAAGACGGTGGGCGTGGCACTCAAGGCTGCGGAGCAGCTGGCCGGCGAGGGGATCGAGGCCGAGGTGCTCGACCTGCGCACCATCCGGCCGCTCGACACCGAGGCAATCCTCTCGTCGGTGGCGCGGACGCACCGGTGTGTCGTCGCAGAAGAGGGGTGGCCCTTCGCGGGTGTCGGCGCGCAGGTGGTGGACCTCGTGCAGCGGGAGATCTTCGACGAGCTCGATGCGCCCGTGATCCGCGTGACCGGGGCCGATGTCCCGATGCCCTACAACAAGGCTCTCGAGAAGGCCGCAAAGGCGGATCCGGCGAAGACGGTCGCCGCGGTGAAGCGCGTGCTGTACGTCGAGGCGAGCTGATGGCTACCAAGGTCGTGATGGAAGCGCTCTCCCCCACCATGGAGGAAGGGCGGGTCGTCGAATGGAAGAAGCAGGAGGGGGATGCCGTCGCGGTCGGTGACGTGCTGGCCGACGTCGAGACCGACAAGGCGGTCATGGAGCTCGTCGCCCGGGCCGGCGGAACTCTCCTCAAGCACATCGTGGCCGCAGGGGCGACGGTGCCGGTGTCCGATCCGGTGGCGATCATCGGCGAACCGGGCGAAGCGGTGGACGGTGGAGCCCCGTCCGGAAAGCCGGCCCCGGAGAAGGCGGCCGAACCCGCGTCAGCGCCCGCCGCGAAGGAGGAAGCGGCGGCCGCCGGCAAGCGCCCCGGCCGCGAAGGCGAGACCGGCGCGAGCGAGCCCCCGTCGGCTCCTGCCCGACCCGCCGAGCCGGAGGCATCGACCCGCACGGCAGTTGCCTCGGACTCGGCGGCGCAGGCTCCTGCGCCCCGGCCGGCACCTGCGCAGGCCGGCGGGCGCGTCAAGGCGTCGCCACTCGCCCGGAAGATCGCGGCGGAGCGCGGCCTCGACCTTCAGGGCGTCACGGGGTCGGGGCCCGCGGGCCGCATCATCCAGCGCGATCTCGACGGTCTCGAGAAGAAGGCGCCCGCCCCGGCGCGCACGCCCGCCGTGCCGGCATTCCAGCCGACGGGCACGGGCGAGCCATTCGAGGACGTGCCGCTTTCCCAGATCCGGAAGACGATCGCCAGGCGGCTCGTCCAGTCGATCGGGCCCGTGCCGACGTTCTACCTCACGAGCGAAATCGACATGGAGCGCGTCGCCGACGCGCGCGAGGCACTCAACGCGCTTGGCGAGGGCAAGGTGTCGTTCAACGACATCACCATCAAGGCGGTGGCCCTCGCGCTCAGGCAGCACCGCGCCTGCAACGCCTGGTGGCAGGACGACCACATCCGCTACTGGAACGAGGTACACGTCGGCATGGCGGTGGCCATCGAGGAGGGTCTCATCACGCCCGTGATCCGCCACGCCGACCAGAAGTCCCTCCGGCAGATCGCCGCTGAGTCGAAGGAGCTCGCCGCGCGCGCGCGGGAGCGGAAGCTCACGCCCGAGGAGTACACCGGCGCCACGTTCAGCGTGTCCAACCTCGGCATGCTCGACATCGAGGAGTTCACGGCCATCATCAATCCCCCCGAAGCCGGAATCCTCGCGATCGGGCGGATGGCGGAGCGCGCCGTGGTCCGGAACGGTGCGGTCGAGGTCCGCCGCCGGATGCGCGTCACGATGTCGTGCGACCATCGCGTCATCGACGGTGCCACGGGCGCCGAGTTCCTGAAGACGCTCAAGGCCATGCTGGAGAATCCTCTGGCACTGGTCTGGTAACGTGTGCCGGGGGCGGCGCTGGGCCGCCCCCGGCACGGACATTCGCCGTACCGGCGACGCTCGCGTCGCCCCGACCCATTTCGGAGAAGATCGTGGCCCAATTCGACGTCATCGTCATCGGTGGGGGACCGGCCGGATACGTGTGTGCCATCCGCGCCGCCCAGCTGGGACTCGCCACCGCGGTGGTGGAGAAGGACAAGCTCGGCGGCGTCTGCGTCAACATCGGCTGCATTCCCACCAAGGCGCTGCTCCACAGCGCGCACGCCGCGCGCCTCGTCGCGCATGAGGCGAAGGACCTCGGCGTCCTCGTCGGCGAAGTGAAGACGGACTACGGGGTCGCGATGAAGCGCTCCCGGCGCGTGGCGGACCAGAACTCGAAGGGCGCCGAGTTCCTGATGAAGAAGAACAAGATCACGGTGCTCAAGGGCACGGGCACGCTCGAGGCGGGACGCAAGGTCAAGGTCGGCGCCGAGGTCCACGAGGCGAAGAAGGCGGTGGTCATCGCCACCGGATCGCGGGTGAAGGGCATTCCGCAGATCGGACTCGAGATCGACAAGGTCTCGGTGATCAGCTCGGACGAGGCGCTCTTCCTCGAGCAGGCCCCGAAGACGCTCGCGATCATCGGCGCCGGCGCAGTCGGGAGCGAGTTCGCCGACATCTTCAACGCCTTCGGCAGCAAGGTCACGCTCATCGAGGCCCTGCCGCGCATCCTGCCGATCGAGGATGCCGAAAGCTCGGACGTGATCGCCAAGAGCTACAGGAAGCGCGGCATCGAGGTGCTGGCCGGCGCCAAGGTGAAGAAGGCCACCGTGGCGAAGGACAAGGTCTCGCTCGAGATCGAGGCCGGCGGAGAGACGAAGACCATCGAAGCGGAAAAGGTCCTCATGGCCGCGGGACGCGCAGTGAACACCGAGGGGATGGGCTTCAAGGAAGCCGGCGTGCAGCTCGACGAGCGGGGCTTCGTCAAGGTGGACCCGAAGACACTCGAGACGACGGCCAGCGGCATCTTCTGCATCGGCGATGTCGCCGGCCCCCCGATGCTCGCGCACAAGGGAAGCCGCGAGGGCATCCATGTCGCCGAGATCATCGCGGGACATCACCCCCCGGAGATCAAGTACGACAACGTGCCGAGCGTGACGTACTGCTCGCCCGAGGTGGCGAGTATCGGCCTCACCGAGGAGCAGTGCAAGGAGAAGAAGCTCGACTACCAGGTCGGCCGCTTCCCGTTCAGCGCCAACGGCCGGGCGCGCGCCTCGAACGAGACCGAGGGCTTCGTGAAGATCATCCGCGGAAAGAAGTACGGGGAGATCCTCGGCGCCCACATCGTGGCGAGCCACGCCTCGGAGATGATCCACGAACTCGTCGTGGCGCGCGAGAACGAGTTCACCGTCGAGGAGGTGGATCTCGCGATCCACGCGCACCCGACGCTGAGCGAGGCGATCGCGGAAGCCGCGCTCGACTCGATGGGGCGCGTCCTGCATACGTGACCGACCCGGGGCGGATGCCTGATCCGCCGCTCGTCAGCATCGGCGGCGAGCCGCTCGATCCGTCCGTCGATCTCGTCCGCGTGGCCGCGCGGGGCCTGCTGGCCGGCGTGCTGGCGGGCATCGGCAGCGCCGCGATCGTGCTGGCGGCCGTCCGGTTCCTGCTGCGCGATGCTGCGCCGTCCGACGTCCCGGATACGGGGCTGCCCTTCCTCGTCCTGATGACCGGGACACTCGCCGCGATGGCCATCGGTGGCAGCGTGGCCTGGCGCGGACTCGCGCCGGTGCGGTCTCCCTATCGCCGGGGCGTCTTCGCCATGATCGCGGCGTTCGCCACCTTCGTCGGCGCGCTTCTCGCGACACCGGTTCACTATTTCCTCGGAACTCCCGGGCTCCTCGCGCTGAGCGCCCTGTCGCTGACCGGCGCATTCGTGCTCGCGCGCGCGCGCGTCGCGTGACGACTCCCGGCCGGATCGACGCGCGCGGCGCCGGCCACCGGCTTCCGCCCGGCCAGGTGGCAACACGGAAATGGCCGGTGCTGCACGCGGGTCGCGTGCCGGACGTGGATCTCGACCGGTGGCGTCTCGCGATCACCGGGCTCGTCGACCGGCCGCGCACGCTCACCTGGGCGGAGGTACTCGCGCTGCCCCGCCAGGAAACCGTGTGCGACATACACTGTGTCACGCGCTGGAGCCGGCTCGACAACGTCTTCGGCGGGATTCCCGTGCGCGCGGTACTGGCACTCGCCGGTGTGCGGCCGTCGGCACGGTACGCCCTGGTCCATGCGGCGCACGGCTACACCACGAACCTCCCGCTCGCGGATCTCGACCGCGAGGCGAACCTGCTGGCCCTCTCGCACGGGGGCGAGCCACTCACGCCCGAGCACGGCGGTCCGGTTCGCCTGCTCGTTCCGCATCTCTACTTCTGGAAGAGCGCCAAGTGGGTCACGGGTCTCGAGCTGCTCGCCGAGGACCGGGCAGGATTCTGGGAGGAAGGCGGTTACCACATGCGCGGCGACCCGTGGGGCGAAGAACGCTACCGCCAGCCGGACCCGGTGCGCATGCGCCGCGGCGAACGAGGCTGATTTCGGGTTGCCTTTACGCTCCTGATCTGCCATCCTCAGTTATGGCTGACGAGACCCGACGGAAGTCGCCGGCGGAGCAGGCGGAACAGCGGATGCAGGAGATCCTCCGCGCTGCGGCGAGCTGGGCGCGCGAGGCCCCCGCGGCGCTGGAACCCGCGATCCGCGCGGTCTGCATCCGGCTCGCCGAAATGGTGGCGGACCAGCGCCACTACCTGGCCCCGCTGCCCGAGCCGCAGGAGTCGGAGCGCAGCGCGGTGCTGGCCATCATCGCCGAGCGGCTGCGCGCGCCGGAGGTGACTCGCGGCATCGAGCCGCATCTGCAGTCGCTGGCGGAGATGGAGCTCCGGTCCACCGGATCATGGTCGCTGGTTTCGGGCGCGCAGAGCCAGTGGATCGATACCGCCATTCGCTATCTCGAGGGGTGCGGCCGGACGCTGCCGGAAAAGGATCAGCCCGATCCCTACTGGGCCGATGATGTGGTGGCGGGTATCATCGCGTCCGCGCGTGCGCTCATCGGGGTGGACGAGCTCCACGCGCGGACCGAGGCGCGGTATTCCGGCGGCATACCGCGCCCCGTGCTCCCTCCCGAATAGGCGGGGTCTTCAGTCGTCGGCGGGCCCGGCCGCGGTCCCGGCAGCCTCCCGCTCCTCCTCGTCGATCTCTTCGATGTCCTCGTCGTCTGCGTCCTCGTCCTCTTCGTAGGCGCGGATCGCGCCCTGTTCCCCGAACAGCTCGAAGAACCGCGCGAAGATCTCGATGCCGTCCCACAGCTGCTGCAGCTCGAGCTTTTCGTTCGGCGAGTGCAGGCCGTCATCGGGCAGTCCGATTCCCGTGAGGATCACGGGCGCCCCGCTCCGGCCGAGCTGGCTCACGATCGGGATCGACCCTCCTGCCCGCACCGGCACTGCCCGGTTCCCCGTCTTCTCCTCGAACGCGTCGCTCAGCAGGTCGAACACGGGGTCGGAGGTATCGACCTGGACCGGATCGGTCCCGTGATGGACCTGCACCTCGACGTCCGCCCACTTGGGCGTCAGTCCGGCTACGGCTTTCCGGAGCTGCTTCACCACCTTCTCGAACTTCTGTCCGGGCACGAGCCGCAGGCTCACTTTCGCTGATGCCGTCGCCGGTATGACGGTCTTCGCGCCGTCGCCGGTGAAGCCGCCCCGGATACCGTGGATCTCGAAGGTCGGGAGTGCCCAGAGTCGCTCGAGCACGGTGTGCTTCTTCAGCCCGGTGAGCGCGCGGGCGGTGACTTCCTGCGCGAGGAATTTCTCCTTGTCGAACGGGAGGCCCTTCCACGCCTTGAGCTCCGACTTCGCCGGCGGCTCCACCGCCTTGTAGAGCTTCGGGATGCGGATTTCCCCGTCCTCGTCCTTGAGCTCGCTCAGGATGCGGACCAGCGTCTCGAGGGCATTCGGAGCAGCTCCGCCGTAGCTCCCCGAGTGCAGGTCGCGCTGCAGCGTCCGCACCGAGATCTCCGCGTAACAGATGCCGCGGAGCGCGGTGTAGATGGCGGGCACTCCGGGGGCATAGTACGACATGTCGCAGATGAGCACGGCGTCGGCCTGGCCGCGGCCGGGTTCGGCGCGGAGAAGGTCCGCCACGACATGCCCCCCCGACTCCTCCTCGCCCTCGATGAGGAACCGCACGTTGAGCGGCGGGAGACCCTCCGCATCGCGCGAAGCCTCGTAGGCCTTGAGGAGGCAGTAGACCTGCCCCTTGTCGTCGGCGGTTCCGCGGGCGTAGAGCCGGCCTTCGCGGATCGTCGGCTCGAACGGCGACGTCTCCCACTCGTCGAGTGGATCGGGCGGCTGAACGTCGTAGTGGCCATAGATGAGGAGCGTCGGCTTCCCGGGCACGGGCGGCCCTTCCGCCCAGACGACCGGATGCCCCTCGCCCTCGACGAGATTCACCACCGGGCAGCCAAGGCGCCGGAACTCGTCCATCAACCAGACGGCAGCGCGGCGGCAATCCGAGGCGTGGCTCGGCAGGGCACTCACGCTCGGGATCGACAGGAACTCGCTGAGCTCCCGGAGCAGTCTGGCCTGCTCACGAGGCACGAAATCGGTGTCCATACGGCTACTCCATCGAGGGGGACGTCCAGCACGACTTTGGAACCTATATCCGCTCATGAAGTCGCGGAACCAATCAGCGTGGGACGTGAGATGACTCACAGTCCGGAGGGAGCTCCGGCCGTAGAATGCAGGGTTCCGTGAGCGAGGGCATTCCGGGCCCCCGCCGAGCGATCCCGCAGCAGGAGGAGCAAAGGATGAGGAAATTCCCACTGGCCATCGCAGGCATGGTTCTCAGTCTGGCCCTGGCCGGCGAGGCGGCAGCACAGGATGTCACTCCGCCGATGAGCCAGGACACGAGCAAGGCCGACAAGGTGCGCGCCGACACGATGCGCGCCGACACGACGCTCGGCTACCGGGCCATGCAGGGCCAGACCCCCTGTGTCGTGCCCGTGGAAGTCGCGCGCGCCCAGGACGCGGCGCGCCAGGAGCCGGGCCGCGACATGGCACGAGTCGACACGATGGGCCCCGCGGTCATCCGGCGCGACAGCATCCCCGGCGACCCGGCCCCGAAGGCCGACACGCTGGCCAAGGCGCCCGGCGCCGTTCAGGAACAGCAGGCCGACGGTCGGCAGATCAGTGACTCGCTCCGCCGCGATCCTGCGGCCGTCGCAAAGGTGAGCGACAGCGCATATGCCGGCTCGGTGAACTGCGACACCATGGGCAAGCTGACCCCGGGCACCCCGGTGGACACGGCGCAGGCGCGCCAGCTTCCCGGTCTGATGGGCCCCCCGGCGCAGAGCGACACCGCCGCCGCCGCGAAGGTCGATTCGACCACCGCTGCCGACAAGCCGAAGCAGGACTGATCGGAATCTGCTCCGCGGTGGACGCTCCGCCGCGGACCTGATGAAAAGGGTCGTCACCGGAATGCGGTGACGACCCTTTTCGTGGCCGGCTCATGCGCCGAAGGCAACACCGTCCTACCCCGGCGGCAGCGGCGCCAGGGCCGCCTCGAGCCGCTCGAAGGCCTCGTCTCCATCTGCCCCCTCGACGAGCCGCCTGAGGCTCGCGACAGCGCGTCCGATGTCCCCATCATGCTTCTGGTACCACGCGTCGAAACGGTCGAGTTTCGTGCGATAGATGGTCGCACCGATCAGCCGGGCATTGTTGACGGGGCGATCGGGGGCCGGCCCGAAGTCGATCGTCCGCAGGGAATCCCCGACGGCGCCCTCGAGCTGTGCCCGTACCCAGCGGCCCTCCGCGAGCCGCCCCGAGTCGAGCGCAGCCGAATCCGGCTGCTGCGCGTAGAACGCCTCGAGGCGCCGGGTCAGCGCGGCGTAGAAGTCGCCGAGGACCGCCTCGTCGTGGATCCGGTCGGCGGCGCGCCGGGCGGACGCGCTGTCCCCGCGCGCGCGGAAGAACGCCTCGGCGGCCCGGTATCCCGCCATCTGCGCGAAGCTTTCGTTGAAGGGCGTCGCGCTCGTCACGTAGAGCGAGTTGTGCGCGATTTCGTGAAACACCGTGGCGACGAGCTCTACCGAGTCGCGGCCCATCGCCGTGGAAAGCAGGGGGTCGTTGAACCAGCCGAGCGTCGAGAACGCGCCGGCGGGGCGCAGATGAATGTCGTATCCGCGATCGGCGAGCTCGTCGGCCGCGCGCTGGGCCGCGGCGGCGTCGAAGAACCCCTTGTAGGGCATGCGTCCGACGATCGGCCATTTCCACGTGACAGGACAGATGCAGTTCTTCGGTGCCGCCTGCAGCACGAGCAGCAGCGTGTCGCGGCCGACGTCCGTATAGGTCGTGTACGTCTCCTTCGCCTCGAAGCCGAGGCCTGCGGCGAAGTCGCGCGCGTCGAGCACCAGCTGCAGGGTCGAGCGAAGCTCGGGAGAGGCGTCGGGGTCGGCAGCGACTTCGTCGATCGGGCGGGCGGCCGCGAGGATGCGGGTTTCCTCGAGCCCGGCGCGCGCGAGGTAACGCACATCCTCACTCGCGACGTAGGCGGCGCCACCCCCGACGACGAGGGCAGCGACCGCGATGAGAAAGATCATGCGGGCTCTCCGGCGCACCGCGCGCTAGCGGATCCGGGCGATCGCGATGCGCGGCGCGGCGTTGCTCGTGCCGATCGTCTGGGACGATCCGTCGGTGAGGTGCAGCGTGACCGGATCGGCGAGCGGGGCCTGGATCACGCGAAGGTGCCGGCCCGACCCGGCGCGCAGCGTGCCCTGGCGGGAGTAGGTCCCCGTCAGCGTGCTGTCCGGCACGAGGGGGTACGGGCGCGGGAACGAGCCCGGGGACTGCGCGTTGAACGCTTCGAACGTCGCGCGGAAGTTCCAGCTGTCGTACTGGAGACGGGGCTCCTGCGGCGTGTAATTCGGCAGGTTGTCCAGGTAGTTGGCCAGCTGCCACTCGGGGACGAGCTGCGCGAAGGGGATCCCCGTCACCGCCGCGACGTTCGCCGCGCCGAGCCGGTTGGTGCCGACGAGCGCGCGGGTCAGCGCATTCTGGTCGGCGCCGAAATGATCCGCGAGCCACCGGACGAACAGCCAGTTGGCCCCGCGCTCTTCGAGTGTCCCGCCGGACGACCCGGGCTCGACCAGGAAGTGCGCCTCGACGTCGCGGAGGTAGCGATATGCATTTCCCGCGTCGCCGACCACGAACTGCGTGAAGCAGTCGCCGTTGCAGTGCTCGTCGGGAATGGCCCGGCCGCCGAGCTCTTCGGCGAAATGGGAGAGGCCCTCGTTGAGCCACGTGTCCTCGGACGCGCCGTTCCGGACCAGCACGTGCTGATTGAAGCTGATCATGTGCTGGAATTCGTGGATGAACGTCGGCGCGAGGTACTCCTGCGCATAGCTCAGCGAGATCGTGCACTGGGTGTTCGTCGGATCGGGCACCAGTCCGTAGAACACCTCGCCGCCGTTCGAGCCTTGCTGGCCCGGCAGGAGGTCGCTGCCGTAGAAGTAGCCGAGAATGACGCTTCCCTCGGCATTGCAGTTGCCGCTCAGCGCGTTGACCTGGTCGGTGAGGAGGACGACGACGACGCCGTTGTTGTCGAGGTCGGATTCGCGGCCGAACGCGGTCGTGTCGATCGGGTAGAGGTAGTTGTCGAAGAGTGCGCCGACCTGATTGAGGTCCGCCTGGGTGTATCCGCCGAGCGGCACCGAATTATCGACGTAGATGGCCCCCTTCGGGCCGACGTACCGGGCCGTCGCCGGGACATCCACGAAATCGCTGCAGCTCGTCGTCTCGCACACCTTGAACGTGCGCTCATGCCCGACGGTCGGCGGCACCACCGCCGACGTGCCCGACGAGCCGAGATTGAACAACGCCGCGCCGGGCGCCTCCGCCAGCGCGCGCTCACGCGCGCGCAGCATCCCGTGGAACGCCTCGCGCGTCTTCGGGCGGCTGAACGCCTGCATGGATGGATCGAGCTGGACCGGAAGGGACGCGGTCGCGGCGAGCTCGCCCGACGGAGTCTGGGAGGCTCCCGTCAGGCGATAGGTGACCGACGACCCGAGCGCAGTCTCCGTTCCGTTGGTCGCAACCGCAGCGTAGACGTACTCCGCCCCCTCCCCGCCGGCCGCCGGGAGCCGTATGCAACCCGCGCCCTGCGTCGGATTGACGATGGTGTGCTGGCCGGGCTGCAGCGCGATGTCGATGGCTGCGGCACACGCGCCGACCGGGGGCGGTGGCGGCGGTGGTGGCGGCGTCCCGCCTCCGTTGTCGGGCGGGTCCTCCGGCTCGGTCCCGCAGGCCACGATCAGAGCGGCCAGGACTACGAGGCGATTCAAGCTGATTCTCACGGCATCCTCCTCGGCGCCGGAAGCCGCGGCCCAAGTGTATTAAAGCTAGACATGACAACCACTTTTGACAATCGTTCCCGCCGCCGATAGCTTGCTCCGTGCCCGCCCCCGGGAACTCATCGGCGCGGTGGGAACCTGCCCAGAGCATCGAGCATGGATCCGGACGGGTTCTCGCAAGAAGCGGGCGAGCCCGGCCCCCGTCCCGCCGGGCGTGGCCCGTCGTTCATTGCATCCAGGTCCCATGTCCTTCGTCCATCTCCACACCCACAGCGAGTATTCGCTCCTCGACGGCGCCAATCGGCTCGGCGAGCTCGTGGCGCATGTCCGCAAGCTGGGAATGGACAGCCTGGCCGTGACGGATCATGGCAACTTGCACGCCGCATGGTCCTTCTACGAGGAGGCTCGTGCCCAGAAGATACGCCCGATTCTCGGCTTCGAGGCGTACCTCGCCTTCGGTCCTCGCCAGGCCCGGGAAAAGCCCGCGTGGGCGCCGGCCGCCTACAGCCACCTGGTGCTCCTGGCGCGGAACCGGGAAGGCTATCGCAATCTCGTCAGACTGACCTCGATCGGGTACACCGAAGGGTTCTACCGGCGGCCCCGGATCGACAAGGAGGTCCTCGCCGCCCATTCGGAGGGACTCGTCTGCCTTGCTGCATGCCTCTCGGGCGAGGTGGCGCTGAGCCTCCGCCAGGGACGGTACGACGAAGCGAAAAAGAGCGCCGAGTGGTTCTCGAAGACCTTCGGCCCCGACAACTTCTGGCTCGAGATCCAGAAGCACGGGATTCCCGAGGAGGATATCGTCACCCGGGGCATGCTCGATCTCGGCCGCGAGCTGGGCCTCGGCGTGGTCGCGACGAACGACGCCCACTACCTCCATAAGACGGATGCCGAGGCGCACGACGTGCTGCTGGCGATCGGCACCGGTGCCGACCTCGACGATCCGAAGCGGTTCCGCTTTACCGGGTCCGAGTCGTACGTGAAGAGCGAGAAGGAAATGGCTACGCTCTTCCCCGACCATCCCGAGACCCTCGCCAATACCCAGGCCGTCGCGAATCGCTGCGAGTTCGACTTCGAGAAGCGCTACTACCTTCCGAGCTTTCCCAAGCCTGCCGGATACGACACGGACGAGGCGCTCCTGCGGCACCTGACGGAGACGGGCGCGGCCACCCGCTATGGCACACCGCTCCCGCCGGAGGTGCGTCAGCGGGTGGATTACGAGCTGGGCGTCATCGAGACGGCGGGGTACGCGGGGTACTTCCTCATCGTCCAGGATTTCATCGCCGCCGCGCGCGAGCGGGGGATCCCGGTCGGGCCGGGCCGCGGCTCCGCGGCCGGCTCCATCGTGGCCTACGCCCTGGGCATCACGAACGTGTGTCCGCTCCGCTTCGACCTCCTCTTCGAGCGCTTCCTGAATCCGGAGCGCGTGTCGATGCCCGACATCGACATCGACTTCTGCTTCGAGCGCCGGGGCGAGGTGATCGAGTACGTCCGCGAACGCTACGGCCGGGCCAGCGTCGGCCAGATCGTGACCTTCGGCACGATGAAGGCGCGGGCGGCGGTCAAGGACGTGGCGCGCGTCCTCCGGATCCCGCCGGGCGAGGCCGACCGGCTCACGAAGCTCATCCCGTCCGGACCGGCGTACAGCCTCTCCATTCCCGAGGCGGTGAAGCGCGTCGACGAACTGCGAGATCTCGTGAAGGGCAACCCGGCGTACCAGCGCCTGGTGGAGCTGAGCTCGCGCATCGAAGGAATCAGCCGCCACATGTCGGTGCACGCCGCCGGCGTCGTGATCGCTCCGGGCCCTCTCTCGGAATACGTACCCGTCTGCACGGCGCCTACCAGGGGCGCCGGAGCGGCGGCGGGGGGCGAAGACTCGATCATCACGCAGTACGAGATGGGGCCGCTCGAGAAGGTCGGCATGCTCAAGATGGACATGCTGGGCCTCAAGACGCTCACCGTAATCCACGACGCGGTGGGCATGATCGCGCAGCGCCACGGCGTGACGCCCGACATGGACGCGCTCCCTTTCGACGATCCGAAGGTGTACGAGCTGCTGCGACAGGGGCGGACGGCCGGGGTCTTCCAGTTCGAGTCGCCGCTCGCCACCGAAACGCTGCGCGCCATGAAGTGCGACCGCTTCGACGACCTGGTCGCCTCGAACGCGCTTCTGCGGCCGGGGCCGCTCGACGCCGGCATGCACACGGTCTTCATCCGGCGCAAGCTCGGGCAGGAGAAGGTCACGTACCCGCATCCGCTGCTCGAGGAGATCCTCGAGCCGACCTACGGCGTCATCACCTATCAGGAACAGGTGATGCGCATCGCCAATGTCCTCGGCGGATTCTCGCTCGCGGAAGCGGACGTGCTGCGGAAGGCCGTCGGCAAGAAGGACCAGGAGCTGGCCGACCGGGAGGTCGCGAAGTTCGTCGAGCGGGCAGTCGCGCAGGGGCACTCGCAGAAGGTGATGCAGGAGCTGGGCGCCCAGATCGCCACCTTCGGGCGCTACGGGTTCAACAAGTCCCACTCCGTCGCCTATTCGGTCCTCTCGTACCAGACGGCGTGGCTCAAGGCCCACTACCCCGCGGAGTTCATGGCGGCGCTGCTCTCGTCGGAGATCGGGAGCACGGACAAGGTGGTGCAATACATCAACGAGGCGCGGAGCCTCGGGCTCGAGATCCTTCCGCCCGACGTGAACGAATCCGGCTTCAAGTTCACCGTCGTGAGCGACACGCGCGTCCGCTTCGGGCTCGGCGCGGTGCGGAACGTCGGTGAGGGTGCGATCGACTCGATCATCGCCTCGCGGCAGGAGGGGCCGCTCACGACGCTCACCGACCTCGTCGAGCGCGTGGATCTCCGTCTCTGCAACAAGCGCGTGCTCGAGTCGCTCATCGCGGCCGGCGCCTGCGACTCGCTTGGCGGTCACCGCAAGCAGCTGGTCGAGGGCCTCGAGGCGGCGCTCGCCGAGGCGCAGCTCAAGCAGCAGGAGCGGGAGGCGGGCCAGGAGTCGCTCTTCGGGGAGGCGGCCCCGGTGCGCCATCGCGCGGCCGATCTCCCGGACGTGCCGCCCTGGACGGAGGCGGAGCGGCTCGCGCGCGAGAAGGAAGTGCTCGGCTTCTTCATCTCGGGGCACCCGCTGGAGCGGTACCGTCGTGAGGTGGAGCTCTTCGGCACGCGCACCACCGCCACGCTGCACGAATGGAGCGAGCATCCGGTGACGCTCGCGGCGGTGGTGACCACGGTGAAGCGCCAGATCTCGAAGAAGACCGGCAAGGAATACGCGCGCCTCATCGTGGAGGACTTCCACGGCACGGCGGAGGCGATCGTCTTCCCCGAGGCATGGGCCAGGCTGAACCAGACCATCGTCGCCGACCGGGCGATGCTCCTCACCGGCGGCTACAGCGACCGCGACCGCGGCGAGGATCGCGCGCCGTTCCTCGTCGAGCAGGCGCGCGAGCTCGCCGAGCTCAAGGCCAGCGGCGCCGTGGCCCTGAGCCTCCGCTGGTCGCTGCCCAGGGCCCCCGAACCGTCGGCGCTCCGGTCGGTCGCCGCGCTGTGCAGCGCGCACCCCGGTCCGACCCCCCTGTATATTGACTGGTCCGACGGGAATGGAGAGGCCGTGCGGCTCCGCTCGCGTCATCTTCGTGTGGCAGCCGAGGAAGAGTTGGTCCGCGCACTCCGGGACCTGCTCGGGGCGGACGCCGTTCACTACGTGAAAGCGAACTGACGATGGCCGCGTCCGCCTATACGCTCGAGTTCGAGAAGCCGCTGCTCGAGCTCGAGCGCCAGATCGACGAGCTCGAGCGGCTGCGTGACGAGCGCAAGATCGACGTCTCGGGCGAGCTCGCCGGCCTGCAGCAGAAGCTCGAGGCCCTGCGCAACGAGATCTACCGCAACCTCACGCCGATCCAGCGGGTCACCGTCGCGCGCCACCCCCGCCGCCCGTACACCCTCGACTACCTCAGCACCATCTTCACCGACTTCATCGAGCTTCACGGCGACCGCCTCTTCATGGACGACCTCGCGATCGTCGGCGGGTGGGCGCGCCTCGACGGGCATTCCGTCATGGTCATCGGCCACCAGAAGGGGCGCGACACCAAGGAAAACCTCAAGCGCAACTTCGGGATGCCCCATCCGGAGGGCTACCGCAAGTCGCTCCGCCTCATGAAGCTCGCGGCGAAGTTCGGCGCGCCGGTCGTCACGCTCATCGACACGCCGGGCGCCTACCCCGGCCTGGGCGCGGAAGAGCGGGGGCAGAGCGAGGCGCTGGCCCGCAGCATCCTCGAGATGAGCGCGCTGCCGACGCCGTGCGTGGCGGTCGTCATCGGCGAGGGCGGGTCGGGCGGCGCGCTCGCGCTCGGCGTCGCCGACCGGGTGCTGATGCTCGAGAACTCGGTCTACTCGGTCATCTCGCCCGAGGGATGCGCCGCGATCCTCTGGAAGGACGCCTCGCAGCGCGAGCGTGCCGCCGAGGCGCTCAAGATCACTGCCGACGACCTCATGCGACTCCGGCTCATCGACGAGATCATTCCCGAGCCGCCCGGCGGCGCGCACCAGGATCCGGACCATACCGGCGAGGCGCTCCGCGAAGCACTGATCCGCCACCTCGGCGAATTGAGGAAAGTCCGGCCCGAGAAGCTCGTGCGCCGGCGCGCGGAGAAGTACGCGGCGATGGGGGCGTACTCGGAGGCATGATCACCGCCACGCAGACCGTCGAGGTCCGCTTCAAGGGCACGCGCAAGGGGTACTACCTCTGGCACAGTCCCCAGGACCCGCTGCGCGTGACGGAGGCGGTGATCGTCGAAGCCGATCGCGGGCAGGACTTCGGCCGGATCTCCGCCGTCGGGGACACCGCGGCGAAGAAATGCGGCTCGTCCTGCTCCGGATGCGCCGTGCCGGGAAGCGAAACGCCGGCCGAGCCGCTCCGCGGCGTGGTGCGCCGCGCCACCCAGGAAGACATCCGGGCGTTCAACGAGGTGCGTCGCTCGGAGGAGGAAGTGCGGCGCAAGGTCATCGACCGCGTCCGCGCGCACGAGCTCCTGATGAAGGTGAGCGATACCGAATGGCAGTGGGACCGGGCGCGCCTCACGATCTATTTCACCGCGGAAAAGCGCGTCGATTTCCGCACCCTCGTTCGCGACCTCGCCACACTCTTCCGCACCCGCATCGAGCTCCGCCAGATCGGCGTACGGGACGAAGCGGCTCGGCTCGGCGGCGTTGGCCGCTGCGGCAAGGAATACTGCTGTTCCACGTGGCTCAAGGAGCTTTCGCCGGTCAATCTCGGACTCGCCAAGGACCAGCACCTCTCGCTCAACCCGAGCCAGATCTCGGGCGGGTGCGGCCGGCTCCTCTGCTGCCTCAAGTACGAGCACGACTTCTACGTCGCGAGCCGGAAGCGGTTCCCGAAGGAAGGGAAATCGTTGCGGACCGCGGCCGGCGTCGAAAAGGTCGTCGCCGTCGACATCTTCCGTGAGCGCGTCTACCTCCGGACCGACGGCCAGACGTCGCGCATCATCTCGCTCGTCCAGCTGAAGGACGAGCTCGAGAGCATCGAGCTGGCCGGGGGCGCCCCGATCGCAGTCGTGCCGGCCGTTCCACCGACGCCTGTGCCCCGCCCCGCCGCACCGCCTGCAACGCCATCGGCGGCAGCCGCACCCGTGCCGGGAGCGGCGCCGCCGGCAGAAGCGCCCGTGCCGACCGACGGCGAGCAGCCCGACCGGCGCTCGGGCAATCGCCGCCGGCGGCGGCGGCGCGGACGGCGCCGCGGGGGCGCCGGCGACTCTCCCGCGCCCGGTGGCGACTAGTGTCCCGCTTCTACCTGACCACCGCAATCGATTACGCGAACGGCGACCCGCACCTCGGGCACGCGTTCGAGAAGATCGGGGCCGATGCCATCGCGCGGTACCGCCGCCTCCGGGGAGACGATGTCTGGTTCCTCATCGGCATGGACGAGCATGGGCAGAAGGTGGCCCAGACGGCCGCCGACGAGGGGATTGCGCCGGAGATGCTCGCCGAACGGGTTTCGGAGACGTTTCGCGAGACCTGGGCGCAGCTCGCCATCTCGCACGACCAGTTCATCCGGACCACTGATCCGACCCACCGCACCGCCGTGCGCGAGCTCATCGAGCGCATCTTCGAGCGGAATCCGGACGATTTCTATGAGCGCTCGTACGAAGGGCGCTACTGTGTCGGCTGCGAAGCATTCAAGCAGGACGCGGAGATCGTGGACGGGAAGTGCGTCCTTCATCCGACGCGCACCCTCGAATGGGTGCAGGAGCGCAACTGGTTCTTCCGGCTGAGTCGCTACCAGGACCCGCTCATCGAGCTGCTCGAGACGAACGCGGACTTCCTCCAGCCCGAGAGCCGGCGGAACGAAATTCTCGCGTTCCTCCGTCAGGGCCTCGAGGACATTTCGGCGAGCCGGGCACGCTTCACCTGGGGCGTCCCCTTTCCCCGACCCACGAGCGATGGCGAGCAGCAGACCACCTACGTCTGGTTCGACGCCCTCCCGAACTACTGGACCGCGACACGCTTTCCGGACTCACGAGCCGAGTGGCCCGCCCAGCTGCATGTGATCGGGAAGGACATCACCCGGTTCCACACCGTCATCTGGCCGGCGATGCTCATGTCGGCGGGCTTGCCGCTTCCGGAGCGGGTCTGGGCGCACGGCTTCGTGTATTTCCGCGGTGAGCGCTTCAGCAAGAGCGCGGGGACGCGCCTCGATCTTCCGGAGGCGATTGCGCGCTTCGGTCCCGATGCCTTCCGCCTCTTCCTCCTGCGCGAGATACCGTGGGATGCGGACGGCAACTTCACCTGGGAGCGCTTCGAGGAACGGTACACGTCGGATCTCGCCGACGGCCTCGGCAACCTGGCCTCCCGGGTGCTGGCGATGGTCGCCAAGTACCGGGAGGGCCTCGTGCCCCGCCCCACAGGGCCGGCATCGCTCGATGAGGCTGGCCGAGAGGCGGTCGCGGCCTTCGAGCGCGCCATGGACGCGTACGACCTCCGGGGCGGCACGGACGCGGCCTGGTCGCTCGTGTCGGCCGCCAACCTCTTCGTCCAGCAGAGCGCGCCCTGGGCCCTGGCCAGGGCCGGACAGGACGCCGAGCTCGACACCGTCCTGCACGCGCTGGTCGCGGCGCTCTACCGCCTGGCCGTCCTCATCAGCCCCTTCATGCCCGGGAAAGCGAGGGACCTCTGGGACGCCCTGGGTCAGCCGGGCGATATCCGCTCCGGGCAGCTCGCCGACGCCCGGCAGCCCTCGCTGGCCGGCGCGGCGACCCGGAAGCCCGAGAATCTCTTCCCGCGTCCGACACCGGGCTGACGGTGCAAATCCCTGCAGGCACGAAGTTTGGCAGTTCGCCATGGGTTCGAGCGGGGGCGTGACCCGGGGAGAGCCCGAATCTCATTGCGAAACATGGGGTTAGGTATGGGGCCCGGTTCTTGACAATGATCGGGCCGCGGGTCATCTTCAGCCCTTCTTCCGGACACTCCGTGGCATGCGGGGTGCGTGAGTGGGGACGCGCGCAGTCCCGCCCCAGCCAGGTGGTGCCGATGGCAAGACGCCGATGGACAGTCGTTCTCGTCCCCCACGATTCCGAGCCCTCGCGCATCGTCGAGGTGTCGTACTCCGCACTCAAGTTCGTCGCCGGGATCGCGGTGGTCGTCATCGGGGTCTGTCTCCTCTTCGGTTACGCCAGCCTCTCCCGCTCCATCGATCTTTCCCGCACCAGTCGTCTCGAAGTCGAGAACCGCGAGCTCACCGAGCAGCTCGGCGATCTGCACGGCCGAATGCACGAGCTCAGCGACACGATCGAGGCCCTTGCGACCCGTGACGAGCGGATCCGGCTGCTCGCCAACCTGGAGCCGATCGCTCCCGAGGTCCGGGAAGCGGGCATCGGAGGCCCCGCGGCCACCGCGGTCCCGACACGGTCCACGCTCGCCCGGCGGGCCGGGGAGATCCGCGTCGATCTGAACGCGATGATCCGCCGGGCCAACCTCCTCGCCACGTCGTTCAACGAGGCGGCGGACAGCCTCGTGTCGCATCGGGAGCGCCTGGCCGCGATGCCGTCGATCATGCCGACGCAGGGGTGGCTCACCAGCGCCTTCACGCGCATGCGCATGCACCCGATCCTGCACACGGCCCGGCCGCACGAGGGCATCGACGTCACGGCGCCCGCCGGAACGCCGATCGAGGCCCCGGCTGCGGGGCGCGTGGTCACGGCAGGGTGGCAGGCGGGATATGGCAACGTGGTGCGGGTGGATCACGGATACGGCATCGAGACGAAGTTCGCGCACGCATCGAAGCTGCTGGTCCAGCGCGGCCAGCGCGTCGAGCGGGGCCAGAACATCGCCCTCGTCGGCAACACCGGCCTCGCCACCGGCCCGCACCTCCATTACGAGGTCCACGTAAACGGGCGCCCGGTTGATCCGCTCCGGTACGTGCTGCCGGATGTGGTGACGGACTAGGTTGGGCGGAAGGGAACGGAATGACGGAATGACGGAATGACGGAATGACGGAAGGACCGAAGGTTCGGTACCGTGACAAACGACCCCGCCAGCCAGCGCGGGGTCGTTTCGTTTCCGTCCTTCCGTCATTCCGTCCATCCCCACTAAAACTTCACCTTCGGCGCCTCCGTCGCTCCCGCTTCCGCCTCGAAGTACTCCCGCGGGTCTCCCATCCCGAAGATCTTCGCCGTCAGGTTGTACGGAAAGCGCCGGACGAACGCGTTGAGCTCGTTCACGGCGGCGTTGTAGTCGGTGCGAGCCACCGCGATCCGGTTCTCGGTCCCCTCGAGCTGGTCCTGCAGCGTGCGGAAGTTCTCGCTCGAGCGGAGCTCGGGATAGGCTTCCGCGATGGCGAGCAGCCGGCCGAGGCCGGCGCTCAGCTGTGCATTCGCCGCGCTCATTTCCGGGATGTTTCCGGCCGTGACCGCCCCGGAGAGGCGCGCGCGCGCATTGGCGATCGAGATGAACACCGTGTCTTCCTGCTTGGTGATCCCCTTGACGGTCTCGACCAGGTTCGGGATGAGGTCGGCACGGCGCTGGAGCTGGGTCTGGATGTCACCCTGTGCCCGGTTGACGCGCTCGTCGAGCGTCTGAATCGTATTGTAGCCGCAGCCGCTGATGGCCAGCGTCAGCACGAGAAGCGACGCGTACAGGGCCGGATAGCGCCTCATGAAGCATCTCCAGGATGAAGTTGATCCACGTGCCGCGCGGTGCGGACGATGGTGTCCAGATAGGTCTCGAAGAGCTGGGCCGAGCAACGCCACCCTGCGACACCCCGGTTCCGCGCGATGTCGAGCGGCGCGGCTGGCGCGAAACCGACGACGTCGGCCGCGCGCCGGACGATGGCATCCGCATCCGCGGGCGCGACCGTTTCCCCGGTGAGGGTCAGGAGACAGCGGAAGAGCACGAGCGCCGTCGGCACCGAGCTCCTCGCGAGGGTGCCGAGGTCCGCCGGCCGCTCGGCGAGCAGCGTGTACCCCTGGCGCAGGCGCAGCAGCTTGCCGCGAAGCTCCGATTCGAGCGCACGCCGGAGGTCGGCTCGCGACACGGAAAGCCCGGTGAGCGGGTCGGCCCCGCGCAGGAGCCGGTGCGCCGACTGCATGTCGGTGATTTCGATGGGAAAGACATCGGTGGCACGCGCCCATTCCTCGCGGCTCACGAGGAGCGGAGGTTCCGGCGTGCGGGTACGCCATTCGAGGAAGGCAGGCCCGAGTGCGCGCAGCGCCGCCGGGCCGACGTCGTCGAGCACGAGGAGGAGGTTGATGTCCGAAGCGCCCGGCACGTAGTCACCACGGGCCGCGGAGCCGTAGAGCACCGCGCTGTAGCCGTTGCCGAGCGCCGCGTCGGCTGCGACGAGGAGCGGGTCGACCGCCTCGCTGATCGGATCCGACACTAGAATCTCCCTCCTGCGCCACCGCCGCCGAAGCCACCGCCGCCGCCGAAGCCGCCGAAGCCGCCGCCCCCGAAGCCGCCACCTCCTCCCCAGCCTCCACCGCCCCACCCGCCGCCGATCCAGGGACCTCCCCAATATATCCCCCGCCGCCGTCGCCGGCCCCGGCGCGAGGAGAGCAGGAAGAAGATCAGAATGAAGAGGAGGAGCGGCAGGAACGAGCCGCCCCCGCCACTGCCGCCCGGGGCGACCGGCGGAGGACGCCACGAGGTGAGAGCCGAGTCGGTGACACCGTACCCGCGGGCGATCGTGGCGGAAAGCGCGCCCACCCCCTCCAGCAGGCCGGGACCATACGCTTCGCGAGAGAGATGCGGCAGCATGAGATCGCGGATGCGACCGGACGCCGCATCGGTCACGATCCCTTCGAGCCCCCGCCCCACCTCGATGCGGATCTGCCCTGACCTCGCCTCGCCTGCGCGGCGCGGCACCAGGAGCATGACGATGCCGGCGTTCCGGGTCGAATCCCCGATCTCGGCGGCGGCCCCGACCCCCCACCGGCGCCCGATCCGGTATGCCACTTCGGACGCTTCGTGATCGCCGACCGTCGGGAGTGTCACGACCGCGATCTCGGCGCCCGTCGCTCCGCGGAGCCGGGTGATGAGCTCGGTCATCCGCGCCTCGGACGCGGGATCGACGACGGCGGCAAAGTCGCTCACGTACCCGGTCGGCCGCGGCGGGACGAAGCTTTCGGCGTCCTGCGCAGCTGCCGGGGCGAGCCCCGCGGCGAGTTGTAGGACGAGGAGGGCCGCAATAGCTTTCGAACGTGTCACACCCGACAAGACTCCTCCTCATCTTCGCGGTCGCCGCGTGTTCCGGCCCGCGTGAGATCACCGTACGTGTGACCGTACCCGATCTGGAGGGGACGGAGTCTCCCGCCTCGGGCGTTCCGGTCGTCGCGGTGCCCTACAACCGCGACAGCGTCATTGCGGCGCTCGAGTCGGCCCAGACCACCCCCCGGCCGCATACCGATACCCTCGACGCGCTCTTTTCCCGGTTTCGCGGGCCCTTCCTCGATCACTTTCGCGCGGGGCAGGCCCTCACCGCGGTTCGCGATTCGGTCGAGCGTGGACTGGCCGGAGAAGGCGCCCTCGGGGCCGCGACCCGGCGCGCGGAGGAGACCCGGGCTGCGCTCGATGCGGCGCGTGAGGCGCTCGCCACGGCGGACTCCCTTCGCGCCGATGTCCGCTCGTGGGAAAATAGCACCTACGCGACCTTCGACAGTGTCGTGAAGGCGCTTTCGGAGCGCGCCCGCCGGAAACCGGTGGTGGATACGACCGACGCGACCGGCCGCGCGGAGCTGCGGCTGCCGGCGAGCGACGACGACTGGTGGCTCACTGCGCGATCGTGGGATGTCACGGACCCCAACAGCTCCTGGACCTGGAGCGTGCGCGTGGACGCCGACAGCGTCGAGCTCAACGGACGCAACGGGCAACGGAGGCCGCGCTACTGATGACGACGACGTCCCTGCGGGGCCTCAGCCTCCGCACGCTCTCTGCGGCTGCCCTGCTGCTCGCCTGCACCCCCGGGCGGGGCGACTCGGTGGGAGGCGAGAGCGCGGCCGGCGGGACCGCCGCGCCGCCGGCAGCGGCATCGGTGGATTCCCAGGGCGCCGATCCCCGTGCTTCGCGCTCGCTCGGCTCGTCGAGCGCACCGATCACGATCTATGAGATGTCGGACTTCCAGTGCCCGTTCTGCCGGCGGCACGCGCTCGAAACGCACCCGCAGCTCGTCCGCGAGTACGTGGAAACCGGCAAAGTGCGCGTCGTCTTCATCAATTTCCCGATCACCGAGATCCATCCGAATGCCGTTCCCGCGGCCCAGTTCGGGCTCTGCGCGGCGCGCGTGGACCGGTTCTGGGATGCGCATCGCCTCCTCTTCCGTCATCAGTCCGCCTGGCGGGCGCTCCCCGATCCGGCCCCATTCCTCATCACTCTCGCCGACTCGCTGGGTATCTCGCGCGAGGAAACGGTGCGGTGCCTCGAGGACCCCGCCGTGACGGCTGCCATCCGCCAGGAAGGGGAAGGCTCGATGCGCGCGGGCGCGCGCAGCACGCCCACCTTCTACATCGAGGGAGGCCTGCTCATCGGCGCTCAGCCGATCTCGGTGTTCCGGCCGATTCTGGATTCGATCTACGCGGAAAAGACGCGGCGGAACTGACCGAGCGGCCGCCTCGGCGCGCCCCGGGCCCTGCAGCACCCCTATCCCCCCGCCAGCATCACCGTCAGAAAGACATCGTACAGCGCGTGCGTCCACGCCGTGATGCCGAGGCCGCGCAGCAGGTACATCCCGCTGAACAGCACCCCCGCGACGAGCCGGAACATGAACGAGCCGAGCTCGAGCGGATCGCCGTAGGGTCCGACGTAATGAAAGGCGGAGAAGAGAAAGGCGCCGAGCAGGGTGGCGAAGACGCCGGCGACGAGTGGTCGCCACCCGAACACCCGTCGCGCGACGAGCACGAGGACGCCGACCAGCAGCACGCGGAAGAGCAGCTCCTCGTAGATGCCGGCGCCCAGGGAAATCGTGAGCTGCGTGGGAAGGCTCAGCGACGACATCTGCGCCAGCGCCAGGTGGGGAACGCCGCCGAGGAGGATCGCCGTGATCGAACCGGCGACGACCCCGAACACCAGGCCGCCGACGACCGATTCGGCCATCATCCCGGCGAACACACCCGGGACGAGGCGGGTCCCGCTCTTCCGCATGTCGCGCCAGACGAAAACGGCGATGGCGCCGAGGAGCAGCGCATTGAAGAGCAGCAGCCCGGTCCGCCCGCCCAGCGCGAGGAAGAGGCTCTTGAGCAGCACGTCGGCGCCATTGCGGACGCCGCTCACCGCATCCCCCGCAAGCGCAAATGCCGCCAGCTCGTAGATCACGAGCAGCGGCAATGCGAAGAGCAGGCTGTATCGCGGTGTCCGCGCGAGGCGCCAGTAGTTCTTCAGAGGCCCGGGATGCGAAAGTTGTAGTGGAGGCCGGCGCCGATGATGCCGCGATTCTCGGGCTCCACCATCATGAGGTCGTACGTCGCATGCAGCCCGAGCCCGGTGAGGAGATTCAGCTGCACGCCGCCGCTGATGCCGAAGTCGGTCTCGGTGTTCGTGGTCCCGTCGAGCGAGGTCCGCACGATGTCCACCCGCGGCGCGATCCACGGCTTGATGGCCAGGGCCGGGTTCGGAATCGTGAGCGCGATTCCGAGTCCGACCGGAAAGCGCCATTCGTTGACAACGCACGCACCGGGGGGCACGCACGCCACATCCGGCGACGCGTACCCCGCGCCGGCCTGAAGCGTCGCAGCGATCGGAACGAGTGGCCCGCCGAAGACCTTGTAGTTCAGCGTCGCGCCGGCCGACCAGAGCGGGTCCACGGCGTCCGGGGAATACCGGGACACCCGCGCCGTGACACCGAGCGGGCCGAGTCCGAGGGCCGCGGTGGCGCCGAAGGCGTGCCCGCCGCCCGCCTCCTCGTTCGGGAGGCCTCCATCGAACGAGAGACCGAGGCCGCTGACGACGCCCGCGTTCTCGACCGGAAGGCCGAGCACCTGGGCGGACGCCGGCGCCGCGGCGGCGGCAGCGAGCGCCAGAACGATTGTGGAGACCCTGAATCGCGTCATGCATCCTCCTGTCGTGGGCCCGCCCGAAACCGCGAGCCGCGTGAAGCTAGTCCGCCCCTCGCCGGGGAGTCAAACGAGGGAATGCGAAAGCGCCCGGCACCAGCCGGGCGCTTCGCGTCGTGCGCAATCAGCGGATGAACGCGACGCCGATGGAGACACCTTCGTAGAGTTCGTCGCCGATGGCGCCGGCCACGCGGATGTCGAAGGAGCGGCTGAACTTGATGTCCACGCCGAGACCGAGGGCCAGCTGGACGTCGTCATCACCGATGTCGTCGCCGAGCACGGGGACCACGATCGGATGGAGGTACGGCACGAAGCTCGTCTCCGAGCCCTCGAGCAGCACGCGCCGCCCCAGCGACACGCCGATCGGAATCAGAATGCTCGTGAAGTCGTCGCTGATCATGGCGCCGACGCCGAGCGTGAGCGCGCCGTCGAGCGGGAAGCTCTCGCTCGATTGCAGCACGCGCGTCCGCCCGCTGCCACCGAGCAGGATGCCGGTGTCGTCGCCCTGATCCATCAGGCCCGCGCGGAGGCCGATGTCCCACCGGTCGCGGCCGTAACCATAGAAGGCCTCGAGCGCCCAGTCGGCGGCACCCGGATCGGAGAACGTGAGGCCGTACTCGTTCGTGACGAACGAGCGATACGGCGACTTGAACACCGGCGTGCCGGTTTCCTGCGCGACGGCATTACCCGCGAGTGCGGCGCTCGCCAGGGCGGCGATGGCCATTCCAACGATCTTATGCTTCATCTGGGGCTCCTTGGACATGCTCCGTCACGACCCGCACGCGATCGTCGACGACCTGGAGGAATCCACCGCGAACGCTGAAGCGCCGCGCGGATCCTCCCTGCCGGACCACCAGCGTGCCGGTCCCGAGGAGCGTCATGAAAGGGGCATGGCGCGGCAGGATGCCGACCTCCCCGTCGAACGCCGGAGCGACTACGGCATCGGCTTCGCCGTCAAACATCGCCGCTTCGGGTGAAATCACTGTGACATGCATCACGAGCTCGCGAGCTTCTGTGCCTTCTCCACCGCCTCGTCGATCCCGCCCACCATGTAGAACGCCTGCTCCGGCAGGTGATCGAACTCGCCGCTCAGCACGCGCTCGAAGCTGCTGATCGTGTCCTCGAGCTTCACGTACTTGCCGGGGAAGCCGGTGAACTGCTCCGCGACGAAGAATGGCTGCGAGAGGAAGCGCTGCAGGCGCCGCGCGCGCGCGACGATCAGCTTGTCGTCTTCCGACAGCTCGTCCATGCCCAGGATCGCGATGATGTCCTGCAGCGCCTTGTAACGCTGGAGCGTCCGCTGCAGGCCGATGGCGACGTTGTAGTGCCGCTCGCCGACGAACTGCGGATCGAGGATGCGGCTCGACGAGTCGAGCGGGTCCACGGCCGGGTAGATGCCGAGCTCCGAAATGGCGCGCGAGAGCACGACGGTCGCATCGAGGTGCGCGAATGCGGTGGCCGGCGCCGGGTCCGTGAGGTCGTCGGCCGGAACGTAGATCGCCTGCACCGACGTGATCGAGCCCTTGTTCGTCGAGGTGATGCGCTCCTGCAGGTCGCCCATCTCGGTCGCGAGCGTCGGCTGGTAGCCGACCGCGCTCGGCATGCGGCCGAGGAGCGCGGAGACTTCCGAGCCCGCCTGCGTGAAGCGGAAGATGTTGTCGACGAAGAGGAGCACGTCCTGGCCCTCGACGTCGCGGAAATACTCGGCGACGGTGAGGCCCGAGAGGCCGACGCGGAGACGCGCGCCCGGCGGCTCGTTCATCTGGCCGTAGACCAGCGCGCACGACTTGATGACGCCGCTCTCCTCCATCTCGAGGTAGAGGTCGTTCCCCTCGCGCGTCCGCTCGCCCACGCCGCAGAAGACCGACTTCCCCCCGTGGCCCTTCGCGACGTTGTTGATCAGCTCCATGATCACGACCGTCTTGCCCACGCCGGCGCCGCCGAAGAGGCCGATCTTGCCGCCCTTCACGAACGGCGCGATCAGGTCGATGACCTTGATGCCCGTCTCGAAGATCTCGGTCTTGGGCTCGAGGTCCACGAACTTCGGCGTGGGGCGATGGATCGGCCACCGCTCGACCGACGCGGGGATCGCGGCTCCGCCATCCACCGGCTCGCCGAGCACGTTGAGGATCCGCCCGAGCGCGGCATCGCCGACCGGCACGGAGATCGCCGCACCCGTGTCCACCGCGGTCATGCCGCGCCGCACCCCGTCGGTGCTGCTCATCGCGACCGTGCGAACCTGGTTCTGTCCGATGTGCTGCTGCACCTCGACGACGAGCTTGATCGGCGTCTCGCCGGTCGTGTCGTCGATGGTGAGCGCATTGTAGATCTCGGGCAGCTTCTCCGGCTCGAACTCGATGTCGAGCACCGGGCCGATGACCTGGACGATCCTGCCGATGTTCTGCGTTGCCGTGGCCGTTGCCATGATGATCGTGTCTCTCTGGTTACGTTGTCGTCCCGGCGGGACACCTTCCCCGTTCCCGGTTTCCCGCCTTACCCCTGCAGCGCCGCCGCCCCGCCCACGATCTCCGAGATCTCCTGCGTGATCGCAGCCTGGCGCTGGCGGTTGTACGTCCGCTTGAGCACCTCGAGGATCTCGCCCGCGTTGTCCGTGGCGTTCTTCATCGCCGTGCGCCGCGCGCCGTGTTCGCCCGCGGCGGTCTCCACGAGGCCCCGGTAGAGCGCATTACGAACGTAGAGCGGCAAAAGCTTCGCGAGCAGCTCATCCGGCCCCGGGGCCAGGATGTAATCGGGGCGGATCCCCTTCTCGGCGGCCTTCGCATCGGGCGCCGCGACGGGCAGGATGCGCACCGTGGCGGGCGGGGTGGAGATGGCGCTCTGGAACTGCGCGTACACCAGGTCCACGCTCGCCAGCTCGCCCCGCTCGTAGGCCTCGATCAGCGGTTGCACGACTTCGGCAGCGTGCTCTGCGGTGGGGCGGTCGCCGATGTCGATGCGCTCCGTCGCGAATTGCCGCCCCAGATACCGGAAGAACCCGATGCCTTTCCTGCCGATCCCGTAGAGCTCCGGCTCGTACCCCTCCGCCTCGAGCGCCTCGATGCGCCGCCGCGCCTCCTTGATCAGGTTCGCGTTGAACCCGCCAGCGAGGCCGCGATTCGACGTGACCAGGATGATCGCGGCCCGGCGCGGGCCACCCCGCGCCGGCGGCGCCGGACGGCGGAGCAGCGGAAAGCGCTCCGCGAGCTCCGGCGTCACCAGGTCGGCGATGACCTCGCGGAGCGCGGCCGCGTACGGTCGCGCCGCCACGACGCGGTCCTGCGCGCGCTTGAGCTTCGACGTGGCCACCAGCTCCATCGTCTTGGTGATCTTCCGGGTGTTCTGGACGGAGCGGATCCGTCCCTTCAGCTGCCGGCCCTTGGCCATTCCGGTCGCCCGTTACTCGGCGGAGAAGAGCGGCTTGAACGACGCGATCGCCGCCTTGAGGCGACCCGTCACGTCGTCGTCGAGCGTCTTCTTCGTCCGGATGTCGTTCAGCACCGCCGGATGCTGGACCTCGAGGTAACCGAGGAAATCACGCTCCCACTGGCGGATCTGCGGCACCGGCACATCGTCGAGATGGCCATTGGTGACGGCGTAGATGATCGCGACCTGCTTCTCGACGGGCACCGGCTGGTACTGCGGCTGCTTCAGGATCTCGACCAGCCGGGCGCCGCGCGCGAGCTGGCGCTGCGTCGCTGCATCGAGGTCCGACCCGAACTGCGCGAACGCTTCGAGCTCGCGATACTGCGCGAGCGAGAGCCGCAGCGGACCGGCCACCTGCCGCATCGCCTTGACCTGCGCGTTGCCGCCGACCCGGCTCACCGAGATGCCGGCATCGACGGCCGGGCGCACATTCGAGTAGAAGAGGTCGGTCGTCAGGAAGATCTGGCCGTCGGTGATCGAGATGACGTTCGTCGGGATGTAGGCCGACACGTCACCGGCCTGCGTCTCGATGATCGGGAGCGCCGTGAGCGAGCCGCCCGGCTTCTTGATGCGCGGGTCGAGCTTCACGACGTTCGGATCCTCGGAGATCTTCGCGGCACGCTCGAGGAGGCGGCTGTGGAGATAGAAGACGTCGCCCGGATATGCCTCGCGGCCGGGCGGGCGCCGCAGGATGAGCGAGAGCTGGCGGTACGCGGCGGCCTGCTTCGAGAGGTCGTCGTACACGCAGAGGGTGGCCTTCCCCTCCTCGTACATGAAGTACTCGGCGATGGCGCAGCCGGCGTAGGGCGCGATGAACTGCAGCGGCGCCGGCTCCGACGCGGACGCCACGACGACCACGCTGTATTCCATCGCGCCGGCGGCCTTGAGACGCTCGACGACCGTGGCCACAGTGGACTTCTTCTGGCCGATGGCGACGTAGACGCAGATGACGCCGGTCCCCTTCTGATTGAGGATCGTGTCGACCGCGATGGCCGTCTTGCCGGTGCCGCGGTCGCCGATGATGAGCTCGCGCTGGCCGCGGCCGATCGGGATCATCG
>DAINRR010000002.1:0-108318 GCA_036741715.1 Gemmatimonadales bacterium
AATCTGAGCCGGATGGTGCGGCGAACGAAGCGCCCCGCTGCCTGGCGGGGCGCTTTGATTCCGGACCGTGCCTAGATCCTGGAGCCGAGCACCTTCGACCGTTTCATCATCCCCCAGACCAGCAGGATCAGGCCTACCACAGCAAAGACATGAACGATTCCGCTCAGGATGCCGAGCCCGGCCGTGAGAATCGTCCAGCAAACGAGCAGCGCGATCCCGACCCACGCGAGGGTGTGCATGGTGCCTCCGATGGAGAAGCGGCGTCCGGCCCAGGCCGGACACCACCTCCAAACTGCGCAGGAACTCGATTCAGGGCTGCAATGGGCATCACACAGATCGTCCGGGCATCAGCACAATCGCGCGCGGGTTATGGGGCGGGTCCCCAATCCGGCGTCGTTTCCTGGAAGCCCGAGGTGCGCGTGAGGTTCACGATGCCGCCGCCAGTGGCGCGGACAGCGTAGATGTCTCCGTGCGACTGAAAGAGCACCGCGTTGCCGCTGCCGCTCCAGCTGGGGCTCGTCGGCTGGCGTCCACCGCCGGCGAGCGTGCCCGCGCCGGTCGATTGCAGCGAGGCAAAATCGAAGAAGTGTGTGTAGGCGAGCTCGCCGGACGGCGACCAGGCCGGGTCTCCCATGGAGGCCGTGAGCTGGGGCTGCTCGAGGAAGGGCCCGAAATCGGAGCCGTCGGGGCGCATGAAGAAGATCGCGCCGGCGCCGCCCGCGGCACTGCGCCGCACGAAGGCGATGCGGGATCCGTCGGGAGCCCATGCCGGATTCAAGTGGTCGTTGCCCGGAAGCTCTTCGACCGGCCGGATCGCCTCGATGTTCGACCCGTCAGCCGACATGACATGAATGATGGAGCCCCCCTCGAGCGCATCCCGCGTGAAGACGATGCGTCCGTCGGGCGTCCATGCCGGCGCGCGATCCGCCGCGGGGTCCGCCGTGAGGCGCTGCTGTCCCGAGCCATCTGCATTCATGACATAGATCTCCTCGTTCCCATCCCGCCCGGATACGAAGGCGATGCGGGAGCCGTCCGGCGACCAGGCAGGATCCGCGTCAGGCGCCGCGTCGTCGGTCAGCCGGACACGGCCGGTTCCGTCCGCATTCATGACGTAGATGTCGATGCCGACACCGGGGCCGCTGCCGGTGAACGCGATCCGCCCCTCGACCGCGACTGGTGCCTCCGGAAGGAGCCAGAGGCGCTCCTCGGCCTCGTCCGGTCCACCGTCGCCGGCGGGAGCAGGACGCCGGCCGATGCGCTCGAGGCGCAGCGTATCGTCCGACGTGCGCATGCGATACTGCCATGATCCCTGAGGATAGCTGAGTGTGAGGGTCGTGCCGTCGACCGTGACGGTGCCTTCGAGGACCTGCACGTACGGGCCCCGGACCCAGACAGCAAACTCTTCCAGGCGGAAGGACGAATCGGCGCGAATGACGAGCGAGCCGCTCGCCGGCGAGACCGTGACGTATCGCAGCACCTGATCGGGATACTCGAACTCCCACCGCACGTATGTCCAGTGCCCGATCAGCGAACCGAGCTCGCCCGGCTCGGTGCCGGAGCAGCCGTGCAGCAACGCGAGACCCGCGACGGTCAGGGGCAGCAGCGAGCGGCGTTTCATGGGACCCTCCGCACTACGGCTCCGTCGAATCCGGACATTCGCCACGAAATTACGCCGTGACCGTCAAGCCGCAATCAAGCGCCTACTGGCCGATCGCCGCGCTCGAGTGCATCATGGGCGATGAACCGAGCACTCGAGCTGGATCTCCTCCAGACCCTCACCCTCGCCGCCGTCGTCTACTTCGGCGGCATTCTTCTGCGCCGGCGCCTCGGCTGGCTCGACCGGCTGAACATCCCCGCTGCGGTGATCGGCGGGCTGCTCTTCACGTTCGCCGTGGTCGTCGCGCGCGAGCTCGGCTACTCGCTCACCCTCGACACGAGCGCCCAGCCGCTCCTCAGCGTCGCGTTCTTCACATCGATCGGCATGGGGGCGAGCCTCGCGCTCCTTCGCGCCGGCGGGATCCAGGTGGGCGTCTTCCTCCTGCTCGCCACGGTGTTCTGCTTCGTGCAGAACTTCATCGGCATGGGCATCGCCGGCCTCTTCGGCGCGCATCCGCTGCTCGGCGTCATGGCGGGATCGGTGACGCTGGTCGGCGGCCCGGCGACAGGCATGGCCTTCGCGCCGGTCTTCGAGGAGGCCGGGCTGCAGGGGGCCGCGCCGCTCGCGCTCGCCGCAGCGACGATCGGGATCATCTTCGGCGGGCTGACGGGCGGCCCTGCCGGCACCTGGCTCGTGCGGAAGCACGGGCTCCGATCGGCGGGCGCCACGACCGAGGAGATGCGGGCGGAGCTCTCCGAGGCCCCGGAAACGTTCGTGGTGGAGGTGGAGCAGGAGGACACGGCGCTCGTCCGCAACATGATCGTCCTCGCCGTGGCGATGGGGATCGGCAGCGCGGTGAGCCCGCTGATCCAGTCGCTCGGCGTCACGCTGCCGGCGTACATCGGAGCGATGATGGTGGCCGCGGTGCTCCGGAACGTGGACGATGCGACCGGATGGTTCCGGATCGATCAGCGCGCCATGGAGTTCGTCGGCAACCTGGCGCTCAACATCTTCCTCACCGTCGCGCTGATGAACCTGCAGCCCTGGCAGCTCGCGGGCGTGGCCGCGCCGCTCCTCGTGATCCTCGTGGTGCAGGTGCTCGTGGTGCTGGCGTTCGCCGTGACGCTCTCGTACGCGATCATGGGCCGGGACTACGATTCCGCCGTCATGGCGAGCGGCTTCATCGGCTTCGTGCTCGGCACGACGGCGAATGCCGTGGCCAACATGCGTGCCCTCGTCCTCCGCTTCGGCCCGGCGCCGCGGGCGTTCCTCGTGGTTCCGCTCGTCGGCGCCTTCTTCATCGACTTCACCAACGCGCTGATCATCACCTTCTTCGTCAACTGGCTGCGCTAGCGCTCACGTCGACGGGGGGTCCCGCGGGCGCGTCCGCGAGACGGCGGTCATGATGCCGATGCCGAGGAGGATGACGGAGGCGATGGCCACGTAGAGCACCGGTACGCCCGCCGTGACGAGCGCCCAGGCCACGCCACCGATGAAGATCAGGAAGCCGAAGAAGTAGAGGCCGAAGGACATGTGGGTCTCCTCAGGTGGTCGATCGTAGTCCGTTGCGGCGAGCGCGGACGATGTAGTATCGGCCTGCCCCCCTCCCCCTGCAATCCTCGTGTGACTCCCCGCACGGTTTACCGTCATGTAACTTGGCATTATCGAGTCGCCTAAGTCATGTCGTGGCATGGACTTATGTGGACAACTGTGTGGACGAATTGTGGAACGGCTGTGGACAACAGGCGGCAGGTCGGCTGCAGGCGGCGCACGGCGTAAAAAGGGTCGCGGGGCGTGATCTCTGACCGCAGATCCTCCACAGAAATGCCAACATGAGGGGGTCCGGATGGGTCGTCGAGCGATGTGGAGCGGGGCGATCAGCTTTGGAATGGTCAACATTCCGGTGAAGCTCTTCAGCGCGACCAGCGCCAAGGACGTGTCCTTCAACCTGATCCACGCGACCTGCGGCACCCGGGTCCAGCAGAAGCGCTGGTGCCCCACCGACGAGGTGGAGGTCCCGTGGGAGGAGATCGTGCGCGGCTACGAGTACGCCAAGGGGCAGTACGTCACGCTCACCGACGAGGATTTCGAGCAGCTCCCCCTGCCGAGCAAGCACACGATCGACATCACCGCGTTCGTGAAGTCCTCGGAGATCGATCCGGTGTACTACGAGCGCAGCTACTACCTCGAGCCGGATGCGAAGAACGAGAAGGCATACGCGCTCCTCCTGCGCGCGCTCGAGGAGAAGTCCCTGACGGGCATCGCGACCATCACGATGCGCAAGAAGGAGCAGCTCTGCTCGATCCGGAGCCAGGAGGGCACCCTGATGCTCGAGACGCTCTACTACCCCGACGAGGTGCAGCTCGAGCGGGAGGTGGATCTCTCGAAGGTCAAGATCGACAACCGCGAGCTCGACATGGCGTTCGCGCTGATCGACCTGCTCAAGAAGCCGTTCGATCCGGCGGAATACAAGGATCACTACCGCGAAGCGCTCGCCGAAGTGATCGACGCGAAGCTGGAAGGGAAGGAAGTGGTCACCTCGCCGCCCCCGCGGGATACGAAGGTCATCGATCTCGCCGACGCGCTGGCCCGGAGCGTCGCGGCGGCGCGGAAGGGCGGCGCCGCTGCGGCGCCGAAGACCCGCCGCCGCGCGACGGCCACGCCACCGCGGCGCACGCGCAAGGGCACCACGCGGAAGGCCGGCTGACGTGAACCGGCGCCCCCAGGCGCACCGTGAGAGCTCCGACATCGACGAGGTGCTGGAGCAGCTTGCCGCTCCGGTGGAGAGCATGATCCTCGCGGTCGGCGGGCACACGCTCTCGCTGTCCAACCTGGGGAAGCGGCTCTGGCCCGGCGCGGGGCGCACCGGGTTCACCAAGCGCGATCTCCTGCGCTATTACGCCCGGATCTCGCCCCACCTGCTCGCCCACGTGCGCGGACGGCCGGTGTTCGTCACGCGGTATCCCGACGGCGTCGAGGGCCAGAGCTTCTACCAGAAGGTGTGGGAGCGACGGCCCGACTTCGTGAAGACGGTGCGCATCTGGTCGAACGATCGCGGTGAATCGCGCGACTACCTCACGGTGGACAACCTCCCGACGCTCCTCTGGCTCGGACAGCAATCGTCGCTGGAGCTGCACGTCTGGTTCTCCCGCACCGGCGCGCCGCCGGACGGCAGGCGACTCGGCGTCAACTACGCCGAGTCCGAGGCCACCCTCGAACGATCCCGGCTCAACTACCCCGACTTCCTCGTCTTCGACCTCGACTCCTACGTCTACTCGGGAAAGGAAGCGAAGGGCGCGGAGCCGGAGCTGCACCGGAAGGGTTTCAACCGCGTACGGGAGCTCGCGCACGAAGTGCGGCAGATCGCGGAGAGCGTAGGCCTGCGCGTGTTCGTGAAGACCTCGGGGCGGACCGGTCTGCACCTCTACGCCCCGATCGTGCGTCGCTTCACGTTCGACGAGGCGCGTGCCATGGCCGAGACGATCGGGTGGTTCCTCTCGGCGCGCCGGCCCAAGGACGTCACGCTCGAGTGGGCGGTCGAGAAGCGCGCGGGGAAGGTCTTCTTCGACTACAACCAGAATGTGCGAGGCAAGTCGCTTGCGGCGGCGTTCTCGCCGCGCCGGCATGCACAGGCCACGGTTTCGATGCCGCTCGCATGGGACGAGCTGGACGGCGTCTACCCGACCGACTTCACGATCCTCACCGCCCCGGAGGTCGTGGCGCGCCGCGGAGACCCGTGGGCGGACATCCTCGAGGCCAAGACCGACCTCGATGCCCTCCTGGAGGCGTCGTCCGCGGCCCGGGCCGGATGATGGCGCCCCGCACCGCCGCCCGCTGGATGGAGCCGATGCTTGCGACGCTGGTGGATCCGGCGCCGCTGCCCCGTGGCTGGACCTACGAACCGAAGCTCGACGGCGTGCGCTGCCTCGCCTACCGCGACCGGGACGCGACCCGGCTCTTCTCGCGAAACCGCAAATCCCTGGAGGGCGCATATCCCGAGATCGCCGACGCCCTCACGAAGGCGGTGCGGGTGCCCGCGGTGCTCGACGGCGAAGTCGTCGCCATCGATCCGGCAACCGGGATCTCGAGCTTTTCCCTGCTGCAGCGGCGCATGCAGCTGCGCGATGCGATGCGCGCCCGCCGGAGCGGCGTCCCCGTCGAGTACTGGGTCTTCGACTGCCTCGTCCTCGACGGGCGCGATCTCCGGCGGCTGCCGCTCACGGAGCGCCGCGCCGAGCTGGAAGCGGCGCTGCGGCCGACCGGGCCGATCCGGCTGACGCCGAGCTTCGATCAGGGCTTCGAGGCGCTGTTCGAGACCGCCTGCCGGCACGGAGCCGAAGGCCTCATCGGCAAGCGCGCGGCGAGCCCGTACGCGGCCGGCCGATCCCGCGACTGGGTCAAGCTCAAGTGCGTCAACAATCAGGAGTTCGTGATCGGCGGGTGGACCGATCCCGGCGGGTCGCGTGAAGCATTCGGGGCCCTGCTCGTCGGGTATTTCGACGAGCAGGGGCTGCTGCACTACGCCGGGAAGGTCGGAACCGGGTTCGACAACGCGACCCTTCGGACGCTCGGGGCGGCCCTGGCCCGCCGGGAGCGCCGGACCTCCCCCTTCACCGGGGAATCCCCACCGCGCGAGCGAGGCGCCCATTGGGTCTCCCCGACGCTGGTGGCGCAGATCGGCTTCTCCGAATGGACCCACGACGACCGACTTCGCCATCCGCGCTTCCTCGGGCTGCGTGACGACAAATCGCCCCGTTCCATCCGTCGTGCCGGGTGATTCCGCTCACCGCACCGCCAGGTGCCCGCGCGTAGTCTTTGCTCCCACGACGAGTTGACCGCATTCACCGGAGACAATCGAGATGAGCCTGGACTCATTGCACGACCTATACGTCGAAGAGCTGAAGGACATTCACAGCGCCGAACGCCAGCTGCTCCGCGCGCTGCCTCGCATGGCCAAGGCCGCCGACTCCCCCGAGCTTCGCGCCGCGTTCGAGCTGCACCTCAAGGAAACAGAGAAGCAGATCGAGCGGCTCGACAGGATCTTCGCCGAGCTCGAGAAGAAGGGCACCGGCAAGAAGTGCGTCGGGATGGAAGGCCTGATCGAGGAAGGAAAGGAAATGATGGCGGAAGAGGCGGAGCCGGCCGTCATGGATGCCGCGCTCATCGCGGCGGCCCAGCGGGTCGAGCACTACGAGATCGCCGCGTACGGCTGCGTCCGCAACTATGCCGAGCTGCTCGGGTACACCTCGGCGGCGCGTCTTCTCCAGCAGACGCTGGACGAAGAGGAGGCCACCGACAAGAAGCTGAGCGCGCTCGCCGAGTCGGGCATCAATGAAGCCGCGGTCGCGGTAGGGGCCGGCGAGGAGGAGTAACCGCGCCGAGGAGCGCCGGTTGCCGGGCGGGTGCCACCCTGGACAGGTGGCACCCGCCTTTTTCGTGCCGGCAACCGGCTCCGGCTCGACGCACGATGGCGGCGGTTGCGCTATTCCATGTCGAGGGCCGGTCCCGAGCGGATTAGCTTCACGTCATGCCCCCGGCCCCTCGCGAATGCTACGCCGCAACCCACCCGGGAATCGAGCGGATCACCGCGCGCGAGCTCGAAGCGCTGGGCGTCTCGCCCGGAGCCTCCGAGCCCGGGGGCGTGGCGTTCTCTTCGGATCTCGAGACACTGATCTCGGCGAACCTTCATCTCCGGACCGCTTCACGCGTCCTGGTGCGGGTCGGAACGTTTCGCGCCCGAACCTTTCCCGAGCTCGAGCGGCACGCGGGGCGCCTCCCATGGCGCGAGTACCTGCCGGAAGGCCTCCCCGTCGCGTTCGCGATCACCAGCCGGAAGTCCAGGCTCTACCACCAGGGCGCCATCGCCGAGCGGCTCCTCCGCGTGATCGGCGGCGAGCGCGGCGCCGCGGAATCCACGGACGAGGACACGGCGCAGCTCTTCGTGGTTCGCGCCGTACGCGACGAGTTCACCGTCAGCGCCGACAGCTCCGGGGCGCTGCTTCACCGCCGCGGGTACCGCCGCGCTGCCGGCAAGGCGCCACTGCGCGAAACGCTCGCCGCCGCCATGCTGCTCGCGCTCGGGTGGGACGGGTCCGTTCCCCTGATCGACCCTTTCTGCGGTTCCGGGACGATCCCGATCGAGGCGGCGCTCATCGCTCGGCGGATGCCGCCCGGGCAGGCGAGGCGGTTCGCTTTCGAGCGCTGGCCGGGCGTCGATGCCGCCCTCATCGAGCGGGTGCGCGACGCCGCGGTGAAGCGCGCGCTTCCCCATGCGGCTGTGCCGATCCTTGGCTCCGATCGCGACGCGGGGGCGATCGAAGCGGCCGGCGCCAACGCGGCACGGGCCGGTGTGTCCGGAGACATCGAGTTCCATCGCCGGCCACTGTCCGCCATCGAAATCCCCGATGCTCGCGGGCTGCTCCTCACGAATCCCCCGTACGGCGTGCGAGTCGGCGAGCGGCGGCCGCTGCGCGATCTCTACGCCCAGCTCGGCAACATCAGCCGGCAGCGGCTTCCCGGATGGGAGGTCGCGCTCCTCGCGGCACATGCGGAGCTGATCGCGCAGACGCGACTCTCGTTCCGAACCATCTTCGACACCACCAACGGCGGGCTGCCCGTCAGGCTGGTCGCCGCAAGCGCATGAGCGATGGTCGACGGTGGGCGACCCTCGTCATGGCCCGCCGCGCTCGTCCGCTGCGCGATCGGCGAGCACGGCGCGCGCGAGCGCATCGATGACCGCGCCGGGCGAGGCGCCCAGCGCCCGGGGCACGCTCGTGTTGATCTGGAACGCGACGGCGAGTCCGTGGTCGGGGAAGTAGCGGACTTCGCGAAGGGAGCGGGCTCGTCGAGTCCACTCGTGTGGTTCATCAGCATGCGCACCGTGATCGCCGCGCCATTCGGCAGGCGGGAAAACCATGGCTCCCGGCCGAGGTAGGTCGCGATCGGCTCCTCGAGCCGCATGCGCCCTTCGCGCTCGAGCTGGAGCGCGACGGCGGCCACGTACGTTTTCCCGACGCTGCCCGCGAGGAGGAGGTCGTCGGGACGGAGCCGCGCATCGAGCGCCGTGTCGGCGAAGCCGGTCCCCAGGCCGAACGACGTGCCATTCCTGAACGCGACCCCCACGCTCATGCCGGGGAAGCTTCCGGACCGGGCGAGCGAGTCGAGCACCGCTCCGATCCGGGGCGTGGATACGGCCCGCTGCCTGGGCGCCAAGCGAAGGCGCAGCCATGAGCGCGAGTGCGGCGACCAATCGGAGAGCGGGCAGGCGGGCTTCGGGAGGGAGCTGCCGTCACTACGGGATCGCAGCGAGGCCGGTTTCCCGACTGTCAAATTTCTAGTTAGGGAAAGTCCTAGCAGACAGAACCCGGCCCGGGTGTTATCGTGACCGATCGCAACAGCGTTCGCGACCACTCGGAGAGAGACCGTGTCTCACGCGATCCAGCGCGATCTGCGCACCCTCATCCATCAGGGGGGAACGACTTCGCGCAACGACTACACGCCCGCGGAAATCGAGCTGTACGTAAAGAGCCTCATCGTCGCCTTCACGGGAACGTGGGAATACAGCCGCCTCACGACGCAGACGCATCTCTATCGTGACGTGCGCTGGGACCAGGCGGGCATCGATGAGTACCGGCTGGCGCTCGAGGAGCTCTTCGGTATCACGCTGGCTCCGATTCCCTTCCTCTGCGCCCGGACCGTCGCCGATGTCTGCGATCAGGTGCTCCGGCGCCTCGTGCGGGAGGGCCGCGCCTGGGGTGGTCCTCCCGCCGCCTGATCCGCACTTTCTCCTGTCCGGCCGGAGGGATATCCTCCGGCAGCTTCAATCCACCGACAAAGGACGGTTCGCATGGCGGGTGCCGGACGGCACGAGATTTCGCGCGCAAAGGCGCGTGAGTTCATTCAGGGCTGGCGGAAGGGTAGGAAGAGCGGGGTGCACGGCGGCTATATGGATCGGGAGGTGATCGACAGGATTCTCGCCCAGCCCGGCTGCAAGGGAGTTCGCTATTACAACGCGGCGCACCCGCTCGGGTACGATACCATCGTGCTGGTCGGCGTTGATGCCGATGGGCGCGATATCTGGGAGGGAACGATCGCGGAGGAATCGGAGCCCTGCCCACCTGCATGCTCGCCGGAGGAGGCCTGAGTTTCCTGAACTGGGCGGGGAAGGTCGCGGGCGCGAGCTTCGCCATTCCGGTAGCTGCTGCCCTTGCCACTCGGGTGAAGCAGGCACCGCTCAGAATCATTGCCGTCTACTGCGTCCTCGGCTTCCTCCAGTCGATGGCCTTGTCGCTGCTCTCGGCGCGGGGCGAGCACAACCTGTGGCTCATCCACCTGTTCATCCCGATCCAGGCGACGATGTTCCTCTGGGCACTGGCGCTCTGGCAAACCCGCGAACGCATGAGGATCACCGTCGGGATGATCGTGCCGCTGTACCTCATCGTCTGGATTGCGCTCACCATCCGGGTCGAGTCGTTCGACACCTTTCCCCGGTACGTAAAGATCATCGAGGGCCTGCTGATCATCGCCGTCGCGGCGTACACCCTCCTCACCCGGCTGCAGCACATCAGCGGTCCGGTGACGTCGTATCCGTGGTTCTGGGTCTGTTCGGCGCTCGTGATGTACCTCTCATTCGGCGCGATCGTGAACCCGGTGAGCAGCCTGCTGCTGCCGCACGCTCCCGATCGGGTCAGCTTCATGTCGAGCGTGAACGCCGTGCTGCTGATCGTCTGCAACCTGTTCTTCACCAGGGCGATGTATGCCGCGACCGTGCGCGCCCCCGCGGACGGAGCGGCCGCGGCGGCGTAAGGCCCGCGGCGTGACGATCATTCAGGCCGACCCGGTCGAGCAGCTCTGGTGGATCTTTCTCGCCGGCACGCTCGTCGCGCTGATCCTGAGCGCCGCCTTCATCGCGTCGATGATCATTCAGCAGCGCCGCTACGTCGCCACGACGCGCGAGTTCGGCGGGCGGCTGCTCCTCGCTCAGGAGGAGGAGCGCGCGTGGGTCGCGCGCGAGCTGCATGACGACCTCATCCAGCGCGTCGCCATGCTCGGGCACGAGCTCGGCGAGCTCGAGCGCGCGGGAACCCTGGGCGGAGAGCCGCTGCGCCTCGCCGGCATCCGCGAAGAGCTGCACGACCTGGCCGGCGAGATCCGCCGCATCGCCCACCGGATGCACCCGGCGGTGCTCGATCATCTCGGCCTCCCCGCGGCACTGCTCCAGCTCGCGGCGGAGTTCGGGGTCCAGGGGCTCGCCGTGCACGTCGAAGCCACGGTGCGCGCGGATGCCGTGCCCGCCGACGTGGCGACGTGCCTCTATCGCGTGGCCCAGGAGGCGCTGCGCAATGCGCTCCGCCATTCGGGCGTGCGTGAGGCGACGCTCGTGCTGCGCCGGGAGGCTGGCGGATTGTCCGTGACCATCGAGGACGCAGGAAACGGTTTCGACCCGGAGGCGCCTGCCGCGCTGGCCGGCCTCGGGCTCACCAGCCTGCGCGAGCGCCTGCGGCTGCTGCAGGGACGCCTCTCGATCCGTTCCCATCCGGGACGTGGCACCACGATCACGGCGTGGGCGCCGGTGGAGGAGGAAGGATGACGCATCGCCCGACACTCATCCTCGCCGACGACCACGCGCTCATGACGGAAGGGCTTCGCGCCATGCTCGAGCCCGAGCACGAGATCGTCGATGTCGTGCGTGATGGCCTGCACGTGGTCGCTGCCGTCGAGTTCCATCGGCCCGATCTCGTGCTGCTCGACCTCTCGCTTCCCGGGCGGAGCGGGCTCGAGATCGCCGCGGAGCTGCACGCGCGCATGCCCGGGACCCGGGTCCTCATCGTGACGATGCATGCGGACCGTATCTATGCCGATGAGGCGCTCCGCGCCGGAGCATCCGGCTACGTGCTCAAGCTCGCACGCGCCGAAGAGCTCCGGCATGCGATCGCGGAAGCACTCGCCGGTCGTCAGTACGTGACGCCGCTCCTGAGCGAGCACACCGCACCGGGCGCCGCGCGCACCGAGCCGCGCGGTCTTCCCGACGCCGGCGGCCTCCTCGCGCTCACCGAGCGGCAGCGCGAAGTGCTGCGCCTGATCGCGCAGGGCCGCACCACGCACGAGATCGCGGCCGCGCTCGACGTGAGCCCGAAGGCGGTCGAGTTCCATCGCGTGCGGATCAAGAAGGTGCTCGGCCTCAGCAGCACCGCGGCGCTCGTGCGCTACGCGGTGGCGGAAGGGCTCGTGTGACCGCGCACGAGATCGTCGTGGAGGTCGGCGCCGACGATATCGACGAGCTCGGCCACGTGAACAACATCGTCTACCTTCGCTGGGTGCAGGAGGTCGCGACGGCGCACTGGCGCGCAGCGGCGCCGGCGGACTCGGTGGACGCGGTGGCGTGGGTCGTGCGGCGCCACGAGATCGACTACCGGCATCCGGCCATGCCCGGGGATCGCATCGCCGTGCGCACCTGGATCGGGGCCGCGGAGGGCCTGACCTTCGAGCGGCTCACCGAGATCCTCCGGGCCTCGGACAGGCGTGTCCTCGCCGAGGCGCGTACCTTATGGATTCCGGTCGACGCGCGATCGGGGCGGCCCGTCCGGGTGAGCGAGGAAGTCCGGCGCCGCTTCTCCACCACCTGAATCACCCTCCGGGCACCGCCGATGCGCCATGTCACCGCGTTCCGTCTTGCCGGCTGGTTCCTTCTGATCGCCGGAATCGTCTACATCGTGCTCGGCGTGGCCGCTCAGGCACGCGGGGGGAACGCGCCCTGGTCGTTCTTCGTGCTGGGGCTCGTCGGCATCGTGGTCGGCAGCTCGGTGCTGCGGTGGACCCGGCGGAAACTTCAACCCTGACGCGAGGATGATCCGATGAGTCATCACGAGATGACGACGACGGGATTCAACTTCGACGGCTATCGCACCGTCCAGAGTCTCGGCGTGGTTCGCGGAATCAGCGTCCGCTCCCGCTCGCTGTTCGGGACGATCGGGGCCGGCTTTCAGACGATCCTCGGCGGAAACATCGGATTGCTCACCACGCTTTGCGAGAAGACGCGACGCGAGGCGTTCGACATCATGCTCGAGCACGCCCACGGGCTCGGCGCCAACGCCGTGATCGGTGTCCGCTACGACGCGACGGAGATCATGACGGGAGTGAGCGAAGTGCTCTGCTACGGAACCGCGGTGGTCGTCGAACCGGCATGAGCGCTGAAGGAACACTCGAGGCGATCTGGATCAAGCGTGCACGCCGCGGGCCGATGGACCCGGTCGCATCGGCGGAGCTGGTCACGGCTCGGGGACTCGTGGGCAATGCCGACCAGGGGAAGCGACGGCAGGTGACGCTCATTGCGCTCGAGACGTGGGAGCGGCTCATGGCGGAGCTCGGCGCCGTGGCCAACCCCTCGGCCCGGCGCGCCAACCTGATGGTGAGCGGGGTGGACCTCGCCGGGAGCCGCGGCCGCATCCTCTCCGTCGGCGCCTGCCGCCTTCGCATTGCCGGCGAGACCCGTCCATGCGAACGGATGGACGAAGCTGTGCCCGGCCTCCGGCGGGCGATGGAATCCGACTGGGGCGGAGGCTCGTTCGCGGAGGTCCTGCGGAACGGCACGATCTCGGTCGGAGATCCTGTCCACTTTCTGCCACACTAGGGTTTTCCCCAGTAGCGCGGCCGACCGTCCATGTCGTATCGTGCGCTGTCCCGAGCGCAGGCGATCATGGCCGAGCAGCGAACTGCACGTATTCTCGTTGTCGAAGACGACATCCCGCTCCGCCACGCAATGTGCCGGGGGCTCGAGAAGTACGGCCACACGGTGGAAACGGCGGACGACGGCCTTACCGGCTGGCAGCTGATCCAGGGCGCCCGCCCGCCCTACGATCTCGTCATCACCGACAGCAGGATGCCTCGGATCCCCGGCCGCGTCCTCATCGCCATGGTGCGGGAGCGATTCCCGGATCTCCGTGTGCTCCGCGTGAGCGGTGACGTCGGTAACGATCCGGTGCCCGACGGAGTCATCACACTCGGAAAGCCGTTCTCCCTCGAAGAGCTCGGGCGCGCCGTCGCGCAGGCCCTCGCATGACCGTCAGCCGTTCCGCCAGCCGGCTCGCATTCCGGGCCGCCGATGGCGATGAGCGCCTTCAGGTGCTGCTGGTCCTGCTCCTCGGGCTGTGCGTTCTTGCCGGGTGGATCCTGATTCACGCCCTGGCGCCTGCCGCCGACAGCCCCGTCGCGCCGGTTTCCGGCGTCGAGATCGTCGTTCCCGGCAGCTGACGTTCAGCGCCAACGCGCCAGCCGGCGTTCGGGACCCCGCGCGCCATGCTTCCCTCCGTCGTGACCGTCGAGTTTCCTGCGCCTTCGAAGTAACGTAGATATCGGCAGGTGGAAGGAGTGTGCCCCGAATCACGACGCCGCGGCCGGTCCCGGCAGCGAGGAGACCCATGGACGATCCGAAGCGCCGAGAACTGTCACTCGACCCCGAGAACTGGGCCGCCATGCGCGAGCTCGGCCACCGCATGGTGGACGACATGCTCGGCTACCTGGAACATGTGCGCGACCGCCCCATCTGGCAGCCGGTGTCCGATGAAAGCCGCACCGCGCTGCATCGACCCCTCCCACGCCGGCCTGAAGGACCTGAACGCGCCTACGAAGACTTCAGGGAGCACGTGCTGCCCTACCCGATGGGCAACATCCATCCCCGGTTCTGGGGGTGGGTCATCGGCACGGGAACTCCGCTCGGCGCCCTTGCGGAGCTGCTCGCCGCGACGATGAACCCGAACGTCGGTGGCGGCGACCACGGCGCGACCTATGTCGAGGCGCAGGTGCTCGACTGGTGCAAGGAGATGCTCGGTTATCCGATGGACGCGAGCGGCCTGCTCGTGAGCGGTGGCTCGATGGCCAACCTCATCGGTCTCGCCGTCGCCAGGAATGCCCGTGGCGGCTACGACGTGAGGAAGGACGGCGTGCGGGGCGCGCCCGGCACGCTCACGGTGTACGGATCATCCGAAATCCACAGCTCCATCCAGAAATCCGTCGAGCTGCTCGGACTTGGCCACGACGCGCTGAGGCGCATTCCGGTCAATGACCGCTTCGAGATGGAGATCGCCGCGCTCGAGGCGGCCATCGCGCGTGACCGGGCGGCCGGGTGCGTGCCGATCGCCATCGTGGGGAGTGCGGGCACGGTCAATACCGGAGCGTTCGACGATCTCGCCGCGCTTGCCCGCATCGCCGAACGCGAAGGCATCTGGTATCACGTGGATGGCGCATTCGGGGCCGTCGCGGCGCTCGACCCCACGCTCCGGGCCCGCCTCACCGGCATGGAGCGCGCCGATTCCCTCGCCTTCGACCTGCACAAGTGGATGTACGTCCCCTACGAGGCCGGCTGCATCCTCGTGCGGGACGCCGCCGCGCACCGCGCGACGTTCACGCTCACGCCGGGATACCTCGCCCGAGCCTCGGGCGGAGTCGCCGCCGGCGAGATCTGGCCGAGCGATTTCGGCATCGAGCTCTCTCGCGGCTTCAAGGCGCTCAAGGTCTGGATGACGCTCAAGGAGCACGGGATCGACCGGTTCGCGGCACTCGTCCGGCAGAACGTCGAACAGGCCCGGTATCTCGAGCGCCTCGTGCGCTCGCGCCCGGACCTCGAGCTCCTGGCCCCGGTCCCGCTCAACATCGTGTGCTTCCGCTACCGCGGGGACGGGACGCTGCCGGAGCCGGAGCTGAATGTCCTCAACGACGAGCTCCTCGTGCGCATCCACGAGGAGGCAGTGGCCGTGCCATCGACCGCCACGATCCGCGGGCGAAAGGCGATTCGCGTCGCGATCACGAATCATCGGACGCGCCGCGAGGATCTCGAGCTGCTCGTCGATGAGACACTCAGGATCGCGAACGAGCTGGCGGCGAGCCGGGAACGGGTGGGCAGTGGCGTCCGGTAGGCGGCAGGGGTTTCGGCGGGCGGCGGGATCCGTGGCGCTGGCCGCCGCACTCACCGCCTGCACCGAATCCGCACCGGCGCGTGCGGCCGTCACCATGCGCGACAGCGCGGGAATCCGCATCGTCGAGCACTCGATGGACGCCCTCGCGCAACTTCCCGAGTGGCGCGTTTCCGCCGAGCCGGGCATATCGATCGGCGGCTCGGCGGATGCAGCCGATGAGCTGAACGAGGTCGTCGGCGCGTACCTGGCGTCCGACGGCACGATCGTCTACGCCGATGGCAGCGCGCTGGAGGTCCGGATTCACGCCCCCGATGGAACGCGTGTCCGGACCCTCGGGCGGCGCGGCGCGGGTCCGGGCGAATTCCGCAACATCACATCCATATGGGGTCGGGGCGATTCATCGGCGGTCTACGACATGAGCGCCAAGCGGCTGACCGTCGTTCCCCACGACGGCACGACGCCCCGGATCGCAGCGCTCAGGCATTCGGGATTCCTCACCTCGGTGCAGGGAAGTGCGAGCGGCAGGATGATCACCCGCCAGCTCGACGTCGCGGCGCTCACGGGCATCGGTGCGGCGACTGGCCGAGTTCCCGAGCATGTGCTGGTCATTTCCCCGGACGGGAGCTCGACGGACACGATCCTGACGATTCCCGGCCCCGCGCTCTACCTCCCGCCGGATTCTCCCGGCTGGGAAGGTCCCGCGCCGGTCGGCTTCGGTCCGGAGAGCGAAATCCTCGTGATGGGCGATACGATCGTGATCGGCACCAACGATGCATACGAGCTCACGACCCATGACCTGAGCGGCACCCCCCTTCGCATCGTCCGTATTGCGGCGCCGGCCCGAGGCGTCGAGCAGCACGACATCGAGCGCGCGCGCGAGGCTGCGTGGGCGGAATTCGAGCCTCGGGCAGGCAACATGCCGCCGGAGATCGTCACGCAATTCCGTTCGTTCCTCGCCGGCCAGCGGTATGCGGAGCGCCTTCCCTTCTACGGAGCGCTCGCGTCGGATGACGAGGGGAATCTCTGGGTCCAGGAATACCAGACGGTCGAAGATGGGGCAGAACGTTTCACCGTCATCGGCCCCGACGGATCGCTCGTCGCGCGGGTCACGCTACCCCCCGGCCTGCATCTCCTTGCCGCGGGGCACGGCCAGGTACTCGGCCGGTGGCGGGATCCGGACGGCGTGGAGCAGCTCCGCGTCCACGCGCTGAGCCGGTAGGACCGGACCGGCCGCTCCCGATTATTTTTCGGTATGCCGCTTCCGACCGTCCCCCGCCGCACGATGTTCTGGCGTGCCATCCGCCGCCGCTGCCCGCGCTGCGGCGGCGGCGACATCTTCTCGAGCTGGTTCCGCATGCGGGAGGAATGTCCCACCTGCGGCCTGCACTTCGTGCGCGGCGAGGATGGGTACACGCTGGGGGCGCTCTGGTTCAATCTCATCGCCGCCGAGGCGGTGACGACCACGACGATGCTGACGACGCTGATCGTCACCTGGCCCGACGTGCCCTGGGATGTGCTGCGTGTGACCGGTCCCATCGAGGCGGTCACGATGCCGCTGCTCTTCTTCCCCTTCTCGCGGACCCTCTTCCTCGCCTTCGACCTCTGGTTCAGGCCGGATCCGGCTACGGCATAGCGAGGCGAACCCGATTCAATCCCGCTTCGGACACCCCTCTCGCTGCCGTGTGTCGGCGAGCGTCACGACCTTCCACCCGTCCTGATACTTCGCGAGCTGGAAGGCGTCGACGCCACAGTGGCTGAACTGCTGGCCGAGGTAGAAGTCGTATTCCATCCAGACCGTGGCGAGGCGGCCGTCGATGCGGACTTCGGTGTTGTAGGTTCGCTCATCCCACACCGAATCGCTCGGCTGGGACACGGCCTCGACGAAGGATTGGGGCTTGTCCATCGTGATCCGCGGAGTGCCGTCGCGCGCTGTGCCGACAGTGATGAGCTGGGCGTCCGGGGCAAAGGCAGAGCGCAGCAGCGTCGTATCCCGCTTCCGCATGGCGTCGAAGATGTTGGTCGTGACCTGCACGATGGCGGCGGTATCCGCAGCCGCCTGGGCCGCGGCGATTCCGGGGGCGAGAAGCAGCAGTCCGGCCAGCGCAATGACGTTCCGCATGAAGACCTCGAAAGAGTGGTTGGTTCGCTGGGTGCGCTCTACGGACGGCAGCCGCCGCGGGTTTCCCGGGACTTCTCCGGAAACCGTAACGGGGTATAATCGTAGTATCCCCGACAGAACGGGCATCCGCCCGCTCCCTTCCTACCCGACCGGAGTTCCCGACACATCATGCTCACCGGCTTCTTCATCCTTGCGGCCTCGCTGCAGCAGGCTGCGCAGCAGACCCCGCCTCCCGCCCTTGCTCCGTCGCCGATCGCGCGGTTGGAACTCGCTACGGGGCCAGAAGTTACGATGACGGCAGGGGATTCCATGCTGCTCAGCGCGCGCCCGCTCGACGCCAGCGGGAAGCCGGTGCCCGACGCCCGCGTGCGCTACTTCCTCGCCGGAGGCTATTTCGAGGGCGGAGTCGACTCGCTCGGCATGGTTCGCTCGGGGTCCACGGGCTCGATCATGGTCGGCGTCGTGGCGTCCGTGCCGGGCACCAAGCCGTACGTTCAGCGGCTGCAGGTGCGGATGGTGCCGGGCCCGGCCGCACGGATTGCCGTGACGCCGGAGATTTCGAAGCTGGTGGTCGGCCAGCGGGTGCGCCTCACGGGCCGGGCCTACTCGAAGGCCAGCGACGAGCGGGACGACGCCATCGCCTGGCGCAGCTCGGCCGCGTCCACCGCGCGCGTCTCGAACGATGGCGTGGTGACGGCGCTGGCGCCGGGCCGTGCCGTCATCTCCGCTTCGGCCGGAGGGGTGAACGAAGCCGTCGAGATTCAGGTGGTGGCCAACACCATCGCCTCCGTCGAGCTCACGCCGAACCGCGTGGACGCCAGGGAGGGAGACGTCGTCCGCTTCACCGCCGTGGCAAAGGACGCGAGCGGGCGCGCCATTGCGGGCCTCACTCCCCAGTGGACCTTCTCGCCGGGCGACGGGCAGATCGAAGCCGACGGGTCGTTCGTCGGCTACAATCCGGGTACCTATCTCGTGAGCGCGAGCTTCGGCTCCCGCTCGGCCGATGCGCCCGTCACGCTCGCCCCGCGCGATGTGCGGCGCGCGGCCACCGTGGTCGGCCGCCTTCCGCGCACCCGGTTCAACACCGAAGAAGTCTGGATCCACCCGAGCGGGAAGTACGCCTATCTCGGGAGCGGTGGCGGCGGCGACGTCATGTACGCGATCGACATCTCCGACCCGGCGAAGCCCACGGTCACGGACTCCGTGATTTCCAACACCCGGCGCGTCAACGACGTGATGTCTACGCCGGACGGGAAGTTCCTCGTGTTCACGCGCGAGGGCGCCTCCGACCGGAAGAACGGCATCGTCATCGCGTCCATCGAGGACCCGGCGCATCCGAAAGTCATTTCGGAGTTCACCGAAGGCGTGAATTCCGGCGTGCACTCGGCGTTCGTGTACCGGCAGGAGAAGTACGGCACGCACGTCTACCTGACGAACGACGGCACGGGCGCAATCCACATCGTGGACATCAGCGACCCGTACCATCCGAAGGAAGCGGCGCAATGGCGCACCAACCGGCCGGATGCCGGCCGGACCCTCCACGACGTGGACGTGCAGGACGGCCTCGCCTACCTGAGCTACTGGAACGACGGGCTCGTGGTGCTCGACGTCGGCAACGGGGTCAAGGGCGGGAGCCCGTCCAACCCGCAGCTCGTCACCCAGTACAAGTACGACCTCAACAAGCTCTACGCCGATGTCGAGGCGGTCGGCGGCCCGGGCTTCATCCGCGGCACGCATACGGCATGGCGGCACGGGAAGTACGTCTTCATCGCCGACGAGGTCTTCCCGGCGAGCGGTGTCCGCGGCGCGAAGGACGCCGCGGCAGGCCGGGCGTACGGCCGTCTGCAGGTGATCGACGTGAGCGATATGGACAAGCCTCGGTCGGTGGCCTGGTACGAGCCCGAGTTCGGCGGGGTCCATAACATCTGGGTGGCGGGAGATACGCTCTACATGGGTGCCTACAACGGCGGCTTCCGCGCGTTCGACGTTTCGGGCGAGCTCCGCGGTGATCTCCGCGCGCAGAACCGCGAGATCGCGCACGTGAACACCGCCGACATGAGCGGCAAGGTGCAGAACAGCGCGATGACGTGGGGTGTCGTCGTGAAGGACGGCCTGGCATACGTGAACGACATGCACAACGGCCTCTGGATCGTGCGGATCGAGCCGAAGGCGCAGGCACTGACACCGTAGGCGCCGCGGCGTCGCGGCCGCCTTCCGATCATCGAGGCGGACATCGAGGAGCGACGGGCAGGCACTGGATTCCGGTGCCTGCCCGTCGCTTTCGGCCGGGCGCGGTTCCTGCAGGTCACCGTGTCGCCTTTCGCAACGTCCTGCGTCTCCGGAATCCTCGCGGAGCGCCCCACCGTATTAGTTATAGATATGGCGCCCTCGGATCGGGCGGCGCCCGGCCCGGAACGCCTCTCAGGGTGTCATGACATGCGACGCAAACTCTTCTTCGGCCTCGTTCCCTTCGCCGCGATCGGACTGCTGCTCGTTCCCCTTCGCGCGGCGAGCGTGGTGGACGGCCGTCTCCTCTTCGAAGACGTCCGCTCGCGTATCGAGGGTGGTGCGGTGGACTCCCTCTCCACTGACGAAGTCTGGGTCCGCGCGGCGCGCGGGCTCGTGACCCAGCTCGGCGATCCCTATGCGGAGCTGTTCTCACCGGAGCAGATCGCAAGCTTCAGCCGGAACACGCTGCGCAACGACTACGCGGGCGTGGGCATGAACATCCAGGACCAGCTCGGCACCATCGTCGTCACGGCCACCTTCCCGGGCTCGCCGGCGCGGCAGGGGGGCGTCCGCCCGGGAGACCGTATCGTCCTGGTCGATGGACAGCCGACGACGGGTCTTCGGCTCGACGAAGTCTCGGCCCGGCTCATCGGCCCGGCGCGTACCACCGTCGCCGTGACGTTCCGGCGGCCGGGCGTGGCGGAGCCCATCGAGATGAAGTTCGTCCGCGCGCAGATCCACGTCCCGGCCGTTCCGTACGCGCTCATGCTCGACGACCGCATCGGCTATGTGCCGCTGCAGCGGTTCAACGATTCGAGCGCCGCGGAGGTCGGTGCGGCGGTGGCGCGCCTCCGGTCGGCGGGAGCCCAGGCGTTCGTCCTCGACCTGCGCGGCAATCCCGGCGGGAGCCTCAACCAGGCAGTGTCGGTCAGCGAGCGCTTCCTCACGCCCGGGCAGCAGATCGTGAGCGTGCGGTACCGGGACCGCCCGGTGGAAGTGCACACCGCTGGCGTCGAGGGTGCCGTGAACGGCGCCGTCCGCTCGGGCGAGCCGGTCGTCGTTCTGGTGGATGGCGGTGCGGCGTCGGCGGCGGAGATCGTCGCGGGAGCGCTGCAGGACCACGACCGCGCTCTGGTGGTCGGGACGACGTCGTTCGGGAAGGGCCTCGTGCAGAGCCTTTATCCGCTCCGGCAGGGCTGGGCTCTCAAGCTGACGACGGCACGCTGGTACACGCCGAGTGGCCGCAGCATCCAGCGGGACCGGCAGATGCAGAACGGGCGTATGGTCGAGGTCGTGCCGGACTCGCTCGAGACCGACTCCGTGCGCGCGTCGCGCCCGGCGTTCAAGTCGGACGCAGGCCGCATCGTCTACGGCGGCGGTGGCATCACTCCCGACCTCGTCGTGCCGGCAGACACCGTGTCCTCGGTCGAGCAGCGCTTCCTCGAGGCACTCGCGCCGTCGTCGCAGAAAGCCTATCGCACGCTGTACGATCTGGCGATCGAAATGCGGCCGGCGCTCAAGTCGGATTTCCAGGTGACGCCTGCCTGGCGGGACAGCTTCTACGTGCGGCTCAGGCGGGAGGGGGTCGAGGTGGAGCGTGCGCGGTTCGACTCGGCGTCGTCCCTGGTGGGCCGGCTCATCGAGCGGCAGGCCGCCACCGTCGCCTTCGGCGATTCGGCCTCATTCCGCCGGAGTGCGCGGGACGATGCGCAACTTGGCCGCGCGCTGGAACTCCTCAGGGACGCGCGCAACCAGACGGAATTGTTCGCGCTGGCACTCGACGGGTGAGGGGGCCCTCCCTTCACCTGGTCCGCGAGTAGATCAGCTCCAGCAGCTCGTCGTAGATCTCCTCGGCCCGCGCCTCGCCCGACCGCACGGCGTCCGCGGTGCAGTGGCGCAGGTGGTTCCGCATGAGCTCGCGGCTCACGCCACGCAGGGCCTCGTGCACCGACGCGATCTGCGTCATGATATCGGTGCAGTAGCGGTCTTCCTCGACCATCTTCTGCAGCCCGCGGACCTGGCCCTCGATGCGCCGGAGCCGGCGGATGTTGCGCTCCTTCCCCTCGGCATCCACGCCCGCCGCGTGACGCTCGCCGTTTCCCGCCTTCTTCATGCGATCCTCGCCCGGCGGAGCCGGAGGCTGTTGGTGACGACGCTGACCGAGCTCAGCGCCATGGCGGCGCTCGCCAGGACCGGGCTCAGCAGCAGTCCGAAGTGCGGATAGAGAATTCCCGCCGCGACCGGAATGCCGACCACATTGTAGGCGAACGCCCAGAAGAGGTTCTGCCGGATCGTGCGCATCGTGGCACGCGAGAGTTCGATGGCCCGCCCGGCACCCTGCAGGTCGGGGCGCACCAGCGTCACATCGCCTGCATCCACCGCGATGTCACTGCCGCCGCCGACGGCGATGCCGAGATCGGCCTGCGCGAGCGCCGGCGCATCGTTGACGCCGTCGCCCACCATGGCGACGACATGCCCTGCCGCCTGCAGGCGACGGATCTCCGCGACTTTTCCTTCGGGCAGCACCTCGGCGACGATCGTCTCGATCCCGACACCTCGGCCCACGGCCTGTGCGGTGGCGCGCGTGTCTCCGGTGAGGAGAACGACGTCCAGGCCGAGCCGGCGCAGCCGCGCCAGCGCATCGGGCGACGTAGCCCGCACGGGATCGGCAATCGCGAGGACGCCGGCCAGCGCGCCACCAGAGGCGACGTACACCGTCGTCTTTCCCTCCGCAGCGAGTCGCGACTCGGCTGTGGCGAGTTCCGCCGGGTCGATCCCCAGCTCCCGCATGAAGGCCGCACTGCCGACCGCCACCACCGTCCCGTTCACGCGACCCGTGACTCCGCGGCCCGTGATCGAGGCGAATTCCGTCGCATCATGAAGCACGAGGTCCCGCTCCCGCGCACTCCGCACCACGGCCTCGGCGAGCGGATGGGCGGAGGCCCGCTCGAGCGAGGCGGCCGCGTGCAGGAGCGCCGAAGCCTCGGTGCCCGAGGCCGGGAGGAGGTCGGTCACGGTGGGACGACCTTCCGTGAGGGTGCCGGTCTTGTCGAGGACCACCGTGTCCAGGCGACCTGCGCGCTCGAGCGCTTCGCCGCCCTTGATCAGGACGCCGAGCGATGCGCCCTTGCCGGTGGCGACCATGACGGCGGTCGGCACGGCCAGGCCCATCGCGCAGGGACAGGCGATGATCAGCACGCTCACGGCGGCCGCCAGGCCGCGCCCGACCGGGGCATCCGCCGAGAGGAGGTACCAGGCGACGAACGTGGCGACCGCGATCGAGATGACTACCGGAACGAACACGGCGCTGATCCGGTCGGCGAGGTGCTGGATCGGCGCGCGCGAACCCTGCGCCTCCCGCATGAGCGTCACGATCCGCGACAGCGTGCTCTCGGCGCCGAGTGCGGTGGCGCGCAGGCGGAAGGACCCGGCGCGGGTGACGGTGCCGCCGATGGCACGGTCTCCCACCGCCTTCGCTACGGGCACCGACTCGCCCGTGAGCATGCTCTCGTCGACGGCGCCCGAGCCCCACACGATGCGGCCGTCCACCGGCACGCGCTCTCCGGGGCGCACGACGACCTCATCGTCATGCGTCACCTCGCTCACCGGGATGTCGGTCTCGATGCCGCTGCGCAGGACACGCGCCGTCTCCGGCTGCAGCGCGATCAGGCCGCGAATGGAGGCCGAGGTCTGGCGCTTGGCCCGCGCCTCGAGCGCGTTGCCCGCGAGCACGAGCCCGATGATGAAGATGACCGCCTCGTAGTACACATCCGGCGCGATGCCGTGGGAGAGCATCCACTCGGGCGCGAACGTCGCGACGATGGAGTAGAGTGTCGCCGCCCCCGTGCCGACGGCAATGAGCGTGCTCATGTCCGCGGAATGGTGCCGGAATGCCGACCACGCCCGAGTGTAGAAGTGACGGCCCGACCAGAGCAGCACGCCGGCGGTCAGGAGAAGGAGCGAGCCGGTGAGCACCGCGCGCGGAAGCTCGTAGAGCCACGGCGCTGCCGCGGCGATCGGCGGGCTCAGGTAGCGCATCGCGACGTTCATGAACGGGTCCGCCGCGCCGGCATGGTGCTGGACCGTCATGAGCGGCATCGAGACGACCATCGACACCGCGGCCGCGATGAGCGTCGCGATGGCCTTGCGCCGGAGGTCGTGATACTCCGATTCCTGCGCCGCATCATGCGCGAGCTGCTCCTCGGACGCCGAGCGTTGCTCCTGGGGGAGCTCGGCACCGTACCCGGTGCCGCGCACGGTCTCGACGAGCGCCCCCGGCGATACGGAGGCCGGATCGTAGGTCACCGTGGCCGTGCCCGTCATGAGGTTCACCGAGGCGTCCACGACGCCCGGCGTGTGCTCGAGGGTTCGCTGCACCCGTCCCTGGCAGGCGGCGCAGGTCATGCCCGTCACGGGGAATGCGACGCGCTGCTGATCGGATGGGGCTGCGGTATCAATGGTCGACATGGGTTATTCCACGATCAGGCGACCCCGCAGCATGCCCATGCCGCAGGTGAATTCGTGCGTGCCCCGCTCGGCAGTGGCAGGCACCTCGATGGTCGTTCGCTGGTTGGCCGGGAGAAAGCGACGGATGCCGAGGTCGGGAATGACGAGTTCTTCCGAGCAGCTCGAGGTCTCACGGCGGTCGAAGACGAGGCGTGCAGGCCGGCCGTGCGCGATGCGGATGGCCGCCGGGGCGTATCCGCCGGCGACGACGATGTCGATCTCCTGCACCTCGCCGCCGGACGCTGCGGCCACCCGCCGCCGTCCGGCGACGAAGAAATACCAGTTGATCCAGGCGATGGCCGTGAGTCCGGCCAGCAGTACGATGACTTTGTCGACAGACATGGGGAGTTCCTCCTGGGCGATATAATAGTATACCCCCCTACCCTATGTCAATGGCAGCCCTGAACTCCCGCCTGGTCGCGCACGGGAGTTCGACGAGGGGCGCTGCCCGGCCTGCGGAGTGCCGGCGCGCCCGGCCCGCTACGGCGTCTGCTGCGCCAGTCCGACCGCCTCGAGCATGAACGCATACCGGAACGCCCGCTCGCGCATCTGGTCGTACCGCCCGGAGCTGCCGCCGTGGCCACCGGCCAGGTTGACGTTGAAATAGAGCGGATTCGCGTCGGTCTTGAGCTCGCGCAGGCGCGCGACCCACTTGGCGGGCTCCCAGTACATCACCTGCGAGTCGTTGAACGATGTCGTCACGAGGATCCACGGGTACGCCTGCGCCCGCACGTTGTCGTAGGGCGAGTACTGGCGCATGTAGGCATATTGGGTGGAATCGGTCGGGTTCCCCCACTGCTCCCATTCCTGCGCGGTGAGCGGGAGCGAGGCGTCCAGCATCGTGTTGATCACGTCCACGAACGGCACCTCGGCCACCACCGCGCGAAAGAGGTCGGGCCGCATGTTCGCGACGGCTCCCATGAGCAGGCCCCCCGCGCTTCCGCCATTCGCCACGAGCCGCTCCGGGCTCGTGTATCGCTGCCGCACGAGCTCCTCGGCGACATCGATGTAGTCGAAGAAGGTGTTCATCTTCTTCATCATCTTGCCGTCGTCGTACCACTGCCGGCCCATTTCCTGCCCGCCGCGGATGTGGGCGATGGCATACATGAAGCCGCGGTCCACGAGGCTCAGCACCGAGGAGTTGAACGTCGGCTCCATCGTGGCGCCATACGATCCGTAGGCATACAGCAGCAGCGGGCTCCGACCGTCGAGGCGGGCGCCTCGGCGCAGGAGGATCGAGACCGGCACCTTCACACCGTCCCGCGCCGGGGCCATGAGCCGCCGCACCTCGTAGCGCGAGCTGTCGTAGCCGCTCGGAATCTCCTGGCGCTTGAGCAGCGTCCGCCGGCGCGTCGTCATGTCGTAATCATAGACGGATCCGGGCGTCACCAGCGACGTGTAGGCGAACCGGAACAGATCGGTGTCGAATTCGGCGTTGTTCGACGCGAATACGCCGTAGGCGGCCTCGGGGAACGAGACGGAGTGGGTCTCGCCGCGTGCGAGATCGGTGATGCGAAGGCGCCGCAGCCCATCCGACCGCTCGCTCACTACGACGTAGTCCTTGAACGCATCGACTCCCTCGACGAACACCGAGTCCCGGTGCGGCAGCCATTCGGTCCACGCCGACAGGTCGGCCTCGGGCGCGCGCAGCACCCTGAAATTCCGGGCGGAGTCGTTGGTATGGAGAAGGAAGAACCCGTCGCCATGCTCGACCGTGTATTCGACGCCGGCCCGGCGCGGTGCGACCACGCGCGGAGCTGCCGTGAGGTCCGACGTCGGCACCACGCGCCACTCGGATGAAGTGAATCCGTCGGCCGAGATGAACGCGTACTTGTCGCTCCGGGAGCGGTAGACGTAGACATTGTTGAGGACGTTGTCTTCCTGGAAGACCTTCACGTCGGCAGTCGCCGGCGTGCCCACGACATGCCGCCACACCGCGTTTCCGCGCTTCGCCGAATCTGCCCGCATGTACAGGAAGGTGCGGTTGTCGTCGCCCCAGGCGCTCCCGTTCCAGACGCCGACGATCGAGTCGATCACCTGACCGGTCGCCAGGTCCTTCACGAAGAGCGTGTAATCCCGGAAGGCGGTGGTATCGACCAGGTAGAGGACCCTGGAGCCGTCGGGGCTCACGTCCACATCGGCGATGTTGTAGTACCTGCTCGAGCCGGCCATGGCGTTCTGGTCGAGCATCACCTCCTCGGCTCCCTCCGTCGAGCCCTTCCTCCGCGCATGGATCGGATACGGCTTTCCCTGCTCAGTGCGCGTGTAGTACCAGTAGTCGCCGTCGCGATACGGGACGGAGAGGTCCGTTTCCTTTACGCGTCCGAGGATCTCGCGGTAGAGCTGTTCGCGGAGCGGCTCGAGGTGCTTGAGCGATGCGTCGGTGTACGCGTTCTCCGCCTTCAGGTGCTCGAGCACGGCCGGATCGGATTTCTCCCGCATCCAGAAGTAGTTGTCGACCCGCGCCTCGCCGAAGAGGGTGTCCACCTTCGCTACCACCCGTGCGACCGGCGGCACGGGAGCCGCCCCCCGTTCACTCGCGGTGCGGGAATCCGCCGCCTGGGCGGGAAGGATCGAAGGGACGAGCGCGAGCGAAAGAAGAGCGCGGCGGAATACGCGGAGCATGGTGAGCTCGGAGCTGAGGGAAGGGGCTATCGTACCCCGCGATCCGCGGGTTGGCAAATGCGCCGGACGGCGGGTTCAGCGGCGGTTCGTGCGCCCGGCGGCGTGCTCGTTGCGCGAGGTCGCGATGAGTCCCAGCGGGACGTATCGGATCCCGCGCCACGCGTGGGTTTCGTCCCCGGCGCGAAGCAGCATCTGACTGGAAATTCCTCCATCGAGAAGCACCGCGCGCCGCGCGCCGAGTGCGCCCATCACCGCGGCCATTTCCGGCGTCGTGAGACCGAAGGGCAGGTTGTCCAGGACCCCGCCGAGTCCCTCGAATCGCGTCAGCGCAACGAGCAACCGGCCATCGCGCAGCTCACCGATCGCGAGGCGCGAATCGCGGTGCTCCAGGTCCACGCCGTTCCCGGCGGTACGGATCGGTGCCGGCACGACGCCGTCGCCGTCGAGCAGGGCGGGATAGGACTGGAAGGCCTCGACCACCCGGCCCGAGGCCCGTTCGACGGCTATGCTGTCCGCCGGAATGATCCGGAACGATCCGTCCCGGCCGATGACGACGGCCGGTGCGAGCGGCCCGCGGCCGGGAGCCTGCCGCTCGACGCCGCCACGAACGACCCAGCCCCATGCGCCGGCCGCGCCGAACTGGCCGGCATTCAGCGCGAGCGCGGCATCGGCGGGGGCGCGATCCACCGTCCATCGGTTCGGCGGACCCTTCCCGGCCGGAGGCACCTCGAGGCTCAACCGGTGGAGCCGGGGATCGAGCCGCGCGACGATCACGCGGATGCGCCACGCCTCACCATTCCCGGAGAGCCGCAGCTCGCCCCACTCGAGGCCCGGCGAGGCTGTCTTCCATGCGACCGCCTGTGCCACCGCAGGAAGCTCCGCGCCCCACACGGCGGGCGCGGAATCGCTGCGCCACCAGACACGCCACGAGCCCCCATGCTCGACGGCGAGCTCGGGGGCTCCGGCGGCGAACGCCGCTGTCGCTGCCGCAAGAAGGGCGGCGGCGGATCGCACCATCAGTAGCTCTTCATCACCTCGAGATACGGCGAGAGGTCGGCGAGCTTCGACTGCAGCGCGGCAACTTCCGCATCCGTATAGACGAGCCCGCCACTGTCCTTGCCGTTGCTCGCGACGAACGGAACGATGCGCTCGCGGAGGATCGAGTACTGGCCGTCATCGAAGCCGCTCGCCTCGAGCCCGGCGCGACGCACGTCCTGGTAGGTGAGCATCGGCTCCATCTCGGGGCGCTCGGGCTCGGCCGCGCGGGCGCCGCAGGTGCGCTCGATCTCCGCATTGGCGCCGGTCGCCATGGCCTGGCTGCGATTGGCGACGGCCATCGAGGCCTTCCCGACGGAGTCGGCGAGTCGCTGGATCTCCTTCATGTCCCCACGCTCCTGCGCCGCCTTGATGCGCTGCGTCACCCGTTCCATGCCGGCCGAATCCGTGACCGAGGCGCCGTACGACTGCATCTGCGAGCTGGACCGGTCCTCGATCGGCTTCGCGCACCGCTCCCAGGCCTCGTTCTTCCGGGTGTACTCGCCGTATTTCCGGTCGTACTCCTCGCGAGCCTTCTGGTTGCGCCGCTCGATCCCCTCGTCGTCCTGGGCATCGATCCGCGACGCCATCTGCGACTCGGCCGCGAGGCCCTTCATGAACTGGTCGAGGCGCTCCCCGGTGATCTCGAGGACCTGGCGGTCGAAGCGGACGGAGCCGGTCTTGACCGTCCCCCCACCGGCGCTTTCGACCCCGGCGGCGCGGGTGGCGGCATTCTTGATCTTCTTGCCCAGGCCGAATTGGGCCTCTGCGGGCGAAGGCAGTGCGACGACGACACAGCCCAGCAGGGCTGCGGCGAGCAGGTGGCGCATACGGATCTCCACGAACGTTTGGCGGGTCAGGGAGCCGGAAATCCCGGCAGGTCGGATATTATAGCGCTTCGTACCCGCGCGCAGCAGGCCAGGGCTCCCTGACGGGCCGGCCGGGTTCGCGGCGCGGTATCTTGACAGGGTCCCGCCCTCCAGAATGAAAGGACGCTCCATGTATCTCCGCACCATCCTGGCCGCCGCCATGCTCGCACTGGCCGGCGCCGCCTGCACCAGCGACGACGCCGAACCCGGTGACTCGGCCTCGGGCAGTGTGCCTGCCGCCGACGCGCCGAGCTCCGGCGACGATCTCACCGACGTCACCAACTTCCGACTCACGATGGACAAGGTCGACCGCTACTTCGACGCGCAGCTCGCCATCGCGCGCCGCGTGAAGGACCTGTCGCCCGAGGACCGCGCGCCTCTCGAGCAGATGGAGAGCTCCGCCAACGCCACGCTCGACGACATGGCCCGCCGACTGGAAAGCCACCCCGCTACCCGCGATGGCCTGCGGGAGGCCGGCATGCCGGCCCGCGAGTTCGCGACGCTGACGATGGCGATGGTGCAGGCAGGCATGGCCGCGTCGGTGCTCAAGATGCGGCCGAACGACGACCAGGATTCGCTCGCGCGCGAAATGAAGGCGAGCATGGACAACATCCGGTTCATGCAGGAGAACGAGGCCGAGCTCACCCGCCGGCAGCAGGAGCTCGAGGCGGAGCTCCGCAAGTTGGGAATCGTCGAGGGGGGCTGATCGGCGGGTGGGCGGCTGCGCTATCCTCGAGGCGCTTCCTCAGCGTCGCCGGCCGCGAGCCGCGCGATGCGCGCCCGCAGCAGCCGGCGCTCGCTCTCGTTGCGCGTGAGCGTGATGGCGCGTTCGAGCTCGGTGCGCGCCTCGGTCGGGCGCCCGAGCTCCGAGAGGAGCTCGGCGCGGACCGCGGGCAGCAGATGATACGAGGCCAGCGCCGGCACGCCGAGGAGGTCGTTCGCCACCTGGAGTCCCGCCGCAGGTCCGAACGCCTTCCCGACGGCCACCGCGCGGTTCAGCTCCACGACCGGTGACCGGGTGATCCGGGAAAGTGCCTCATAGAGCGCTGCAATCCGGGCCCAGTCCGTCTCGGCCGCAGTATTCGCCCGGGCATGGCACGCCGCGATCGCCGCCTGCAGGGCGTACGCGCCGAGCGCCCCGCCGAGAGCCTCCGCGCGCGCCAGCGCCGCGAGGCCGCGCGTGATCAGAATCCGGTCCCACCGGCTGCGGTCCTGATCGAGGAGGAGCACGGGCTCGCCCCCACGTCCCACCCTCGCCCGCAGGCGCGACGCCTGAATTTCCATGAGTGCGACGAGACCATGCACCTCCGGCTCCTGCGGTGCCAGCTCGGCGAGGATCCGACCGAGCCGGAGCGCATCCTCGCACAGCGCCGGCCGAACCCAGTCCTCTCCTGCCGTGGCCGCATAGCCCTCGTTGAAGATGAGGTAGACGACCTCGAGGACCGACGCGAGCCGTTCGACGAGCTCGGCGCCTCGGGGCACCTCGTACGGCACGCGGGCTTCCGCGAGCGTGCGCTTCGCGCGGACGATCCGCTGCGCCACGGTGCTGGTCGGAACGAGGAATGCGCGCGCGATCTCCTCGGTGGTGAGCCCGCCGAGGAGCCGCAGCGTCAGGGCGACACGCGCTTCGGTGGAGAGGACCGGGTGGCAGGCGGTGAAGATGAGCCGCAGCAGGTCGTCACCGATCTGGTCATCGAGCGGCGAATCGAAATCAGGCGCGTCCTGCGCGGCATCCATGAGCTCATGGCCGATCTGCGCATGCTTCTCCTCGACCCGCCGGTTCCGACGGAACTGGTCGATGGCTCGATGCTTCGCAGCGGCCATGAGCCAGGCGGCCGGGTTGTCGGGGATTCCGGTTTCCGGCCATCGCTCGAGCGCGGCAACGAGCGCGTCCTGCGCCAGGTCCTCCGCGAGGCCGATATCCCCCACGCGCCGCGCGAGCGCGGCAATGAGCCGGGCGGATTCGATCCTCCAGACCGCGTCGATGGCGCGGTGGGTGGCTTCGATGGACATGGGACCAATCGAAGCGCACCCGGCGCGGCGCGCAAGCCGAGCCCCTGATCAGGTCGGCCCGGGGGCCGGTTCCTCGATCTGCCTCACTTCGCACTCGACTTCGCATCCCGGCCAGAGCTCGTGCACCGCCATGAACCTCTTCGCGAGCGCAATCGCGTCTGCGCGGGACGTGGCCTGGACGATGGCATAGCCGCCGACGACTTCCTTGGACTCGGTGTAGGGTCCATCCGTGATCGACTGCCTGCCCTTCGAGAGGCGGAGCCTCACCGACTCTGCGTCGGGCGTCAGCCCGCCCGTGTCCAGCAGGGCCCCGGTTCCCTGCATCTCGCCGATCAATGCCTCCATCGCCGACATCATTTCGGGTGGGGGCGGATTGTCCTTCATCTGCAGCTCGTCGACTCGCACCAGCATCATGAATCGCATGTCAGCCGCCGTGCGCTGCGCGGAAACGGCGCTCCTGCTCGAACACCTCCGGCACCTGGGCCGCGAGCTCGGGCCCGAAATCCGCCTCCTCGAACACCTGGCGAATCTCGATCTCCCCTTCCTCCCCGGTCGGATTCGGCACGCGCTTCACCCATTCGATCGCCTCTTCCTTCGACTTGACCTGGATGAGCCAGAAGCCGGCCACCAGTTCCTTCGTCTCGGCGAACGGCCCGTCGACGACCGTGCGGGTGGTCCCCTTGAAGCGGACGCGCGCGCCCTTCGAGCTCGGCTGCAGTCCTTCACCGGCAAGCAGGACGCCGGCCTTGATCAGCTGTTCGTTGAACCTGCCCATCTCGGCGAGCATCTCGGCACTCGGCATGACGCCGGCCTCGGTGTCCCTGTTCGCCTTGACCAGCAGCATGAAACGCATCGTCGTACCTCCTGCGGATGGAGTGGTCGGTGAAATCAGAACGTCGGGGCCACCCGGCCGGCCACGAGGGCGTCGGCGAGGAACTCGGCGACGACGGGTGCCACGACTTCGCCGGGGGCATCGTGATCGTGACCGTCGAGGAGTGCGCGCGTTCCCTGGGGGAGGAGGTCGGCGATTCGATCGGCCGTGCTGCGAAGGAAGCCGGCGCTCACGCCGCCGGCGAGGACGAGGGTCGGTATGTCGATGGCACGAACCAGCGCTTCGGGAATCGTACCGCCGGTGAAGTCGCCCATGACCTCGAAATCGTATGGCATCGTCCGGGCGATGGCGAGCATCGACGGGTTGGTCCGCAGCGCTTCGACCACGCCCGGTGACAGACCGAGCATTCCGAAGAAGTCCGCGATCGCATCGCCGCAGCGATCGGCCGCCACGGCGGTACGCACCCGCGTGGCCAGCGACCTGGCGCTCGCGCGGCTCTGCTCGTCGTCCGGGCCGTACGGCGGCTCATGGAGCACCAGGCGGGACACCGGAAGGCCGGCTGCCGTGGCACGGAGCGCCAGGCCAGCCCCGGACGAATGGCCGTAGACCATCGCACTTCCTCCGGCCGCGTCGATGAGGGCCGCGAGGTCCTCGATCTCCCGCTCGACCGCATAGGGCAGCGTATCCCCGCTCTCGCCGCGCCCGCGCCGGTCGTAGTTGACCACGCTGAAGTGCTCGGCGAGGCCATCGGCCAGATCCGCCATCCGCTGGCGGTCGCAGAAGATGCCTCCGATCACGATGACGGGGGGGCCCTCCCCGCTCCGCTCGAACGCGATCCGGGTCCCGTCCTTCGATGTCGCGAACTCCGTCATGGTCCCTCCGTTCTCGGGATCTCGTTGGTCTCCAGCAACGACGAATGGCCGGCCCGGTTTTCGACATCGGCCACCCGGCCGGATCGGCGCGCCGGGCCGTGGTCGTCCTGTCACTTACGAAAAAGGCCGCCCCGGAGGGCGGCCTTTCCGGGCATGGGGCCGGGATCAGTACCGGTAATGCTCCGGCTTGTACGGTCCCTCGACCGGGACGCCGATGTAGGCCGCCTGGTCGGGCGAAAGCTTCGTGAGCTTGACGCCGAGCTTGTCGAGATGGAGCCGGGCCACTTTCTCGTCGAGCACCTTGGGCAGCGTATAGACCTTCCGCTCGTAGCGGTCCGCCTTCTGGTGCAGCTCGATCTGGGCCATGACCTGGTTCGTGAAGCTCGCGCTCATCACGAAGCTCGGATGCCCCGTCGCGCAGCCGAGGTTGAGCAGGCGGCCCTCGGCCAGGATCATGACGCTGTGCCCGTCGGGGAAGACGAACTCGTCGTATTGCGGCTTGATGTTGATGCGCCGGATTCCCTTCTTCCGGAGCCCCGCCATGTCGATCTCGTTGTCGAAGTGGCCGATGTTGCCGACGATGGCCTTGTCCTTCATGCGCGCCATGTGCTCGACGGTGATGATGTTCCGGTTGCCGGTGGCCGTGATGAAGATGTCGGCGGTCTCGAGCACATCTTCGAGCGTCGTGACCTGGTAGCCCTCCATCGCCGCCTGCAGCGCGCAGATCGGGTCGATCTCGGTGATGACGACGCGCGCGCCCTGGCCGCGGAGCGCCTGCGCGCAGCCCTTGCCCACGTCGCCGTAGCCGCAGATGACGGCCACCTTGCCGGCGAGCATCACGTCGCTCGCGCGCAGGATGCCGTCCGTGAGGGAGTGCCGGCAGCCGTAGAGGTTGTCGAACTTCGACTTCGTCACCGAATCGTTGACGTTGATGGCGGGGAAGAGGAGCGTGCCCGCCTTCATCATTTCATACAGCCGGTGCACGCCCGTGGTGGTCTCCTCCGACACGCCGCGAATTCCGGCTGCCACGCGCGTCCACCGCTCGGGATCGTCGGCGATGGTGCGGCGGAGCAGGTCGAGGATCACGCCCCACTCCTCGGGGTCGTTCGCCTCGTCGAATTCGGGCACGCTAGCGGCGCGCTCGAACTCCGCGCCCTTGTGCACGAGGAGCGTCGCGTCACCGCCGTCGTCGAGGAGCAGGTTCGGGCCGGTCCCATCGGGCCACATGAGCGCCTGCTCGGTGCACCACCAGTATTCGTCGAGCGTCTCGCCCTTCCAGGCGAAGACCGGCACGCCCGCCGGCTTCTCGATGGTTCCCTTCGGCCCGATCGCCACCGCCGCGGCGGCGTGATCCTGGGTCGAGAAGATGTTGCACGAGACCCACCGCACGTCGGCGCCCAGGTGGACCAGCGTCTCGATGAGCACGGCGGTCTGCACGGTCATGTGCAGCGAACCCATGATCTTCGCGCCCTTGAGCGGCTGCGATGCGGCGAACTCCGCGCGCAGCGCCATGAGGCCCGGCATCTCGTATTCTGCCAGGCGGATCTCCTTGCGGCCGAACTCGGCGAGGCCGAGATCGCGCACCTTGAAAGCCGGCCGAATACCCGAGTGCACCTCTGCTTCAGTCAGTACCGCGGTCATGTCGCTCCTCGTCCATCCGGATGTTGGTGTGGGGTGATCTCTTCGGCTCGCGCCGCGGGCGGCGCGCGGTGCCGGCAAACAGGTTCGGGCCCTTCGCCGCCGGATCGGGCGGGAGGGGGATGTAGCGGACGTCGTCGAATCCGGCGTCGCCGAGCGCGGCGCGGAACTCCGGCGCACCGAAGCCCAGCCAGACATGGCCCATCTGCGCACGATACTCATCGCGCTCGTGCGGCACCATGTCGACGACGAGGAGCCGCCCGCCCGGGCGGAGCACGCGCGCCGCTTCGCGCAGGACGTCGCCGGGCTCCACGGCATGATGGAGCACGAGCGAGAGCACGGCGGCATCGAGCGACTGCTCCGCGAGCGGAAGCGATTCGAGCGCGGCTTCGTGGAGCTCGACGTTGGCGAGCCCGTCGAGGCGCCGCCGCGCGGAGGCGAGCATCGTAGCGCTCTCGTCCACTCCGACGACACGCGCGACGAATGGCGCGAGTGCCGCCATCAGCTGCCCGGTGCCGCAGCCCAGGTCGCCGACCGCCCAGTCCGCGTCGAAGAGCCCGGGAATCGCGCCGAGCTCGGCGCGGCGGCCGAACAACTCGTCGCGGACGCGATCCCACTCGGCGGGAGAGCCCGCGAAGAACTCCCGGCTCTGCAACCGACGCTCGGCGAGTACGCCCCGGAGCCTCGCGGCGTCGTGGGCCGCCTGACTGCCGGCCTCGATCTCCTCGCGGACGACTTCCCAGAGCCTCCGGGCCCCGGGGTCGAGCTGGACAATCCGGTACTGACGGCTGGTGCCTTCCGCCCGGCTCGTGATCCAGCCGTCGTCGGCCAGAATCCGGAGATGCCGGCTCACCGTGCTCTGCGGAAGCTGAAGCACGACACAGAGTTCCCCGACCGTGAGCTCATGCCGCTCGATGATGAGCAGGAGCCGGCTTCGTGTCGGGTCAGCGAGCGTGGCGAGTCGGTCGAGGACGGCGGTCATTATCTATCCGTTAAGCCGGATGGATAGATACAAGCTTGGAGCGAGGAAGTCAAGAAGAGGGATCCGGCCTCGGGGAAGCCTCCGCGGTGTGCGCAGAGGCCTCCCCGAGCAGCCGGCCTATTGCGAGCCGGATGCCGCCGCCGCCGTGCCGGTCCAGACGTTGTTCGCACGGTCGATATCCGGATAGAACTTCGAAGCGTCGATCTCGACCCGCGTCACCGGGCCGGCCGGGGCAGTCAGCGTCGCCTCGCGCGCGCCCCGGAGCCAGGTGTCGACGGGGACAGTCAGCTGCTCGGTGCGACCGCCGTCGTACGTGACGGTGACGCGGGCGGGCATCGGAGCGAGGCCGCGGTCCTCGACGACGATTGCCGTCCCACCGGCCGACGGCGTCACGCTGCCCACCGCCTGGTCGAGCGTCCACGTCTCGTAGAACCACGTGCGCCAGAACCAGTCGAGGTCCTGCCCCGAGACGTCGTTGAACGTATTGAAGAGATCGAGCGGTGTCGGGTGCTTCCACTGCCACCGGCGCCCGTATTCGCGATAGGCACGCATGAAGGTGTCCTCGCCGAGCATGCCGCGGAGCATGTGGAGCACGGCCGCCGTCTTCATGTACGACGCCGTCCCGAAGGAGACGTAGTCCGGGTACAGGTCGCCATGGCGCATGAGCTCGACTTCGCGGCCTGCCTGCGCGAGGCCGAGGTAGGTGCGCTGCGCCCCGACGATCGTGGACGATTCCTGCTGATCGAAGAACGCCTTCTCCGCATTGCCCTCGTTGAACTGCGTGAGGCCCTCGTCCTGCCAGCTGTGCCGCTTCTCGTCGGAGCCGACCTGCATCGGGAACCACATGTGCCCGAGCTCGTGCACGGTGACGCCGAACATGCTCGTCGAGTCCCACTGCGAGCCGCCGATGCAGGTGATCATCGGGAACTCCATGCCGCCGCAGGAGGGCGTGCCCTGGATCGACGTCATCTGCGGATAGGGATAGGGCCAGAGGAACTGCGAGAGGAACTCGATCGAGAAGCGCCCGTACCGCGCGTTGTCCGCCCACGCGGTGCGCTGGCTGCCGGGCACCCAGAAGGAGTGGATCAGCGCGGTGTCGGCGCTGCCGTTGCCGTCGGCATCGCCGGCGACCGCACGCGTGGCGTCCCAGTTGTACCGGTTCGAGACGCCCCAGGCGAAGTCGCGCACGCGCTCCGCACGGAACCGCCAGGTGAGCCGGCGGCCCGCAGCAGTGGCCTTGCCGGCCCCCTGGTCTGCCGCCGCGATCACGTGGACGACGCTGTCGCTCGTGCGCGCGCGGTCGAGGCGCTCGCGCGTCGCGGCGGAGAGCACTTCGGCCGCATTCTGCAGCGTCCCGGTGGCGCCGATGATGTAGCCGGCGGGCAGCGTGATGGCCACGTCATAGTCGCCGTAGCCCATGTAGAACTCGGCGTTGCTCAGGTACGGGTCGGTCTGCCAGCCGTTCACGTCGTCATGGACCGCCATCTGCGGGTACCAGTACGACACGAACGCCACCGTGCTGTCGCGTCCGCCCCTCGGGGCGCCGTTGGGCGGCACGGTGTAACGCCAGGCGAACTCGAGCACGACGCTGTCGCGCGCGGCGAGCGGCGTCGCCATCGGGATGCCGAGAATCGTTCCGTTGAGCCGGTAGCCGCGCGGGTTCGCGTTCGAGAACTGCGGCAGCTCCTGCCCGCGCACGGCCACACGCGTGAGCGTGACCCCGCCCGTGGTCGGCACCGGGCGGTTCTTCACCGCCTCGGGGGAAAAGACGTTGCCGTGCAGGTGGACGAAGAGCGCGGAGAGATTGTTCGGCGACCGATTGTGGTACACGATCGTGCTGCGACCCTCGATCAGCCCGGTCGCCGGCTCGTAATTCGCTTCGATGCCATAGCGCGACCACTGCTGCCAGTAGCCCGGGCCGGGGGCCCCGGTGCGGAGCCGCGTGCCGCGCTCCACCGCCTGGGCAAAGCCACGGGATTCGAAGAGCGGGTAGGGGCGCGGACGGGTCGACGTATCGCTCGTGGCCGCAGCCGCAGGTGGCGTCGCAGGGGCTGGCGCGCCGGTCTCGGGCGCCGACTGCGTGCCGGCGCAGGCTGCAGCCGCGAGCGCGAGGAGGCTTGCTCGCCAGGAGGAACGGGAATGCATGCGGTTCTCCGCGATCGGGAGGTGAGGGCTGCGGGACGCTCGAATTTCAGTCCCGGATCGTGCAGTCACCATGAAGGAATCGTGAATCATTCCATCGACTGCAGCAGGGCGAGCATGCGGAGGTCCCACGGATCGGGGGAGGGATCGTCCTCCGCGATCTCGAAGTTCTCCTGCGGGGTTTCGAGAATGAGCGGCACCTTCCGCGAGCGGGGGTCGGCGAGGAGCCAGCCGAACGCCGGCGTGCCGATCAGCCCTTCGCCGATGAGCGCGTGCTGATCGCGGTTGGAGCCGAACGCGAACTTGCTGTCGTTCAGGTGAAAGAACGACGGCGGCTCGCCGATCTCGGCTTCGAAGGCATCGAGGACCTGCGTGAACGCGCTCTTCGATTCGTGGATCGGGTGGCCTGCCGCGAAGAGGTGGCAGGTATCGAGGCCGTAGCCGGTGCGCGCGCGAAGCTTCTTCGGCACACCCGCGAGCATGGCGGCGATTTCCGCCGGCGTCCGGCCCATCGTGAGCCCGGCCCCTGCCGTATTCTCGATCAGGACACGCGTCGTTCCCGGAATCTTCTCCAGCGCCCCGGTGATTGCCGCGGCCACCCTGGCAGCGGCGGCATCCCGATCACCGTCCCGGGCGGCACCGGGGTGAAAACAGATCTGCCCGATGCCGAGCGCGGTGGACCGCTCGAGCTCCTTGGCCAGGCCGGCGGCAGCGCGGGCCCACTTGTCCTCTTCGTGGGTGGCGGTGTTGAGCACGTACGCCGAGTGCGCCATGACGTTCGACGGCGGAATTCCGGTTCCGGCAAGCGCTTTCTGAAAGCGCGCGACCCGGTCGGGACGGATGGAGGCGCGGTCACCGTAGAACTTGGGGATCGTCGTGAAGATCTGGAGGGCCTGCATCCCTGCGGCGCCGGCGCGCCGGGCGGCCATGTGGATGCCGCCGTTGTCGATCGTGTGGGCGCCGATGAGGTGGTGAATGGGCATTCCAATAAGGTAAGCGGATGGGGCTCGCCGACGACGCACCGGGCACGCCGCGGCATTACCTGCGCACACGAAAGCACGAAAGGACGAAGGGGGGTGGTGCCCGGGTGGGCTCCTCGGGCTGGGCGGGCACCGCGGCAGGCGGGGCTTCGACCGGATCGCGAAACCGCGAACACAACGGAAAACCGCGGAAGGGCCCGCTCGAGCGACAGCGCCCGCTTGTCCGGCTGCTTATGAAGATTTGTTTGTGGGCTTCCTGCACGCCCGGCGCACGGGGCCCACGGGGAAGCCCACAAGACAAGTGCTCTGAACCCACCACGGATTCGGGGCCTCGCCGCACGCGGAGCCTTTCGCGATTCCGCCGCAGAATCCACCTCACCCTCACCGCCCGCCCGATACACTGGAAGGCCGCCCGTCGCCGCCCCCTTTCGTCCTTTAGTGTTTTCGTGTGCTGCTGTTCAAGCTGGCCTGTGGCACCAAGTCCTCAGTTATGATTTCAAGGTGTAACGGGAATCCGACGATTATGGGCAAAAATATGGCAAAATCCAATGGCATCAGGCTTGAGTCTGCATCCCTGTAACCAGAATTTCGCAGATCTTGCACAAAATCGGGTGCACCTGTACATTCGGCGCTTCCAGTGAAGCCCGCCCAACGACCACCGTCCACGCTTCAAGGGGTCCCGTGACCGTCGCCTTCAATCCCGCTGATGCCGCCCTCAGGATCGACGCCCTCTTCGGGGCCGACGTTTTCTCCCCGCGTGTCATGCGCAAGCGCCTGCCCAAGGAAGTCTACAAGAGCCTGATGCAGACGATCGAGCTCGGCGAGGCGCTCGATCCGCAGTACGCCGATGTGGTCGCGGCGACGATGAAGGACTGGGCCATCGAGAACGGGGCGACGCACTACACCCACTGGTTCCAGCCCCTCACCGGCCTCACGGCGGAGAAGCACGATTCGCTCGTCTCTCCCGACGGCTCGGGCGGCGTGATCTTCAACTTCTCCGGCAGCGAGCTGGTCCAGGGCGAGCCGGATGCGTCGAGCTTCCCGAGCGGCGGCCTTCGCGCCACGTTCGAGGCCCGCGGTTACACGGCGTGGGACCCGACGAGTCCTGCGTTCCTCATGCGCGGCGAGAACAACGTCACGCTCTGCATCCCGACGGCGTTCGTCTCGTGGAATGGCGAAGCCCTGGACACGAAGATCCCGCAGCACCGCTCCATCGAGGCCCTTTCGAAGCAGGCGATGCGGATCCTGCGCTTCTTCGGCGCGGATGCCGGCGTGTCCCGGGTCGTGACGACGCTCGGCCCGGAACAGGAGTACTTCCTCGTGGACCGCGAGCTCTATTACGCGCGGCCCGATCTCCTCACCTGCGAGCGCACGCTCTTCGGTGCCCGCCCGCCGAAGGGGCAGCAGCTCGAGGACCATTACTTCGGCACCATCCCGCCGAGAGTGCTGGCGTTCATGTCGGAGGTGGAGCGCGAGCTCTACCGCGTGGGGGTGCCGGTGAAGACGCGCCACAACGAAGTGGCGCCGGGCCAGTACGAGATCGCGCCGCTCTTCGAAGTGGGTCATGTGGCGAGCGACCACCAGATGGTGCTGATGGAGACGATCAAGCGGGTCGCGCCGCGGTTCGGGCTCCATGCGATCCTGCACGAGAAGCCGTTCGCCGGGGTGAACGGCTCCGGGAAGCACGTCAACTGGTCGATGTCCACGGACACGGGCGTCAACCTGCTCGATCCGCGGGACGAGACGCACTCGAACCTGCAGTTCCTCGTCTTCCTCTGCGCGATGATCCGGGGCGTCGATCTCCACGCGGACCTGCTGCGCGCGGCGATCGCCTCCGCCGGCAACGATCACCGCCTCGGCGCCAACGAGGCGCCGCCGGCGATCATCTCGATCTTCCTCGGCGGCATGCTCAGCGACATTCTCGAGCAGGTGGAGACGGGCTCGCCGAAGCGCACCCTGCGCGGCGGCACGCTTCACCTCGGCGCGCGGACGCTGCCGCAGCTGCCCCGGCATTCCGGCGACCGCAACCGCACGTCGCCGTTTGCCTTCACGGGGAACAAGTTCGAGTTCCGCGCGGTCGGCTCGTCGGCGAGCATCGCATGGCCGGCCACCGTGCTCAACACGATCGTGGCGGAGTCGCTCGATTTCATGGCCACGGAGCTCGAGAAGGCGGCCGGGAAGCATCCGACCGAAGCCAGGCGCGGCGAAGCGGTCCTCGAGGTGCTGAAGAAGGTCCTCAAGGAACACAAGCGCGTGATCTTCGACGGCGACGGCTACTCGGAGGCCTGGCACAGGGAGGCGGAGAAGCGCGGGCTGCCGATCCTCCGGGATTCACTCGCCGCCTTCCCGATCCTCGGCGCGAAGAAGACGGTCGAGCTCTTCAAGAAGTACGATGTGCTCTCTCCCGTGGAGGTCGAGAGCCGGATGCACATCGCCGTCGAGAAATACGTCAAGCAGCTGACGATCGAAGCGGAGACGATGATCTCCATCGCGCGGTCGCAGATTCTTCCCGCGGCCATCGAGCACCAGACGCTGCTCGCGCAGGCGGTCTCGGCCACCGAGGCCGCGGCGGTGGAGTGCGAGGAGGATCGCGAAGCCCTTCGGGAATTCGTAGGCCAGGTGTCGGGGCTCCGGACTGCCATCGTGGCGCTCGAGAAGGCGTGCGCTCACCATGTCGCGGACCCGCACAAGCACGCCACCCACATCAATGCCAAGGTCAAGCCCGCGATGGAGGCACTGCGCGAGCGCGTCGACGCGCTGGAGCTGCACGTGGCGGCCGACATCTGGCCGCTGCCGACGTACCGGGAGCTGCTGTTTCTGAAGTGACGGGGGTTTCCGGTCGGTATGCCGCGTGTCGTCGGCCGGTCGGGCTGAACAGCGGCACACGAAAACACGAAAGGACGAAAGGGGGCGGTGGTGGGCGGACCTCCGGTGAGTCGGGCCGGTCGGTTAGGGTGAGGTGGGAGCTGGCAGATGCGCGAAAGCGCGAAAGTACAGCGAAACCCGCGAAAGGCTCCATGTGCGGGCGGGCTCCGAATCCGTGGTGGGTTCGGAGCGTTTGTTTTGTGGGCTTCCCCGTGGGCTCCGTGCGCCGGGCGTGCAGGGAGCCCACGAACAATTCATCAGATTCAGCCGGACACGCGGGGGCCGTCGCTCGAGCCGGCCCTTTCGCGGTTTCGCGATTCCGCCGAAGCCTGCCGCGATCCCCGCGCGGCACGAGGAGCCCGCCCGCTCACCGCCCCCTTTCGTGCTTTCGTGTTTTCGTGTGCGCAGTCTGCTGCCCGTCGAGCTACTTGCTTCCGCGAACGCCGCTCCCCATCCATGCGGCCCGGAACGCGCTGACCTCCCTGGACACCGATCGCCCGGCTTTCTCGAAGGTCACGATCTCGAGCGTGAAGTCGTCCGCGAGCGTGATCGTGGCGTCCTTCCTCCCCTCGCGTCCGATGATCACGGCAGGGACGGACGCCCCCGCCTTCCGGTCCGAGAGGACCGCATCCAGGTCGGCCGAGGTGAGCATGGCTCGGCCGGCGATCGAGACGATCCGGTCTCCCCGTTCGATGCCCGCCTCGTACAGCGGGGATCCGATCGTCGGTGAGCTCATGACCGCGAGCGTCGAATCCTGCTCGGTCAGGCCGACAGGGCCGAGCCAGACCTTGCCGGGCCGGGCCTGACGCAGCACGAGGCCGGCCCGCGCGAGCAGGGTGTCCATGGGCATGACCTCCCGTCCGTTGATGTAGCGCCGGAACACCTCCGCAGCGTACGCCGTGCTCGTCACCTCGGCGAGCGCGGCCTCGACGTCGGCCAGGGTGTACGGCCGCTCGGTTCTGCCATGACGCGTCCACAACAGGCGCATGAAATCGTCGAGCGACCTGCCTCGGAACCGGCTGCGGATATCGAGATCGAGTCCGAGCCCGATCACCGCGCCCCAGGTGTAGTACGAGATGAAGGTGTTCGCGCGGTTCTGTGGATCGATCGACGCAGCGGCGTCCACGAACGGCGCCTGCATGCTCATCTCGACCGGCGAGAAGAAGCGCCGGCCGGGCGCATTGATCACGAAATCCACGCCGCCGCTCAGCGCCTCGGCGTACTGATCGAGCGTCATGATGCCGGCGCGGCGGATGAAGAGATCGTCGTAATAGCTCGTGAAGCCCTCGGCGAGCCAGAGCTCCCCCGACATGTTCGCTTCCTCGAAGTCGAACGGCTCGAGCGACTTCGGGCGGATACGCTCGACATTCCAGGCGTGAAAGAACTCGTGCGACACGGTTCCGAGCAGTCCCAGGCCGGGAGCGGAGAGCGCGCGGCTGCTCGTGAGGATGGTGGAGTTCCGGTGCTCCATGCCGTCGCCATTCGCGTAGGGGAGGTAGTCGGCAATGAAGGTGTAGGTACCGACGTCGAACTTCGGCAGGTCGCCCCACATCGCGGCCTGCTCGGCCACCACCCGCTGGACCAGGACGGCAAAGCTGTCGAGCGCGCTGGCGGTGCCCGCGTGGTGCAGCGCAAAGCGGAAGGTCTGCGCGCCGGCGCCCTGTCCCACGCTCCAGGTGCGCACGTCGTGCGCGCTGAGCTCCGTCGGGCTGTCCATGAAGTACTGGAAGTGCGGTGCGGTATACACGAACGGGTCGGATGTCGGGACCAGCTGCGTCGCGACCTTCCAGTCGGGTGTCACCGGCCGGAAGGTGACTCGGACCGGACGGGTCTCGAGGCCCCGCGCCCACATGAAGGTCGCGGGAATGTTCAGGTGGGCATGCGTGCGGTCGATGGCCGCGTAGGTCCCGTCCACGCGCTCGCCGAAGAGCGTATAGGTGACGATGACGGTGCCGTCGTGGCCGGTGACATCCCACTGGTGCGGATTCGGACGCGCGACGGCGAGGGCGCGGCCGCGCGAATCGACCGCCTTCACCGCGTAGACGTTCTTCGCGAATTCATGCAGCGCATACCGGCCCGGCGAGCTGCGGCTCATGCGCAGCTCGAGCGTGCCGCTCGGGACATTCCTGAACTCGACCCTCACCTCCGCCTCGTGATGCACGGCGTTGGGGAAGGCGATCTCGTAGCGCGTGGTGTCGGCGGCCTGGGCGTGTCCCGCTGCCGGGGCGGCGAGCAGGAGCGACAGCAGAGACAGTCGGCGGGTCATCGAATTCCCTGGGTGACGGACGCCGTAGATTAACCGTGTCCGTCCGCAGCTGGAATCTCGGCATTTGCCCTACCGCCCGGACCGCGGATGCTCTTCGTCGCGCCCGCCGACGACCTGCGCATGGTTGAGCCCGGCGACGAGGAGCGTGCCGCCGACCGTGTTGCCGAGGAGCGCGGGAAGGAGGAAGCGCGAGAAATAGTCGAGCCACGCGAGCTTGCCCGCAAAGACGAGATACAGCACGTCCGTCGATCCCGCGATGACGTGCGCGAGGCCACCGGCACCCACCAGCCACGTCATCACGACGATCACGAAGAATTGCGCACTCTTCGCCGCCGGCAGCATCCAGACCATGATGGCGATGAGCCATCCGGCAAAGACGGCGCGGAGCAGCGTCGTCTCGAATGGAGCGTCGATGGCCTCGAGGCCGATCGTTCGGAGCGCCTCGTGGACCTTCGGCTCCACCAGCGAGGTCCGGGCCAGGACCCAGGCGAAGAGATGGGCGCCGACCAGGTTCCCGGTGAGGACGATCCCCCAGAGACGCATCATGCGCCGGAAGAGGAGCCCCGAACGCTCCGCCATCATCGGCACGACCGCGGTGAGCGTGTTCTCCGTGAACAGCTGCTGGCTGCCGAGGATGACGATCAGAAAGCCGACCGGATAGCCGAGCTTCGCAACGAGGGGGGCCCATTCCGTTTCCGGGAGGTGGCTGCGGAGCAGCGCCTGGGCGAGCAGGGAGAAGCCCATCGAGAGCCCGGCGGCCAGCGCCGACCACGCCAGCGCCGACGGCTTGCGCCGAAGCTCGCCCTCGCCTTCGCGGCGTATGATCTCATAGGTGACATCGGCATTGAGGTTCTCCTCCTCGTCCGCCTTGCTTCGTTCCTGCGGCTCGAGCGCGGGCGGCTCATGCATGGGCGCACCTCACCGGTCGGGGAGCGTATAGATGTATGCGGCGATGTCGCGCGCATCCCCTTCGCTCACGCCCAGGTCCGGCATGGCGGTTCCGGGAGCGATGACGCGGGGATCCTGAATCCAGCGGACGAGGTTCTCGCCGGTGTTGGGGAGCACACCCCCGATGAACGACCGCCCGGCGAGGCCGTCCAGCCGGGGTCCGACCAGTGCCGTGGCTCCGGGAACGCCACCGATCGTGTGGCAGCTCCCGCAGCCATGCCGGCGAATCGCGTGTGCGCCGCGCTGCGCGCTGCCGCCGGTCAGTCGTTCGGCCGTGTATGCGGCCTCTTCGCCGTCGCTGCCGCAGGCGGCGGTGAGCGCGAGGAGCAGGCACCCGAGCCCGGCCACGTGCACCCGCCCGCGGCGCGCGCCGCCGGCATCGCGAATCCATCCCGCCATGAGCATGAGGGCGGCGAGCAGGTAGGGCCCCGCACCGGGCATCCACATGATGATCCCGGCAAGCTGCTGGTCCTCGAGCGGCGTGAGGCCCCAGGCCTCGGCCGCGTCACCGTACGCCGTATACCACGGCGTCTCCGAAATCGTGAGGAGGGCGCCGAGCCCGCCCGTGTAGACCGTCGTGATGAAGAGCGCAATGACGGCGGCACCACGCCGCGGCCGGGCGCCGCCGCGGAGCAGTGCCCACCAGAAGATGAGGGCGGTGATGAGAAAGCTCGCGTGCTGTGCGGCGTGGAGTGCCTCGGAGCGGAGCGTGGATTCGTACAGGGCCGGCAGGTGCCAGGCGAGTACGGCCGTGGCGTGCAGCATCGTCGCCACGAGTGGATGGGAGAGGACCTCGGTCACCGGCCGCATGCGGCGACCGCCCGCCCAGCGGCCTGCCGGCTGGCGCCAGGCCGGTGGCAGCGCGAAGAGGATGGGAGCCACAGGCTGGCCAAGCACGAGCAGCGGCGCGGCCACCGCCATCACCAGCTCGTGCTGAAGCATGTGCGCCGAGAAGAGTGCGCTTCCGAGCGGGTGGAGCGGCGAGGCGAGCGCGATCGCGAGCACGATCCACCCTGCGACGAACAACGGCACGCGTCCCCGAAATGCCGCTGGGCCGGCGCGCCGGCGCAATCGACGGACCCCGGTCAGATAGAAACCGAGCATCAGGAGGAGTGGCACCAGCACACCGGGCTCGAGCGGCCATGCGCGGGCGAGGTCGTGGGGCGCCGGCGGCTGCCCTTCGTGCGCCAGCGCCGTCGCGGGCGCCGACAGCAGCAGCACCGTGACGGCGCGCGCTACTGGCACGGGTGGAGCACGAAGACGGGGATCCACTGGGCCGCGATGACGAGCGCCGAGAGCGACGCGATGAGGATCCCGAGCAGGGACATGAATCGCGAGCGCGTGCGGAGGTCGGGCCCCTTGCCCGGCCACTCCGGGCCCGCCGCGCGCCAGAGGGTCCATCCCTTGAGCAGGAGCAGGAGGGTCGCGACGAGGAAGAGGCCGTGGACGAGGTGATTCGTGAGTGAGTCGTCCTCGAGGCAGTTCCTCGACACGAGCATGTACCCCAGCTGCAGGTCGAACAGCACCAGGAATGGCGGAACGAGGTTGACGATCCATTCCCAGGCGAGCGGCGTCCCGTCACGCGGGCGGGGCTCGACGTCTGCCGTCATGCTAGACGACCCTCGGCGCCCAGTACAGCATGGCGTACAGCGGCACCCACGCGAGGGTCATGTAGAGCCAGTAGACGGCGAGATCACACGCGTCGGTGAAGTGGCGCTCCGTCGGGCGCCGGTGCAGCAACGCCGTGAAGACAGCCGTTTCGGCCGTGTTCACGACCAGCAGCGTCGCGTGGAAGGCGGCCGTCATCCAGGCGATCGATCCATACGCGTTCGTGTCCCATCGCACGTTGAGCGCCAGGAAGTCCTGCCACCGGAGAGGGAGCATGATCAGCGAGCACACCGATGCCACGATCATCCAGCGGCGGAGCGCTGCCAGGTCCAGATGATGGGCCGCACGGCTCACACGCCGCATCACCAGGTTGGTAGCGAGAAGGAACACCACATGGATGGTGGGCCAGAGCGTCGACGGGAGGAGCGTATGCTCCGGAGGCCAGGTGCCGGGTTGCCTCCAGAGGTAGAAGTAGGTCGCGACGCAGACGATCAGCGTCATCCCCTCGATCGTCATGAACCCCACCGTGGCCCACCACATGATGTCGCGGTGGCCGAACACGGTCGTCGGCAGGGCGGCGACGTCGAGGTCTTCCCGCTCTGCGAGGTCGGTGGCGGCGCTCACGCGGTGCCCTCGTGCCGCAGCTGCTCCTCGTAGGCTTCCTCGTCGGGCCAGCCCCAGGCCACCATCGCTGCGAAGAACACGGCCGAGCCGACCGGAAGGCCCCAGGGAGTGAAGATCAGGGCAATGAAAGTGACGCCGATGCCCAGGGCGGCGAAGAGGGGCTTCGACGTCGGCCGCGGGTCGTAGTGCCGTGAATCGGGGATCGCATCCACGAGCGTGCTCACGAGCGTGTCGCGCATGTCGGTGCGAAGGCCCGTCACGACCGGCCGGCGCCCGGAGCGGTCCCACACCGCGGAGCGCCCCTCGACGACAGGGATGTGAACGAAGCTGTAACAGGGCGGAGGCGAGGAGGTCGCCCATTCGAGCGTTTCGGCTTCCCACGGGTTGTCCGGGGCCCGGTCACCCCGGCGCAGCGACCGCACGATGTTGACGAGCAGCACCAGCACGCTCGAGACCAGGATGACCGCGCCGATGCTCGCGATGAGGTTGAGCCGCCCCCAGCCGGTCTCCGCGATGTAGGTGTACACCCGCCGGGGCATCCCGTCGAACCCGAGGAAGTGCATCGGGAAGAAGGTGACGTTCACGCCGACGAAGAAGAGCGTGAAGTTCCACTTCCCGAGACGCTCGCTCAGCATCCGGCCGGTCAGCTTGGGGAACCAGTAATAAAGCGCGCCGAAGAAGGGGAAGAGCGCGCCCAGGAGCACGTAATGAAAGTGCGCAACGACGAAGTAGGTGTCGTGCACCTGGGTGTCGAAGGGCACCGACGCGATCATCACGCCGCTCAGGCCGCCCGTGACGAACACCACGACGAACCCGAGCACGAAGAGGAACGCCGTCCGGAAGCGCGGCACGCCGAGCCAGATCGTGGCGATCCAGCAGAAGATCTGGATGCCGGCCGGGATCGCGATCATGGCGCTCGTGGCCGTGAAGAAGCTCGACCCCATCTGCGGCACGGTCGTGGTGAACATGTGGTGCACCCAGAGGCCGAAGGCGAGGAACCCCTGGGAAATGTTCGCGAGCACCATTGCCGTGTAGCCGAACACCTCGCGACGAGTGAAGCCGCTGACGAGCTGCGAGACGAGCCCCGTGGCGGGGATGAAGATGATGTAGACCTCCGGGTGCCCGAAGAACCAGAAGAGATGCTGCCAGAGGAGCGCGTCACCTCCTTCGGCGGGATTGAAGAAATGCGTGCTGACCAGGCGATCACTGGCCAGGAAGAGGCTCGCCGAGGCGACCCATGGCATCGCGTAGATCGTCATGAACGACATCACGAGCATCGCCCAGACGAAGAGGGGCAGGCGGTTGAGCGACATGCCCGGAGCGCGGTGCTTGAAGACGGTCGCGATGATCTCGACCGCGGCGATCAGGCCCGCGATTTCCGTGAAGGTGACGGTCTGCGCCCAGACGTCGGATCGCTTGCCCGGCGAGAACTCGGGCCCCGACAATGGCACGTACGCGAACCAGCCGGCGTCCGGCCCGGTGTTCGTCAGGAGCCCGCCGTAGAGCAGAAGGCAGCCGATCAGATAGACCCAGTACCCGAACGCATTCGCGCGCGGATAGGCGACGTTCCGCGCCCCGACCATGAGCGGGACGAAGTAGAGGCCGAGGGCATGCATCATCGGCACGGCGAAGAGGAACATCATCGTCGTGCCGTGCACCGTGAAGATCTGGTTGTACGCGTCGGGACCGAGGAAAGTGTTCTCCGGCCGGGAGAGCTGGAGCCGCATCAGGCCGGCGTTGAGGCCCCCGAGCAGGAAGAAGACGAAGGCGGTGATCATGTAGCGGAGTGCGATCCGCTTGTGATCCGTCGTGGAGATCCAGCCGAGGAGGCCCGGCCGGTCTCCCCAGGATTCCTCCAGCGCCTCGCGCACCGCCTGGTCGTCCGCGCGCGTGATCTCGCTCGGCGAGACGGCCCTCATCGGAGCGTCTCCAGGTACGCCAGCAGTGCGTGCAGGTCGTCCGGGGAGAGCTGGTTGGGCGGCATGCGGCTGCCGGGCTTGATGCGCTGCGGGTCGAGGATCCACCCGGCGAGGTGTCCCCGCGTATTGGGGAGCGTGCCGGCCGCGATCGTTCTCCGGCTGGCGAAGTGCGTGAGGTCGGGACCGATCCTGCTGCCCGCAGGTGTGCCACGCACCGAGTGGCACATGACGCAGCTCGATGCCAGGAAGACCTCCTGCCCACGTGCCGCGACCGAGTCGGCCGGCGTGCGGGCCGAGTCGCGCTGCCTGGCGAGCCAGCGGTCGAAGCTGTCGCGCGGCTGGGCCACGACGAGCATGGCCATCTTCGCATGCTGGTGCCCGCAGTACTCGGCGCACTGCGCGCGATAGGTGCCCGCGCTGTCCGCCTGAAACCAGATGCTCGACGTCTCGCCGGGAATCAGGTCACGCTTGCCGACGAGATTCGCCGGCCAGAAGCTGTGGATCACGTCGCTCGAGGTGAGCTCGACGACCACGGGCACACCGACCGGAACGTGCAGCTCGTTGGCCGTGGTGACCTGATTGCTCGCGGGCCGGCCCGGATAGGTGATCTCCCACCACCACTGTTTCCCCGAGACGCGGACGAGGAGTGCGTCATCCGGCGGAATCGTGAGTGCGCGTCCGGTGCCGAAGTTGATGCCCAGAAAGACGAGGAGAATGAGAACGGTGATGCCGACCGCGCCGGTGACCGCCGTTCGCGTTCCGGCACCCGCATGCTCCGGAAGATCCCCGCGCCGGCGCCGGAAGGTGGCATAGAGCAGCGCGACGACCACCGCCAGTAGGACGAGCGCCGCCACGATCCACAGGAAATGCCAGAACGCGTCGATGCGCCCCGCCTGGGGCCCGGCGGGTTCGAGTGCGGAATGCCGTCCCCACCATTGCAGGGCCGCTGCGGCGGCGTTCATGGCGGCGGGGGTTCGGCCGTCGCATCGCGCGGCGTGGCCTCGGGGGCCGCCATCTCCGGCGCCTTGACCTGCATTTCGTCCGAGCGTGAAGGCGCCACGTCCTTGGCCAGAAGCCCGCTCATCGAGCGCACGTACGCGGCGAGCTGCCAGATCTGCGTCGTCCCGACCCTGGTGCCGAACGCCGGCATCCCGTTCGGCCGACCCTCCGCGATCGAGGCGAAAACGTTCTCCGGCTCGGCGCCATAGCGCCAGCGCGCGTCCATGAGCGGCGGGCCCATGCCGCCACCCCCGTGCGCGTGGCATCCGACGCAGTTGAACTGGGAATAGAGGCGCTTGCCTTCGGCGACGGCCCAGGCGTTGTCCTCGTACGCGTTGTGAAGGGCGAGGTCGCGCGTCGGCGGGCCGGGCTCGAGGCCGGACACGCGAAGGCCGGCGTCGGGAGCCGTGGCGGGCGGCTCCTCGCGGAAACGCCGGGTCTCGCGCTCGCAGGCGGGAACGGCGATCAGGAGCACCGCCAGCGCGACGAGGTCAGGGAAGCGCAAAGACATAGAGCGTCCCTCCCTTCGTCGTGTGCTGCGGCAGGTCACGCATCGCGTTGACGAAGCCGGCCCCCGCTGTGGAATCACGCGGATCGAGATCCGCGGAAACGATGGCGCCCGACCATCCACCGACGCCGGACAGGACCGCGACGTACTGCTTGCCGTCGGGCCCGGTATACGTCACCGGCTGGCCGATGATTCCCGAGCCGGTCTTGAAGCGCCAGAGCTCCCGGCCGTTCGCGGCGTCGACGGCCTTGAACCATCCCTCCATCGTTCCGTAGAAGGCGACGTCGCCGGCGGTGACGAGCGCGCCGCTCCAGACGGGAAAGTTCTCCTCGATGGTCCACGCCCATGTCTTCGCCACCGGGTCCCAGGCACCGAACCGTCCGCGCCACCCGCCGGGGCCGCCGTAGTATTTCGTGTTGGCGCCGAGGTACGGCGTTCCGGAGATGTAGTTGGCCTCGAGTGCCTCGTGGTCCATGCAGAGGTTCTGGTGCGGCACGAGGAGAAGCCGCAACCGCGGCGACCAGGCGGCCGGCTGCCAGTCCTTCATGCCCGGCGATGCGGGACAGATCATGCGAACGACGCGACCGGTCACGGGTGCCTTCGACGGCTCCGGAATGAGGCGGCCGGTCCTGAGGTCGACGCCGCGCGCGCTGTTGACGAAGCCGAAGGCCTCCGCGGACAGCACCTCCCCCGTGGCCCGGTCGATCACGTACATGTAGCCGTTCCGCCCCGGATGGATGAGCACCTTGCGCTGCCGACCCTCCCAGGGGATATCGACGAGAATGCTCTCGTTGATGCCGTCGTGGTCGTAGAGGTCGTGCGGGCTCGTCTGGTAGAACCAGACGGCGGACCCATCGTCGGGGTCGCGCGCGAAGATTCCCGCGGTCCACTTGTTGTCGCCGGGGCGGAGGTCGGGGTTCCACGGGCCGGGATTGGCGGTGCCGTAGTAGATGAGGTCGAGCTCTGGATCGTAGGAGATGAACCCCCAGACCCCGCCACCGCCGGTGCGCCACATGTCCGGCGGCCAGGAGGTCACGCCGAGGTCCTTGCCCTGGTCCATCGCGTAGAACGGCTTGAACCGGTCGCCGATCAGCACGTCGCTGTCGGGGCCGGTGTGATACGCGCGCCAGGCGAGCGCGCCGGTGCCCGCATCGAGCGCCGTGAGCCAGCCGCGCACGCCAAACTCGCCGCCGCTCACGCCGACGAGCACCTTTCCCTTGACGACGAGCGGGGCCATCGTCATGGTCTCGCCCCTGTTGATGTCGCCCAGCTTCGTGCGCCAGATTTCCCGGCCTGTCTCCGCATCGACGGCGACCGTGTGCGCATCGAGCGTGTTGTAGAAGATCCTCCCGTCGGCGTAGGCGGGTCCGCGGTTGACGACGTCGCAGCACGCCACGCCCTGCGCCGCCGAGAGCGGCTCCGGGCGGTAGGTCCACTTCGTCGGGGCGCCGGGCCGGGTGAGATCGAGCGCGTAGAGGATGTTCGGATACGGCGTCACGACGTACATGGTGCCGCCCACCACGAGGGGTGCGGCTTCCTGGCCTCGGTTGACACCGGTGGAAAAGCTCCAGGCGAGCGTCAGTCGCGCGGCATTCGTCGTGTTGACCTGGTCGAGCGTGGAGAAGCGGGTGTTGGCGTCGTTGCCGGCCACCTGGTCCCACTCGGCGGCACTTCCGGGGGCGTGAGCGGAAGTGTCGGGAACACGAGCGACGGACGGTGTACCGGTGCGCGGCGATTCGGTGCGCGTGGCTTCACCGCTTCGATCGGTGCAGCCGAGGACCGCCGTGAGGAATAGTGCTCCCGCATAGCCGCGGCATCGCATCCTGGCTGCCTTTGCGTGAGGACCCCAAGGTGAACCGGGGCTTCGATCCGGAGAGGAATGTGCGCATTTGCGGGGTGCGACGAGGTGACAATCGTCACCCACGCGTTCCGTCGGTCACCACACGGGAGGATCTGTGGAATGTCCGTGGAGTCGCTGTTGACAACATCAGGAAGGGAGCCGGGACACGATCCGTGGGAGGGAGGCCGGCTGCGGCCCGTCGTGCTCGAAGGGGGGAGCGTGCGCCTCGAGCCGCTGGCGATCGGGCATGTGCCGGCGCTGCTCGGTGCCGCGCAGGACGAGCGGATCTGGCGCTATACCATCCACGACCCCCGCACCCCGGAGTCGATGAACGCATACGTCGCCTCGGCGCTGGCGGATCAGGAACGTGGGGAGGCGCTGCCGTTCGCGGTGCATCACCGCCATGCGGGCCGCATCATCGGTGCAACGCGGTTTCACTCCATTTCCGCCCGGAACCGCAGCCTCGAGATCGGCTTTACCTGGTATGCGCCCGAATTCTGGCGCACCCGCGTCAACACCGAATGCAAGTACCTCATGCTGAGGTACGCCTTCGACGCGCTCGCCTGCATACGCGTGGAGCTCAAGACGGACGCACGGAACGACCGCTCGCGGGCCGCGATTCTCCGGCTGGGAGCTCGGGAAGAGGGTACGCTCCGATCGAAGGTGATCATGCGGGATGGTCATCGGCGCGATGCCGTCTACTTCAGCATCCTCGACGACGAGTGGCCCGCCGTGAGGAACCGGCTGGAGGGCATGCTGCGGTGAACGTCGCCGCGCATGCCCTCGGCCTTCAGCGGTAATAGCCTGCGGCGGGTCCGGTTCCGGCGATCCAGAGCCTCAACCACCGCCCGGCGGCGGCGTGCAGCAGATTTCGCATCCCTCCTCCTCGTTCACGCGTTCGTTCAGACACGGGCTTCTTCCACCCCACATGCGCAATCCCCGCAGGATTGCTGACATCACACTCGCATCGCTGGCGTCAGGCCGGCATCGACGTGCATGGCTTCGCCGGCCGCCGCCGCAGGAACCGCGCTGCGCGCTCCAGGGCGGCTCTGCCCGAGACCGGCCGATTGATGAGCATGACCGCCGACAGCACGAAGACCGCCGCGATCGCCGTGAGCCGGGACGGCGTGTCGTCACCGACGAGCCACGCGAGCCCGACGGCAATCACCGGATTGACGAACGCATACGTGCCGACGGCGGCCGGGGAGACGACGCGGAGCAGCCAGGTGTAGGCACCGAAACCCGCGACGGTTCCGCCGAGCACGAGAAAGCCCAGCGCGCCGAAGGCACGCGGCGAAGTGGCGGCGGCGTTCCAGGTCGCCAGCTCACCAGTGGCGAGACTCGCGAGGAACACCGCGACGGCGCCCGCGGCGAGCTGCATGGCCGTTCCCTGCGCAACCGATGCCGGCCGCGCGGAGTGGCGGGCGAGAAGTGAGCCGGCCGCCCAGGCGAGGGCCGAAAAGATGAGCGCGACTCGCTCCAGCGTACCGCCGCTCTCCGCATTGCCCGCGGTGAGGAGCGCAACCCCACCGATGCCGAGAAGCAGGCCGAGAAGGATCCTCCGCGGCGGAAGCGCGCGGAGGCGGAGCGCTTCGATGATCACGAGCCAGGCGGGAATCGCAGTCAGCAGCAGTGCGGCCTGGCTCGAAGGGAGGTTGATTTCCGCCCAGGCAAGGACGCTGTGCGCCGCGAGAAAGAGCAGGAAGCCGGAGGCACCAGCGGCCATCCACTGGCGCGCGGAAGTCGGCTCGAGCTGCCGGCGAAACGCCAGCCAGGCGAAAAGAATGATCGCACCCGCGGCGCACCGGATCGCGACGGTGGCGAGTGGGGGGATCTCCGCGACGACCAGCCTGATCGCCAGAAAGGTCACGCCCCAGACCACGTAGATGATCGCGAAGGCGCCGGCGATCCGCGTACGATTCGACATCAGCGGATTCCTGCCCGTCCGAGGTCGGCGGCGACGACCTGCCAGGCGCGCCACCATGCGGCGATCAGGAGCCGAACAAGTTGTCCGCGACTGGTCGGACGCGGCATGCGGGTGATCCAGGCGCGGGATTCCGAGGAAATGACCTGTGGCATGGGACGCTCCTTGCACATCGGCGTAACCAGCAATACCTTGTTTGGAGGTTACACTCTACCAATACGGACTTAACCTGTCAAGGGAGCTTTGGTGGTTATGTCTGAGCCTCTGGCGGTTCAGTTCGCCAACACGGTGGGTTCGCGCCGCTCGGACCGTCCCCAGGAACGGCTCGCGAGCTACGATGCCCTGATCGAGTGGGGAGTCCGTGCCGAGCTGTTCGGACGCTCGGAGGCGGCGCGACTTCGGGCGGAAGCGCAGGCGCGGCCGGCGGATGCCGACTCGGCGCGGACCCGGGCGCTGGCCCTGCGGGACGCCGTGTACCGGCTTCTCGAAGCATCCGGTGAAGGCCGGCCGCCGACCGCCGCCGACCTCAAGACCCTGAATGCGGCACTCGGCGAATGCGCGGTGCGGCGGCTGCTGCGGTCGACGCCGGAAGGGCTCTGCTGGACCTGGGCCGAGGCCCCCGACGGCGATCTCGACTGGATGCTCTGGCCGATCGCCTACTCTGCTGCGGAAGTGCTCACGGGTTCCGAGGCGGACCGCGTGAAGGCATGCCCCGGCGAGGGGTGCGGCTGGATCTTCATCGATCAGAGCCGCAATCGCAGCCGCCGGTGGTGTGACATGCAGTCGTGCGGCAACCGCGAGAAGGCGCGCCGCCACTATCATCGTGGGAAGGCCGCCCCGGAAACATCCGCTCCTCGCGATTCGTAGGCGGCCTCAGCGCCCGCACTTCTCTCGGCTCAACATCTCGGAGACATCATGACCGTCCGTACCTCCCGCCGGGCATTTCTCGTGGCCGGAGCGCTGCTCGCGGGATGCAGTCGTGCCGGTACCGCGCCGGCGCCCGCGCCGGCGACGACGACGCCAGCCCCGGCTCGACCTGCCGCGCGACCCGCCGAGCTGCCGATGAAGCTCGCGCCGAGGCCCACGTCCGCCGCGATCACGACGGCCGACCTCATGACGCGACTCTACATCTTCGCGGACGATTCGATGGAGGGCCGCGAGTTCGGCGACCGCGGGAACGTCAAGGCCACTTCGTACATCGAGCGCGAACTCCGCCGGCTCGGCCTCGAGCCGGCGGGCGAGAACGGCACGTTCTTCCAGGTTCTCCCGACGCACCGGCGCTCCCTCGACCCGGCCACCCGGTTCGGTCCGGCCGGCGGGGCGCTCACGCCGTGGACCGACTTCGCCGCGTTCGATCTCGGTCCGGGAGTGCGGTCGCTCGACGGGGTGCAGGTCGTGTACGGCGGCGTCTGGGGAGATTCGGCGCGACTGGCGCCGCCATCGGCCGGGGCGGGAAAGCTCGTCGTGCTCACGACCTCGTCGGCGCAGTGGAACCTGCCCCGCGCACAGGTCACCGGGCGCTTTCCCGGTGCGGCCGGGTTTGCACTCGCGACGCTCGATCGTGTGCCGGGGCAGGTCGTGGAGTTCCTGCGGCAGCCGAGCCTCAGGGTCGGTGAGCCCGATTCGACGCCCGTGCCGGCGCACATCTGGATCAGCACCGCCGCCGCCGAGCGTCTCCTCGGCTCTCCGATAGCGACCGCACGCCCGGGCGCCGCGGGGGTGACGCTGGCCGAAGGAGTCCGCTATCGGACGGATGCGCCCGAGTTTCCGGCGCGCAACGTGGTCGCGATGCTGCGCGGGAGCGACCCGGTGCTTCGCCATCAGTACGTCGCGATCGGTGCGCACAGCGATCACATCGGCACCACGGGCGAGGCGGTGGATCACGACTCGCTCCGCGCGTACAACACCGTGATGCGGCCACTCGGTGCCGACGATCCGCCGGGCCAGCCGAGCGCGGACCAGCAGGCACGGATCAGCGCGGTCCTCGACAGCCTCCGCCGCCTCCGTCCGGCGCGCCGGGACTCGATCGGAAACGGCGCGGACGACGACGGCTCGGGCTCGGTCGCGATCCTCGAGATGGCGGAGGCGCTCGCCGCGCAGCGCGAGAAGCCGAAGCGCTCGATCCTCTTCGTCTGGCACACCGGTGAAGAGGCGGGCCTGCTCGGCGCAGCGTACTTCACCGATCACCCGACCGTGCCGCGCGACTCGATCGTGACGGCCCTGAACATCGACATGATCGGACGCGGCACGGCGGCCGATGTACCCGGAGGAGGGCCGACGTATCTCCAGCTGATCGGCTCGCGCCGTCTCTCGCGCGAGCTCGGCGATCTCGTCGAGACGGTCAACGCCGAGAAGGGCCACGGCTTCCGGTTCGACTACCAGTTCGATGCGAACGGGCATCCCGGTCAGTACTACTGCCGAAGCGATCACTACGAATACGCGCGCTACGGCATCCCCGTGACGTTCTTCAGCACGGGCAGCCACCGGGACTATCACATGGTCACCGACGAGCCGCAGTACATCGACTATGCGCAGCTCGCGCGGGTCACGACGCTCATCCACGACATCGCGGTCCGCGTCGCCGATCTCGATCATCGCCCGGCGTTGAGCGCGCCCAGGCCCGATCCCGAGGGCCAGTGCGTCCAGTAGGGGTGACGTCCATGTCGCCGTGACGAATCGACCCGCCCGCATCACCACGACGGAGCCCACCCTCCGTCGTGGCCCCGTTTCACGTCGCCACATCCCTCCGCATCCGAAACCCGCCCCCTGCCGCCGCCGTAGCGCTTGAAGGGGCATAGCTCGTCCGAGCCCGTTCCATCCATTCCACGCCAGGTCCCATGTTCGCAACGATCCTGCTTTCCGTTCAGGCGGCATACTCCGTTGCAGGCACCGCGGGCGTGCCGAACGATCGGATCTACAGCGGCCGAGCCGGCAGCATCCAGGTGCAGGCGCCGCGGGTCGAGACGGACATCGACGTGGATGGACGGCTCGACGAGCCAGTCTGGCGGCAGGCGGCGGTCCTGCGGGATTTCTCCCGCTTCGCGCCAGTGGACGGCATGCCGGCGGACGATTCGACCGAGGTGCTCGTCTGGTACTCGCCGACGGCGATCCACTTCGGTATCCGGGCCAGCGAGGCGCACGGCTCGGTGCACGCGACACTCGCCGATCGCGACCGGATTCATGCCGATGATTTCGTGGAGCTCCTGCTCGGGACCTTCAACGACGGACGCCAGGCCACTGTCTTCGCGGTGAACCCGCTCGGCGTGCAGATGGACGGCGCGATGGTGGAGCGCGGCGCCACCGGTACCGGCTTCGGCGGGGCCAACGTGTCGCGGGAGGGAACGGATCTCAGTCCCGACTTCACCTGGCAGTCGAAGGGCGAGGTGACGGACGGTGGTTACGTCGTCGAGATCCGGATTCCCTTCAAGACGCTCCGCTTCCAGCCGGGACGCGAGCAGACCTGGACGCTCAACGTCGTGCGACGGGTGCAGCACTCCGGCTCGCAGGATTCCTGGACACCGGCCCGGCGGGCGGCGACGTCGTTCCTGGCGCAATCGGGACGGCTGGTGGGACTGACCGAGCTCCGGCGCGGACTCGTGATCGACGTGAATCCCGAAGTCACCGCCAACCGGAGTGGCGCGCCGGGCGCGCTCGGGTACGACTATACGGGCGGGCGGCCGCAGGTGGGCGGGAACGCGCGGTGGGGGATCACGAACAACCTCAACCTCAACGCGTCCTTCAATCCCGACTTCAGCCAGGTCGAAAGCGACGCCGGACAGCTGGGGTTCGATCCGCGGCAGGCCCTCTTCTTTCCGGAGCGGCGGCCGTTCTTTCTCGACGGCATCGAGCAGTTCGCCACGCCCAACCAGCTCATCTACAGCCGGCGCATCGTCCAGCCGGTCGCGGCGCTCAAGCTCACGGGCACAGCGTTCGGAACGAACATCGGCGTGCTCTCCGCCGTGGACGACAACGAGGCCTCCCCGACCGGCGATCATCCGGTGTACAACATCCTGCGGCTGCAGAAGGACGTGGGCGGCGCCTCCCGGATCGGTCTCGCGTACACGGACCGCGTCGAAGGCGGCAACTACAATCGCGTTGCCGGGCTGGACGGCCGCATCGTGCTCGGCGGCGGCTACACCTCCGCCTTCCAGCTCGCCGGCAGCGCGACGCGAACCGGCGGCGAGACGAACACCGCCCCGCTCTGGCTCGCGCGTTTCGACCGGAACGGCCGGACCTTCGGCTGGCGCACGCTCTTCTCCGGCATTGCCGGCGACTTCCGCGCCGGAAGCGGCTTCATCTCGCGCCCGGGCGTGGTGCGCGCCAACATCACGCCGTACCGCACGTTCTACGGCGGGGAGGGCGCGCTGGTCGAGAGCTTCACGGCGGGGATCGTGCTCGATGGAACGTGGCAGTACGACAAGTTCATCCACGGCGAGGGTATCCAGGACAAGAAGCTCCACCTGAACCTGAATGGCGCGCTGCGCGGCGGATGGAACGTCGCGGCGGGGTATTACCTGGAGACCTTCGGCTACGACGAGGGACTCTATGCCAACTACTTCCTCGGCGTCCCCGACGGAGCCGGGGGTACCAGTTTCGTGCCATTCACCGGGCAGCCGACGATCGACAACGGCGACTTCTACGCCAACATCGCCACCCCGACGTTCCGGTCGTTCAACGCCTCGATGTTCGCCCTGTACGGATTCGACGAGAACTTTCCCGAGTGGGCCTCGGGAGAACTGTTCATCATTCAGGGCGCCGTCTCGGTGCGGCCGAGCGAGAAGCTGCGGCTCGATCTGACCTACAATCACCAGGAGGTCGACCGGCGCACCGATGGGAGCACGGTCTCGCTCGGGCGCATCCCGCGCCTCCGGGCGGAGTATCAGATCTCGCGGCCGTTCTTCATCCGCCTCGTCGGCGAGTACGCGATGGAAAAGCAGGACAGCCTGCGCGACGAATCCCGGAGCCAGCATCCCATTTACTTCGGGGACGGGGCGGGAGGCTTCACCCGCGCGGCGGCGTTCGAACGGAATACCTTCCGTGCCGACGTGCTGTTCGCCTATCGCCCGACGCCCGGGACCGTCCTGTACGCCGGCTATGGCAGCACGATGACCGAGCCGGAAGCTTTCAGGTTCCAGCGCCTCAGGCGCTCGCGCGACGCGTTCTTCGCGAAGGTGAGCTATCTCTTCCAGCTCTGACCTCGCGGTGGACTCGGGAACCTCCCGGGGGTGATGATCGGCCGCGACCGGTCTACCTTCTCATCATCCCCCACAGGAAGCGCCCGTGGCCGAAGTCCCCCCTGTCGTTCCCATCGCCGATCGCGGCTATGCCCATCCCGAGGTGCTCGTCTCGACCGAGTGGGTCGCGGAGCGCCTCGGTGATCCGTCGGTGCGGCTCGTCGAGTCCGACGAGGATCTCCTCCTGTACGAGACCGGGCACGTCCCGGGCGCCGTCAAGATCGACTGGGTCAACGACCTCAACGACCCGCTCGTGCGGGACTATCTCGATCGCGAGCGGCTGGAAGCGCTGCTCCGCCGCCACGGGATTGACGACGACACCACGATCGTGCTGTACGGCGACCGGAACAACTGGTGGGCCACGTACACCTTCTGGGTGCTCCGCCTTTTCGGGATCGAGCGCCTCAGGCTGATGGACGGCGGCCGGGCCCGCTGGGAAGAGGAGGGCCGGCCGATGACGACTGACCGGCCCTCGTACCCTCCGGGCAACATCCGCGTGGGGGCGCGGAACGACCACGGGATCCGCGCGTTCCGCGACGACGTGCTCGAACACGTGCGCCGCCGCGGTGCGCTCGTCGACGTCCGAAGCCCCGAGGAGTTCCGGGGCGAGCGGCTTCACATGCCGGACTATCCGAGCGAAGGCGCGCTTCGCGGTGGTCACATCCCCGGCGCCCGGAGCATTCCCTGGGCGCGCGCCGTGGATCCCGCGACGCATACCTTCCGGAGCGCCGCGGAGCTTCGAACGCTCTACCAGCAGGAGAACCGGTTGGACCCGGGTGAGGAAACGATCGTCTATTGCCGCATCGGCGAGCGCTCCTCGCACAGCTGGTTCGCGCTGACCTACCTCCTCGGCTTCCCGCAGGTCCGCAACTACGACGGATCCTGGACCGAATGGGGGAATGCGGTCGGGCTGCCTATCGAGAAGCCGTAACGCCGCGCCTGGCGGGCGGCGCGCGGGGCCGGAGATGCGCGGTCGAAGAAGCGCCACAGCACCTCGGCCGCATCGATTTCGCGTGTCGTGCGGCCGAGGATCCTGGCGCGGACGCGAGGCCCGCCCGGCCAGGTGTGTCCGCCGCCGGGAATCGCGTGCAACTCGACCGGAACGGCGCAGCCGGCGTAGGCGACGCGCACGACCGATGTACCGTCGCGAACGAGATCGACCGTGTCCGGCACGCCTGCGTGGGCGCACCCCGCGCGAGCGCTCCAGAGCGCGACCGAAACCGGAACGGAGAGCAGGCTGCCGCCACCATCGAACGGAACGAGCCGGTCTTCGGTTCCGTGAAGCGCGATCACGGCCGTAGGCGCGCCCCTGGCGCACGAGTCTCGCAGTGCCGCCGGCATGGCGCCCGCGACGACGCCGATGGCTGCGAACGTTCCCGGCGCCTCGCACGCCAGCCGATAGCTCATCATCGCGCCGTTGGAAATCCCTGCGACGAAGACACGATGCGGCGCGATGCCGTGCTGGCGCCGCAGCGTGTCGGCGAGCAGGCGGAGGAACGCGACGTCGTCGTCCTGCGCGAATCCCGGGCGGGCGTCGAGCCAGCGCCTGTCGCGAGCAGCCGGATACGCCAGGATGAAGCCGGCGCGATCGGCCACCCGGTCGAACCGGGTGTGCGCGGCGATCCCCGCACCCGTTCCGCCCCCTCCGTGCAGCAGGAGCACGAGCGCATGCGGCCTGCCGGACGCCGCCGGGGGGAGATGCACGCGATACGCCCGCTCGGTCCCTGCCACCATGATGCGCCTGATCTGGGCCGAGCCGTCCGTCGGCGCGAGCAGGAGCGCAATCCCGAGCGCCACCGCGACGACCTTATCTTTCTTCACATGCCCACCATGGCGGAGCTCCGGAGGGAATACGCCCGGTCGCGGCTCGACGAACGGGATCTCGCCGTCGACCCGTTCGCGATGTTTGCGACATGGTTCGCACAGGCGGTCGAGACGTCCGTCCCCGAGCCGAACGCGATGACGCTCGCGACCGCCGCGCTGAACGGTATACCGAGCGCGCGGATCGTGCTGCTCAAGGCGGTGGACGAGCGCGGGTTCGTCTTCTACACGGATTATCGCAGCCGGAAGGGCGCGGAGCTCGCCGCGAATCCGTTCGCGGCGCTCGTCTTCCACTGGCATGAGCTCGAGCGGCAGGTCCGGGTGGTCGGCGGGGTCTCCCGGGTTCCCGAGGAGGAATCCGACGCGTACTACCTCAGCCGCCCCCTGGGCAGCCGCGTCGGGGCGTGGGCATCGGAGCAGAGCGCGGTGCTGCCCTCCCGCTCGGAGCTCGAAGCCCGCCTCGCTGCGGTCGAAGCCCGGCATCCCGAGGGCGATGTGCCCAGGCCACCGCACTGGGGCGGATTCCGGATCGCGCCGGTCGAGGTCGAGTTCTGGCAGGGCCGTGAAAGCCGGCTGCACGACCGGCTGCGGTACCGGCGTGAGGACGTGGATCGTCCGTGGATCGTGGAACGCCTCTCACCCTGAGCAAGTGGCCTGCTGGACGGCCCCTCGCTCGTCTTACCGCCAGCTGATCGCGTACCGGCACACCGTGCCGCCCTTGGCCCGGCATTCCTCCTCTACCACCCTGACCCCCGCCGCCCCGCACATCTCCAGCGCCTTCCGGTACCACCCGACGACGGTGAGGCAGTCGGGCGCGCTGAAGGTCTCGGCATCGTGGGTGACGAGCGTGGCGGAGGTGGGGCCGGTCTTCTGGTATTCGCGGTGTCCCGTCTCGTAATACATCGAATAGATCGCCGGCGCCTTCGCGAGGAACGCGTGTGGATCACCGGGGGTGATGTAGCCACTGTGGAGGGAGCCGAGGTTCTTGACTGCCGACGCTTCCCCCAGCTTTTCGAAGAAATCGGGCCGGCCATCGCCCAGAACTCGCACGATCGCGTCGTCGAGACGCTTCCCGATCTCGAACGGGTACCAGTTGGAGGTGAAGACGAGCCTGAGGACGCGCTGGTCGTCGGGAGTGAGCGCCTCGAGCACGCGCCGGAGGCCATCCTTCCCGAAATGCTCCTCCACGAACCCGAGCCGCGACTTGAGGACGGCGCCCTTGATCTGCTGCATGCGCGGTTCCCTGATGAAAGTGGTGTTCCAAGATAGATCATGAAGATGGCTTCATGCGTGATTCACCGGCGCATGAACGTTGGTTTCTAGCTTGAGCTCAGCGCCAACCTCAAGCCGGAGAACCACCTGTGTCCGACGTCCATCCGACCAACGAACTTCCCTCCCGCCGGGCGTTCCTGCGCACCGGCACTCTTGCGGCGGTCGCGCTCCCTGCGGCGGTCACCGCAATCACCGCCTGCAACCCGGAGCTCGAGGCACGGCAGCCGGTGGCAACGGACGAGCATGCGGGCGGCCATGCCGCCGCGCCGGCGGCGGACACGAAGAGCGTCCGCGAGCGCGCCGACGAAATGGATCGTCATCATGAGGCGGGCATCAAGGCATTCCCTGCGAAGACCGAGGGGAAGGGCAACCAGCCCCTCGCGCCGAAGATCATCGGCGGCGTGAAGGTCTTCGAGCTCACCTGCAGCGAGGTGCAGTGGGAGACCAAGCCGGGCAAGCGCGTCAAGGCCTGGGCCTACAACGGCCAGGTGCCGGGGCCGCAGATCAGGGTGCGCGAGGGCGATCGCGTCCGCGTCATCGTGAAGAACGAGCTCCCCGAGTCCACGGCCGTCCACTTCCATGGCGTCGAGGTGCCGAACGACCAGGACGGCGTGCCGTTCATCACGCAGCCGCCGATCAAGCCCGGCGAGTCGTACACCTACGAGTTCACCGTGCCGAACGCCGGGTCCCACATGTATCACTCGCACCATAACGCGGCGGTGCAGGTGGGGAACGGCCTGCTGGGCGCCTTCCTCGTCGAGCCGAAGGACCGCTCGGCGGAGCCGAAGGTGGACGTGGACTACACGATGATCCTGAACGACGGCGTGCACGGCTTCACGCTCAACGGCAAGGATTTCCCCGCCACCGAGCCGGTGGTCTGCAGGAAGGGTGACACCGTCCGCGTGCGGTTCATGAACGAAGGCATGATGATCCACCCGATGCACCTGCACGGGATGCACATGACCGTGATCGCCAAGGACGGGTGGCCCCAGCCGATGCCGTGGAAGTGCGACACGCTCAACATCGCGCCGGGCGAGCGCTGGGACGTGCTCGTGAAGGCGAACAACCCGGGCACGTGGGCATTCCACTGCCACATCCTCTCGCATGCCGAGGCGCCGCAGGGCATGTTCGGCATGGTCACGGTCCTCGTGGTGCAGGACGCACCGACGGCCTGACGCGACTCCAGGCGTGCAGGGCGAACGCGGCGGCCCCGAGCCCCTCGAGCGCCCGTCCGCCCACGAGCCATCCCCCGCACCCGGCCGCGATCACGCCGGCATTGAGCGCGACGAGTGCGAAGACGACAGGGCCGGCGCGACCGCGCGCCGGCCCTGTCGTATGCCGGGGCAGGATCCAGTACGCCGTGCCCATGATGAGGTTGAGGAGCCACCCGACGAGCAGCATCTCGATGTGCGCCGGACGGAAGAGGGCAGGAGCGTGCGCCGGCCACCCGCTCTTCGCGGCCAGAAGCCACGCGCCGAACGCCGAGCCGACCACGAGATGGATGAGCGCGAGACGAAGGAAGATGCGGCTGGCGAGTGGCATGCTCAGCGGCCCCTGATCCGCGGCCAGAGCGTTGCGGCGAACAGCACGATCGCAGCGAGCTGGAGGAGCGCGGCCGCCGGCAGGAGGCCGTGGCGAGCGGGGAGGGGCTCGGCAAAGGCGCGGAGCAGGAGCCCGGCATTCAGCAGGCCGTACACGAGGTAACCCGGAACCTCGCTCGGTGGCGACCTGGGATCGGGCCGCGGGAACATCCAGTACGCGACCGCGGCGATCAGCTGCGTCGCCCAGCCGACGACGAGGAGATGGATGTAGACGGGCCACGCGCCCGTCAGATAGGCGGTCCCGCCGCCGCCGAGCGGCATGAGGACGCCGAGGAGGAGCGCGGACACGAGGTAGAGGAGAGCGGTGCGCGCGAGCCACCGCGAGAGCCGCGGCACGCCGGGTCAGCGCCGGGTCGAGCTTCCCGACGGATCGGCGCTGGACGAGGCGCGACGGCCGGTCATCTCCCGGGGATACACCCGGAAGACGATGTTGCGGAACGGGGTCGGGTCCGCCTCGGTGAACGCAAGCGGGGCAACGCGCTGGATGGCGGCGACCGTGGCCGCGTGGTCGTCCGAGCCTTCCGGCATGAGGTAGACGGTGCCGCGGATGACCACGCTCTCCCAGTCGTACGGCCCGTGCGCCTCATCGACCTCGAAGGCGACCCATGGTGAATGGTTGAGCGTTTGGAGCTTCGTGCCCGGCTCGGTCCGGCACGAGAGCCACGCCCGCTCGTAGACGTACCCGATCGGCTGGATATCGACGCGATCCTTGAAGCTGAATGCGAGGCGGCCGACGTTGTGCCGCCCCAGCAACGCTTCGCACTCGGCAGTGTCGAGATCCCGGATGGAGACGACCGGACTGGAGCTCATCAGCTCTCCTTCAGCGTGAAGCCGACGCCGCGGACCGTGTGAATCAGCGTCGTCCCCGCCGCATCGTGAAGCTTGCGCCGCAGGTTGCCGACGTGCACGTCCACGACGTTGCTCTCGGGGTCGAAGTGCATGTCCCACACCTTCTCGAGCAGCGTGGTGCGCCGCACCACCTCGTCCCGGTGGAGCAGGAAGTACTCGAGCAGCTGGAACTCCTTCGGCGTGAGGTCGAGCGCCTGGCCGCCGACCGAGACCGAATGCCGGAGCCGGTCGAGCTCGACCGGACCGACCTTGAGGACCTCGGCCCGCGCCGAGCCGCCGCGCCGGGAGAGCGCGCGCATGCGGGCCAGCAGCTCGTCGAAGCGGAATGGCTTGGCGAGGTAGTCGTCGGCGCCGGCGTCGAGGCCGCGGATCACGTCCTCGGTCGAATCGCGGGACGTCAGCATGAGGATGGGGGTGGTACGGCCCTCCCGGCGCAGCTCGGCTGCCACCTGGAAGCCGTTCTTCCGGGGAATCACGACATCGAGGAGGATGAGGTCGTACTCGTAGACGTGCGCGAGCATCGTGGCTTCGTCGCCGTCCGCGGCGACGTCCACGACGTGACCCTCTTCCTTCAGGCCCTGCTCGATGAAGCCGGCGACCTTCCGGTCGTCCTCCACGACGAGAACCTTCATGATCGAAACCTACCCCGTCCCCGGTGAACCGGGAGTCAATGAATCCTGAAGGCTTCTTTCGAATTCCCGCGCCAGCGGGAGCTCGAGCTGGAATCGGCCACCGCCGCCCGGCTGCGGGATGGCCCTGAGCTCCCCGCCGAGAAGGCGGGCCAGCCGCCGGGAGAGCGGAAGCCCGAGCCCCGTGCCCCGGCTCTCTTCTCCCGCTTTCGTGACATAGACGTCGAAGACCCGCTCGGCATCGTCCGCCGGGACGCCGGGCCCGTCGTCGAGCACCTCGATGAGGAGGCGGTCGTGCGCCGCGCCGGCGGCGATCGTGACGCGCCCATCCTCCGACGCATGCCGCACGGCGTTCGCGAGCAGGTTCATCAGGATCTGCTCCACCCGCGCCGCGTCGGTCGCGGAAGGTGGAAGCGCCGGGGGAATGCGGGTGTCGATGGTGATCCCGCGGCTCGCCGCCGCCGGCGTCACGCGCCCCGCCGCCTTCCGGATGACGGTCGTGCAATCGACCGCCTGGATCACGGGCCGCAGGCGGTCCTCGTCGAGCCGGCTCAGGTCGAGCAGGTCGTTGATCAGCGCAATCGCGTGCTCGGCGGAGTCGAGCACTTCGAAGGCCGCGCGCGGGACGGTCGCCGGGTCCTTGCGGCGCACCAGCATCTCGGACCACCCGTAGACGGCCGCCAGCGCGTTACGAAGCTCGTGATTCACCATCGCGAAGAACCGCTCCCGCGAGCGGTGCAGCTGCTGCACTTCCTCCAGCAGGCGCGCGCTCTCCTCGTGCAGCCGCGCGTTCTCGACGGCGGCCGCGGTCTGCGCCGCGAGGAGGAGGGCGATCCGCTCGTCGTCCTCGGTGAACTCCGCGGCGCCGATCTTCTCGGTGAGGTAGAGGTTGCCGAAGGTGCCGCGCCGGCCGACGATCGGAACACCGAGGAACGAGCGCATGACCGGGTGGCCGGGCGGAAAGCCGAAGCTGTCCGGATGCTGCGTGAGATCGGCGAGGCGGATGACGCGTGCCTCACGGATCACGAGGCCGAGGATGCCGTGGCCGCGCGGCGGGTCCCCCATCCGGCGCCGCTCCTCGTCCGGAATGCCGAAGGTCGTGAAGTTCTCGAGGAGGCGGCCGTCGGGGCCGAGCACGCCGATGGCGGCGTACTTCGCGCCGATGACCGAAGCCGCGATCTCCGTGACGCGCTCGAGTACCCCCTCGAGCGAGAGCTCCGACGTGAGCAGCGCGCCGGCAGCGACCAGGCGCTCGAGCCGCTCGGTCGTGGAAAGGATCGTTGGCATGGCCGAATATCTCACCCCCCCGGCGGGCTCGCCAGCGAAAGGCCCTCTTACCGGGAGCTTCACGAGCCTTTCATGCACCGCGGGGTAGCTTCTGGCTGGTCAAGGAGGAAGCATGGAGCTGAGCAGGGTCATAGTCGCCACGGATGCCTCGGATGCCGGCCGGGCGGCGATACAGGCCGGTCGGGCCGTCGCCATGGCCTCGGGAGCACGGCTCACGGTCATGACGGCGGCGCTGAAATCGCCGGCTGCGATCGCGGCGGGCCGCGGGAGCTGGGACCAGGGGATCGAGTCGGCGGAGGCGCTGGCGCGGCACGTCCGCGGTGAGCTCGACTTCCAGGTGCTCCCCCCGGACGTCGAGCTGGAAGTGGTCACCGGGCTTCCGGGCATCGAAGTGCCGCGCTATGCCGAGGAGCAAGCCGCCAGTCTCATCGTGCTGGGCCGGAAGCCCAGGTCACATGCCGCGCGGCTGGTCATGGGCGACACGGCGGACGCCGTCGCCCGGCGGAGCCGGGTGCCGTGCCTCATCGTGCCGCCCGGCGGGACGCGCTTCGAGCGAGTCCTCGTGGCGCTCGACGGCACGGTGCGGGGCGAGCTGGTCTTCGAAACGGCGTGCGCCTTCGCGCGGGCGATCGGCGCGTCGCTCGGCGTCGTCACGATCGCGCCGCAGCACGACGGCGAGCCGGAGGCACTCGCGGCCCAGGTCCCCGGCGCCCGCGCAGAACGCGTTGCGCGCACGGCGCGGGAGCTGGCGGAGCGCTGCGGGCTCGGCGTCGAGATCATCGTCCGGCGCGGCGAGCCGGTCACGGAGATCATGGCGGCCTCGGCGGGATGGGATGTGCTCGTCGTCGGCTACCATCGGGGCGGGCCACCCGGAATCATCGAGGGCGGCAGCGTGGCACGGCGGCTCGCGCACCTGGTGCCGGGGGCGTTGATGACCGTGCCGCTCTGATGGCGGAGGTCCGATAGACGAAAGCGGGGCGCGATGGTCGCGCCCCGCTTTCGTCTGCTGCCATCGGGTCAGAAGTTCGCGGTGATGCCCCCGAGGATCCGGCGGCCGATCACCGAGCCGCCGTAGAGCTGGAAGCGCTCCTGATCGAGGACGTTCGTGGCGGTGGCATGGATGCGCAGCGTGTTGTTGACGCGATACCCCGCGCCGACATTGAGCAGCTCCGCGGCCGGGACATAGCCGGTGAAGACACCGGCGGCCCACGAGTAGCCGTCCACGAGGCGCAGGGAGATGTTGGCGTCGAAGCCCTGCTCGTCGAAATAGCTGAGGCCGATGTTCGCCTTCTTGCTCGGCGTATTCGGGACGAGCTGGTCGCCCACCTGCTGGGAGCGCACTTCGAAATCGAAGCCGCTGAACGAGATGTCGGTCCGGATCTTGTCCGTGAACTGGTAGCCGACGCCGAGCTCGAAGCCGCGCTCACGCACCTCACCCGCCTGGCCGTACGATACGACGATCGCCGTGTTCCCGTTGACCCGGCTCAGGCCCGCCGCCGCCACGGGCTGGCCGGCGGCCGCGAGCTGCTGCCGCACGGCGTTCTCGAGCGCTGGACGGAACTGCTCCGGCACCTCCTGCGGCGCCGTCCACGCGCCGTAGGCGGGATTGATGCCGGGGAGGAGGTCGGTGACGAAGTCCTTGATGTCGTTCAGGTAGAAGTCGAGCGTCACGTAGGCGCGGTCGCCGATATTGCCCTTATAGCCGGCTTCCCAGCCCGTGATCTTCTCGACGTCGAGCTCCGCGTTGCCGAGTGCGAGCACCGGCACCACCGCCGAGTTGGTGAAGAGCTGTCCGACAGGCACCCCGGCGAGCGCCGGGCCCAGTGGCGATGCCCGCAGCCCTGCTTCGAGCAGGGTGAAGTTTGCCGGCGCGCCGCCGTTCACGCGGAGGAAGAATTCCGAGTAGTTCGGCGTCTGGAACGCCTTGTTGACCGTGACGCGGAAGGCATGGCTCTCGTTCGGGCTGAACACGATCGCACCCTTGGGCGAGAACTGCGGCTCGAAGAGCGTGCCGTCGTCGAAGCGCGCCGCACCGACGAGACGAACCTGCGGAATCACGCGATACTCCACCTGGCCGAACACGGAATAGATCTCGTCGCTGCGATCGTCGTTCGACAGGTCCATCAGCGTGCCGTAGGTATTCACGCGCACGTTGCGCGCCGAGGCGCCGACGATCAGCCGGCCCGACTCGCCGAAGGTCTGGTTGCCCTGCACTTCGCCGTGGATGATGTTCGACGTTTCGTCGAGCTGTCCTGAGCTGCACGGCTCGGCGTTTCCGTCGTCGTCGGTCCGCTCCTTGCACGAGGCGGGCGCGAACGGCGACGCGAGCGCCCGCTGCAGGTCGAGCGAGGTCCGGTTGTTCCAGTACGCCATGACATTGAAGCGATCGTGCGCGTAATTGATGCGCGCATACGGCTTCAGCGCCTTGAGCACCTGCACGCGGCCGATGCCGGTCACGAGCACTTCGTTCTCGGTCCGCGCCGCCCCCGCTTCGAGCGTCGCGACGCCGTTCCCCGAGTAGAAGTCCAGGCGCCCCGACCCGTACATGTTGCGCAGGAGGTCCCGGTCGCCGAGGGCCTCGCGCGTGGCGGGATCGAGGGTCTGGCCGGCGAGCGGGTTCGCCTCGGGCGTGGCCGGGCCGACCGGCTCGTCGGTGGCCGGGTCGTACTCCTCTGCAAGGTCTCCCGGCGCGGTGCGCGAGCGCGTCCAGGTATCGCTCGAGTTGTAGCCGAAGTTGACGCGATAGCCCATTCTGCCTTCGCTCAGCACGCCGGCGTGGCGGAGGTCGCCGCGGATCGTGCTCAGCTCACCGCCCGCGAGCGTGAGCTTGGTGCCCGGGATCTCCCGTGCCGTCGGTGTCGTCATGGCCACGACACCGCTGAAGGCGTTCGCGCCGTAGAGCGCGGAGCCGGGACCGCGCACCACCTCGACGCGGCTCAGGTCCTCGAGCGGAACGGGAAGGCCGGCCCATTCCTGCGAGCCGAGGAAGGCGATGGCGAGATCGCGCCCGTCCTGCAGGATCAGCATGCGCCGGTTGAGCGACGAGTTGAAGCCGCGCGTATTGACGTTGAAGTCGTTCACGCCGCTCTGCACCACGTCCACGCCCGGGACGCTCTGGAAGACGAGCGGCGCCTGCCCGGTCACGGAGGTGTTCTCGAGCACCTGGGGGCTGACCGTGGCCACGGCCGCCGGCGCTTCGACCACGCGCTCCGGCGCGCGCGACGCGCCGCTCACGATGATGTCGCCGACCTGCACCGGCACCGACTCGAGGCTCGCATCGGCCGTCGTGGTGCCACCCTCCGTGACGTTCACTTCGACATTGGTCGGCCGGTAGCCGAGCCAGCGGAACACGACGACGCGCGCGCCCGCGGGAACCCGGCGGAGCGTGTACCGCCCGTCGTTGCCGGTCACCGTGGCAAGGCCGGTTCCGGACACGATCACGGAAACGCCGGCCAGTGCGCCACCGCCATCCGCCTGTGTCACCTGGCCGGACACGGTTCCCGTGCCCTGTGCGAGGAGGACCGTCGGAAGCGCCGTCAGGGCAAGGGAGAGTGCGAGCGCGAAAAGGCGGAGGGCAGGCGAGGACACGTACGGACGCGAAGGCATTTACACCTCGGACGTCTTGGGAATGGTCGGCCCGCGCGGAGTGCAGGGACCGGGTGGAAGAATGGGAGTGCCGCTTGCCCCGCAATGTTGCATGCGCCGGGCTTTTGCGGAAGAGGAGCCGGGGCTATGGTACGCATGCCGCCAGGGGCACCGTGACCGCCGGAAAATCCGACTTCCCAACCGGGAAATCGGGCGGCGGGCACCCGGTTGAGACGACACCCTTGGAACCTGATCCGGTTCATACCGGCGGAGGGAGCGCGGCGCGGATATTCCCTTCGCCGTCCTCTGCACGGGAGTCTCCGACATGCCTGCCACCGCTGCTGCCCGCCTGCCCCTCCTCTCCTTCGAGGAGGCGTATCCCAGCTCCCGCAAGATCCACCTCGAAGGACCGCGAGGCATTCGCGTGCCGTTCCGCGAGGTGACGCTCTCGGGCGGTGAGCCTCCTCTCCGCCTCTACGACACGAGCGGCCCGCAAGGTTTCGACGTGGAGCACGGCCTCCCGTCCGTGCGCGGCGCGTGGATCGCTCGCCGCGCACCGGGGGGCGGCGGCACGGGCATCACCCAGCTCCACTTCGCGCGGCGCGGCGAGATCACCGAGGAAATGGAGTTCGTCGCCCTGCGCGAAGGGCTGGATCCCGAGTTCGTCCGCGCGGAAGTGGCGCGCGGGCGCGCGATCATTCCCGCGAACATCCGGCACCCCGAGCTCGAACCGATGGCCATCGGCCGCCAGTTCCGCGTGAAGATCAATGCGAACATCGGGAATTCGGCGGTCTCCTCCTCGATCGAGGAAGAGGTCGAGAAGCTCCGCTGGGCCACCCTCTGGGGCGCCGACACGGTCATGGATCTGTCGACCGGGAAGCACATCCACGAGACGCGCGAGTGGATTCTCCGCAATTCGGCGGTCCCGATCGGCACGGTCCCGCTCTACCAGGCGCTGGAAAAGGCCGGAGGCGTCGCGGAAGACCTCACCTGGGAGATCTACCGCGATACGCTGATCGAGCAGGCGGAGCAGGGCGTGGACTACTTCACGGTGCACGCAGGTGTCCTGCTGCGCTACGTGCCGCTCACGGCACAGCGAGTGACGGGAATCGTGAGTCGCGGGGGCTCCATCATGGCGCAGTGGTGCCTGGCCCATCATCGCGAGAATTTCCTGTACACGCATTTCGACGAGATCTGCGAGATCATGGCGGCGTACGACGTCTCGTTCTCCCTCGGCGACGGGCTCCGCCCCGGGAGCATCGCCGACGCGAACGATGAAGCGCAGTTCGCCGAGTTGAAGACCCAGGGGGAGCTCAACCGCGTGGCGTGGCGGCACGATGTGCAGGTGATGAACGAGGGCCCGGGCCACATCCCGATGCACCTCATCAGGGAGAACATGGACAAGCAGCTCGAGTGGTGCGGGGAAGCGCCATTCTACACCCTGGGTCCGCTCACGACCGACGTGGCCCCGGGGTACGATCACATCACGAGCGCCATCGGCGCCGCGATGATCGGATGGTACGGCACCGCGATGCTCTGCTACGTGACGCCGAAGGAGCACCTCGGCCTGCCCAACCGCGACGACGTGAAGGCGGGTGTCATCGCCTATCGCATCGCGGCGCACGCGGCGGACCTCGCCAAGGGACACCCCCGCGCCCGCGAGCACGACGATGCGCTCAGCCGCGCGCGCTTCGACTTCCGCTGGGAGGACCAGTTCAACCTGTCACTCGACCCCGTCACGGCGCGGAGTTATCACGACGAAACGCTGCCGGCGGCGGGAGCCAAGGTGGCGCATTTCTGCTCGATGTGCGGACCGAAGTTCTGCTCGATGCGGATCTCGCACGATATCCGGGATGCCGCGCGCGGCGACGCCGCGCGCGCCGGGATGGATGAGAAGTCGAAGGAATTCCGTGAGGCCGGAGGACGCTTGTACGTCGAGGCTGCCGACGCCCCGCCGGAGCTCGGAACGGGCGCGCGCGTGTGACGCCTGCCACCGTTTCCGCGCCCTCAAGCCCGCATACTTGGGAATCCTGAGCAGGAACTACCCGAGAGCGGAGGCGTGCTATGAAGGCCAGCGACCTGATGACACCCGATCCCGCCTGCATCACGCCGAATGATTCGGTGCAGGATGCGGCGCGGATGATGGGCTCCTACAACGTCGGCTCGCTGCCGGTCGTGGAAGGGGGAGACAACAAGCGCATCGTCGGCATCGTGACCGATCGCGATCTCGCCCTTGGCGTGATCGGCGAAGGGCGGTTCGACGCGAAGGTCGGCGACGTGATGACGCCGAACCCGAGCACCGTGCGCGAGTCGGATGGGATCGACGCGGTGAGCCGGCTGATGGCGGAAGAGCAGATCCGTCGGGTGCCGGTGGTGAACGACCGGGGTGCCGTGGTCGGCATGATCGCGCAGGCGGATCTCGCGCTGGCCGAATCGGGGGTCACCGATCGCACCGTGGGCGAGGTGGTCGAGAAGATTTCGCAGCCGGAGGGATCCGGGCCGGGCAGCACCCGGGCATAGCAAGGGAACCAACGACGCGCGCGCAGGGCGACGCCCCCGGCGTCACCCCGCCGCCGTCCGCAGCCGCTGCATCAATTCCCGGTCCCGCCGCTCCTTGAGGTACAGCGCCGCCGTGGAATGCACCGCGAGATTCTTGCCGAGCACGAGTGCGCGGCCATCGCTGGTGTCGATGAACGTGGCGACGGGGCGGCTCGGCCGGTGCAGTGCAGCGAGGTCTCCCTTGAGCGCAGCGGCAAGTCCCCGCAGGAGCGCCGTGGCGTCCCGCCGGGCGGGTCGGGTCCGCCGGTCCGCATGGCCGCCTTCCCGGATCCTTCCGGCCCCGCCCGACGCGAACACCTCCGGGTGCGATACCGAGCGGAGCCCGGCGTCGGTGGCTACGAAGCCGCGCTCGTCCGCCTCGAGGCCCGAGGCAGCGAGCCAGGTTGGCGGAATCGTGTCGCCGGCCCAGATCAAGAGGTCCGCGCGAGTCGAGCCACCATGATCGAAGTGAAGCGTGGCGCCTTCGCCGTCGACGGCCGTCGCGCCCGTGGCGATCCCGACCCGCTGCCGGACGAGCACGCGTTCCGCCGCACGAGCCGCCGCGGGGGAAAACCTCGGGAGCACCTGCGGTCCGCGCTCGACCAGGGTGACCCGGTCCCCGAATCCGCGGTTCATCGCCCCCAGCCGCCGCCGCACGGCGCAGGCGATCTCGAACCCGCGGATCCCTCCCCCCACGACGACGACGGAGAGCTGGCTTCCCCCGCCGACCGCGGTTTCGAGCCGCTGCGGGATCTCGGCCGCCTTCGAGGCGGGGCGCGCCGGGTGCGCGCCAAGGGCGCCGGCGGTCGGCTCGGGGCGCACCGCGATCGAGAGAATATCCCACGAAACCGGATCGGCCCCGGCCACATGGATCGTGCGGCGTCCGGCATCGATCCGCTCCACTGCGCCCTGAATACGTCGGACGCCGGCCGCGGCAGCCAGCTGCGCCACGTCGGGAAGCGCTTCGTCGGTCCGGTATCGGCCCGCCACGATACCGGCCACCATCGGCGGCCACGGCTCGGCCGACTGCGGGGCGATCAGCGTGACGTCCGCCCCGCGGAGCTTCCCGCGTCGTATGGCGTCCAGCACGAAGAGGTGTGCTTCCCCGCCACCCAGGAGGACCAGGTGATTCACCTCACCCCCGCGCGTCTGCAATGTTGGCAGAGCTGGAAAGGTGGTCTGCCGGGGGCGGCAGAAATCCGGTCAATGAGGCAAAAATTCACCGCTTCCTCCTGGCATGCCGGCTGCTCGAGCGCCCGGTATCCGGGCCATCGGGGGAAGCCGAAATCATAACGGGCTTCCGCACCGGAGCGCACCGGCGCGGAGCCAGAGGAGGCGCGATGTCCGGCAAGAAGCGGGAAGACCCTCCGGCTCCGGTATCCCGGGATCCCGAGGAAGAGGGTTCGGCGGCCAGGGTGCCGCAAAGGCCCTCACCCCGGGCCAACGATCCCGAAGAGGAAGGATCGGCGGGGCGGCCGCAGCGATGACGCTCCGCCACGAACCAGCGCCGCGAGGCGCGCATCGAACAGGGAAGCATGCAGAGGAGGACAACCATGGCAATCACCAGACGCGGAGAGATGAGCAACAGCCTGTACGGGCTGCGCCAGCTGAACCGGATCCTCGACGACGCCTTCAGCGGCTGGCCGCTGCAGGAGCAGGGCACGATCACGTCGGCGTGGTTCCCGCCCTGTGACGTGGTGGAGGACGGCGACAGCGTGCGGATCATGATGGAGCTTCCGGGTGTCGAGCCGGACGACGTGCGGCTCTCGCTCGAGAACAACATCCTCACCATTCGCGGGGAAAAGCGGCAGCAGCAGGAATCCAGCGAAGGCGGCCGGGTCCACCGCTACGAGCGGAGCTACGGCAGCTTCGAGCGCAGCTTCTCGCTCCCCAACACGGTGGACGCGGACAAGGTGAGCGCGGAGTACGACAACGGCGTGCTCACGGTCAAGCTGCAGAAGGCCGAGCGCATGCGGCCGCGCGAGATTCCGCTGAATGCGCGTTCGCGCCGCGACAACGGCGGCGAGCTGAAGGAGCGCAACGGCTGAGGGAACGGCGTCCCAGCCGAAACTGTCGCAACCAGACGGTCCAGCGTAGCTTCGTTGGACCGTCTTCTTCATCAACGGAGGTTCCGTGCAGCGCACCCTCCTCGCCGGCCTTCTCGTCGTTGCCGCGTGCGAGTCGCGCCCAGCTCCGGGCGGCGCGGCACCAGAGACCGCCGCCGATACGACGCCATCGGCTCCGACCCGGCTGCATGCGGTGGCCGGCTTCAGCACGCCCGAGAGCGTGGTCCACGATACGGCCGCGGACGTCTACTTCGTCTCCAATATCAACGGTAGCCCGGCGGCGAAGGACGGGAACGGCTTCATCAGCCGCATGCGCCCGGACGGTACGGTCGATTCACTGCGGTTCATCGACGGCGGCCGCGGGGGCGTCACGCTCAACGGTCCGAAGGGCATGGCCCTCCGGGGCGACACGCTCTGGGTGGCGGACATCGACGCGATGCGCGCGTTCGACCGCCGCACGGGGGCACCGCTCCGCACCGTCGACTTCGGCTCGCGCGCCGCATTCCTGAATGATGTGGCGATCGGGCCCGACGGCATGGTCTATGTCAGCGAGACCGGCGTGCGCTTCACCGCTTCGGGGGAGATGCAGCCGACTGGAACGGCAGGGGTCTTCCGGCTGGGAAGCGGCCGAACCATCGAGCGGATCGCGCAGGATACGGCGCTCGCGGCGCCCAACGGCATCACATCGCACGCGGGGAGGCTGCTCATGGGGAGCTTCGCCGGGGCGCGCATCTTCGCCTGGACGCCGGGCCAGGAGGGGCTCACCCCGACCGGGCTCTCCCTCGGCGGCGTCGACGGGCTCGAGGCGCTCGACGACGGACGAATCGTTGCAAGCAGCTGGGACGACTCCAGCATCGTGGTGATCGGCGACTCGGCGACGCGCCTCATCCCGGGGCTCCCCGCGCCGGCGGATTTCACGATCGATCGCGGCCGGCGCCGGCTCCTGGTGCCGCTCTTCAACGACGACCGCGTGGAGATCTGGCAGCTGCCCTGACCGCCGTCGGCCAGGCGTTTCGCGCGGCCGGAGCCGCCCGTGACCCACCGCACAGCGGCGTTCCGGGTAATTCCGCACTATCAGGTCCAAAGTGTCTTCAGCGCCCTCCGTCCGGAGGGCTTTCCGTTTGAAGCCGAGGCTCAATGGCCCGGAGCCGGAAGAGAACTGCGATGTGGATCCTCGTCGCCATCGTCGCCACGGCCGTCATCGTCCTCCTGGCGCTCAACCTGTCGGGTGGGCGCACGCGCATCGAGCACGAGATTCCGTCGCTCTACGGCGTCGAGGACGAGCAGTTCGTGCGCACGATGGGCGTGCTGCTCGGGCCCGCCATCGTCGGCGGCAATCGGGTCACGTCGCTGCAGAACGGCGACGAGATCTTCCCCACCATGCTCGAAGCGATTCGCGGCGCGAAGGAGACGATCACCTTCGAGACCTACATCTACTGGTCGGGACGGATCGGGCGGGAGTTCGCGGAGGCGCTCTCGGAACGCGCGCGCGCCGGCGTCAAGGTGCACGTCCTCCTCGACTGGCTCGGCAGCGGGAAGATGGACGACGAGCTGCTGCAGATGATGGAGGAAAGCGGCGTCGAGGTGCTCAAGTACCATCCGATCCGCTGGCACAGTCTCGACCGGGTCAACAACCGCACGCACCGCAAGCTGCTCGTGGTGGACGGCCGTATCGGCTTCACCGGCGGCGTCGGCATCGCGGACGAGTGGCTCGGCCATGCCGAGGATTCACTGCACTGGCGCGATTCGCATTACCGGGTCACCGGCCCCGCCGTGGCGCAGATGCAGGCCGCGTTCATGGACAACTGGATCAAGACGCGTTCGCTCGTCCTGCACGGCGCCGAGTACTTCCCGCAGATCGACACCGCGGGCCCGCATCTCGCGCAGGTGTTCAAGAGCTCGTCCGACGACGGCAGCGAGAGCGTCCGGCTCATGTACCTGATGTCCATCGCGAGCGCGGAGACGTCGATCCGCCTCTCGGCGTCCTATTTCGTGCCGGACAGCCTGGCGATCGCCAGCCTCATCGGTGCGGTGGAGCGGGGCGTCGACGTCCGCATCATCGTTCCGGGCCGCCACATCGATGCGCCGGTGGTGCGTCGCGCGTCGCGCGCCGGATGGGGTCCGCTGCTCGAGGCCGGCGTGCGGATCTACGAGTTTCAGCCGACGATGTACCACTGCAAGGTGATGATCGTGGACGACCGGTGGGTTTCCGTCGGCTCGACGAACTTCGACAACCGCTCGTTCAAGCTGAACGACGAGGCCAACCTCAACGTGCTGGATCCCGAGTTCGCGGCGGAGCAGACACGCGTGTTCGAGGAAGACCTGGGGCGGTCGAAGGAGATCACGCTCGAGGCGTGGAAGGCGCGTCCGTGGAAGGAAAAGCTGGTCGAGCGGCTCGCGTCGCTGGTTCGCGCGCAGCTGTAACGTCAGCCGGGCACGACCCCCGCGTCCATCGCGAGGCGCGTGAGGCCCGCGACCGTGCGGACGCCGGTCTTCCGCATGAGGCTCTCGCGATGGGTCTCGACGGTGCGGGGGCTGATGCCGAGGGACGCGGCGATCTCCTTGTTGGTGCGGCCGAGCGCCACGCCGGCGAGCACGTCGCGCTCGCGGAGGGTCAGCGGGAGGAGCGCAGTGCCGGCCGGGGCGGATGACGCATCGGCGGCGAAGTAGGTCTCGCCGTCGGACACGGTCCGGATCGCCTGGCGCAGCTCGGCGGCCGCGGAGTCCTTGAGGAGGTACCCGTGCGCACCGGCGCGGACGCTTTCCCGCGTGTACTCGGGATTGTCGTGCATGCTGAGGATCAGGATGCGCGTGCCCGGTGACTCCTGCCGGATGCGCGCCGCCGCCTCGAGGCCGGAGCCGCCCGGCATGGTCACGTCGAGCACGGCGACATCGGGCTGGAGGTCGCCGACGAGCCGAACGGCTTCCGCGGCCGTGGCGGCCTCGCCGACGAGCGTGAAGCCGGCCTCGCCCTGAAGGACGGAGCGGATGCCCTCGCGGACGACGGCATGGTCGTCGGCGACGAGCACCCGGATCGGGGATCTGCGCATGGGGCAAAGGTAAGGGAGTCGAAACCGTGGCGCCTCGGTCCCGCCTTGACGATGCTTAACACAAATGTTAACTATAGGCATGCGTGATGCCGTATTTGCCGCCGTGGCGGATGGTCGCCGCCGCAGGATCCTCGAGCTGCTCGGCGAGCGGGAGCGGAGCGCCGGGGAGCTCGCCGGCGCGTTCGACGTGTCGTGGCCGGCCATCTCCCGGCATCTCCGGCTCCTCCGGGAGGCAGGGCTCGTGCGGGAACGACGGGCAGGCAGGGAACGGTGGTACACCCTCGAGCGCGCGCGCCTTCGTGACGTGCTGGGCGGATGGGTCGCCGCGTTCGATCGCATGTGGGCGGAGAATCTCGAGTCACTCAAGCGCGAAGTGGAGAAGCCATCATGATCCGCGCCGTCGATCCTCTCATCTCGCTGCCGGCCACCGATCCGGCGCGGGCGCACCGCTTCTACACCGAGGTCCTGGGGCTGCAGCCCGTCATGGAATCGCACGAGCAGGGATTCCACATCTTCCGCGGGCCGGACGCGGAGGTGCCGCTGATCGGCGTGCACGCGCACGAGGGCGCGCTGCCGTCGGCGGAGGCGCAGGGCGTCTGGTGCTGGCTCAAGGTGAGCCGCATCGAGCCGGTGCGCGAGAAGCTCGAGGCCGCGGGGGTGAAGTTCCTGGGCGAGCCGACCGAGATGGGCCCGGGCCGGGAGCTCCGCTTCCTCGACAGCGAAGGGAACGTGCTCCGACTCTACGAGTCGCTGCACGAAGTCCGGCGCTCCATCGAGATCAACGCTCCGGCCAACGCCGTCTTCCGCGCGCTGACCGATCCCGACACGATCGAGCGGTGGTTCAGCACCATCGACGACGTGAAGCTCGACGCGCGCGTCGGCGGCGCCGTCTCCTTCATCGACCCCGTCTTCGGACCCGTGACGGGGAAGGTCACGGCGCTCGAGACCGGCCGGCGCATCGCCTTCGAGTTCAGCGAGAACTGGCCGAGCTCGCTCGAAGTGACCCTCTCGCCGGTCGCGAACTGCACGCGCGAAGGCAACTGCACCCTCGTGGAGATCCTCCAGAGCGGCTTCGAGCGGATCGAGGATCGCGATTTCGGCATCCCCGACCTGGTGAGCCGGCTCGACGAGGCCGTGGATACGCTGCAGCAGGTGATGCTGGCGTCGGAGTAGAGAACGGCTTCCGGGAGGCGCAAGGCTTGCGGCTTGCCTGGGGCGCCGGTGTGCGGCTCGGGCACCGGCGCATCGTCTATCGTCCCCAGGGCCCCCAAACTCGAGCCTTCACATGTCACCGCGTCATGGCGTCCCCATCGGCCTCGCTCTGCTCGTCGCGTGCGGCGGCGGCAGTGAGCCGTCGGACCTGCCCGGTCCACCGGTAGCGCTGGAAATCGTATCCGGCAACGACCAGATCGTCGCGCCGGGCGATACGACGGATGCCCCGTTGATCGTCCGGGTCCTCGATCAGGCCCGCCGGCCGGTTCCCGCAGTCGCCGTCACGTTCCACGTGAGCGCGGGGCGTGGAAACCTGGTCGACGGCACCGAGCAGCGTAGACTGGAGATCCAGACCGACGACGACGGGATGGCCAGGGCATTCTTCGCGGTTCCGGAAGGTCTCGTGCCCGACTCGACGTACCTCGAGGTCACCACCGCGGAACTGTCCCCGGTCGAGTTCCTCGTCCGGATCGGTTTCCCCGAACCGCCCCCGGGCGCGGAGATGGCGTCGGCGGCCGACTTCACCTGCCGCGTGTCGCATGCGATCCACTGCTGGGGTACGCTGCAGGACGATCTACCTCCGACATCCTACTCTGGCGCACAGCCGGTCGCGGTCGACGGCTACGGCGAAACCTTCTGTGTCGCCGTACCGCACGGGCGCTACTGCTGGGGCGACAACAGCTCGGGTCAGTACGGCAATGGGCTGGCGGATTCCTATGGAGCGCCTCATCTCATTCAGGATGGGTTGCAGTTCGTGTCGCTTGCTGTCGGGGGGACGCTGGCGTGCGGCCTCGACAGGGACGCCGTCATGTGGTGCTGGAGCAAGGTCACCGATCTCGTCATCACGTCGAACGCGGGCGTGACCGGGTATCCCGGCGTGGTCGCGGCCGGAATCCAGCGGATCGATGCAGGCGAGAGTTTCGTGTGCGGCGTTTCGGCTCGCAATACGATCCACTGCACCGGGCAGAACCACTACGGACAGCTGGGAAATTCCAATCCGAGCGCGCGCGAAGGCCTTCTCGAGGGACCTCGGTTCATCGAGGTCACTGCAGGGGCGAATCACGCCTGCGCCCTGGACGACAGTGGCTACGCGTGGTGCTGGGGGAGGAACGACACAGGGCAGCTGGGAGATGGTACGCAGGCCAGCGCGCATGTTCCGGCACGCGTCCTCGGTGACCACCAGTTCCGCTCGATTGCAGCCGGGCAGCACCATACCTGCGGACTGACGGCGGACGGCAAGGCGTGGTGCTGGGGCCTCAACTCGTTCGGCCCGCTCGGCGACTCGACGCGAAGTGCACGTTCCGCCCCAGTTCCCGTTGCCGGCGATTTCCGCTTCTCAGCCCTCGCAGCCGGCAAGGATCACACCTGCGCAATCATGCTCGACGGCCGGACGGCCTGCTGGGGGGCGGTGGCCCGCGGGCAGGTCGGCAATCCATATCGCTTTCCGACGCCTGTGCGCTTCCCGATCGACAGGTTCACCGAGCTCGGCCCAATGGCGAGCGAACGCTGCGCACGAGTGACTGTCGAAACGTACTGCTGGGGAAATGGCGAGCCCGGGATCGAGCTCGTAACGGAGGCTCACGGGCTCCACGGGCTTGTTTCGGGCTTCGGCTTTCGTTGCGCACTTGATGGTGCAGGTGCCGCGTTCTGCTGGGGGTCCAATCAGGCAGGCCAGCTGGGTACCGGCGCCGTCGGGGGAACGCAGGCCAACCCGGTGCCGGTGGCCGGGGGGCACGCCTTCACCAGGCTGATCGCGGGGAGCAGCCACGCCTGCGGGCTCACCACACTGCGTCGCATCGTATGCTGGGGCTCGAATTATCAAGGTGCGCTCGGAACGGCGAGCGATCTCGAATTCGATGCATATCCGCAGGAAGTCCATGGCGGGCAGAACTACATCGACATCAGTTCAGCGGGAGCAACCGGGCACACCTGCGCCGTCGCCGAGAGCGGTACCGCATATTGCTGGGGATCGAATGCCTACGGCGCTCTCGGCGTCGGTGACGACTACTGGCGGCTGATTCCAACCCAGGTGGGGACGTCCGCGCGCTTCGCTTCGGTTCATGTGTTCCGATGGACGAGTTGTGCGCTGACCCAGGCGGGCGAGGCGTATTGCTGGGGGGCCAATCATGAGGGGGGCCTCGGTTATACGACCCCGGTTTCTCCCTGTGCCGAAGGCTGCTCCCTCCTTCCGAAGCCTGTCCAGACGGATGTCCGCTTCGTGTCACTCGCTCCCTCTGAAACCGCGTCGTGCGGCGTGGCGGTCTCAGGCCTCGTCTGGTGTTGGGGCGGCGGCCCGGACGGCGAGCGCGGCAACGGCTTCACCGATGCCGGGATCGTCCCCACGCGGATTCAGTCCGACCTCACGTTCGTGGAGGTCGCCATGGGATTCGGTGCGCCGTGCGGGCGGACCACCGACGGACAGATACTCTGCTGGGGCTCGAACGCCGCATTCCAGCTCGGCCATGATTTCCGCGCGGCCATCCCGTTCCCGCGCGTCCTTCCGCCGTGAACGGTGAACGATTCACGGGCCCGCGACCCCACCTGACTCTCCAGTCGGGATCACGACTTCCACCCTGAGCCCCCCACCCGCGATGTTCTCGGCATGCATGCGACCGCCCAACCCGTGCACGCGTTCCCGCATCCCCGTGAGTCCGATGTGGCCCGCGCGCTGGAACTGCTCCACCGTCGCCCCCTCCGCCAGTCCGCGCCCGTCGTCCCACACCGTCAGCACGATCTCGTCACCGACGACCCTGAGCCCCACCTCCACCGCCGTCGCCTCCGCGTGCCGCACCACGTTCGTGAGCGCTTCCTGCATGGCCCGGTAGAGCACGAGCTCGGTTTCCTTCGACAGCGCTGGCAGTGACGCCGGGGTGTCGAGCGTGATCTCGAGCCCGCTCCGCGCCTCGATCCGCTCCGCGAGCGAGCGCAGGGCGGGCAGCAGGCCGAGGTCGTCGAGCAGGGAAGGGCGCAGGTCGTTCACCACGTTCCGGATGCCGGCGATCCCGGTGTCGACCAGGCCGAGCAGCCGCCCGATCCGCTCGGCGGCGGATCCGTCCGTCGAGTCCCGCAGCATGGCCAGTTCCATCTTCACCGCGCTGAATACCTGGGCCGACTCGTCGTGCAGCTCGCGCGAAATGCGCCGGCGCTCCTCTTCATGCTGCTCCACCACTCGCGCCGAAAGCCGCTCGAGGTCGAGTCGCCGCGCCTCGAGTCGATTCGAGAGGTCCGCATTCTCGAGCGCCGCGCCCACCTGCTGGCCGAGCGCCAGGAGAAAACGGTCGTCGAGCGCCGCGAACGGATCCCGGCCGTGGCCGGTGAGGAGGAGGGCTCCGCTCGGTCCCGTGGCGCTGAGGATCGGCAGCACCGCGATGTAGCCGCCCCCGTCCACCGCCACATCCTGCGGACGCCCTTCGGACATGGCGGCGTCGATCGTCCTCGCAGCCTCGGGCGTGAGCGAGCCGCCGAGTCGATCGATGAAGGCGCCGGCGCCGCCCGCGAATCGGTAGCCGTCGCCCGACCGGAGATAGAGTGCGGTGCCGTACACGGTCCGGAGCGTGAGCGGCCGGTGAAGCAGCGCGTCCAGCACATCGTTTCCGGATCCGCTCCGCTGCAGGTCCCCGGACAGCGCGCTCAGCGCATGCACGCCACGCCCGAGGTCGTCGAGCACCAGGAGCAGGAAACCCGTCCCGACGGCGAGCTCGAAGACGATGTCGAGGTAGTACCCCCAGGGCGCCCACGCGCCCTGCGCTCGCAGGAACGGGTAGTCGAGGTGGTGGAACCCCCAGAGCAGGAACGCCGTGGCGAGCAGCAGCGCGCCGGCCGATCGGACGCGGCGATGGTAGTCGAAGAAGACGAACGCACTCCAGAGCGTGGCAAAGCTCAGGAAGAGCACCATCGGCAGTGCCGCGAGCAGGAAGCTCTGCAGCTGGTAGACGGCGATCGCTGCCCAGAGGGGCGGAAAGAGCATCACGAGGAGGTACGGCCGCCTGAGGGCCGTGCCCCGGGAAAAGACGATCGCCGCCCAGAGCAGTGCGAGTGCGGTCCACCCCGTGATCACCTGGTGGGCGAAGAGGAGCCATCGCTCCGCGGTGAGCAGGAACGCGATGATCGCCACGACGCGGACGACATACAGCGCCCAGGCCGCGGCCCACCACGCGAAGTAGGCCTTCTGGTACCGCCGGTAGAGAATGGTGGAAACCGCGGCGAGCCCGGCGGTGATCACCGCCTGGAGCAGCGCCGCATCGAGCTCCAGCGCATTCGCGACCGGCCCGGGAATGGAGACCTGCATGCGGGAAAGCTAATTCCCGCCTTACATTGCGGCGGTATGCAGCGGCGTGAGCTTCTTCGGATGGCGACGGCTGCCGTGGGCGCCGGGACGCTCGGGCAGGTCGCGGCCGCGTGCGCGGGGCAGGACCGGCCACGGACCGCATCGGGTCTCGAGCCCGAGCTCCGCATCCTGGCGCACCAGGGCGCGATCGATGCCGGACTGCTCGAGGAGTTCGGCGCCGAAACCGGCGTGCGAGCGACGCAGGAACAGTACGCGGTGCGATCCGGCGACTCGCAGCCGCCGGACGATTCGGGATTCGATCTCGTTGCCTTCCGGAGCCCGGCGGCGGCGTCGCTGCTCGCCGCCGGACGCATCGTCCCGCTGGACCGCAGTCTCGTGCCAGCCGCGACAGGGCTGCTGCCGCTCTTCCAGCCGGAGGGCGCCGACCTCGTCGCCATTCCCTACGCGTGGGAGGCCACCGGGATCGCCTGGCGGCCGGCGGCGCTTCCCGACGTCCCCGGCGCGTCGCCCGCGACCTGGTGTGTCTTCTTCGAGCCCGCGCTCGCAGGGCGAATGGTCATGCTCGACCACCCGCGCGACCTCCTCGGCGCGATGCTCCTCCTTCGGGGACAGTCACTCAACGCCACGGATGCGTCGCTGCTGCAGCAGGCGCGCGACGATGCGCTGGCATGCCGGCCATTGCTCCAGGGCGTGACGCCGGCCGGTGCGGTGCCGTTCATGGCCGAGGGCGTCGTCGTGTCGCAGGCGAGAAGCAGCGACGCGGCGCGCGCGATGCAGAGGGATCCGGGCATTGCGTTCGGGATCCCGCGCGAGGGCGGCCCGCTTTTCGCGGAACAGGTCGCGCTCGCCGGCGCGGCGGCGCACCCGCGCGCGGCGCACGCGTTCATCGACTACATTCTTCGCCCCGGGACCAGCGCCCGGATCGCGGCCGCTTCGGGACGGTATTCACCCGTCGCCGGCAGCGGATCCACCCTGCCACTCGAGCGTCTCGAGCCCGTGCTCGACGTGGGCCAAGCCTCGTCCCTCTACGACCGTTACTGGACGGAGATCCGATCGGCGTGAGTGCCTTCCCGGCCGCCTTCGAGCGGCTCCTCGTGTCGCTGCACGAGCATCCCGAAGACCAGGCCGGGCACGTCGAGGCCGCCGCCGCGGCGGCGGGGGCCGTCGCGCGGAAGGCGGCGCGCGTGAACGCCGGTGTCGAAGGATCCCAGATCGCCGCGCGGATGACGCTCCGTGGCCGAATGCGCGCGCGAGCGGCCGACTGGATCGAGGCCGATGCCGGCGCGTCATCCGCTGACCTGCTCACGATGGCGCGCGCGCTCCTGTCGGACAACGAGCCGCTTCCCACCGGGGGATCGGTGCGGGCGGTCCTGGTGCCGCTGCCCGTCGCGGTGGAGGCGCCGAACGAATTTCCCGCCACTCCCGCGTCCCTCGCCCAGGGCACCGATCCCGACGCCGATCCCGAGCTGGACCGGCTTGCCGATGCGGCCCGCGATGCGGTAGCGCGGCGGATCTGGCCCGAGGTGCTCTCGGCCGGCGAGGCGCTCCTCGCCTATGCGGAGTCCGCACCGTCGGCGCGGAGGGTGCGCATCATCGTGGCGCGGCGGGCGCTGCAGCGTGCGGCGCTGAAGGACCTGCTCGAGCATGCGCTGCGCCATCCGGAAGACCAGCAGCGCACCGGCGAGCTCCTTTCCCGCATCGGCCCGGAAGGACACGAAGTGATGGTGGACGGGATCGCCGAGAGCGAGTCGTTCGCGGCGAGGCGCTTCCTTCATGATGCGCTCGCGACGACCCCGGAGGCGTTCCCGCTGCTGCTTCCGCTGCTCACGCGCTCGGCACCGCACCAGGTGCGCCACGGGGCGGCGCTCCTCGGCCGCCTCGGCGATGCGCGCGCGATCGAGCCCCTGACCGGGGCGCTCGGGCATCCCGATGAAGGCGTTCGCGGCGAAGCCGCGCGCGCGCTCGCCCGCTTCCGCGATCCCGCAGCCCGCGCGGCGCTGACGAGCGCGCTCTCGCATCCGTCGCACGTGACGCGCATCGATGCGGCCTCGGCGATCGGCCTGTCCGGCCAGGCGATGTTCGCGCCGACGGTGATGACGGCATTCTCGGCGGAACGGGAGAGCAGCGTGCGCCGCGCGCTCGCCACGGCGGCGGCGCGCCTCGGCGCGCCGCAGGCCGCCGACGAGCTCGTGCGCATCGCCATCGAACGCCGGACGCTGCTCAACCGCGATGCGGCGCCGATCGAAGTGCGGCTCGACGCGGTGGCGGGACTCGCTGCCGCGAATACGCCGCTCGCGCGGCGCGGGCTCGACCGGATCGTCCGCGAAGCAGACCGCCCGGTCCGCGAAGCCGCGGACCGGGCGTTGAGCGTGCGGCGAGCGGGCGACCGCTAGCCGCGCGACATCCGGCCGCCGAGCGGCCGGCCTGCTACAGCTTGTGCACCTCGAAGCCGTCCACGTGCAGGTCGAGGTTGTGGTTGACGCGGAGGCCGACGAGGCCGTTGGTGGCGTTGCCGTCGGCGGCCATCTCGTGCACGACCTTTCCGTTGACGAGGAACCGGACGGTTCCTGCCTTCGACGCATCGATCTCCAGCTTGTCGGAGACCTTCCCGTTCTCGTCCGCCCGGCCGATCGCCTCGTGCGCCGTCCAGCCGCTCGTCACGTTGCGGGTCTCGGCGCCGTTCCGCTCACGCACGAGGAACTTGCCGTCTCCGCGGACGAGGAAGTAAGTGTACTTCTGGCCTTCCCCGTCGAGCGCCGTGCCGCCATAGAACATGCCGTACGACTCGGGATGGGCCGGGGCCTTCGAGCGGGCGAGCGTGGCCACCGCGTGGAAGGGGCCGTTCACGCGGTCGGTGGGACGCCAGAAGATCGCGTGCGGACCCGTCGTGACGTGCACGCCACCGCCCATCGGGGCGACGCTGACGCCGGTCACTTCGCCGCCCTTGTCGAGCCGGGCGGACCAGCCTTCGGGGAGGCCACCCTTGGCCTGATGGTCGGGGTCGTGATTGGCGTGAGCGGCAGCCGGGGTCGCGGGCTTCTCCCTGGCGGGCGCCTGCGCGGCCACCGGGGAAGCCGCGATCAGGGCGGCCGAGAGGATGCTGATCGTACGCATGGATACTCCAGGGGTTGAAGGTCGTTCACGGACAGGATAAGCTAATGCCGGTTCCGCGGCCCGTCCTGTCCGGAGATCGCAATGCTCTACTACATCGGAATGCTCTTCGCCATCATCGGCGCCGCCGCCATCCTCTTCGCGCTGACGTTCGTGACGCTCGTCATCGGCGGCCTCGTCAACGGGATGGTGGTGCTCATGGCCGGCCCGGTCATCGACCGGATGGTGGCACGGCGCGAAGCGCGGCGGCGCACGGCCTGAGTCACGCGTCCGGCGTGCGCTCCTCGGTCGTCGCGGTCCGGAGCGCACCGTCGTAATTGGTCTGCAGGCTGCCGAGCAGCTCCCGAAGCCCCCGCACCTTCATCTGTTGCCCGCCTCCGCGCCGGCTCATGGTACTCATGAGGCCGGCCGTTTCCGCGATACCCCCGAGGCTCAGTCCCTGCGCCCCCGCCTTGATCTCGTCGAGCATGCGGCTGAGGGCCCGGACCGTCGCCTCGTCCGCCTTGAGCGCGTTCATCTGCTCGATGATGTTCCTGATCCGCGACAGCTTGGGAGGAAGCGTCTGCAGGTACGCGAGCTGTGACTGCTGGCGGGACGTCAGCTTCTGGGCCATGGCGGAATCTAACCGAGCCGCCCAAGCCTGTCCCTGCGGCCCCGAAACTGTAGATTCCTCCCCCGCGTAGGAACGGCAGCAGCCGTCCCTGACCCGCCAGAACAGGTCCCTTTATGAAGCTCTCAGACCTTTCGATCCGACGTCCCGTGCTCGCCAGCATGCTGAGCGCGTCGCTCGTGCTGTTCGGCATCATCGGCTATCGCCAGCTGGCCGTGCGCGAGTATCCCGACGTGGATCCGCCGATCATCTCGGTCCAGACGTTCCTCCCCGGCGCCAATCCGCAGGTCGTCGAATCGGCGATCACGGACATCCTCGAGGAGGAGCTGAGCACCGTTCCGGGCCTCCGCACCCTCACGAGCTCGAGCGCGGAGCAGTTCAGCAACATCACCCTCGAGTTCACGCTCGAGCGGGATGTGGACGATGCCGCGCAGGACGTCCGTGACAAGGTCTCGCGCGTGCGCGGCCGCCTGCCGCAGGACATCGAGGAGCCGGTCATCGCCAAGCAGGAGGCGGATGCGCAGCCCTTCTTCTGGCTGGCGCTGTCCGGCAGCAACTACTCGCTCCTGCAGCTCTCCGACATCGCCGACCGCACCGTCAAGACCCGGCTGCAGAGTCTCCCGGGCGTCGGCCGCGCGTTCATTGCCGGCGAGCGGCGCTATGCGATGCGCGTCTGGCTCGACCCCGCCGAGCTCACGGCGCGCGGGCTCACGGTGCAGGACGTGGAAGCGGCCATCCGGAGCCGGAACGTCGAAGTGCCGGCCGGCCGGATCGAGAGCCAGCGCCGGGAATTCACGGTCCGGACCCTGGGCGAGCTCAAGACGCCCGGCGAGTTCGCCGAGCTGACCGTATCCAACGTCGAGGGCCAGCCGATCAAGCTGAAGGACATCGGCCGGGTCGAGCTGGGGCCGGAGGACGACCGGAGCGCGCTGCGCTTCAACGGCACGCAGGCCGTGGCGATCGGCATCGTGCGCCAGTCGAAGGCCAACCTCATCGAGGTGGCCGACGCCGTCATCGCCGAGCTGCCGGCGATCCAGGCGGGGCTCCCGCCCGGCATCACGATCGAACGGGCGTTCGACGGGTCCGTCTTCGTCAAGCGCTCCATCACCGAGGCGGAGGAGACGCTGATCGTCGCGGCCGTGCTGGTCGTGATCATCATCTTCGTGTTCCTCCGGAACCTGCGCGCCACGATCATCCCCGCGTTCGCGATTCCCGCCTCGATCGTCTCGACGTTCGCGGTGATGTACTTCCTCGGCTTCTCGATCAACAACCTGACGCTGCTCGCCCTCACGCTCGCCATCGGCATCGTGGTGGACGACGCGATCATCGTGCTCGAGAACGCCTACCGGCACCAGGAGGAACTGGGCGAGGACCCCGTCACGGCGGCGATCAACGGCACGCGCGAGATCGCCTTCGCGGTCATCGCGACCACCATCTCGCTCGTCGCGGTGTTCACGCCGCTGGCCTTCCTGCAGGGGAATACGGGGCGCCTGTTCAACGAGTTCGGCATCGCGGTGGCGGGATCGGTGGTGATTTCGGGCTTCGTGGCCCTCACGCTCACGCCCATGCTCTGCGCCAGGATCCTGCGCGTGCCGCAGAGCCACGGCCGCATGTACAAGGCGCTCGAGCGCGGCTTCGACGCCATCGCCGCCGGCTATGGGCGGTTGCTCCGGAAGGCGCTCGCGCATCGCGCCATCGTGGTCGCCGGCGCCGTGTGCACCCTGCTCCTCGCGGCCGTGCTCTTCCGCTCGCTCAAGCGGGAGTTCATTCCTCCCGAGGACCGCGGCTTCTTTCCGACGTTCGTCATCGCGCCCGAGGGTGCGACGGTGGCGTATACCGACCAGTACCAGCGCCAGGTCGAGGCGATCCTCGACCGCACCGAGGACATCGAGAGCTACTTCAGCATCGTCGGCTTCGGGGGAGGTCCGAACCGCGGGATCATCTTCACCCGCCTCACCGACTGGTCCGAGCGCGACCGCTCGGTGCAGGACGTGCTCAACGAGGTCATGCCCCAGTTCATGGGCATCCCCGGCGTCTTCGCGTTCGCCAGCAACCCGCCGGCCTTCGGCTGGGGAAACCCGGTGCAGTTCGTGGTGCAGCACCCGAACTTCGATTCACTCTCGAAGGGGATGGACGTGTTCACGAACCGGGCGCGCCAGATTCCCGGTCTCGTCAACGTGGATACCGACCTCCGCGTCAACAAGCCGCAGATCGACGTGCAGTTCGATCGCGACCGCGCCGAGGACGCCGGGGTGGCCATCCGCGACGTGGCCGGCACGTTCCAGACCCTCCTCGGCGGGCGCCGCGTGAGCACGTTCACGCGCGACAACAAGCTCTACGATGTCATGGTCCAGCTCGAGCCTGCCGACCGGGCCACGCCGTCCGACATGTCGGGGCTCTATGTGCGCGGCCGGGATGGGCAGCTGATCCAGATGTCGGCGCTGATCCGCGCCGACGAGAACGTGGGCCCGCGCCAGCTCAACCATTTCAACCGCGTACGGTCGTTCACGCTCACCGGCGGCCTTGCACCCGGCACCACGCTCGGCGAGGCGCTCGACTCGCTCAATGCCGTGGCCACCGAGGTACTGCCGCGCGGCACGACGACGGCACTCGCCGGCGAATCGCGCGAGCTCGAGGAGAGCGGAAGCGCGCTCTACTTCGCTTTCGGCCTCGCACTGCTCGTCGTGTTCATGGTGCTCGCGAGCCAGTTCGAGTCGCTCGTGCACCCGTTCACGGTGCTCCTGGCGGTGCCGCTGGCGGTGACGGGCGCGCTCCTCACGCTCAAGATCGCCGGGTCGACGCTGAACCTGTACAGCCAGATCGGCATGATTCTCCTGATCGGCCTCGTGACGAAGAACTCGATCCTCCTGGTCGAGTACACCAATCAGCTTCGCGCCCGTGGCGCGGAGGTGCTCGATGCCGTGATCGAGGCGGGGCGTATCCGGCTCCGCCCGATCCTGATGACGTCGGTCGCGACCGTCGCGGGCGCGCTCCCCATCATGCTCGGCCTCGGCGCAGGCGCGCAGAGCCGTCGTCCGCTGGGGTATGCGATCGTGGGCGGCGTCCTCTTCTCGACGGTCCTGACCCTTTTCCTCATCCCGGTGGCCTACGTGCTGATGGACGGTCTCGTTCAACGGGTGCGCGCGCGTCGCGCCGCCCGCGCCACGGCTCCCATGCGTCCTGCCGAGGCGACGGAATGACGCTGCGGCCGCTCGCGGGACTTGTCGTCGCAGGCCTGGTCGGCGCCGCACCGCTCACGGCGCAGGGGGACTCCGTTCCGGTCGTCACGCTCGGCGAGGCCATCGAGCGCGCCTCGCGCTTCGACCCGAACTACGTGTTCGCGCTCGGGCAGGTGGACAACGCGGAGTGGGGGCGCCGCGCCGCGCGGTTCGCCTTCGTGCTGCCGTCGATCACGCTCAGCACCGACCTCACGAAGTACTCCGACCCGTTCTTCAACATCGGAACGGGCGTGCCGGTGAGCACATCGGCCACCGCGCGGATCGACGCGCGCTACGAGCTCTTCAGCCTGCGCAAGCTGGCGGAGCTGTCCCGGACCGGCGCGGAGCTCGAGACGGCGCAGGCCGAGGAGCTGCGCGCGCGCTTTGCCGCGGCGTTCGTGGCGGAATCGGATTATTACGCCGTGCTCGCGGCCCGCGACTTGGCGCGCATCTCGGCGGACCGGGTCCGCCGCGCCACCGAGGGCCTCGGGGTGGCCCGGGCCCGGGTGGCCTCGGGCGCTGCCGTGCAGAGCGACTCGCTGCAGCTCGTCCTCGAGCTCACCGAGGCGCGCGTCGACTCGCTGCGCCAGGCGTCCGCACTCCGGGTGGCGCGGCTCGAGCTCGGTCGCCGGATCGGGGCCGATGGCCCGGTGGATGCCGCCCCGCTCGACACGACGCAGATGCCGGAGCTGCCCGTCTCGCTCGACGCTGCGCTGGCCGCGGCGCTCGAGCAGGGCCCCGACTACCGTGCCGCGCGCGCCGCCGAACGGGCCGCGAATGCGGCGCTGCGCAGCCGCCGCAGCGACTACTTCCCCTCGCTGAACCTGAGCGCGTCGCATCAGCGCTTCGATTCGGAGTTCTTCCCGAGCGCGCGGAAGGTCTCGTCGGCGACGATCGGGCTGTCGTGGACGCCGTGGAACGGCGGCCAGCGGGAGATCGCGGTGACGCAGGCGCGCTCGGCCCGTGACGTGGCGCGCGCCATTCGGGCCGACCTCGAGCGGGGCGCCCGGGCCGACGTGACCGAGGCGTACGAGGCCTATGCGACCGCGCGCGCCACCGTGGACCTCTCGACGGTCGCGGTGACCGTCGCTCGCGAGAACTATCGCGTCCAGGAGAGCCGGTACCGCGCCGGCGCCACCACGATTCTCGATCTCCTCGACGCGCAGGTCCGTTTGACCCAGGCCGAGGCCGAGCTGGTCCAGGCCCGCTACGGCACGCGCCTCGCCCTCGCCGGGCTCGAGGCGATCCTTGGCCGCCGACTCTTCACCGGGACCCCAGAGTGAGACCGACCTCCAGACTTCTGCTTCTCGCGATGGCCCTCGTCGCGTGCAAGGATGCCGAATCGAAGGGCGCCGACGGCCCCGCGGGCGGCGCACCGCCCGGCATTCCGGTCGAAGTCGCCGTCGCCCGCAGCGATACGGTGGTCGATGCCATCGCGGCGACCGGGCAGATCGAGCCGACGCAGTCCATCGAGCTGCGCCCGGAGCTCGACGGCCGGATCACGCAGATCTACGTGCGCGAGGGCGCCATGGTGCGGCAGGGCGCGCCGCTCTTCCAGATCGATCCGTCGGAGCTGCGCGCGCAGGTGGCGCGCGCCGAGGCGGAGCGCGACCTCGCGCGCCAGAACCTCACCCGCACGCGCGAGCTCCTCGAGCAGCGGGCGTCGTCCCAGGCCGAGCTCGAGCGCGCCGAAGCCACCAGTCGCTCCGCCGAGGCCACGCTGCAGATCCTCCAGGTGCAGCTGCGGCGCAGCACGGTCCGCGCGCCGTTCGCCGGTGTCGCGGGCGAGCGCACGGTGAGCCTCGGAGATTACGTCACCACCCAGTCGCGCCTCATTTCGCTGCAGACCGTCAATCCGCAGCGTGCGTCGTTTACGGTGCCCGAGCGGTACGCGGCGGCGCTGCAGGTCGGGCAGCAGGTCACGTTCCGCGTCGCGGCACTGCCCGGCCGCGAGTTCACCGGCACCGTCGACTTCGTCGATCCCGTGGTCCGCATGCCGGGACGCACCATCACGATCAAGGCCGTCGTCCCGAACGCCACGCGCGAATTGCAGTCGGGCATGTTCATCGAAGCACGGCTCGCCACCGAGGTCCGCCCCGGCGCGGTCATCATTCCCGAAGACGCCATCCTCCCGCTCCAGGGCGCCAATTACGTCTGGGCCATCGTGGATGGAAAGGCGACGAGGCGGCAGGTCGAGCTCGGCGTGCGCACGCCGGGCTTCGTGGAAGCCCGCACGGGTGTCGCAGTCGGCGAGCAGGTGGTGGTCGGCGGGCTGGAGCGCCTGCAGGAGGGCGCGCCCGTGATGCCGCAGGTGGTCGACCGGCGGCCCGGCGTCATGAGCGACACGGGAGGCCCGGCCGGGTCCGGCGGCGCAGCGCCGTCGCGCCAGGACTCGACGGCAGCGCCCCGGCCCGCCGCATCCGACAGCGCACCGGGGGAGCCGGCGCCGGCGCGGGACTAGCGGATGTCGCGCCTGGTGCGCGCCGGCATCGCCGCCGGAGCGGTTGCTGCCCTCGCCGCTGCCATCGTTCGCCCGGCTGCCGCGCAGGAGGTTGCGGGCCGCTGGGCGATCATGCTTCGCGGCGGCGTGAGCGGCACGTTGCGTGGCGAGCTCCGCCTCGACACGCGGGGTGCTGCGCTCGCCGGCACACTCTGGCTCGAGAACCAGGAGGGCCCGGCTCCGATCGAAGGGGAGGCGGGCGGCGGACAGGTGCGTTTTACCGGAGGCCTTCCGGCGCGGACCGAATTCCGTGGAACGATCGAAGGCAATGTGCTCCGGGGCATCGCCACCTCCGATTCGGGCAATGGCCAGCCCTGGGCCGCGACGCGCATGCAGGCGGAAACCGAGTACTACCCGGTGCTACCGGAATTCACGCTCCGCCAGGTGATCGCGGGGCGGCGCTCGAGCGAGCTCCGAGTCCCGGGCCCATGGGTGGCGGCCGCGCGCGCCGGCGACTGGGGGACCGACTCCGTCTACGCGTCGCTGGCTCGTGCGAGCGGACTCACGCCGCTCGCGGGTCGTGCGCTGGAGCACTCATCCCCCGCCCGCGCGATGGGAACCGCGCTCCGACGCGAAATGCGCGCCGCAGTCTCGAGCACCCTCGCGGCGATGCACGCCCAGATCCCCCTCGCCGCGGTGCGCACGCGCTTCGACCGGCTCTTCCGGCCGCGGGGCGAGTGGCTCGTCGATCTGCACGACGCCGCACTCGCACTCGCGCGTGCCGGGTCCCCCGGTCTCGCCCCCGAGGCGGCTGGTCCGGCGCTCGCCGCAATCGGCTGGCAGCCAGCGGGCGGAGCCACCGCCGAATCCATCCCCATCGCGCTCTATCGCCTTCACGCCCTCCGTGCGGCCGACAGCTCGGCGTACGGGCAGCTGCTGGAGGCGATGCATCGCGCCGCCCCTGCATCCGCGAACGCCGTGGGATCACTGCTCGGCGCCTACGAGGCAGCCGAGGCGTGGCACGGTGCGGCGCTCCGGTTTCTCCTTGCGGAACGGTGGATCGCCGGTCCCTCGGGCCCGCAGTCGATCGCCGACCTCGTGCAGCGATCGTGGATGGGCCGCATCGATTCCGTCCTGGTCCCCGAGATCGGGCCGCGGCTCTTCCGGTACCCGCAGGCCGTGCCGCGGTACGGCGTTCCCGGCGCGCTCTTTCCCCGACTCGTGCGGGAGGAGAACCTTTCGGCGCGGCAATGGATGCAGCGGCATACGGGCGCGGGGCTCCTCGAAGCCCTTCGCCTCCTCGAGACGAGCTTCGGCAGCGGGGCCGTGCTCGAGGCGCCGGCGGAGACGCTCCGCCTCACGAGCGTGCGCGAGCAGTCGGCGCACAGCGCCAACGGATTTCTCGAGCCGCGGGATGCGATCCTCGTCGATCCGGGCTATGTCCCGCTGCTCGCACTCGGTGCGGTGGTCCATGAATGGCAGCATCTCCTCGAGGAGCGCCGCCGCCGGCTCGGCCTCGCCGGCGCATCGGGACCGGTCGTCGTGCTCCCCGCAATTCACCCCTTCATCGCGGAGGGGGTGGCGGAGCGCAGCACGGAACTGCTCCTGGCGCCGCTCGTCGAGCGGTTTCCCCTGCTCGGCGTCGCCGAAGCGGAAAAGCGGAGCCGTCTCGCCGCCACCAGCCGGGATGAGCACCACGTCCTCGGCTATGCCCTGATTCGCGCACTCGAAGCGGCCGTCGCGGACACCGCGCGCCGCAGGCAGCTCGCCGAAGAGGCCGGGGACGATCCGGCCGCCGTCGCGCGGGCTCCCGAAGCCACGGCGGCGTGGAGGCGACATGCACGGGAGCCGGACCTCCGGCTCCATGCCCCGAGCCGCCGGGTACTCGTTCCGGAGACGACCTTTACCGTCGAGGACCGGTATCCGGACATCATCGGGACCCGCATCATCACGCCGTGACGGCCCGGCTCGAATTAGCTTTCGGCATGCGCTTCCTCCCGCTTCTCCTCATCGCCGCGTTCGCCTCGCCGCTCGGCGCCCAGACCACGAGGGCCGAGCGGTCCGCCTACACCGAAACGTCCAGCCACGCCGACGTGCTCGCCTTCCTCGACTCGCTCGACGGGCGCGGGGCGGGAATCAAGCGCTGGGTACTGGGGAAAAGCACCGAAGGGCGCGTCGTGCCGGTCGTGCTCGCATCCCGGCCGCTGGTCTCGAGCGCGGAAGAGGCAGCCGCCACCGGCAAGCCGATCGTCTGGCTGCAGGCGAACATCCACGCGGGAGAGGTCGAGGGGAAAGAGGCGGCGCAGATGCTGCTGCGGGACTTGACGCTCGGCCAGCTGCGTCCGCTCCTCGACAGCCTGATCATCCTGATGGTGCCGATCTACAATGCGGACGGCAACGACGCGTGGGCGCCCGGTGACATCAACCGGCCGGGACAGAATGGACCCGCAGTCGTCGGCCGTCGTGCCAATGGGCAGGGGCTCGACCTCAACCGCGACTACACGAAGCTCGAGGCGCCCGAGACGCGCGCGGCCGCCGAGCTGATCGACCGCTGGAACCCGCACCTGTTCGTGGACCTCCACACGACGAACGGCAGCTACCACGGCTACGCCCTGACCTGGTCCCCCGGCCTCAACCCGAATCGCACGCCGATCAACGACTACGTGCAGGACGATTTTCTTCCCGAGATCCGGAAGCGGATGCAGCAGCGTCACAAGGTCGAGACGTTCCCCTACGGCAATTTCCGCAACCAGGAGCCGGATTCGCTGGTGCAGGGGTGGGAGACGTACGACGGGCGCGGCCGCTACGGCACCAACTGGCACGCGCTCCGCGGCCGGATGGCCATCCTGAGCGAGGCCTACAGCAACGATCCATTCCAGCGCCGCGTTCGGGTCACCTATGACTTCGTGCGGGAGGTCCTGAGCCTTCTGGCCGAGCGGCGCGACGAGATCCTGCCGATCCTCGCGAACCAGCCCCGACCCGACTCCGTCGCGGTGCGGCAGCAGCTGGCCGAGCCGCGACGGGAGCGCGTCATTGCCGAGATCACGCTCGGGGATGACGACGGCTCGCACGGGTTCGCCCGGCGCCGGCGGACGGGCGAGTTCCGGACCATCCGCATGCCCGTGTGGGATCGCTTCGTCGCGCGGCGGAGTGAAGCGCTTCCGGCCGCGTACCTCGTGCCCGATTCACTTCAGACGGTCGTCGCCCTCCTCCGGAGGCAGGGCGTGGTGGTCAGCCGGCTCCCGTCCGGGTGGAGCGCGCGCTCCGAGTCCTTCATCATCTCGTCGGTCTCGAAGTCGGAGCGGCCGTTCGAGAAGCACCAGCTGGCGCAGGTGGACGGCGCCTGGGGCCCCGGGCCCGACTCGGCATCGGGTACGTGGTGGTATGTCACGACCTCGCAGCCGCTCGGCGTTCTTGCGGCCTACGTACTCGAGCCCGCCAGCGAGGACGGCGTCGTCGCATGGAACTACCTCGACGATCGGCTCACGGCCGGTGCGCCGTATCCGATACTTCGGCTCCGGGCCCCACTGGGCGGGGGAAGCGGTGCCGTTCCGTCGCGCTGATTCCAGCCAGGGGCGGGCGTCCCACCCGGAGGCGAAGCTGCCGGGCGTCGGGAGCCCTGCTCCCACGTTCGCCCTCCCGTCCGACCAGGGCGGGACGGTCGAGCTCGCGGCGCTGCGAGGCCGTCCGGTCGTGCTCTATTTCTACCCGAAGGACGACACCAGCGGCTGCACCACGCAGGCCTGTGATTTCCGCGATCACTGGCAGGAAGTGCAGCGGCGCGGCGCCGTGGTGCTCGGCGTGTCCCCGGACGGGCTTCGCTCGCACGCGAAATTCCGGAAGAAGTACCGGCTGCCGTTTCCGCTCCTGGCGGACGAGGACCACGCGGTGGCGGACGCCTACGGGGTATGGGGGGAGAAGTCGCTGTTCGGCCACCGGTACCATGGCATCCTGCGGACCACCTTCATCATTTCACCCGAGGGGCGCATCGCACACGTGTTCCCCAGGGTGAAACCGAAGGGGCATGCGGCCGAGGTCCTCGCCGTGCTCGACGCAGTCTGAGGGTGTCGGTACTTCTACGGATTACCCGCGGCGACACTCCCGCGATACACTCACCGCTCGCTCCGCATTCACGATTCCAATCCGCTGCAACTTTCCGAACATGCGAGGTAATCCCATTCGAACCATCGTCCTGGCAGGTGCGGCCCTGCTGGCTGCCTGCGCGCGCTCCCAGCCCGAGAGCGGGCTCTCTGCCGCGCCGGGAGCGGACTCGCTCCTCTTTCCCGGCGAACGTCACCTCCGGAATGCACGCCAGCTGACCTTCGAGGGCAACAACGCCGAAGCATACTTCTCACGCGATGGGCGCAAGCTGATCTTCCAGCGGCAGGTCGACGGCCAGAACGCCTGCGACCAGCAGTTCGTCATCAATACCGACGGCAGCGGCCTGAGGCGCGTCTCGAACGGGCTGGGCCGCACCACCTGCGGCTACTTCTACGACGACGACCGCCGCATCCTCTACAGCTCGACCCACGAGCACTCCCCCGCATGCCCCGCGCCCCCCGACCACTCGCAGGGGTATGTCTGGCCGCTCGGCCGCTTCGAGATCTACTCGCAGCCCGTCGAGGGAGGGCCCGCGACCCGTCTCACGAGCACCGGGACCTACAATGCCGAGGCGACGGTGTCGCCCGACGGCCGGCGCGTGATCTTCACCAGCACGCGCGACGGGGACATCGACCTGTACACGATGAATCCGGACGGTTCCGATGTTCGTCGGGTCACCAGCCGGGTAGGGTATGAAGGGGGTGCCTTCTTCTCGCCGGATGGCCGGCGGATCGTCTGGCGCGCCCAATACCCCGAGACCGCCGCCGATACCGCCGACTATCAGCGGCTCCTCGCGCAGCAGCTGGTCCGTCCGAGCCGGCTCGAGCTCTGGGTCGCCGACGCCGACGGGTCCAACGCGCGGCAGGTGACCCGGCTCGGAGGTGCGAATTTTGCCCCGTTCTTCCATCCGGACGGCGAGCGGATCATCTTTGCCTCGAACCACGAGAACCCGCGGGGCAGGAATTTCGACCTGTACATCGTCGGGGTGGACGGTTCGGGGCTCGAACGGGTGACGTCGTCACCTGATTTCGACGGGTTCCCGATGTTCAGCCGCGACGGGCGGCAGCTCGTCTTCGCGTCGAACCGGAATGCCCGCGTCGAGGGCGAGACGAACATCTTCATTGCAGACTGGGTCGAATGACTGAACCGGTACGGACCATCCCCCCTTCCACCGCCCCGGCCGGGGCCGCGAAGCCTCCGGCGGTCCCGCCCAGGCCGCCGGCAAGGGAGGAGTCCGCACTTCGGGAATGGGCCAGGTCGATCGCCTTCGCGGTCGTCGCCTGGCTCATTCTCAAGACCTTCCTGCTCGAAGCCTTCCGCATTCCGTCGTCCAGCATGGAGAACACGCTGCTGGTCGGCGACTTCCTCTTCGTCAACAAGGCGATCTACGGCGCGGCCGTTCCCTTCACCGACGCCCACCTCCCCGCATTCCGGGAACCCCGGCGCAACGAGATCCTGGTCTTCAATTCGGTGGAAGAGGACCTCGACGTCGTGAAGCGAGCCGTCGGCGTGGCCGGCGACACGCTCGCGATGCGTGGTGGCACGCTGTATCGCAATGGCCAGCCGGTGGACGAGCCGTACGTCGTGCACAGCGACCTCTCGAAGAGCGAGATACCCTCGACCCGCGCGCGCATGCGCGCCTGGCAGCTGCAGCATTACGTGGGGGGGAACCCCGGGAGCTACGCGCCCGACCTGCAGGACTGGGGCCCGATCGTGGTCCCGGCGAACTCCTATTTCATGATGGGAGACAACCGGGAGGAATCGCACGACAGCCGCACCTGGGGCTTTCTGCCCAGGGAGAACGTGCAGGGCACGCCGATGTTCATCTACTACAGCTACGACGGTGAGAGCTGGCGCTCGATCCCCTGGCTCACCGATATCCGCTGGAGCAGGTTCTTCCACCGACCCCGCTGATGCGCCTCCGCGTTCCCCGCCCGCTCGCGATTCTCTGGGACTGGACCAAGTCCGTGGGCGCGACGGTGCTGATCTTCCTCGTGCTGCGCACGTTCGTGATGGAAGGTTTCCATATCCCGTCGGGAAGCATGGAGCGGACGCTCCTCGTGGGAGACTGGCTCTTCGTGAACAAGGCGCTCTACGGGGCGGAGGTGCCGTTCATCGGGGCGCGGCTCCCGGCGATCCGCGAGCCCGAGCTCGGCGAGATCGTGGTGTTCGACTCGAAGGAGGACGACAACAAGGTCGTGAAGCGGCTCGTCGGCATGCCGGGCGACACCCTCGAGATGCGGGCGGGGCACCTCTATCGGAATCGCCAGCAGGTCGATGAGCCGTACGCGATCCACATCGACACGACGCGCTCCGCCGGGCCGTTCCGCGAGCAGATGCGCGAGTGGCAGCTTCCCTATCTCATCGGCCGGGACCCCCGCACCTACCTTCCCGACCTGCAGGACTGGGGGCCGATCGTCGTCCCGCCCGACTCGCTCTTCGTGATGGGCGACAACCGGGAGAACTCCTACGACAGCCGCTACTGGGGATTCCTCTCGCGGGCGAGCGTGCGCGGCACGCCGATGTTCATCTATTTCAGCTGCGACGCCGAAAGTTTCCGCCAGTGCCTAGGCGAGATCCGCTGGCGCCGGTTCTTCAGCGGACTGCATTGACCCCGCGACGGCGGCGATCGTCGCGGCCCCTGCCGCCGCATAGAACGGAGCTGCCGGCCCCGCCACCTGGCTGAGAAATCCCGCGGCGGGCGGTCCGATGATCCGGGCCACCGCCCCCGCGCTCTGCAGCATTCCCAGCGCCCCACCCTGTTCATCCCGTGCCGTGCGGCGGGAAACGAGTCCCGCGAGGCTCGGCCCCACGAGACAGAACCCCGTCGTCAGCATTGCGATCGCTCCGAGGAGCCCGCCGGTCGAGCCGGAAATGAGCGGGAACAGGGCGAACCCTCCGGCCATCAGCGCGCTCCCAGCCACGACGAGCCGCCGCTCGCCGAACCGCGGCGCCAGCCGCCCGACGAGCCGCCCCTGGACCACGATGGTGATGAGGCCGATCACGACGAAGAAGCTCGACACCGCGCTCCGCCCATGGCCGAGCACGTCCTGGGAATAGAGGGGAAACGAGACGTAGATCGCCGTGAAGGCGAGCGTGGAGGCGAACATGACGGCGAAGGGCGACCGGAACCGGATCCACCCGCGCGCGAGCGGGCGGTACTCGGGTCGCCGCCGGACGTCCGTCTCCGGCAGCGTGGCGAGGGCCAGGAAGAAGTTGACCGTGGCGATGCCGGCGGCGATGAGCCCGGGCAGCGCCTCGCCGTAGAGGCTGGCGCTGCCCCCGATGGCGGGCCCGATCGTGAAGCCCAGGCCGAAGGCGGCACCGATCAGCCCCATCGCATGCGAGCGGCGCTCGGGCGGGGTGATGTCCGCGAGGTACGCCTGCGCCACGTGGACCGTGGCGCCGGTGGCGCCGGAGATGATGCGCGAGAGGAGCAGCATCGCGAAGCTGCCCGCGAGGCCGAAGACGAGATACGAAACGGCGCTCCCGGCCAGGCCGATCAGCAGGACCGGGCGCCGGCCGATCCGGTCGCTGAGCCGTCCCCAGCGCGGAGCGAGCAGAAAGGTCAGGAGGGAGTCGGTGGCGACGAGAGCCCCGATCAGGGCGGCGCTCGAGGTGAACCGGGCGCCGTAACTCGGAAGGAGCGGCAGGACGATGCCGAACCCGATGAGATCGAAGAATACCGTGAGAAAAACGCGGGTCGCGGAGGGCATCGGCCGTGGAGGATGCCCGTACACGGGGCTCAGGTCAAGCTGGTGTGATGCTTGCTATACCCTGGGTGGGCTCGGCTCTTCGGGGGACCGCAGGGCCCCGGCAGGCCGGTGGATGTAGACGGCGCTCCGGCCGCAGACGGTGCAGGTCAGCGTGACCCGGCATGCGGGCTCGTCGGGGCATCGGTCCGGTACGCGCTGGATGTCGGCCGAGTTGCAGGAAGGGCAGACGAGGGGCTTCCTGTCCCGATCTGCTGCGATCAGGACCAGGGCTTCGGGTGCACGATATTCCTTGATTCCCCGACGTCCCATGGTCACCCCCTCGCGGAGGTGGGCTTGGCGCCCCCGCACGTTTTCAATGTATCGTTCCCCGGTGACGGTCACATAGAACGGGGAACACGATAGAGGAGTGATATGATGCGTATTTCTACGGGTTTGACCCTGGTCGCACTGCTGGTGGCGGGGGGTACGGGGACCGCCCAGGCACAGCGGACCCACGTGATCCAGATGGACGGGAGCGCGGAGCAGGAGGAATACAGCTTTGCGCCGGCCACGATCAATGCCAAGGCCGGTGATGTGCTCGTGTTCAGGGTGGCCGGAGGTGGGAACCATGGGGTTTCATTCGAAGCCGGCATGTCGGCGGCCGCCAAAACGGCACTCAACGGCGCCATGCCCGGACGGGTGGGGGACCTTCGGAGCCCGCTGCTCTCCCGGGGCTCGGAATACCGGATCGTGATCCCGGCGAACATGCCGGCAGGGCGGTACCGATTCTTCTGCCTACCGCATCGGGCGTACGACGAGGTCGGGTATCTGGTGATCGAGTAGCCGGGTCGCACAGGGGTAGTAGCCGAGGCTACTACCCCTGTCGCGCTTGACGTCCTCCATGCAGGACAATACGTTCCCGCCTTGATCCGTGTCCGCACGGAAACCGGGAGGGACCGTTGGAACTCGGCAGCTCACAGATTTCATCGCTCATGGAAACGCTCCCCGGGATTGCGCAGGTGCTGCGCAGCCCGGTGGCGGATGCCATGGTGCACCTCTCTCGCGCCGCCGCCCGCCTCGAGGATTACCGGGTGGCAGATACCGAAGAGCTCCTGCGCTACGCAGTGCGCCGGAGCCTCCTGAGCCACGACGAGGCGGAGCGCGTCATCGCCGAGGTCCACGCGGCGCAGCAGAAGCGGATCGAGCGCGCGGCGGATCGCGCGGCCGACCGGGCCGCACATCCCCCGCGCCCCAAGCCCCGTCCCAAGCCGAAAGCCGCATCCAAGCCCAAGCCGAAGCCACAGCGGAAGCCGGTCAAGTCCGCCCGTCCGGTCAAGCCGGCACGCAAGCCCGCCGCAAAGGCAAGGAAGCGCTAGGCCGCTACGGGTTCCTAGGTCTTCAGGTCCCGGACCGCGCTCTGCAGTCGTTGCGCGCCCTGTAGGAGTTCGCCGGCCGCCGCCGCCATCTGCTCGGTACTGGCGCTCTGTTCCTCCGCTGCCGCGGTGACCTCTTCGCTCGCCGCGGCATGCTCGTTGGCGCTCTGCGCCACCTGCACCGTCCTCCGGCCGAGCTCATCCACGATCTGACGGTGTTCCTCCGCTTCGTCGGCGACGCCCCGCGCGGCTGCGTGCACGTCCTCGACCGCGAGCGCGATCTCCTCGAGCGCGCTCGCGGCAGCCGTGGCCACCGTTTCGATTCCCGCCACTTTCGCGGATCCGATCTCCATCGTTCCGGAGACGGTGCGCACCTGCCTGCGGATGAATTCCACGGTCGTCGTCACGTTCTCCGCCGCGTGCGCGCTCGAGTCCGCCAGCCGGCGCACCTCTTCCGCCACGACCGCGAACCCGCGCCCATGCTCGCCTGCGCGGGCCGCTTCGATCGCCGCGTTCAGCGCGAGAAGGTTCGTCTGGGAGGAGATCTGCTTGATGAGGTCGATGAACTCGGTGATCGCCTCGCTCTGGCGGGCGAGCTCCTGCACCTGGCCCGCGGAAGTCCGGACCACTTCACGCACGTCGAGCAGGGTCCGCCCTGCGGCCTCGACGTCGGTGCGGTGCTCCGCCGCGAGCGCGCGAATGCGCTCGCCCAGCGCCACCACGCGTGCCGCCGCCTGGGCATTCGTCACCGACGCCGCGCGCAGCTCCTCGAGCAGCCGTCCCGCGTGCTCCATGCCGCTGCGCTGCTGTTCGGCGCTGTTCGCCACGCGCACCATCGCCGTCGAGATCTCGCCGCTCGACGCCGCCAGCTCCTCGCTCATCGCGGAGAAGTCGGTGGCACTGCTGCTGATGATGTTCGACTCACGCGCCACGGTGCCCACGATCCCGCGCAGGCGCTCCCCCATGTGATCCATCGCGACGGCGAGGCGCTCGAGCTCCGTGGGCATGTCGCCGCGCTCGAGGGGACGAAGGTCGCCGCCGCCGAAGCGATCGGCATCGGCGATGAGCCGCGAGAGCGGCTGGTCCACCTTGCGCACGGTGTCGGTCGACGCGATGACGCCGATCGCCAGCACGATGAAGAAGAGCAGCCCCAGCCACGCACGGCGCCTGCCTGCCTGTTCCTGCAGCTCGACGGCCCGGCTCCGTGCGCGCTCCGCCTGCGCCGCCGACAGCGCCTTCACCTCGGCGAGGAGCGTGTCGGCCGGGCCGCGCGCCATCTCCGCGAAGCGCTGCGCCTCGGCCGGGCGGCCGAGATCGGTCAGCGCGTGCGCGGTGGCGTAGGCCACCTCGATCTCCGCCTGCGATGACGCGATGTTGTTGAGCCGCACGCGATCCTCGGTGGTGAGCGCGGCGAGATCGCGATAGCGTCCGATGAGCGCGTAGCCGGAATCTCCCGTGGCGAGAAACTCGCGGAAGAGGCCGGGGTCGGGGCGCACGAGATACTGTTCGGCCGCGCGGATCTCCGTGGCGGTGGTCCCGACGAGCGACGTGCTGAGCTCGCTTCCGGCCACGACGAGCCCGAGCTCCTCGCCCGCCGATCGATTGAGCGCGCCGATCGCATTCACCCCGATCACGGCGATGAGGAGCACGAGCGCGATGAGCAGCGCCATGGTGGCGCGGATGCGGCTCTTGAGGCTCTGGAACACTGCTACTGTGCTCCGGGCAGCCGGAGCGCGCCGTTGCGCACCACGGCCACGTGCACGTCCCGCGTCGGCACGTCGCCGAGCGAGTCGAACGCGATCCTGCCGGTGACGCCCTCGAACGGCGCGTTCGCGTCGACGGCCATCAGGCCGTCGCGGATCGCCTGGCGCTCGGTGCCCCGCGCGCCGATCACGCGGGCCAGCAGGTGGATCGCGTCGTACGCAGCGGCCGCGGGCTGGTTGGGAAGCGGCTCGCCGGCGTAGCGGGAGCGGTAGGCCTCGACGAACCGCTGGTTGGTGGGGGTGTTGATGATCGGAAGGTAGGCCAGCGTCTCGTACACGCCTTCGGCGAGCTCACCCGACGCTTCGATTCCTTCGAGGCCGTCGGCCCCGAGCAGCGGCAGGTCCAGACCGCGGGCCCGCATCTGCCGCAGCACTTCCTCCGCCTCGCTCCGGTTGCCGGCCACGACGATGAACTGCGAACGCCCATCCTGTGCCATGCGCGCCATGTACGCGGCGATGTCCGGCGTGTCGCCGAGGTACGGCGCCACCGCGACGAGCTCGCCTCCGCGCCGGGTGAACTCCGCGGCGAAGCGCTCGCGCACGCCGCGCCCGTACTGGTCGTTCAAGTACAGCACGGTGCCGCGCGTGAGCCCGAGCCGCTCGCGCACCCAGCGTGCGAGCGCGGCACCGTGCGCGAAATCGCTCGGACACACGCGGAAGGTATACTCGCCGGCGTACGACACCTCGGGAGAGGACGACGACGGCGAGATCGCGGCGATGGGATTGTCGCCCCCGTTGTAGACCGGAGCGGCGGCGAGCGTGGTGCCGGAGTAGAGATGGCCGATGACGGCCACGGCATCGCTCGCGTAGAGTCGGGCGGCCACGACGACGGCGGAGTCGGCGTCGCCGTAGTCGTTCTCCTCGACGAGCGCCACGCGCCGGCCGTCGATGCCGCCGGCGGCGTTGATCTCGTCCACGGCGAGGCGCGCGCCGAGGACCATCGGCTTTCCGATGGGATCGGTGAAGGCGCCGGCGATGCCGATCTGGATGGGTTCGGAAGCACTGCAGGCAGCCAGCACCAGCGCGGCCCCCGGCAGGAGGCGCTCCAAGAGGCGCAAGTCGTTTCTCCGGGGCGGTTTCGATGTGCGCGCTCGCGCGCGGGCTCGTCTTGGGGAACGGTCCTAGATTATTCGGACCGCGGTCGAATTACAAGGTACCGGTGAGGATTCGAAGCGTCGGTTCGGGGGCGGGCCAGGTTGAACTGCGCACACGAAAACACGAAAGGACGAAAGGGGCGGGGAGCGGGCGGGCTCCTCGTGCCGCGCGGGCATCGCGGCAGGCCGGGCCTCGGCGGAATCGCGAAAACGCGAAAGCGCGAAGACTACGAAAGGGCCGGCTCGAGCGACGGGTCCGCGTGTCCGGCAGAGTTCAAGCAATTGTTTGTGGGCTCCCTGCAGGCCCAGCGCACGGAGCCCACGGGAAAGCCCACAAGAACAAACGCTCCGAACCCACCACGGATTCGGAGCCTGCCCGCACACGGAGCCTTTCGCGGGTTTCGCTGTTCTTTCGCGCTTTCGCGATTCAGCCAGCGCCCACCCTGCCCTCACGACTCGCCCGACACACCGGAAGCCCGCGCGTCCACCGCCCTCCTTCGTGCTTTCGTGTTTTCGTGTGCGCCGTTCGACCCGCCAGGCAGAGATGCCCGCCGCTGGTCACGACCCGCCGCGCGAACTCCGGCGTTCCCGGCCCCAGCCGTCGAGGACGTGGCCGTCCACGAGGCTCACCGAGGCGACGCGCTCGTTGCGCTGCACCTTCCAGGTCAGGCGGGCCATCCGGCCCTGGCGCACCCACTGCATCATCCACTGCGTGCCCTGCACCTTGGCGTCCACCCGCCCGAAATTCCGCTCGAGGGTGGTGCGCCAGCGGTCGAGCTGGTCGGGTGCGACATCGCTCGACAGGGTCAGCACGGCCGCGACGCTATCGATGGCCGAGAGCCACACCCGGACCGTCTCGCCGGCATCGGGATCGGTGATCGTGCCGCGGCATTCGGTGACGCGACGATCGGCGCGTGAACGATCGCAGCGAAGTGTTCCGCCATCGAGCGTCCGCATCTGCTCGGCGATCTCGTCGAGCGTGGCGCCGGCGCGGAACCCGAGGAACTCCAAGGGGCTCGTTGCGACTGCAACGGTTTGCGCGCTGAGGGGTGCAGTGGCCAGCAGCAGTACGGCAAGGAGCGGGGCGGTGCCCGCGGACATCGGGAATCGGGGGCGCATGGTTCCAGTCCTTCGTCGGAGAAGGGTACGCGTACCAGCTGCCGCTGCTGCAAGAACGACACCGCGCCCGGAAGCGGAGCTCCGGGCGCGGTGCGTTGTTCCCAGGGTCGTGAACGGCGCCGGGTACCGGCTCAGGACTTCCTGACGTTCGCCGCCTGCAGGCCCTTCGGTCCCTCGACGATTTCGAACTCGACCTGATCACCTTCCGCAAGGGAGCGGAAACCGTCCGCGACGATGGCCGTGTGATGCACGAACACATCCTTGCCGCCATCCTGCGCGATGAACCCGAAACCCTTGGCGTCGTTGAACCACTTGACCGTGCCCTTCGCCATTGCAACGACCTCTTCTGTGCGGGAGCCTCTCGGCTCCGGTAAAGCCCCGGCCGGAGTGACCGGGTGAACGTTCACGGCGATGCCCCGGCCGGGGCACCGCTCAGGATCGGTAAATCGCCTGGAGGGGCATGGGGGATAAGGTCGTGCGGGTTCGGGAATCTGTCAATAACTATCGAAGGCGGATGCCGGTGTGGCGCATTTCATGGGAGAGGAGCCATCGCTTCCGGGCGAGCCCTCCACCATACCCGACGAGCGCGCCACGCTTGCCGACGACGCGATGGCAGGGAATCAGGATCGCGAGATGGTTCGAGCCGACCAGCTGCCCCACCACGCGCGGATGCAGCTTCGTCTCGCGCGCGAGATCGTGGTAGGAGCGGGTTTCGCCGAAGGGAATCCGGCGCAGGGCGCGGAAGACCTCGATCTGCGCGGCGGAGAGCTCGAGGAAGCGCGTGAGGTAGCGGGGAAACGGGAAGCTGTTCCGCGAGCCGTTGAAGTAGCCGTCGAGCCAGGCGGTGGCCTCCGGACAGGGCCCCTCCACCACGTCGATGTCCGGGGCACTGCCGCGCGCCCGGATGGCCCACCTGAGCTGCGACTTGCGGCCGGGATACTCGACCACCAGCGGACCGTCGGGGCATTCGACGAGCGAGAGCGGCCCCACCGGCGATGAATAGGTGCTCGTTTCCAGGCGCATGCGAATCCGGGTCGAGTGGGCGCCGAAAGGTACCCCTCACCGCAGCGACCGCCAGATTCGGCGCACGCGGCTCCTCCCTACCGTCTCCCTGGCCGATCGGCCATCTTTCGGGCATGCCGACACCAGGGACGCTCGTCGTACGGACCTTCACGGACCGGGCCGAAGGCCTCGCCCATTTCGTGTTGCGGGCGGGAGAAGCCCCCCGCCTCTTCGCCTTCGACGACACCAACGGCTGTCCTACCGAGAACGCTCTGGCGGCGCTCGAGTGGACGGGGGTCGTCGGAATCCTCAAGGACGATGACCTCCTGCACGCGGCCCGCCTGACCCACGAGACGGCGGCCGCGGTCGTCGAGCGGCGCGACGAGCAGGGTCGGTGCTACGTCTATCTTGGCCCCCGGCTTGATGCTCCGCCCATGGACGTCTTCGAGGGGGCGGTGCTCTTCGACGAGCCCGGGGTGAAGGCCGTCGAGTTCCGGCAGCGCGCGCATGCCGTGGCGCACTTCCTGCGAGCCACCTCCGGCGTCGGCTCGCTGCTCGCCCTCCTGGGGCGGCGCGCGCCCGAGCTCCGGCACATGCGCCGCTGGCTCGGCCCGATCATCGAACAGCTCGATGCGCCTCGCCCGATGGTGGCCGGCTGGTTTGCCGCCAGCTCGGCAGGCGTCCTCTTCACGTTCATCGAAGGCGATCCGACCTGGCGCTACATCGAGGTCGGCCTGGAATCATGAAGCGAACCGCATTCATCACGCTCTGCCTGATCGCCTCGGCCGCGTCCCTCGACGCGCAGGCGACGATGGTCCTCCCGGACAAGCCGCTCCCGCCCGAGCACGCGCGCATGCGCGACGCGGCCTATGTCCTCCGTGACACCCTCTTCGCCGTGACGAGCGCGGCGGCGCGCCTCAATCGCGACTTCCGGCAGACCTCGGACGCCTCGCTCGTCAGCCGCGCGAGGGAGATGTCGCTCGCCTGCGGAGCCGTGGAGCGGAACATCGCCGATCCTCGCGCGGCGATCACCGGGACGGCGACGGATTCACGCTTTCGTGAGCGCGAAAAACAGCGGCTGCTCGGGGCGTTCACCGACCTGGCCCGCGCCGCCGCGACGTGCACCAGCCGCTTCGCGAGCCTGTCGGAGGCAGGGAAGGGTGAGGAAGTCCGGGGTTACGGCAATCGGGATGCGGCCGCCATGGTGAGCGAGATCCGGAAGTACGAAGGCGCGCTGGACGGCTTCTTCCGCTCCATGAACATTCCGAACCGCCCCCGCGGAGCCCGGCCGAACCCGCTCGCCGGCTGACCGCATGGGTGGGCGGATGTGGATACACATCTCCACAAAATGTGGAGGAGGCGGGTCAGATCCGCATCCCGCAGCGACTTGAACCTCCACAAACCGTCCACACAGAAATCGCGTAACCCGAATGAAATCAGGCACTTGCGAGATTCTCGCAAGTGCCTATCTTGTTGATGCGCTCTTCGTCACGTGTGCGGGCTCCGGGTC
>DAINRR010000003.1:0-96266 GCA_036741715.1 Gemmatimonadales bacterium
GGATGAGGATGTAGACCTCGGGGTGCCCGAAGATCCAGAAGAGGTGCTGCCAGAGGAGCGGGTCCCCGCCGAGGGAGGCCGTGAAGAACATCGTCCCGAAGAGCCGGTCGAACATGAGCAGGATCAGGGCGACCGTGATCACCGGGAACGCGAGCAGCAGCAGGATCTGGGTGATGAAGCTCATCCAGACGAACATCGGCATGCGCATGAGCTTCATGCCCTTCGCGCGCATGTTCACGACGGTCGTGAAGAAGTTGACCGCGGCGGCGAGCGAGGACACGCCGAGGATCTGAAGGCCGATGACCCAGAAATCGATGTTGAGGCCCGGCGAGTACTGCCTGCTCGTCAGGTTGGCGTAGCCGAACCAGCCCCCGTTCGGTGCCGCGCCGAAAAGGAAGCTCGAATTCAGGAAGAGCCCGCCGAGCAGGAAGACCCAGAAGCTGAACGCATTGAGCCGCGGAAACGCCACGTCCCGGGCGCCGAGCATCAGCGGGATGAAGTAATTGAAGAACATGGCGCTGAGCGGCATGATCCCGAGGAAGATCATGGTCGTGCCGTGCATCGTGAACAGCTGGTTGTACAGCTCCGGAGAGAGGAAGGTGTTCTCCGGCGTGCCCAGCTGGATGCGCAGCAGCAGCGCTTCGATTCCGCCGATCAGGAAGAAGAGGAACGCCGACGCCCCGTAGAGGATGCCGATCCGCTTGTGATCGACCGTCGTGATCCAGCTCCAGATGCCGGTCTTCTCGGCGTGGATCGCCGATGCGTGCCCGGCGTGGCTGACTGCGGAGGTTGCCATACGTACCCTGTACCAGAAGGTGACCGTCAACTGCGCGATCAACGAGGCCCCTTGACCCGGGCCGGTCCTCTTCCTACTTGTGCGTGCGGAGGTAGGCCGCGACGGCGCGTGCCTGCTCGAGAGTCAGGCCCATGTTCTGCATCAGCACCCCGGGCTTGATCGCCTGCGGGTTCTGGATCCAGCGGGCCAGGTTCTCATCGGTGTTGAGCAGCGTCCCGGCCGCGATGAACCGCCGGCTTCCGATGTTGGCGAGGTTCGGGCCGATCATCTTCGCCTTGCTGGTGGCGTCGAGCGTGTGGCAGCCGATGCATCCACCGCGGCCCCGGAAGATCGCCGCCCCCTCGGCGGCCCCGCCGGTCGCTCCGGCCCCGGCGCTGTCCGCAGCCGGCACCGGATCCTGCGGCGGCGCCGGCTGCTGTGCGGCCAGCGTCGTGGTGGTGACCTCGCGCGATGCGCTCGTCGGTGCGGAGGGGGCGGTGCTGTCCGTCGGCACCGGCGTCCCCGTGCGGCGGAGGCCGGTGATGTAGGTGTCGAATTCCTCCGGCGTCGTCGCCGCCACGTGGAACGCCATCCGCGCATGCTGCAGGCCGCAGAACTCGGCGCACTGGCCCGAGTAATACCCCGCCGAATCGGCGCGGAACCAGATCGTGGTGATGCGATTGGGGAAGACGTCGCGCTTGGCGGCGAGCTGCGGGAGCCAGAAGCTGTGCAGCACGTCCACCGTCGTCATCTTGAGCGTGACGGTCCGGCCGACCGGGACGTGGAGCTCATTGGCGGTGGTGACGCCGTACTGCGGATACCGGAACTCCCACCACCACTGGTGCCCGATCACCTCGACCTCGAGCGCATCGCCCTTCGGAACCTCATAGGTCTGGAAGATGGCGCGGACGGTCGGAACGGCGATCATCGCCAGAATGAGCGCCGGAATGGCGGTCCAGATGATCTCCAGCAGCGTATTCCCGTGAACCTGGCTCACCTCTCCGTCGTCCGGCTTTCCACGGTAGCGGAAGATCACGTAGAGCAGCGCCCCTTCGACCAGGACGAACACGAGCAGCGCCCACCAGACGGTGTTCATGAAGACGCCGTCGATGATGCTCGTCAGGTCCGACTTGGGGTGCAGGGTGCTCTGCGGATAGTCCGCGCTCGTCCCGCCGCAGGCCGCCATTGCCAGCGCGATTGCGAGGACGGGCGCCAGCCGGCGGGCGGTCTGGAAGGCGCGAGCCCAGAAGGCCATGACTCTGTTGTCCTGTCGGAAAGAAGACATGCGTGCCGCGCGTGCGCTGAAGTGGCGGCATCTTACCGAGAAACGGAGGGGAATGCAAGGAAAGTCGTGACGGCGGACGGGGTTAGAGATCGACACCCAGACCGGACGTCACTGCCACCCCTCGCACACCCGGCTGGCGACGACCCGAATCCGGAATCGGCGATTCCTGGGCGTTTATTGTTGAACGCAGAGGCGCAGGGGGCGCGGAGGCATCGGAGCCGGACCTGGCGCCAATGCCCACTGGGTCTTTCTGTCTTTTGTCGGCGGTTTCGATAAGTGTCGGTGCGCCGGGCCACTCTGCGCCCTCTGCGCCTCTGCGGTTCAATAAATCCCTGTCCCCGAGACCGTACATTGACCGGTGGCAGGGCAGGTAAATAGCTCTGACAACCCAACGGGAGGACCAGTCGTGCCGATGTCGACCGCGGAGCGTGACCGGATGATCGCGCAGTACGAGGAGGGACCCCGACTGCTCAGGGAGGCCTGGGCGCAGATGCCGGAGGAGGCGCGACAGTGGCGGCCGGCGCCCGGGAAATGGTCGGCTCACGAAATCATCGTCCACTGCGCCGACAGCGAGACGAACGCGGCCGGCCGGATCCGGTACCTTCTCGCGGAACGGGACCCGAAGGTCCTCGGCTACGACCAGGACCGCTGGGCCGAGCTCTTCGACTATCACGCCCTCCCCGTCGAGCCCGCCTTCCAGGCCATCGAGGCGGTCAGGCGGAATACCCTCCCCCTCATCCGCCGGATCACGGACGCTCAGCTTTCCATCGTGGGGCACCACACCGAGTCGGGAGCCTACGGAGTGGCGGACTGGCTCAGGAGTTACGGAGAGCACCTGCACATCCACGTGCGGCAGCTGGGACGAAATCTCGAGGCGTGGAGGCGGCGGTAGGTCCGGCCGGCGTTCGTTTCCCGTCTACCGCATTGCCCGCTCCAGCTCCGCGACCGTCCTCGGCGCCTTCGCCGAAAGGTTCTCCGCCCCGCTGGCCGTCACGAGGATGTCGTCCTCGATACGGACACCGAGGTTCTCTTCCGGGATGTAGATCCCGGGCTCGATGGTGAAGACCATCCCCGGCGCGAGTGGTGTCCCGTAGTTCCCCACGTCGTGCACGTCCATGCCAAGCCAGTGCGAGAGGCCGTGGATGAAGTAGCGCACGCACGACTGCTCCCCGCAGAGATCGCCCGAATTCTTTTCCATATAGTCGCGCGCGATCTGGGTGATCTGGCCGATGGTGCGGCCCGGGCGCGTCGAATCGAGCGCGACCTGCTGCGTCCCGAGAACCAGCTCATAGATGCGGCGCTGGCGGTCGGTGAACTTGCCGGAGATGGGGATGGTGCGGGTCACGTCGGCCGAGTAGTACCCATACTCCGCGCCGATATCCATCACGACGAGCTCGCCCGCGGCCGTCTGGCGGCGACTCTTGTCGTAGTGCAGGACCGTGGAGTTGGGCCCGGAGCCGACGATGCTCGGAAAGCCGACCCGCTCCGCCCCGCCCCGCCGGAACGTCCCTTCGATGATCGCCTCCAGCTCGTACTCCCACATCCCCGGCTTCGCCGCCCGCATCGCCTCGCGGTGTGCTTCCGCCGTGATGTCGATGGCGCGGCGCAGCCGGGCGATCTCGTCGGCATCCTTCACGAGGCGGAGCTGCGCCATCACGGGGCGCACGTCCCGCACGGTGAGGCTGCTGAGGATCAGCCGCTTGAGAAAGGCATCCTCGAGCGACTTCTCGGTCTTGAGGAGATAGACCGCACCGCTCCGCCCGGGGCCGTTCGGCTGGAAGACGAGGCGCTGCAGAATCCCCTGCACGCTGTCCGCCGAGTGCACCTGCGCGATGCCCGTGAGGCGCGTAGCCACGGAATCGGGGCCGAGTTTGGGCCCGGTCCACCGCTCGCTCTGCAGCTCACGCGCCGGGATGAAGAGGCGCGCCTCGGTGAGGGCGCTGTCCTTCGCGAAGACAGCGACCCATCCTCCCGGCGCCTCGAGCCCGGTCAGGTAGAAGAAGTCGTTGTTCTCGCGATAGTCGCTGTCCTGCGGGTAGTCCCCCTCGATGCTCCGCTCCTCGGCGGAACGGACGATGGCGACACCGGTCCCGATGACCCGGGCGAGCTGCGCCCGCCGCGCCTCGAGCGCCGGCACCGGCACCGCACCGGCGGGCGAGCCCGCCTGCGCGGCGAGCGGAGCGTGGGTCAGGGCAAGAAGGATGAGCGCGGGAATCGTTCGCGCAGCGCGCATGGTGGATCCTGGTGAGAGAACGGGAATGGGAGACGGGCTCTGGAGCTCCGCCCCAAGTACGTCGCCACTCCCCTGAAGGTTGCAGCGAGCGGGATGGCTACCGCGGTCCCCTGACAGGCCGATCGAACGGCACCGGGTTCTCGGCGGCATAGCTGAAGTGCCACCACTCCATGTCGTAGTTCTCGAAGCCCTCCGCCGCCATCGCCTCGACCAGGGTCTGTCGGTTGCGGCGGATCTCCCCTTCGGCGTTGGCAGTGTGCGCCACTTCCGAGAAGGTGTCGTACGGCGTGCCCATCTCGAGGACTGCACCGGTCGGGAGGTAGACGAGTGTGAGGTCGATGGCCACGCCCATGTTGTGCCGGCTCCGCCGCGCGATGTAGCCGTCGTCGAGGAGATGCGTCTTTCCCGAGCGTTCGGCCCACTCGACCATCGCGGTCGTCGCGCGGAACGGCCGGTAGGCGTCGTAGATCCGGAGCCCGAGATCGCGCGCCCGCAGCCTCGACTGGACGCGCGCCAGCGCCTCCGCAGCCTCCCGGCGGAGGAATGCGCGGTTCGCCTCGTACCCCGGAAGCGGCGCGCCGGTGAAGTTGTTCGCCGTCTGGTAGCGCATCTCGACCTGAATCGTCGAGTCGAGACTCTGCACGTCCACGAGCAGCGAGTCGGCCGCGCGGTCCGGCGCGATGACGTAGCCGCCATCCTGCGGACCGGCGGCCGATCGAGCGCAGGCGGCGGCGAACAGCAGGGCGCCGAAGGCGAGCGTGCGGATCGTGTGCATCAGAGCTCCGGCGCGGGAAGGGCAACGAGCACGGCGGTCACGGCCAGCAGCAGCGTTCCGAGGATCAGCTCGACGGTCGCGGACCGGCGCAGGCGCGACGAGCCCGGTGCCGCGCCGAGCGCCGGACGCACCCGGCGCCAGTTCCAGGCGCCCGTCGCCGCCACGCCACCGAGGAGCGCGACCTTGACCAGGAGCGTGCGGCCGTAGACGGAGGAGAAGAGCGGCCCGATGCCACCGACGTAGGACCACCCGAGCACCAGGCCGAGTGCGATCGTGGTGAGACCGGCCCCGAGCGCGAGCGGCGAGTACCCGTTCACGAGCGCAGCAAGGAGCGGCTCGCGATCCTCGGGCCGTTCACGGAGTACGGGATACGCCGCACCTGCGATGTGAAGCAGTGTGCCGAGCCATGCCGCCCCGGCGCCGAGGTGAACGACCTGCAGGATGGTCCCGGCCGTCCCCCAGGGATGCTCGATGGCGTGACCGGTGCGGACGGCAGCAACGATCGAGACCGCGGCACCGATGCCGGCAAGGAGCCAGCCGGCGGGCCATTTGCGGGCGGCGGCAAGGCCGGCGAGCGCGGCGGAGCCGGCCGCCACCTGCCAGAGCCATCCGCTGCCCCACGCGGTCGCCGAAATGATCGGGCCCGCCATCTCGAGCGACAGCGGCGTACCGGGATCGGAAAACGCCTTCAGCTGCAGGTAGAGCCGAAGGAGGTGTGTCGTGACGAGGATGAGGGCGGCAACCGCACCCAGCCCGGCAGCCCGGCGGGCGAGTGCGCCACGGAGCGGTTTGTCCGGCACCTGCCGCGCCACGAGCTGCCGGAAGGTGCACGCGCCGACGACGGCGAAGAGCGCCGCGTAGCCGACCCACCGCACCCAGGCGGCGGCGTCGACCAGCGGCTCAGCCATCAGTGAGCGTGCTCGTTGTCACCCGAGGCGCAGGGGCGCTCCGACGACACGGCCGCTGCCGCCCCCGAAGCGGACACGCTGAAGGGGATGCGTCCTCGGATCACGTGGCCGTCCTTGCCGGCCGTCCGCCAGGCGATCACGTAGGCGCCGTCGGGCATCGCGCCCTGGACGGGGGCGACGATGGTGACGGAATCCTTCCCCCGGGCCGCCTTCCCCATCTCGACGGCGGCGCCGGCGGCGCTGCTGACCTTGATATCGGAAAGCGCGACCTCGGGCCGCGCCGTGAACGTGAGCCGGATCTCACGCGGCGCGGTCCGGAGGACCTCGTCCTTCCCCGGGCTGCTCGATTTGAGCTCGGTATGGAAGGGTGCGACGACCGGAAACCCGACGATGGCGGCAAGGGCGACGGGAAACACCCGGCGCCGGAGCGATGTGAGCACGGCAATCTCCTCGATCGAGCGGTTACTGCCGAAACGTAAGGGGCGGTCTCGGCGACCCGCAACACCGGGCTCACGGGAGAGGGGCCCAGACCGGCTGAGCTGAACTGCGCACACGAAAGGACGAAAGGGGCGGTGGCGCTCGCGGTTTCGTTAGTCGGGCAGGGTGTGAGGGTGGGGTGGGTGCTGGCAGAATCGCGAAAGCGCGAAAAAAAAGAAAACCGCGAAAGGCTCCGTTCGCAGGCAGGCTCCGAATCCGTGGCGAGTTCGGAGCTTTTGCTTTTGTGGGGCTCCCCCGTGGGCTCCGTGCGCCGGTCGCGCAGGGAGCCCACGAACAATTCTTTCAGACGTTGCCGGATCAGCGGGGGCTGTCGCCGGCACTTCCGTGGTTTTTCAGTTCCTTTCGCGCTTTCGCGCTTTCGCGATCCACCAGAGCCTCGCCGCCTGCGATGCCTCCCTGCCAAGCGGCCCCCCGCCCACCGCCCCCTTCCGTTCTTTCCGGTTTTCCTGTGCCGCTTTTCGAGCCCTCTGGCCCCGAACCAACCGGGCACGTATAATCCGGAAGACACCTAAACGGCGCCCGGGGATGCCTTTCCGCTCCCCGGGCAGACTCTTTTTACCCCTGTGGCTCCATGATCAGTGAAATGCGCGAGAAGCTGAGCCGCGAGATCGACCAGCTCAGCCACGAGCTCAACGTCACGCTCCCCCAGGCCATCGCCACCGCCGTGGAGCTGGGCGACCTCCGGGAGAACTCGGAATACAAGTCCGCCCTCGAGCGCCAGCAGTTCGTCCAGGCGCGGCTCGGGCAGCTGCACCAGCGCCTCAACCAGCTGAGCCAGCTCGCCAGCACCGAGGCCCCGCTCGACCGCGTGGGACTCGGCTCACGGGTCACCGTGCTCGATCTCGACTCGAACGACGTGGACGAGTACATGGTCGTGCTCGCCGAGATGATGGACATCGATGCGGGGCACATTTCGCTCGCTTCGCCCCTCGGCCGGGCACTCTCGAACGGCAAGGTGGGCGACGAGATCTCGCTGCGCCTGCCCCACGGCTCCCGGCGTCTCCGGATCACGCAGCTCGTCACGGTGCACCAGGAGAGCGCGCGGTAGCGGGATGGAGCTCCCTCCGAAGCGCCTCCTCGTCGTCGGCGACCGCGTCCTCATCACGCCGGAAGAGGGCGAGGATCGCACGCGGGTCGGGCTCTACCTGCCCGCCACCGCGATCGACACCCAGCAGGTGCAGAGCGGCCTCGTCGTGGCCGTGGGGCCCGGCGAGCCCGTCGCGGACCTGAGCTCGTACGACGAGGAACCGTGGAAGGACCAGCGCCGCGAAGCCCGCCGCTCGGGCATGCAGACCCGCGTGGGGGACCACGCGATCTTCTTCCGCAAGGCGGCGATCGAGATCACGTTCGATGAACGGAAATACCTCGTCGTCCCGCAGGGAGCCATCCTCGTGCTCGTTCGGGACGAGCTCCCGATCTGAGGCCGCGGGAGCGCCCGGCCCTCCCGCCCTCATGTGCCACTTCCTTTATATCGCCACGCCGCTCACGCTGAGTGAGCTTCGCTCGATGCTGCCCCCCGGCCTCTCGGCCGATCTCGTGGATCCGCGCGAAAGCGCTGCGCTTCTCCGCCTCCTTCCGGCCGCACGGACCGCTGCCCGCCTCCTTGCGGGGGCGTGTTCCTGCGACCTCTATCTCGGACGGGATCCCGCTGGTCGGAGCGAGGAGGCTGAGCTTCGCCGCCGCTATCGCGCGCTGGGGGTGGATCGCGACGCGCGCATCCGCGCGCTCGAGCGGCATCGCCGCACGGGCTCCGTGCATCGGGCCCCCGGCGAATGGGCGCCGCTCGTCACTGCGTTCGCTGCGGAGCATGCCCGGAACGCGGGACCGACGCTGTATTACCGGGAGGTGAGCGCCGGCGGCCTGGGAACGATTGCCGCCGCGCCCGTCACGCGACTCCTCGACGAGGTGCTGGCGGAGCCCGCGAGCTGGCTCGCGGAAGGCCGGCCGGTCATCGTGGCCCGCTAGCATGCGGCATGCGACCGGCAGTTTCGCGGGCGACGGCGGCACCCGGCTCTTCCGGCAAAGCTGGTACCCGGAGTCCACGCCCCGTGGGATCGTGATCAATCTCCACGGCCTCGGCGACCACTCGGGGCTGTACGAGCCGCTCGTCACGCACCTCGTCGGCGCGGGGTTCGCCATCGAATCGTTCGATGCACGCGGCAACGGGCAATCGGAAGGTCAACGGGCCTATGTCGAGCGGTGGAGCGAATTCCGGAACGACCTCGGGATCTTCGTGGAGCTCGTCCGCGCCGGGTCAGGAAACCTGCCGCGCTTTCTGGTCGGCACGAGCCTTGGCGGCCTCATCGCGCTCGACTTCGCCGCCGACCGGCCGGACGGAATCACCGGGGTGGTCGCGGTCTCGCCTCCCCTCGGCGATCTGGCGGTCCCGGGGTATCTCCTGGCGCTCGGGCGCATCCTTTCGCGCGTCTGGCCGCGATTCTCGCTCGAGGCGGGGATGGACCTGAGCGGCCTCGCGCGGGATCCCGCCGTCGCGGCCACCGTGCTGGGCGACCCGCTCTTTCACCGGCTGGGCACCGCCCGGCTCGCCACGGAGGTCGAGGCGGCGATCGCGCGGTTGCGGCGCCTCCCGATTTTCCCGGTTCCCCTGCTCCTCCTCCACGGCGGCTCCGACCGCATGGTGCCGCCCACCGGAACCCGATCGTTCGCGGCCGGGCTCGGCGGTGGCGATTCCACCTATCTCGAGTATCCGGACGGCTACCACGCGCTCACGGCCGACATCGGCAAGGAACAGGTGCTGGCCGACATGACCCGCTGGCTCGAGCGGCACCTTCCGGCGCAGGTGTAGTTCCCGCCCCGAAACCCTCGCGTCCCCCGGACCGTACCCCTATACTCCAAGTCACCTCCCGCGGACGACATTGATGGCCTCGACCTCCGATTCCCTCGAGCGAATCCGGGCAGCACTCGCCGGACGTTACGAGATCGAGCGCAAGCTCGGCGAAGGGGGAATGGCGATCGTCTACCTCGCCCGCGACCTCCGGCTCGACCGCACGTGCGCCATCAAGGTCCTCCGCGGCGAGATCGCCGTGGCCCTCGGCGGCGACCGCTTCCTCCGCGAGATCAAGCTCGCCTCGCACCTCCAGCATCCGAACGTCCTCGCCGTCTGGGACTCGGGCGACGCCGACGGCATCCTCTATTTCGTGATGCCCTTCATCACGGGCGAGTCGCTCCGTGACAAGCTGGATCGCGAAAAGCAGCTCTCCCTCGAAGACGCCATCGCGATCACGCGCGAAGTGGCGGACGCCCTGCAGTATGCCCACGCACAGGGCATCGTCCACCGCGACATCAAGCCCGAGAACATTCTCATCGAGCAGGGCCACGCGATCCTCGCCGACTTCGGAATCGCGCGCGCCGCGAGCGAGTCGGGGAACAAGCTCACCGAAACCGGGATGTCCGTCGGCACCCCGACGTACATGAGCCCCGAGCAGTCGCTCGGCGGCGACCAGATCGACGGCCGGAGCGACCAGTACAGCCTCGGCTGCGTGCTCTACGAGCTGCTCGCGGGGCAGCCGCCATTCGACGGCACCAACACGATGGCCATCCTCGCCAAGCACTCGATGGAAGCGGTGCCGAGCCTGCAGGTGGTGCGCAGCTCGATTCCCGACGACGTCGAGGACGCGGTGATGCGCGCGCTCGAGAAGACGCCGGCGGACCGGTTCCGCAGCATGAAGGAGTTCGGCGACGCACTCGCGGCCGCGGACGTCAGCACGGCCGCCAGGCGGACGCCGACACGCGGAGGGATCCGCCGACCGAGCGGGACGGCCCGCCGGACGACGGGGAGGTTCGAGGAAGCGGCGCCGGTCCGGGCGCCGATGAGCCGGCGGAAGATCGGCGTGATCGCGGCGGTTGCGGCGCTGGTCGTGGTCGGCGGAGGCGGGTTTGCCTACACCAGGCTCGCGGCGGGCGATGCGCCACCCTCGGGTCCCGACCCGAAGCGCATCGCCGTGATGTACTTCGACACGCGCGGGGGCGATTCACTCCAGTTCATCGCCGACGGCTTGACTGAAGCACTCATCGGGCAGTTGAGCCAGGTGGAGCCGCTGACGGTCATTTCGCGAAACGGTGTGGACGACTATCGCGGCGCCGATCCGGACAGCGTGGCGCGCGCGCTGGGGGTCGGGACGCTGGTGCAGGGCCGTGTCGAGCAGGCAGGGGACATGCTCCGCCTCACGGTCGCGATGCTGGACGAGAAGGGCGAGGAGATCCGCGGGTCACGGAAAGTGATCGACCGCCCGCGTGGCGAGATCTTCGCGCTGCAGGATACGCTGGCGGCAGAGGTTTCGGATTTCCTGCGGACGCGTCTTGGCCAGACGGTCGAGGCGGGGCAGAGCCGTTCCGGAACGCGCAATGCAGAAGCGTGGGAGACACTCGAGCGCGCGCGGGACGAGGCGGAGCGCGTGGATCAGCTCATCGCCGCTGGAGATACGGCGGCGGTATCCCGGCAGTTCGCGCGCGCCGATTCGCTCCTCGCTGTGGCAGCACAGCTCGATGCCCGGTGGTCGGCCCCGATGGCGCAGCGCGGCTGGCTCGCGTATCAGCGCGCCCGTCTCGCCGTGGCCCGCGGCGATCGATCGACCGCATCCCGGTGGATCGAGGAAGGTCGAAGGCACGCGGAAGCCGCCGTCGGTCTCGCCTCCCGGACCCCGGATCCCGACGCTCTCGAGGCGCGCGCCACCCTCATCTACTATCGCTGGCTGCTGAGCCTCGAGCCCGACCAGAACCGGGCCGAGCGACTACTCGACTCCGCGGAGGCGGACTTCCAGGCGTCGATTGCCGCAAATCCGGCGCAGGCATCGGCGCTTACCTCGCTCAGCCATCTCCTCGTCAACCGCGGACGGATCGCCGAGGCTCAGCTCAAGGCCACTGAGGCGTACGACAGAGACCCTTACCTCACGGCGGCGAACACGACGCTCTGGCGGCTCTTCGGGACTTCACTCGACCTGGGCGACGAGATAAACGCCGGGCGGTGGTGCCAGGAAGGCCAGCGACGGTTCGCGGAGGATCCGCGATTCACCGAGTGCCAGATCCGGCTCTTCGCCCTCAGGAGCGTTCCCCCCGATGTCCCCAAGGCCTGGGAACTTCTCGACCGCTACGTCGAGCTCAGCCCACCGGAAGTCCGCGACTACCGGCGGCTCAGGGGGGAGCTCTTCCTCGCCATGGCGCTGATCAGGGCCAACCAGGCGGACAGCGCGATCGCCGTGATGGACGGTGTCCGCGCCCGGACCGGAGACCTCGACCCAACGCGGGAACTCCAGTATTTCGAAGCGATTGCGCAGACGATGCTGGGTAATGAGGACCGAGCTTTCGAGCTCCTGACGACGTTCATAGCCGTCAATCCGTCTCAGCGCCGATCCTTCAGGCTCGACAACACATGGTGGCTGGAACCGCTGCGGGACGATCCCCGCTATGCCCGCCTCTCCGGTCCGGCCTGATCCCCTCTTGCGGAAATCCCGCCGGGCCCCCAAGTTCGCCCTGCTGTATAAAGTCTTTCCGCCAGATTTTTTGACAGAAAACAACTGAATGACCAGAAGGAGCTCCCCATGACCCGGGCAACGAGTCTGGCGGTCGCCTTTGGCGCCGCGCTCGCCCTTGGCGCGTGCGCGGGCGAGGGGGGCCAGTTGGCTACCTCACCCGAGACGCCGGCGTTTCAAGTAGGGGTAGGACCAGCGTGCAACCTGACGGACCTGCGGAAGGCGACGTCGGCGCTCTTCGGGACCAAGGATCCCGCCAACGCCATCGCGAAGCAGTTTACGTCGAAGAATCAGAATACTGACGCAGTGACGGGGCTCGCCTACAATCTCTTCGCGCTCATCGAGGCGAAGCGCGAGGGAAACGGGACCTGGATCGCCGGAGACCCGACGAAGGGAGCTGAACTTACTCTCCAGATCATCGCCTGCTCGAACGTCGATTACACCGATGACGCCCTTGAAGCCGACCGGGCAAAGGCCAAGGCGGCGCTAGAACTCGCGCTCGACCTCGGTGGCTCGTATGCCGTACGCGGAGCCGCCGCGAACGAGGATCCGATCCTTTCCGGGAATTCGCAGAAAGGGATGCGTGCGCCCACTGATTTTGCCACCTGGTTCGGCGGCATCGGGAATCGGTCGCTCGTCATCGGCTACGGGATCAATCCGAGCGGATTCTCGACCGAGAACCCGGTCGGCGTCTACTATGAGTGGTCCATGGTCCGGCCGGCCGTATCCAACACATTGAGCGGTCTCGCCACCATCAGCTACTGCGTGGGCGACGACACCAGGCCGGTGAGCGAACTTCGTATTCAGCACCTACCCTCCAACGCGGACGGAACGGTGCTGCCAAAGGGTACTACCGTGGCGGGTGTCGTCTGCACGCTGGGTGCGCCAGTTGCGCTCGAACCCGCGGGCTTCGGTTCGTTTGCGAAGAGATTGTTCGGGGAACTCGTCGATGCGATCCAGCCCGCGCCGCTCTACGCCAGCGCCTTCGTGAAGGGCCCGGTCAGCGGCACGCTCGGAGACTTCAGCCCGACCGGTGTAGTTGATCCGGATACTACGCTGATCAGCTTCGCTACGTTGCCGACCGGAGGCACAACCAATACCGATCTGCCCCTCGCGGTGCTCGTTACCGCAGAGGGAGGCACCCCATGGGCAGGCATCACGGTCAGGATAACGGCCGCCGCGAACAACGGCGCCACGCTCGCTCCTTGTGGCAACGAAGCTGTGACGAATGATGACGGGCTTGCGATCTTCGAGGAATTCCAGATCAACTCCCCGGGCACCGTGAAGCTCACGGCCGCAACCATCGAAACAGCTGAAGGAATCGACGGGGATTACGATGAGGTCAGCCTTGAGTCGACGTCCTTCGTAATCACGGGAGCAGGCAACCAGCCAGGTTGCCCCACAGAGTAGCGGCACCTTGCCATTCGGGTTTTCTTCGGTAACTTGACCGAAGACCCCGAAGCGAGGCTCCGATGCTGATCTCCGTTCTGCGGTTCACATCCCCCGGCGCTACACGGCCGGGGGATGCTCATTTCCACGCTGGCGAACGCACCCGCCACCGCGTCTGCCCCGAATGCGCCGGTCCCATCGTCCGAGCCTCCGGCTGCATGCACTGCGCCCACTGCGGCTGGGGGCGCTGCGGATGACGCCCGGGGGCGCCCAGCTCCCGCTCCTCCCCGATCAGTCCTCCTGGACCATCCGGGACGAGCGCGCCCGCGGCACGTCGTTCATCGCCATCACCCCGCGCTCGGTGCTCAACTCTCCCGCGTCCACCGGGATGGACTTCTGGTCGGTCAACCCGTACATCGGCTGCGAGTTCGGGTGCAGCTACTGCTACGCGCGGGACACGCACCGGTATGCCGTCGAGCGAGAGTCGCGGCGTGAGGGGGAGGTGGACGCCGCTTCCCCCGCCATCGCGGCCCTCGCACCGCTCCCGCCCGCGCTCGCCTTCGAGCGCCGCATCCTCGTCAAGGAGGGTGCCGCGCTCCGGCTGGCCCGCACGCTCGATCCCGCGAAGGTCGGTGCCGAAACGATCATGATCGGCACCGCCACCGATCCGTACCAGCCGGCCGAGCGCCGGTTCCGCATCACGCGGAGCCTCCTCGAGGCGCTGGCGGCGCATCGCGGGATCTCGGTCGGCATCATCACCAAGTCGCCGCTCGTCGTCCGGGACATCGACCTCCTGCGGACGCTCGCGAGCCGCGGCCGCGCCATCGTCCACGTCTCGCTCGCCACCATCGATGCGCGGCTCGCCCGTCGGCTCGAGGCGCGCTCTCCCGTTCCCGCCGCGCGCCTCCGGGCGCTCGCCCAGCTCCTCGACGCTGGCATCGAGGCGCGCCTCCTCGTCGCCCCGATCATCCCGGGCGTCAACGACGGGCGCGCGGCGCTCCGGCAGTTGCTCGCCGCTGCCCGCGAGGCCGGAGCCCGCTATGTTGGGGGTGGCGCACTGCGGCTCGGTCCCGCCGCGAGGGCAACGTTCCTTCCCCTCCTGGACCGCGAGTTCCCGCACCTGTCGCGCCGCTACCGATCGCAGTATCACCGATCGATCCAGGCGCCTGCGGCCTACCGAAAGGCGCTGCAGGCGCGCCTCGCCGAGCTGCGAGCCGAGCTCGGGTTCGAGCCCTCGTCGGGGATGGACGACTAGCCAGGGGAGCGTCATGACCGGGAATGGCGTCGCCGACTTCATCGCATCGATGCACGCCCGGATCGACGCCGTCCTCACCCCGCTCATCCCGAATGGCGCTCCCGTCGCCCTCCTCGACTTCCAGGACCACGGCAACGTCGGCGACAGCGCCATCTGGCTCGGCCAGCTCGCCGCACTGCGCGCGCGAGGCATCGCGCGGCCGCGCTACGTCGCCACCGCGTCGACCTATGATCCGCTCGAGTTGAGGCGCGTCCTCGAGGAGGGAGTGATCCTGCTGAGCGGTGGCGGGAATTTCGGGGACGTCTGGCCCCGGCACCAGGAGCTGCGCGAGCGGGTGCTGCACGACTTTCCCGAGCGCCGCATCGTCCAGCTTCCGCAGAGCATCGAGTTCCGCTCCGAGGCATCGCTCGACGCCGCGCGCCGGATCATCGCCGGTCACCGCGACTTCACCCTCCTCGTGCGCTCCGAGCGCTCGCTCGGCATCGCCCGGCGGTTCGACGCCCCCTCGGCGCTCTGCCCCGACGCCGCGCTCCGCATGCCACTGCTCGCGCGCGGAGAACGGCAGCACGACAGGTTCGTCTGGCTCCGGCGCCAGGACCAGGAGAGCGCGGGGAAGGACGTCCCGCCGCCGCCCGACGTGGAAGCGCTCGACTGGCTCGACGAGCCGCCGATCGGCGCGCGCCGCATGGTGCGCTGGCTTCACGACCGCCCGCGCGCGCTGGGCCTGCTCGGCTCGCAGACGGCGCGGCTGTACGAGCGCCTCGCGCGCGCCCGCGTCCACCGCGGTGTCGGCCTCCTGAGCCGCGGCCGGGGGGTGATCACCGACCGGCTCCACGCGCACATCCTCAGCCTCATGGCGGAAATCCCGCACTGCGTTCTCGACAACAGCTATGGCAAGGTGAGGGCGGTGTACGAGACGTGGACGCACGGCGTCGGACCTGCGGCGTGGTGCGATTCCCCGCATGAGGCCTTCGAGCGGATCAGGGAGCTGGCGGCCTAGCCTCCCACTCGAGCACGATCTTCCCGAACACGTCGTTTTCCTCCATCGCCCGATGCGCGTCGGCGACGTGCTCCATCGGCAGCGTGCGCGCGACGATGGGCCGCAGGCGGCCCGACTCGAAGTGCGGAAGCATCTCGCGCTCCGCCCGGGCGACGAGCGGCATTCGCTCTTCGAGACCGCGCGGCCGCATCACCGAGCCGATCACTTCGATCCGCTTCCGCAGCACCGGCTCCAGGTCGAGCTCGCCCCGGCTCGCGCCGAGAAACCCGAGCAGGACGAGTCGCCCGCGGGGCGCGAGCGCGCGCAGGTTCTCCGCCCAGGCCGGCGCGCCGATCACGTCGAGCACGACGGTGACGGGCTCGGTGATCTCGCCGGCGAACGTCCCGCGGCTCGAGTCGATTCCCTGCTCGAGGCCGAGCTCGCGCGCCCGGTCGAGCTTCGACGGAGTGCGCGAGGTGCCGATCACCGTGGCGCCGAGCGCTCGTGCGACCTGCACGGCGGCGGTGCCGAGGCCGCTGCCGACGGCGTGGACCAGGACGCGGTCGCCGGCAGCGACGCGCCCCCGCACGACGAGCGCATCGAACGCCGTGAGGAACGATTCCGGGATCGCCGCAGCGTCGGCGAAGGTGAGCGACCGCGGAACCGGGAGGGCTTCCGCTTCGTTGACGGCGAGGAACTCGGCGCACGCGCCCCCGCCGACGAGGCCCATTACGCGATCACCCGGTCGCCAGCGGGAAACGGCAGGGCCGGTGGCCTCGACTTCCCCGGCGTACTCCAGGCCGGGAATGTCGGCCGGCCACCCGGCCGGCGCCGGATAGCGCCCCCGGCGCTGCAGCAGATCGGCACGATTCAGGCCGGCAGCTCGCACCCGCACCAGGATCTCATCCGACGCGAGCGCGGGCCGGGGGCGCTCGAGGATCTCGAGTACCTCCGGCCCGCCGGGGTGCGTGATGACGACGGCGCGCATGCGCCCCATGGTCAGGACGCCGGCTTCCCCTCGAAGTCCTCGGTGCCCGCACGCGCAAAGCGGATGCGCCGCTGCCCGATCGGTGTCCGGAGCATCGCGTGCCCCACGACGGAATAGCGCTGGGACCCCACCGCCAGTCCTTCCGGACGGAGCCCGGGACCGACGTCCCGCCAGGCGACGCCGATCTCCACCGTCTGGCGATCGCGCGCGGGGAAGCTTGCGGCCGTCGACAGCTCGCGGTCCACGACCGGCGAGCCGTTCAGCACGAGCAGGAGCTGCACTTTCTCGAGCGAGACCGCGAAGTCGTTGACGTTCGATACCTGGAGACCGATGCGCACCGGATACTCGGCGGCACCCGCGTCCGAGAGACTGACGCTGGTGATCTCGATCGTCGGTTCCTCATAGACCCAGATCCCGAGCGGCGTACAGCCGGGGAGGAGGAAGAGAAACGCCGCCAGGATGGAACGCAGATGCATGAGGGCACTCTGAGGGTTGGCCGGCGGAAGGTAATCGAGTGGTGACGCTCGAGGCACCAAACCGGCACACGCCCGTAGCGCAGGGCGGTCCCGCCACATTTCTTGGTCTGCATGACGCTCCGGCATGGCATCCCCAGGCCCGCGCGAGTTGCCGCCGTGCTCGCCGCCGTGCTTCTCGCCTGCGGCAGTGAAACGGCACCACCGGAAGATCCGACCATCGGCCTCGAGCCGGTGGCCACCGGCCTCGCCTTTCCCCTGGCGCTCACCGCACCTCCCGGGGACCCGCGCCTCTTCATCGTCGAGAAGCCCGGCCGGATCCGTATCGTCCGCGACGGCGCGCTGCTCGAGCGGCCGTTCCTCGACCTGACCGGTGCCGTCTCTATCGGCGGCGAGCAGGGACTGCTCGGTCTCGCGTTCGACCCTGAGTATTCGTTGAACGGACGCTTCTACGTCAATTACACGGATACGGACGGGAACACGCAGATCGTGGCGTACCGGGCCTCGACCGAGCCCGACGTCGCCGACCCCGCGAGCGCGGACCCGCTCCTCTCCATCGCGCAGCCCTTCAGCAACCACAACGGCGGCCACCTCGCCTTCGGGCCGGACGGCTACCTCTATATCGGCAGCGGCGACGGCGGCTCGGGCGGAGACCCGGAAGGAAATGGCCAGGACCCTGAGGACCTTCTCGGATCGCTCCTCCGGATCGATGTGAGCGGCGGGAGCGGGTACACGATCCCATCCGACAACCCGTTCGCGGGGGCGACCGGCGCGCGCGGCGAGCTCTGGGACCTGGGCCTTCGGAATCCGTGGCGCTTCAGCTTCGACCGCCTCACGGGAGATCTCTACATCGCCGATGTGGGGCAGAACCAGCGTGAGGAGATCGACGTCGCCACGCGCGCGAGCGGCGGCGGACGCGGTGCGAATTACGGGTGGAACATCATGGAAGGCACCGCCTGCTTCGCCGGCGCCGGCTGTGACCGGACGGCCCTGACGCTTCCGGTGCTCGAGTACACCCACGCGGAAGGGTGCTCGGTGACCGGCGGCTTCGTCTATCGCGGCGCCACGATTCCGGAGCTCGCGGGCCACTACCTCTACGCCGATTTCTGCGAAGGATGGGTCCGGAGCTTCCGCCTGAGCGGCGGCGCCGTTTCCGATGAGCGTGAGTGGCCCGAGCTGGCACCGGGCGGGCAGGTTCCCGGCTTCGGAGAAGACGCGGCAGGGGAGCTGTACGTCCTCGATGCCGGCGGGACCGTCTACCGGATCGTTCGGCGGTAGGAGGTCATTCTCCGTCCTCGAGCAGCCGCACTTCGATTTCCCATTCTCGCTCCTCGCCCGGCTGAAGTGATTGCGCGAGTCCCCAGTCCGCCGCGCGGTCGAGCCGGTCGGGCGCGCCGATGCACGGCTCGAGCGCCAGGTTGTAGTACGGACGCTTTCCCGGCGGTGCCCACCCCTCGCAGTTGATCCACACCCCGACCTGCGGCACGCGGGTGCGATCGACGTGGAGCTCGAGCCGCTCGCCCCGCCGCGGATCGGTCAGCACGGCGCACCGATCGTCCCCGGCATCGGCGAAGATTTTGGCAGCCCATGCCCCGGAGCCGTGCGCCGGAAATTCGAACACATCCTGGCGGCCTCCGATGCCACCGGGCCATGACACGAGGTCGTCCACTTCGAGATCGGGGCGGCCATGCGCGGCATCCACCTTCACCTGTGTGACGCCGGGAAGCTCGAGGAGCGATCCGGGCTGCACGGTGAGGAGCGGATGCGACGACCAGATCCAGGGAAACGCGTCGCCGCCGAGATGACGAAGCGCGTAGCGGAACCGGGCGACCGGCGCATCGGGAACGAGCGTGAGCTCGCGGAGGAACTCGCAGGGGAAGCGCGCGCTCCGCACCCGGCCGGTGAGCGACACCGCGCCGTTCCGCTCGTAGAGCGCACTCTCCCACGTCGCGCTCCAGAGCTCGCCATGATCGGGCAGCGGCTCGGCGCCGGGATCGCCCGGCACGGCGGACGGCCCCACCGTCGGGAAACATTCGTCCCAGCCGCCGCTGTCCGCGGTCTCGACGTAGGATGCGCCGGGCGTGGGCGGGGCGAGCGGGATCTGGTCGCTGCGCCAGAGCCACTCGCGCCCGGCGCCGCGCCGCAGGTTGCTCACCTTGAGGCCGAGGCCCGGAATCACGACCGCCTCGACCTCTCCCGCGCGAAGCGCGACGGCGGGAAATCCCGAGACGGTCACCTGGCGATACGGCACGCGAAGTCGCGGGGATGTGTGGAACGGAGGGAGGTTACGAGGCTGCGACGGCGGCGTCGAGTGCGTCCGAGACGCCGGCGGTAGCGCAGACGCGCGCGATCGTTTCGCCGATCTTGTTGTTCGGGGTCGATGCGCCCGCGGTGATCCCGAAGTTCCGGGCGGCGCCGAGCCAGCCGGATGTCGTGATCTCCACCTTCGCACCGACCGGCTGGTGCCGGATCGTGCCGGCCGCCGGATCGATGCAGTCCGCGTCCTCGAGGTGATACGTCGTGACACCGTACGACTCCGCGAGCTCGGCGAGGTGGCAGGTGTTGCTCGAGTTGTAGCCGCCGATCACGAGCATCACGTCGGGCACGTCCTGCAGCAGCTCCTTGATGGCATCCTGCCGCTCCTGCGTGGCGGAGCAGATCGTGTCGAAGCTCCGGAAATGCTGCGCGAGCGCCTCCTCGCCGAACCGGCGTGCCATGCTCTTCCCAAATTCGGCTGCGATCGCCAGCGACTCACCGGAGAGCATCGTGGTCTGGTTGGCGATGCCGACCTTCCCGAGATCCCGCGCGAAATCGAATCCGGGCGACGTGGCCTTCGCGAAGTGGCGATTGAGCGCCTCGGCATCGCCGCCGTGCTCGATGAAGTCGAGGACCGGCCGCGCCTCGTCCATGTCGAGCACCACGAGGTAGCGGCCGCCGGGGTGACGATTGACCTGGCTCGCCGTGGCCTTCGTTTCCTCGTGCCAGTACTTGCCGTGAATGATCGCGGTGTACCCGTCCCTGGCGTAGCTCTCGACGCGCTTCCACACGTTGAGCACGGAGCCGCACGTCGTGTCCACCAATACGCAGCCGAGGGCACGGAGGCGCTCGAAGTCGCGGATCGTCACGCCGAAGGCGGGCAGGATGACGACGTCGTCCGGCGTGATGCGCGAGAAATCGAAGTCCCGGTCCGGGTCGTGCGCGAGGATTTCGATCCCCATGGCCCGGAGCTTGGCGTTCACGTGCGGATTGTGGATGATCTCGCCGACGAGGAAGATCCGCCGGTCGGGAAACTTGAGGCGCGATTCGTAGGCGTAGTCCACGGCGCGGTCCACGCCGTAGCAGAAGCCGAATTCCTTCGCCAGCCGGAACGTCAGCGGCCCCGCGGCGAGGCGATAGCCCCCGGCGCGAACCGCTTCGATCACGCCGCTATGGTAGTCCGAGGCGAGCTGGCCCTCGATCGATGCCTTGAGACCGAAGCCCCGGCGGAAATACGTGCTCTCTGCCATGGGGGAAATCTAACTGGCCGGGCACGGCCCCACGGGCACGCCCACGATCCGGCCGCTGATCTCGATTTCGCCCTTCTCCCCGCCCCACCGCTCGGCCCGACCGGAGAACGTGCCCCGCAGCTTCGCGGGGGACGAAAGCTCCAGCGCGCCCTCCACCGTACGCCAGGCGAAGATGTCCATCGAGTCCGTCCAGCGCGCGGCGAAGGCGGCGGCGGGCGGCGAGCTTGCCGCCTCGTTCGGCCCGGTGAGCGGGTATCGGCCGGCTTCCAGCGGATCGTTGCCGTGGATGACGAACGCGACGCCGGTGTCGCCCGACATCGCGGTGAGCTCGACGGGGCCGGCGCCACAGCGGCGCGCGGACGCCGGAAGGACCACCTGGCCCGTGTCCGATCCCGTCCAGGCCATTTCGAGTCGCGGCCCGGTCCGGCAGGCGGCTGCAGTCACCGTCGCAGCGAGCGTGATCACGAGCCACCCCGCCCGCCGCCGCCGCTGAGCGCTCACCGCACGGGCGAGAAGACGATATCGAAGCGCCACTTGCCTCCTTCGTCCGGGGAAATCGGGTGGCTCAGGTCGAGCCGGAGGAGCGTGGTGCGCAGGAGCGGGCTGTAGACCGAGACGCCGATGCCGCCGCCGACGAGCGCGCGGGATTCGAAGAGGTCGCCGAGCGCAGCCGCCTGGCCGGCATCGACGAAGAAGATCGGGCGGATCGTCCCGCGCAGCGGCGACACGTCGAGCTGCGCGGCCCAGAAGGCGGGTGCGGCGATCGCGCCGTACTGGAATCCACGGACCGACTGCATGCCGCCGAGCCGGAACTGCAGCTGCGGCGGCGCGGCGGACTCGGCGAGGCCGGCCTTCAGGCGGAGCGTGTAGCCGCGAGCGCCGCCGCGGCCGTAGCGGAGGTCGCCGAACACGCGCCCGGTCACCTCCCCCTCTCCCGCCATCCCTTCCACCGCGAGCGACCAGCGAACTCCCGCCAGTCGAGCCACCCGCAGGCTCGCGATCCCGTAATCTCCCTCGGCGATCGGCGGGTTGGCGGGAAACGCGCCGGTGCCACCGAGGAAGTCGTTGACGCCCGAGCGCGCCTCACGCGTCACGCTCCGCTGGCGCTCGCCGCGTATCGACGCGAAGAGGTCGGTCCCGATCGCAATCGAGGTGACATACGTGAGGCTGCCCCCGGTGGCGAGAAGGTAGTCGGCGTCGTCGTGCGCCGTGAAGATCGCGTTGAACGAGTTGGCGAGCGTTCGTCCCGGCGAGAACGGATCGACATCGGCGAGGTCGCGATACCCGCTCAATGCCACCCGGCCGCCGGGAGCGTCGCGCACGGCCGCGAGGCGCCCCGTCACGCGTTCGTCGCTGAAGCCGTAGCGCACGGTCGCGAAGACGTCGGTGAAATCGGACCCCGGAAGGCGCGCGCGCCCGCCTGCGCCGATCGACAGCCCCTGGACCCGGTTGTACTGGAGCGCATCGCCCAGGTTCTGGTAGCCGAAGCCGGCGGCGCTGCGACCGGTCAGCTCGTCGGGCAGCTCTTCCGCGATGCGTGCGAGCTCCACCTGCGCATCGCGCACGCGGCGGTCGTCCTCCGCATTGTTGTCGAAGCGGAGCGAGTCGCGCCAGCCGGTGTAGAGCGCGAGCGAATCGTTGGGCGGCCGGTGAATCTCGAACCGGCCCTCGGGCCAGAGGTCGGCGCGATGCCAGCCCTCAGGCCGCTCGTCTTCCCCTTCGCGCTCCGCCTGGATCGAGTCCCGCCGCTCCCGGCGGAGCACGCGCGCCGAATCCTCCGACAGCGAATCGGGGTACGGCAGGGCGAACACCACGGGCCTCCCCGTGTTGATCTCGTAGTCGTCGAAAGTCGTAACCGACAGAAATGGGATGACGACGTCGGTCACGATCGGGATCCGGACCGTGCCCGCGATCGCCTGGCGGTACGGCATCCAGTAGCGGCCGTCCTGGAGCGAGTACTCGAGATCGGCGTCGATGCTGACGATGCGGTTGATGAGGCTGTTCGCGCGCCGGGCGGAGCCGCTGTCATCCTGCTCGGGTCGCACCCAGAGCGAGGTACCCACGTACCGGAAGGTGAAGCGCACCACCTGCGCGCTTTCCGCGTCGAGCCAGAGGCGCCCCGCCACGAGTGCCGGCCCGACCCGCTTCGGCGTGAACTCCACCGAATAGAGACGGATCTGGCCCAGGCCGGGCACCGAAACGTTCAGGCTGTCGAGGAGGTCGTAGTGATAGGCCGACTCCGCATCGCTGGCGAGCGGATGCAGCGCCCCCGTGGCCGGGAACTCATTACTGAAGATCCGGACCGAGTCCCCCACCGACCGCGGGACGAACCACGGCCGGTCGAAGACCGAGGACGCGTTGAAGTCGGCACTGCGGCTCCGGTACCGCCGACCGATGACGTCCACCCGCAGGTCGTTCGGCAGTTGCCAGGCCACCAGCGCTTCCTGCTCCTCGACCGCGGCCACCGGGGTGCGCGCCCACCGCCGCCGGCCGAGAGAAATGCTGAGGCGATACCGGATCCGGGCGCGATAGTCGGTGACCGCGGAATCCTGGGCGGCATGGCGGGCCGCGGCGCGGACGACGAGCTCGCGGGTGGCCGGCGTCGCGTAGGTGCGGAGCGTGTCCTGCTGGGTGAGTGGAAGTGCGGCGGCAAGAAGGACTAGGAGCTGTGCGCCCATTTGCTCCGGCCGTCCCGGTGAAGCCCGTATGCCTTGAGCCGGCGCCAGAGGGTCGTGCGACTGATCCCCAGCTCCTTTGCCGTCTCCGCGAGCTTCCAATTATGCGCATCGAGCGTGCGGACGATAGCCTCCCGCTCCCGCTCGGCGAGCGTCGTCGCGCCCTCGGTGCCCGGGATGAACATCGCCTCGCCCACTTCCATCGAGCCGATCCGGAGCGGCCGGAGCCGCCCGCCGATCGACGCGAGCCTGGGGAGGAGGTCCTGCGCGCCCTCCCCGAGGTCCTCCTCGCTGAGAGTGCTGCGCGCCTGCTGGTTGGCGTACAGGACCTTTCCCTCGGCATCGAAGACGACGACACCCTCGCTGAACCCGTCGAGCAGGGCCTTGGCGAGAGGAGAGAACACCGATGGCATCGAGCCGGAGGAACTGGTATCAGGCATAGGAAAAATTACGCCGCCGGATGCGGGAAGTTTCACTTAGGGACGTACTACCCTGACTTGGAGTCGTCCAACACGTCCCGGATGACACATGCTTGACCGAACCGCTGATAAGACCGTAATATACCTACTTAGTTATACGGTAAGATATCCACGTTCCGGCAGGGAGCTCCCGCGATCTCACCCCATTGCAGACCCTCGGTTACGCGCTCGCCGCGCTGATCGGCCTTTCGCTCGGGCTGCTCGGCGGAGGCGGCTCGACGCTCACGGTTCCGGTGTTCGTCTATGTCCTCGGCTTCGCGCCGAAGGATGCCATCGCGATGAGCCTGCCGGTGGTCGGGGTGACGAGTCTGGTCGGCGCCGTGAGCCATTGGCGCTCCGGAAACGTGCAGATCAGGACGGCGCTGCTTTTCGGCGCGGTGGCGATGGCGGGATCGTACCTCGCCGCTCGCTTCCTCGCACCGCTCATGTCGGGAGCGCTGCAGCTCGCGCTGCTCGCGATCGTGATGCTGGCGGCCGCGGTGTCGATGTTCCGGAGCGCGGGCCGGCGGACGGAGGGCGCGGCGGTGGCGCCGCAGCCGGTGGCGCTCCCGCTCCTCGGCGCCGCCGCGCTCCTCGTCGGTGCGATGACGGGCATCGTCGGGATCGGCGGCGGGTTCCTGATCGTGCCGGCGCTCGTGCTGCTCGCGCGGGTGCCGATGAAGCAGGCGGTCGGCACATCGCTGCTCGTGATCGCGATGAACACCGCCTCCGGCTACATCGGATATGCCGGGCGGACGACGATGGCGTGGGGCTTTCTCGCCGGGTTCACGCTCGTAGCCATTGCCGGCATCCTGGCCGGCAGCCGGCTGGTACGGTACGTCTCGCAAGCCCAGCTCAAGCGCGCCTTCGCGGCGTTCCTGATCGCCGTCGGTGCCTTCGTGCTCGTTCAGAACCGCCATGCGCTGCTCCCGCCGGCCGGTGCCGCGGACACGCGCTGAGGAATTTCGGCATGCTCCTGAAGCGTTTCTACGATTCCAAGCTCGCACAGGCGAGCTATCTCGTCGGCTGCGCCGCCACGGGCGAGGCGCTGGTGATCGACCCGAATCGCGACGCCGAACAGTACGTGGCTGCGGCTGCGGGGGAGAGCCTCCGCATCACCCACGTGACGGAGACGCACATCCACGCCGACTTCGTGAGCGGAAGCCGCGAGCTCGCCGCGCGGACGGGGGCGCAGCTCTTTCTCTCGCGGGAAGGCGGACGCGACTGGCAATACGCCTTCGCCGAGGAGGACGGCGCCACCCTGCTGGGCGATGGCGAGGTCTTCATGGTCGGCAATATCCGGGTCGAAGCGCTGCACACGCCGGGACACACGCCGGAGCATCTCGCCTTTCTCGTCACCGACACCGCAGCGACCGACATGCCGATGGGGGCGTTCACCGGCGATTTCGTGTTCGTGGGTGACGTGGGTCGTCCCGACCTCCTCGAGCGCGCCGCGAAGATCGCGAACACCATGGAAGCGGGCGCGCGGCAGCTCTTTGCTTCCCTGCAGCGCTTCAAGACGCTGCCGGACCATCTCCAGATCTGGCCCGGCCATGGTGCAGGGTCCGCCTGCGGAAAGGCGCTCGGCGCCGTGCCGCAGACCACGCTCGGGTACGAGCGGATCGTCAACTGGGGCCTGACCGCCGAGTCGGAGGATGCATTCGTGCGCGAGGTGCTGATCGGACAGCCGGAGCCGCCGCGCTACTTCGCGGAGATGAAGCGGATCAACCGCGACGGTCCGCCCATCCTCGGCGCCATCGCCCGCCCGCGGGCGATGCGCCCGGCGGAACTGCCGGCGCTCATCGATCGCGGCTGCACCGTCGCGGACACCCGGTCGGCGGACGCCTTCGCCGCGGGTCACGTGCCCGGCACGATCAACCTCCCGCTCAACAAGTCGTTCACGACCTGGGCCGGGTGGTTCCTCCCGTACCACGAGGATTTCTACCTGCTCACGACCGACGGCGGCCGCGCCCTCGACGAGGCGGTGCGTGACCTCGCGATGATCGGCCTCGATCGCGTGGCCGGATGGTTCTCGACCGACGCGGTGGCGGCGTGGGCGGCGGCAGGCCGCTCGCTCGAGACCATCCGCCAGATGCGGCCGGCGGAGCTCGCCGCGGAGATCGCCAGCGGCGAGGTCGCGGTGCTCGACGTGCGCGCGGTGGACGAATGGGAGGCGGGACATCTCCCCGACGTCACGAACATTCCCCTGGGCCAGATTCCCGAGCGCATGAGCGACCTGCCGGCGGGGCGTCCTCTGGTGCTGCACTGCCAGGGCGGCGGGCGCTCGGCCATCGCCGCCAGCATTCTCCAGGCCCGCGGCATCAAGGACGTGGTCAACCTGACGGGCGGGTTCGGCGCCTGGGCCGCCGAGGGCGGCGCGGTCGAGCGCGGCAATGCGGAGGCGGTGCGATGAAGGGCTCGCTCTCCCCGGCGCAGCTCGCCCGTGTGGCGGAACGCTTCAAGGCGCTCGGCGAGCCGGCGCGCCTCCGCATGCTCGATGTCCTCCGCCATGGAGAAATGGCCGTCTCCGAGCTCATCACGGCGACCGGACTCGGCCAGGCGAACGTTTCGAAGCACCTCCAGCTCCTGCATGCCGCCGGGCTCGTGGCCAGGCGCAAGGAAGGACTCTTCGTCTACTACAGCCTCGCGGACCGGGACGTGCTCCTGCTCTGCGACATCATGTGCGATCGGATCCACCGGCAGGGCGACGCCGATCAGCGGCGCTTCGGCACCGGCGCGTAACCTCCACCTCCATCGAGAGAGAGCCCCACTCGGATGACTACGACCCTCGCCGCCCCGGCAGGTGCACTGCGTCCGGTTCTTCCCGCGAACGGCAACGGGATGCGTCAGCAGCGGATCATCGATGCGGCGAAGGCGATCCTGATCCGCGACGGGCTCGCAGGATGGACGGTGGAACGCGTGGCGCGCGAGGCGGGCTGCGCGAAGGGCCTCGTGCACTATCACTTCGAGACGAAGTGGCAGCTGCTGGGCCTGGTGGCCGCCGCGCTCCGGAAGGAGCGACTGGCGCGGCGCGCAGGGGCGTTCGGTCGCAGCGGTACCGACGCACTCGATGCCCTCTGGGAGGTGCTCACCGCGGAAACGGCGAGCGGCGAGTGCGCCGCATGGTTCGCGCTCGCCACCGTGCAGGACCGCACCGTGCGCGACGCCCTGCCCGCCACCAGCGACGACCTGCGGCGCGTCGCCGCCGCGATGGCCACCGCGCTCGCGCTGCCGGAGCCATCGATCCCGCACCTCCGGGTCGTCCTCTCGACGCTCGACGGCATGCAGCTTCCACTCCTCCTCGGCGACGACCGGGAGGCGGTGCGGGAAGTGTATGATCGGTACTGGCTGGCGACGCTGTAGGGGGGATGGGGCGAGGGGACGGAAGGACGGAAGGACGGAAGGACGGAAGGTCGGAAGGTCGGAAAGTCGGAAAGATTGGGGAAGTGAGATAAGGCCGGGATCAGCGTCCCCGGCCTTTTCGCTGGTGCCGTTGCCGATGGCCTTTGCCCCGCGGCGCGGCGCCTTTCGCACCACTCGCGCCACCGCCGCCTCTGCCACCATCTCTGCCGCCTCGGCCACCACCTCTTCCATCCTTCCGTCCCTCCGCCCTTCCGTCCCGTCCCGACCGGGGCTGCCGGTCGAGAGCGTCGCGCAGGTCGTCGAGATTCTCGGCGAGCACGGGCGGGTGGTTGCCCCGGCGCACTGCGAAGTGCAGCGGGCGGTCGAGCGGCGGGATATCCCCCGCGCGCATGCGGCGAGCCTGGCCTTCGCGCAACGTGACCCGCGCGATCCCGCGGCCGTCGCGCACTTCGTAGTCGACCGGCGCGGAATCGCCCTTCACGTGGATGCTGTCCGGCAGTGCCTGGAGCCGCTCGCGCACCTTCTCGTCGACGAGCTCCGCCGGATCGAGCGCAATCCGCGCACGGACGAACGACTCCCAGCTCTCGACGCCCTCCTGGACCAGTTGCGAGCGGATGCGCTTGAGCAGCGAGGGCGGGTCGAGATTCACCAGCGCGCCCCCGGAGCGCCGCCAGAGCTCACCGAGCTGCTCCACGGCGCGCCGGATCCGGGCCTGATCGGGGTGCATCGTCTCGCCCGCGAGGAGCGCTTCGGCGAGCGCATCGAGCGCGGCGTCCCGGTGTTCCGGCGGGAAGCGCCCTTCGAGCACCTGGACATCGGTCTCGAGCTCGAAGCCGAAGTACTCGCGCATCCGGCTCACGGTGACGCGCTGGTGCTTGCGCGGCCCGCCGACGCCGATGCGCGGCGGCCCCCACGTCGCATGCTCGCGGACCAGGTCGTACGGAAGCGTCGTTCCCTCGATCGCGGCACGCGGGATGCCGAATCGGTCGGCGAAGAACCGGAGATTGCCCGCGACCGCACCCCAGCTTCCCGCCACCGACGTCTTCGAGACCCGCGCCTCCTGCCCGTCCGCCGTGTGCTCGTCGATCACCAGGTCGAACGGCATGATCCGGGCGACGAGATCGGCGAACCGCTTCCGGAGCTCCTTCGACGCGTACGGCAGCTGCTTCGGCAGCGGCACCTCGAGTGCGCGATAGACGCTGGCCGTCCCGAGTGCGGTATCCTCGATCGCCTTGATGAGCACGCCGCGACGCTCCGCCCACTCCTCGAGCCCGTCCTCGAAAAGATGACGCGGGAGGCCGTATACCTCGCCGAGGTAGCCGTGCTGATTCACCGCCTCGGCGTAGACGTTGTAGGCGGTGAGGTGATCGCTGCCGTTGGCGACCAGCCCGTGCAGATCGCGCTCGTCGCGCGTCATGCGGTGCAGGGAATCGATGTTGGAGCAGACGGCAACGACGGGGATGAGGTCGCCGTCGGCATGCACGAGCATCTCGCCCCACGAGCGGTCCACCGGCATCGCCTCGACCTCGCGGCCGTAGGCGGTGAGGCGCCCGCGCTCGACGAGCCCGCGTGATGTGAGCGTCTCGAGCGCGCGGCGGTACGCGGTCCGGTCGAGCGGCACGGGGAGGTCGAGATCGCCGGCGTCCACGCCGAGCGCGGCACAGGTGATGGCGACACGCTCCGCGTCCCCGGCGAGCTGGAACTCGGGCGGCGTGGGACGGAGTTCCTCGAACACGAGATCGCGGTCGCTCAGGATCCACACCTCCCCGCCCGGCACGCGCCCGTGCACCCGGCCCGCCATCTGCAGGATCTCGTTCGCGCCGAGGTACATGCGGTGGAGCACGTTGCGGCCGCGCTCGACGACGTTCCCGTAGCGCGCGTCGTAGATGACGACGGTGTCGAGCCCGCGCACGTTGAGCGCGCTCTGCCCGGCTGCGGTCATCGCCAGCAGCCAGGGCCGCGGCACTTCGCTGTCGAGGAAGGGGCGGATGACGCGGATCGGCTCGCCGCCATGGTAGAAGGCCGTGGTGAGGCGCTTCCACTGCTCGCCGAGCTCGATCGCGAGCTTCTCGACTTCCGCGCGGGTCGGGACGAAGACGGCGACGCCGCGCTTCTCCTTGATGATCCGCCGCATGAACTTCTCGTCGAGGAACTCGAGCGGCTGCATCGCCTCCACTTCGACGCGCGCGCGCAGCTTCGGGTCGTATGCCCGCGTCTCGAGCACCTCGCTGCTCTCGAGGTAGCGCGCGTAGAACGTGGGATCGACGGTGGCGCTGAGCCAGATGAAGCGGCAGCCGGCGCGCTTGCCCAGCGCCAGGCAGAGCTCGAGCTCGGCGGATGTCTGGTGGATCTCGTCCACGATGATCGTGTCGCGGCCGCTGATGAGGTCATCCTCGAACCAGCGACGCGCGATACCGGTCGTGACGATCACGACATTCCACGACGGCGTCTCGGGCGTAGCCTCGCGCTCGCGATTGACCACGCCCACGCGGAGCGGCTCCTGCAGCACGGACTCGGCGATAGGCCGGATGCCGAGCGTCTTTCCCGTCCCCGTGCCGGCCACGATGCCGAACGCCTTCCCCGCGGCCGCCCATTCACGCAGCTCGCGCCCATGTTCACGCTCGAGGAGCGTGTCGAGATGCAGGCCGAGCGCGAGCTCGATGGTCTCGCATGCGGCGCGAGTGGGGGCGATGACGATGATGCGGCCGTGGGGATGCGGTGCCCGGCGGTAGGCGTCGGGATCCGGAGGGAGGTGGTGGTCGCGCGCCGGGTGCATGCCGCAGATTACGCAGGTTCAGCAGAATAGACAACGCGGCCGGCGAGCGCGGGGTTGTGGGGCCAACGCAGACGGCGCGAGCACCGGACTGGCCGCTCGCGCCGTCTGCCCCTCGCGTGCCTGATCTACCGCCGCTCCCGCTCGCGCTCTCGCTCGCGGTCCTCGCGATACTCCTGGCGATCGCGGTACTCGCTGCGATCCCGATCCCGCTCGTCGCGGTCGTAGCGATCGTCCCGGTCGGAGCGCTCGTACTTGCCGGACCGCTCGTTGTACCAGTACCGGTCGTCCTTGTAGTAATCGTCGTCCCGGTCGAAGCGGTCGTACCGGTCGTAGCGATGGCTCGCGGCGCGATAGAACCGGCCGCCGCGCTCGTAGACCACGACGGTGCGCGTGGCGACGCGCGGGAGATCGCGCTCGTAGAAGCGCCCCCGCCAGTAATAGAGCTTCACGGGACGGTACCCGTGCCGGCGCCACCAGCGGTCGGCATTGCGCTCGCGCACGACGACGCGCTCGACGAAGACGACACGGGGGGCGATGTACCGGCGCTCGGGCGGGCGACGGTACGCGGCGGGATACCCGGAGCGGGACTCGACGACGACGCGCGTCTGCGCTTCGGCCGACGTACCGACGATCGAGAGGGCGATGAGCGCCGCAGGAACCGCGAGACGGATGACTCGCATGACAGCCTCGACGATGTGAAAGGGAATCTGACCGACGCCCTCCCAGATAAGCGAAGCTTGTGCCACTCGCTAACTCATTGAATTTGCGATCGATCCCGGGGCCGCACGGAGCCCGGGTGTCCCGTGGAGTGGACGCGGGCCCGGGTCAGGCGGCCCGGGAATCGGACGAGTGCGGCGGCTTCCTGCGCCCCCGCTTCTGCGGAGTTTCTGGAGCGCGTTCTCGCTGCTTGACGGGTTTCCGCGCAGCAGCCTTTCCGGCGGCCGCGCGGGCAACGACAGCGGGCTCGGCGGCAGGGAGAGGATCGAAAAAGGTGGGGGCTGACGCGCGCTCGGCGGGCACGCTCGTCTTCGGGACGGCGGGATTTCCCGCGAGCGCTTCCTGCGCATCGACCCACTCGCAGACGATGCGGAACGATTCATTCCGATCGATGCCGAATGCCGCGGCCAGGTACGGCACGGCACCGTACATGTTGCTCCGGCCCTCCGCCCGCAGGCGGCGAAGGAAGGCGAAATAGCGGTTGGGCCGCTCGACGGCTCTAGCCATGCGTTTTCTGGTAACGTGTTGAAATGCCAAGGCTTGGGAGTCCCCGAATATAAGCCGAACTCCCGATTGCTGCAAGCAGGGCCCCGGCCCGGACACCACGCCCGCGAACCCCGGAGCGGCGCCATCCTTCCCCGCGTCATGCCTCCCGCCCTACCTTTAGTGTCTCTTCCCCGGCTCCGGAGCCTCGTGTCGGACACGTTTCGCGTCGCCGTTTCGAAGGACTACCTGACGTTCTCGTCGGCGCATTTCATCACGATGCGCGGGCACCAGTGTGAAGCGCTCCATGGGCACAACTACCGCGTGGGCGTCGCCGTCGAAGGCGGGCTCGACGCGGAGTCGCTCTTCGTCATCGACTTCAGCATCCTCAAGCAGATCGTGCGGCGGCTCGTGGACGCGATCGACCACCGCGTGCTGCTTCCCGCCGGCAGCCCGAAGATCGTCGTGCACGACCGCGGCGAGCAGATCGCGGTCGATGTCTTCGGCGAGCCGCGCTACGTCTTCCCGAAGCGCGACTGCGCCATCCTCCCGATCGCCAATAGCACCGCGGAAAAGCTGGCCGAATACCTCGCGATGCAGGTACGCGACGAACTGGTGGCCAGCGGCGTCACGCATCTCACGCGGCTCGAGATCGAAGTCGAGGAGAGTCCGGGCCAGACTGCCACCTATTCGACGAAGGTACGCTGAGATGTCCGAGCGCACGTACACCGGAGCCGAGCTGGCGGACCGCCTGGCGTCACTGCCCGGCTGGACCGAATCGGAGTCCGCCATCCGCCGTGAATTCGCCACCGATGGCTGGCCCACGACGCTCATGCTCGTGAACATGATCGGCTTTCTCTGCGAGGCCGCCGACCACCATCCCGATCTGAAGGTGAGCTGGGGGAAGGTGGAAGTCCGCCTCAACACGCACACCGCCGGCGGCGTGACCGACAAGGATCTCGAGCTCGCACAGGTCATCGAGCGGCAGGCGACGTGGAGACCCGCCGGGGGCGCGCTCAGCGGCACCCGGAAGAAGTGGATCTCCTCGTAACGCGGCTCTCGCCCGCTCCCGAGCCGCTCGATTGCTGCGAGCGGCTCGCCCATCTTCCCAATCTCCTCTTCCTCGACAGCGCAGCCCGTGGTCCCACGGGCCGCTACTCATACCTGGCCGCCGATCCGGTGCAGCGCTTCACCAGCCGCGTGCCGGATGATGCACTCGCGGATGCACGCTCGGCGCTCGCGCGCTTCGCGACCCTGCGGATCCCCTCGCTGCCTCCGTTCCAGGGAGGAATCGCCGGCGTCATCGGCTACGATCACGGGCGCGTGCTCGAGCACCTCCCGCCGCCGCGCACGGACGACATCGATGTGCCCGACGTCTGGCTCGGACTCTACGACTGGGTCATTGCCTGGGACCACGACGCCGGCGCCGCGTGGCTGATCTCGTCCGGAATTCCCGAGCGTGGCGTGGCTGCGGCTCGCCGGGCCGCCGCGCGTGCCCGCGAGGTGCTGGACCTGCTGGAGCGCGCCCCGGCTCGCGCCGCCCCCGGCCCGCCGGCGGCGCACGCTGGTCCGCCGTCCTCGAATTTCACGCGCGCGGAGTACATGGCTGCCGTGGCGCGCGTGCGTGAGTACATCCTGGCCGGTGACGTGTTCCAGGTGAACATCTCGCAGCGGTTCGAGGCCCCCCTGCCCTGCGCGCCGCTGGAGCTGTATCGCCGCCTCCGCGCGGGCAACCCTGCGCCGTATTCGGCGTTTCTCGACGGCGGCTCGTTCCAGGTGATCAGCGCGTCCCCGGAACGCTTCCTCCGGCTCGATGGCGACCGCGTCGAGACCCGGCCGATCAAGGGCACCCGCCCGCGAGATGCCGATCCCGCTCGCGACGCCGCGCTCGCGCGCGAGCTGGCCGGGAGCGCGAAGGACCAGGCCGAGAACGTGATGATCGTGGACCTCCTCCGGAACGATCTCTCGCGCGTCTGCCGGCCCCGAAGCGTGGAGGTCCCCGCCCTGCTCGCCCTCGAGACGCTGCCGACGGTGCACCACCTCGTATCGACGGTGACGGGCCGGCTCGAGGCGGCATGCGACGCGTTCGATCTGCTGCGCGCCGCGTTCCCCGGCGGGTCGATCACCGGCGCGCCGAAGGTGCGGGCCATGGAGATCATCGCCGAGCTCGAGCCGGTGCGGCGCTCGGTGTACTGCGGCTCGATCGGCTATGTCGGATTGAGCGGGGACATGGATACCAGCATCGTGATCCGCACCTACCTCGCGACCGGAGGCCGGGTCTGCTTCAACGCCGGCGGCGGGGTGGTGGCGGATTCGGACCCGGCCCTCGAGTACGCGGAAACGCTGCACAAGGCGCGCGCGCTCATCGAGGCGCTCGCATGATCGTCCTGCTCGACAACTACGACTCGTTCGTCCACAACCTCGCGCGCTACGTGCGCGAGCTCGGCGCTGATCCGCACGTGCTGCGGAACGACGCGGCCGGCGTGGACGATATCGCCGCACTCGCGCCGACGCACATCATCATCTCGCCCGGCCCCTGCACGCCGGCGGAGGCCGGCATCTCGGTGGACGTGGTCCGGTGCCTCGGGCCGGTGGTTCCGGTGCTCGGCGTCTGCCTCGGCCACCAGGCGATCGGCGCGGCATACGGCGCGCGGGTGGTGCGGGCGGGGCGGCCGATGCATGGCCGGACCTCCGCGATCTCGCACGACCGCACGGGCGTGCTTACGGGCCTCCCGAGTCCGTTCGCGGCGACACGCTACCACTCGCTCGTGCTCGAGCGCGAGTCGCTCCCGGCGGAGCTCCTGGTGAACGCGACATCGGAGGATGGAGAGATCATGGCCGTCCGGCACGCGGAGCACCCGGTGCACGGGGTGCAGTTTCACCCCGAGTCGGTGCTCACCGAGCACGGCCATGCGATCGTACGGCGGTTTCTGGAAATGAGGAGCTGACCGGGAGGGCCTAGTCGCCGAGGCTGATGCCGAGCTCGCGCGCAGTCTGGATCACGTCGGAGTCGAGCGGCACGTTCTTGGTCCGTCCGGCCACTTCCTCGAGCGGGACGCAGGTGATCGTCGGCCCGTTGAGCCCGACCATGACGTCGAACGTGCCGGCCGCGATGGCGCGCACCGCAGCCGACCCGAACCGCAACGCCAGAAGCCGGTCGTACGTCGTCGGCGAACCGCCGCGCTGCAGGTGACCGAGCACGAGCGCGCGCACTTCCTTGCCGGTCCGCTCCGAGATGGCCCGGGCCACCTGGCTCGCGATGCCCCCGAGCCGGTCGACCGTGCCGACGCCGCGCCGCTCGACGAGCGCCACCGATCCGTGCTTCGGGGTGGCGCCTTCCGCGACGACGACGATGCTGAAACGCCTGCCTGCCTCGTCGCGCTGCCGGATCTTCGCGCAGACCTTCTCGATGTCGAACGGGATCTCGGGCAGGAGGATGACGTCCGCGCTTCCCGAGATCCCGCTGTTCAGCGCGATCCATCCTGCGTACCGTCCCATGAGCTCGACGACCATGACCCGCTCGTGGCTTTCCGCCGTCGAATGGAGCCGGTCGAGCGCTTCGGTTGCCGTGCTCACCGCCGTATCGAAGCCGAAGGTCCGCTGCGTGCCGGCGACATCGTTGTCGATCGTCTTCGGCACGCAGACGACGGGCAGCCCCTTGAGCGCGAGCTGGTGCGCGATCTGGAGACTGCCGTCTCCGCCGATCGAGACGAGCGCATCGAAGCCGGAGGCGCGGAAGGCGCCGCAGAGGTCGTCGGACCTGTCGTACTCGTACTCGTCTCCGGCCTCGTTGCGCCCGATGTAGCGGAAAGGGTTGCCGCGGTTCGTGGTGCCGAGGATGGTGCCGCCGAGGTGGGTGATGCCACGGACCTCCTCGGGCCCGAGCTTCACGACGCCGTCGAAGCTCAGCAGCCCTTCGAACCCGCGCTGGATGCCGTAGGTCCGCCAGCCGCGCTGGTGCGCCGACAGGACGACGGCGCGGATGACGGCATTGAGCCCGGGGGCGTCGCCGCCGCCGGTCGAGATCGCGATACGCAGCGCTAGACTCCTCTCAGCTCGCGGATGAGCGCGAGTATTTCTCCGGGTGCGGCGTGGCGTCCCATCTTCTTCTTCGAGAAGATCGGCTCGCCGTCCACCGCGACTTCGAACACGCCGCCGGAGGAGGGGGCCATCTCGACCTCGACTCCGGGGAAGTGCTGCTGCAGCTCAGCCGCCAGACCGGCGGCTCGTGGCTGGTAGTTTCAGATGACGCAGTATTCGATCCGGACGCGCACGGCCACCTCGCAGTGAGGGTTCAGGGCGAATCGTAGCGGCGGCCATAAAGCCTGCCAAGTGCGCGCGCGCACTGTGACGCAGCGCCTTGTCCCCGGCTCGGGCGGGGCATATCTATAGGAATCATGGGAACCTGCCGAGCCGCCGGGCGCGTCGCCGCCCTCGTCCTGGGCGGGGCGATCTGCGCCCTGCCCCTCGCCGCACAGCAGCGCCGGTACTTCATCGAGACCGGCGCGGGCATGTCCGTCACCTCGTTCGACGACGCGACCAACCTGCAGACGGGTGCGGGCGGGCTGGCGCGCATCGGCATCTGGCTGCCGTTCCGGCTCTCCCTGGAAGGCGAGTTCGGCTTTTCCTCGCCGAAGTCCCGCGCCGGCCCGTCCTGGAGCGTGCGCACGTTCACCGGGGCGCTCCTCGGCAACCTGCCGATCGGCAACAGAAACTCGGCCTATCTCAAGCTCGGCCTCGGATCCACGTCGTACGACAACAATCTCTGCCCTGGCAGCACGGTGCTGGGCCCGTGCGGCAGCGCATCCGGACTGCTTGGCGGCGCCGGGTTCCGCGTGGGCATCACCGAAACCATCATGCTGCGCCTGGAAGGGCTCGCGACCCGCGCGGGGGATGACGGCGTGATGAACGTCGGCGGCAGCGCCGGCGTGAGCGTCATGCTCGGCAGCAAGCCGGTGACCGACGCCGATCGTGACGGCGTCTTCGACACCGACGACCGCTGCCCCGACACGCCGCTCGGGACCCTCACGGACGAACGCGGCTGCCCGAGCGACTCGGACAGCGACGGCGTCTTCGACGGCCTCGACCGCTGTCCCGCAACGCCCGCCGGTGCGCGCGTCAACGCAGCGGGCTGCCCGGAAGACGCCGATGCCGACAACGTCCCCGATGGCGTTGACCAGTGCGCCGACACGCCGGCCGGCGCCGGTGTCGATGCCCGCGGCTGCCCGCAGGACTCGGATGATGACGGCGTCTCCGACGGGCTCGACCGCTGCCCCGATACCCCCAAAGGCGCGAGTGTGGACCAGCTCGGCTGCCCGGGTGACGAAGATGGCGATCGCGTGCTCGACGGGCTCGACCGCTGTCCGCGGACGCCGGCCGGCGCGGCGGTCAACACGTTCGGCTGCCCGCCGGGCGTGCCCGAAGGCAGCTCGGGCACTTCCTTCACGCCGGGCTCGCGCCGGATCCTGCCGATCGCGTTCGCGCGGCAGAGTGCGCGCCTCCCCGATGCGGCCGCGCCCGTGCTCGATTCGCTGGCAACGGCGCTCGTGGCGCAGCCGAATGTCACCGTCGAAATCGCGTCGCATGGCGACGGAACCACCGCCGAGACGCGGCACCTGACGCAGCTGCGGGCCGACGCGGTGCGGCGCTACCTGATCGCGAAGGGCGTTTCGCTGCAGCGCGTCACCGCCCGGGGATATGGCTCCGACCAGCGCCTCACCGGTGGCACCGATGCGGCGGCGCAGACCCGCAATCGCCGCATCGAGCTTCGGGTACTCCCGGCGGCCCCGGGTCGGTAGATTCGTTGCCGGCCCGCGGACCCGCGGGCCCCGCTCCCGGGGCGGCGCCCCGATCTTCCGGGGTAGCGCGCCGATACCTTCCGGGCCGCTCCCCGATCCTCCGCGAGCCAGACCTGTGCAGCTCATGCGACGGTGCTTCGGCATCCTGCTGGTCGTGTTTCCCCTGCTCTTCGGCTGCAGCACACTTTCCGACGCCGCCCGTCGCCAGGCCATCGCCGATTCGCTCCGAGCCGACTCGATCCGGCTCGACTCGATCCGCACGGACTCGATCCGCGCCGACTCGATCGCCCGGGCCGATTCGATCCGGGCGGATTCGGTCGCGCGGGCCGACTCCGTCGCGCGGGCGGATTCGATCCGTGCCGCGCGGGCATCGCGCAGCGGCGGCGGCACCGCCCGTCGGTTCGCCGCCACCGACACCGTTCCGTGGCCGGCGCTGCCTCCGCCGGCGCCGGGTGCGCTGCTGCCGTCGCACCGGATCGTCGCCTTCTACGGGAACCCGCTGTCGAAGCGGATGGGCATCCTCGGCGAGCTCCCGCCGGCGCAGATGCTGGCCAAGCTCGAGCAGACGGCCGCCGAGTGGGCCGAGGCCGACTCGACGAAGACCGTGCGCCCGGCACTCCACATGATCGTGACGGTGGCGCAGGCGTCCGCGGGCGCAGACGGCAAGTATCGCCTTCGCATGAGCGACAGCCTGATGGAGCGGGTGGCGAAGTGGGCGGAAGAGCGCGGGTGGCTCTTCTTCGTCGACGTGCAGGTGGGCCTGAGTGATGTGCGGTCCGAGCTCCCGCGGCTGGTCCCGTTCCTCCGGCGCCCGTATGTCCATCTGGCACTCGACCCGGAATTCGACATGTACGACGGCATCCGCCCCGGGCGGCGGATCGGGACGATGGACGCGGCGGACGTGAACTACGCGATCGGCCTGCTCGCGGACATCGTGCGGACGGACGGCGTACCGCCGAAGATCCTCGTGATTCACCGCTTCACCGAGAGGATGCTCACCAACGCCGCGGACATCCGGAAGGACCCGCTGGTTCAGGTGGTCATCGACATGGACGGGTTCGGGTCACCGCAGCTCAAGCGCTCCACGTGGCGCGCCGTGGTGCAGCGCGATCCGGTGCAGTACACCGGATTCAAGCTCTTCTACAAGAACGACAAGCCGATGATGACCCCGAAGCAGGTGATCGAGCTGTATCCATCACCGGTCTACATCCAGTACCAGTAGCCGGGGATACGGCGTGCGATTTCTCGCGGCACTCGCACTCCTTCCGTCGCTCGCCGCCGCACAGGTGCCGTGGACGCTCGACCCTCCCGCCGAAGCGCGGCAGACCGGGAGCTTCTCCGAGGACCGGCTCGACGAAAGCTCGGGTCTCGCGGCGAGCCGCAGGTATCCCGGCATCCTCTGGACCATCGAAGATTCGGGAAATCCCGCGGAGCTGCACGCCGTGGACACCACGGGCCGCGTCCTCGGAACCTGGCGCATCGAGGGCGCACGCAACGCAGACTGGGAGGCGCTGTCGCTCGGGCCGTGCGGCGCGGAATCGTGCCTCCATATCGCGGATACCGGCGACAACGGCGCGCGGCGGGAGCGGGTGGTCATCTACCGCGTGCGGGAACCGGTGATCGACACGGGCATCGTCAGGCGAAGGCAGACGCGGCACCGGATCGACTCGGTGGATGTGCTCAGGTTCAGGTACCCGGATGGAGCGCACGACGTGGAGGCGCTCGTGGTGACACCGCGCGAGGAGCTCCTCCTCATTTCAAAGGGCAGAAACGAGCGGATCCAGGTATTCCGCCTGGCGGCGACTGCGTGGACCCTCGGGCGCACGGTCACCGCCAGTTCCGCGGGCATCCTCGACCTTCCGCAGGGCGGTATCGCCGATCTCGTCACCGATGCGGCACTGCACCCCGACGGCGCGACGCTCGTCGTTCGCACCTATGTGGGGCTCTACTTCCTGACGCTGGATGAGGCGGGGAGGCTGCGCCCGGGGCGGAAGCGCGGCTGCGCGATCCTCGGTCTCGAGCTGCAGGGCGAAGGCGTGACGTGGCTCGATGAGGCCACGCTCGCCCTCGCGAGTGAAGCCGCGTACGGTGTGCCGGGGACGATCTCCCGCGTGCGATGTCCGGCTCCCTGAAGGAGCGCTGGGGGCTCCCGCTCATCCTGCTCGGGCTCATCACCGTGCTCGGTCTCGTCGAGCGCATCCCGGCAGGGCGCGCACCGCATGCGGCCGAGTGGCTCCGGGCCGACGACGTGGCACTCCGGACGGTCCGGCTCGGCGCCGGCGACACGACGCTCGTGCTCCTGCACGGGTATGGCGAATCGCTGATGTCATGGCGCGCCGTGGCGGACCGTCTCGGAACTCGCTTTCACGTGGTGGCCGTGGATCTGCCTGGCTTCGGCGTGAGCGACAAGCCGGCCGGCCCCTATTCGCTCGAGGCGATGCATCGCCGGATGGCTGCATTCATCTCGCAGTGGACCGAGGGTCCGGTGGTGGTGGTCGGCCATTCCATGGGGGGAGAGATCGCGGCCTCGCTCGCGATGTCGGAGCCGCGCGTCGTCGCCGCGGTGCTCATCGCCCCGGCCGGATACGAGATCGCGGGACTGATCGATTCGCTGCCACCCGTCGTCGCCGGACTCGCCGGAACCGCGACACCGCTGGTGATTCCGGTCCACGATCCGGCGTGGCTGCGTGAGCCGGACAGCCTCGCCGGATACGATCCGGTGCTGGATACCGCCTACCGGCATGCCGCCCGCGCGGTGCTCGAGCAGTTCGATTTCGCCGCGCTGAGGGAGCGTTTCCACCTGCTCGCCAAGCCTGTGCTCGTGATCTGGGGACGACACGATCCGACGATCCCGTTCGAGACCGGCGAAGCGATCACGGCGCAGCTTCCCTGCGCCTCCCTCGTGCCGATCGACGCCGCACTGCATCGGCCGCATCAGGCCCAGCCCGATCGCGTGGCCGCGGCGATCGAACAGTTCTTCAACCGGAGCCATTCATGCGAACGCTGAGTCTTCTCCTGATCGCGGCCGTCGCGTCGCCGCTCACGGCACAGCAGGCGTCGGCACCGAAAGCGCCCAGGAATCGCACCGCCGCAGATCATGCCGCCGCGGCCGTGAGCGGCCGCGTCATGCAGGCGCACCTCGAATTCCTCGCCGACGATCTCCTCGAGGGCCGAGCGCCCGGGACACGCGGCGGAGACCTCGCGGCACTCTACATCGCGAAGCAGTTCCTGCGCCTGGGCCTCGAGCCGGCAGGAGACTCGGGCTCGTACTATCACCGCGTGCCGATCATTTCGCTCGATCCCGCGCCCGCGCTCACTATTCCTCAAGCGGGCTCGCCGCGGGCGCTGACGTATCGGGACGATTTCGTGCTCTGGTCGATGCACGACAGCGCGTCGGTGGCCGCGTCCGGCGATCTCGTGTTCGTCGGATACGGGATCGTCGCGCCCGAACAGCAGTGGAACGACTACGCGGGCACCGACGTCAGAGGAAAGATCGTCGTCGCGCTCGTCAACGATCCCGGTCTCCAGGACACCACCATCTTCCGGGGAAAGATCCTCACCTACTACGGGCGCTGGACCTACAAGCTCGAGGAGGCCGAGCGCCAGGGTGCGGCCGGGATCCTCCTCGTGCACACCACCGAGAGTGCGACCTATCCGTGGGGCACCGTGTCGTCGAGCTGGACCGGGCCGCAGGTGCGGGTGGCACGGCCGGCGGGCCCGCTCAAGGTGGCCGGATGGCTCACGTCCGAGACGGCATCCGCCCTCGTGGGCGGGCGCGACAGCCTCGATCGCCTCATGGCCGGCGCCGCTCGCAAGGGATTCCGCGCCGTGCCGCTGGGTGGCCGAGCCGAAGCGAGGGTGGAGAGTCGCGTCGTGCATTCCGAGACGTACAACGTGATCGGGCGCCTCCCCGGTCGCGGCCCGCGCGCGGCCGAAGCCGTGATCATCGGCGGGCACTACGATCACCTCGGCATCGGAACTCCGGTCGACGGCGACTCCGTCTACAATGGCGCCGTGGACAATGCGTCGGGCACGGGCGCGATGCTGGCCATGGCGGAGGCGCTCGCCTCGAGTGGTGCCCGGCCATCGCGCTCCGTCGTCTTCATGGCGTTCGGCGCCGAGGAATCGGGGCTGCTCGGCTCCACGGCATTCGCGGCGCGCCCGTCGATCCCGCTCCGGAACATCGCCGCCGTCCTCAATGTGGATGTCATCAACGTCCTCGGCCGCACGCGGGACATCGCCGCGCTCGGGCTCGATCAGTCATCGCTCGGCCGGGATTTCTCGCGCGCGGCGGCCGCGGAGAGGCTCACGGTCTCGACGAACGACGACGCACTCCTGAAGGGGTACTTCTTCCGGTCCGATCATTTCCCGCTCGTGCGTGCCGGCGTTCCCGCACTCTCGCTGCAACCCGGTACTGACTTCGTTGCCCAGCCGGAGAGTTTCGGCCGACGCCAGGAAGAGGAGTACAATGCCCGCCGGTACCACCAGCCCGCGGACGAGGTCCTGCCGTCGTTCCGCTACGACGGTGCCGAGCAGGTCATGCGAGTGGTTCTCCGTGTGGCGCTCGCCGTCGCGGAGGCTCCGGGGCAGCCGACCTGGAGCGCGCAATCGGAGTTCCGGGAGGCGGGGGCGACGCGGATCGCGCAGTAGGCGAGGTCGGGGAAAGGAAGGGGCCCACGGGGCCCTTCTCTCATTCCGCGGTGCTGACTGTCTGGCCAGTCATATGCGGCAGGCAGTTGCCTTTGCCGCTAAGCACCTGCTGCGCAACAGCATCCACGAACCCGCGTCGTATCAAGTGGCGCAACTACCAGTGCGGTGATATTATCCGGCGCTTCGAACCCACCATATCGCCCGGGAGCCCCCTCTGGAACTTCCGACGCAGCACCGGATCCCGCTGAGCTGGCTTCTGGCCAATGCCTGCGAGTCGATCCGGTACCGCACGCTCGTCGAGCTCGCCCCTCCCGGCTCGGATCCGGCGGCCGTTCAGGCTGCGCAGGATGCCGTCACCCAGTCGAAGGCGGCGCTGGCCGTCGTCAAGCGCCAGAAGGAGACCGGCGTCTGGGGCGGGAACCTCCTCGGCCTTGCGGCTTCCGCCAAGGACGGCATCAAGGAAGTCGGCACGATCCCGCAGTACCGGAGACTCCTGCAGCTCGCCTGGCCGCCGGGGACGCGGCCGTTCAAGCTCGCCGAGCGGCTCCTTTTCCGGCTCCTGTCGCGCGATGAAGATCCGGCGCTGCTCTTCGAATTCCAGAAAGTCGTGAAGGCCGAGCCGGCCGCGGCGGAGTGGGCGCGCGGGATCATACGCGAGGCCGCCAGCGCGGCCCTCGCCGAGGCGGGATACGTCGAGGACCCGCGTCTCCGTGGCTCGGGACACAAGATCGCGAGCGCGGTGTCCACCTTCCTCCGCAGCCCGCTCGCCGAGAAGCCCTTCGTGAAGCATGGGGCCACGATCGCCCTGCATCCCGAGGCCAATCCGCCGAGCTGGTATTCCGTGGCGATGCTGGCCTCGATGCCGAACCTGCGCCGCGAGCGCGCGGGCTTCACGGAGCGCCTCGGACATTACCTCGCGCAGCCGGCGCCCAAGAAGTCATTCGTGATCAAGGTCGGCAGGAAGGCCGTGAAGCCGCAGCACCTGCTCCTCGGCGATCCGATCGAGGCGGATTCGAAGGGCAACGCGAAGGACATTCCGCTCGCACTTCACTACATCGAGCTGCTCGCGAGGATGGGTGCGCTCCAGTGGGCCCCGGTGGCCACCAGGGTCCTCCACCGCCTGATCGACGACTGCGACGAGCAGGGCGTCTGGCGCCCGAAGAACCTCCGCTCCACGCCGAAGACGACCAACAAGATCACCTGGCACTACTTTCCGCTCGAGGTGGACGGGAAGTCGCTCGAGAGCCGGGAGGCGGATGTCACGTTCCGCATCGCGCTCATCGCCAAGCTGCTCGGGTGGGAGCTGTCGTATTCCTGAGACGGTGAGGAGCCGGACGCGGCCGATCATCCGGGATTCATGGCGCGCATCGATCTGACGCCGTTCGGGTTCACTCCGACGGAAAGCCTGGTCTACGAAGTCCTGCTCACCGGCGGGCCGGGAACCGGCTACGCGGTGGCGCGCGCGGCCGGGCTCGCGCGCGCCAACGCCTACAGCGCACTCGAGGCGCTCGTGCAGAAGGGTGCCGCGCGAGCGGATGCCGGCCGGCCGAAGCGCTATCGCCCCGAGCCACCGGCTGCACTCGTCGCGCGCATTGCGAACCGCCACGGCGAAGCGCTCGACCTGCTCGGCTCGCAGCTGCACGGCATTGCCGTCCCTTCCTCTCCTTCGCTGGTCGAGATCGATTCTCCCCGCGCCGCACTCCAGCTGATCACGCACGACGTGGCGCGCGCGCAGGAGTCGGTCGAGCTGTTCGCGCCGGCCGACGCGTTCCCGCTCCTTGCCCCGGCGTTGCGCCGCGCGCTCGCCGCAGGAGCGGCCCTGCACCTTCGCGCTGCCGGCCCGGCGACGCTCGACTTCGCCGACGTCGCGGCCGTCAGGGTGCCCGAGTCGGCATGGCCGGGCACCCCGCTCATCGCCGTCGTGGACACACGCAGCGCGGTGATCGCCGCACGGCGAGGACCGGAGGTGAACGGGCACTGGAGCACGGCCGCCTCGTTCGTGGCCGCGGCCCGCCTGGCGCAGCTCGCACTCGCCGGCGCCTGATGGAACCGTTCGAGAAGGCCTTCGACCAGCTGCGGCGCGAATACCTCGCGGAGTCGGGCTCGCGCATCGCCGAGCTCCGGGCGGATGTGGATGCGCTCCGGAGCGGCCTGCCGGAAGCACACACCGCGCTCCGAACCCGCTTCCACCGGCTCGTCGGATCGGGTGGATCGTACGGCTTCCCGGAAATCAGCAGTGCCGCAAGAGAGGCCGAGCGCTGGCTCGCCGACGCCGTCCCGCCCGGGCCCGACGGCGCCGACGCCCTCGACGATCTCGTCGACCGGCTCGCCGTGCTCTTCTCCGAAGCCGAAGCGACCCTTCGGGCGGAGACGTCGTCCGCCGCCCAGTATCGCCTTGCGCTGCTCCTCGCTCCCGATGCGGCCGAGGCGGACGAGCTTCGCGAGGCCATCGCGAATGCCGGCTTTGCCGTCCGCATCGTCGATCCGGCAGCCACGCCTCCCGACGTGATGGGCGGCGAGCGGGCGCAGCTCGTCGTGATCGTCGCGGGAGACCCGCGGGCCGCGCTCGCGAGTGCCGGCGCCTGGGCCGCGAACGGGCAGCATGGGCGCGCCGTGCTGATCGTCGAGACGTCGGAGCCGGTGGACCGGCTCGAGGCGGCGGCCGCGGGAGTCGATGAGGTGATTCGCGCCGAGCGCGCGGTCACCGACCTCACGCGGTTCGGCCAGCGCTACATCCGGCTCACCGCGCGGAGGGGCGTGATGGTCGTCGCCGATCACGACGCCCGGAGATGCGGCCTCATCTCGGAGGCTCTCGGCGCCCGGCACATCGAGGTCCGCCGCGCGCAGTCTGCCGCCGAAGCGTTCGAGCACCTGCAGGGTGAGGTGCCCGACCTCGTGATCGCCGCGACCGATCTCCCCGGCGGTGGCGGGCGGGCGATGGCACGGCTCGTCCGGCAGACCGCGCGATGCTCGGGTGTCCCGGTCATCCTGCTCGGTCCCGCCGATGGCGATGCGGCGCTCTCCGCGCTCGGCGAAGGCGCGGAGGACGTCGTCCCCGAGGTGGCGGACCCGCGCGCGCTCGCGGGCGCACTTCTCGCGCGCGCCGAGCGCGGGCGGCGCGTGCGCGAGGTCCTGAGACGGGATCCGCTCACCGGCCTGCTCAATCACTCGGCGCTCGTCGCGGAGCTGGAGCACGAGGTGGCGCGTGCACAGCGCCTCGGCACGCCGCTCAGCTTTCTCCTGGTCAGGCTCGATCGATTCGGGCACGTGAACGAGGAGCACGGTCACGTCACCGGCGACCGGGTCCTGGCGCACGCTGCGTCCGTCGTGCGCGGCACCGTTCGCGCGAGCGACCCGATCGGGCGCCACGGCGGCAGGAGCTTCGGTGTCGTGCTGCGCGGCGCCGGGCGGGAGGGCGCGGCGCGGATCACCGCAAAGCTCCGCGCCGCGCTCGCCGAGCACCCCTACGAAACGCGCGACGGCGGCACGGTGCCGCTGCAGGTCACGGTGCGATTCGCGGTGCTCGGCGAGGATGCGGGGACGGCGGGGGAGTTGCAGCGGAGGGTGGAGAAGCGGTAGGCGACGGAAGGACGGAAGGACGGAAGGACGGAAAGACGGAAGGACGGAAAGAGCGACGGAATCGGCCCGCCCGACAATGTGCCGGGAGGGCCGAGTACCCTTTCGTTCCGGCTTTCCGTCTTTCCGTCCTTCCGTCTAGTGATGATACCCCGCCGCCAACGGCGTCACGTCCCGCGGGTTCTCGTCGCCGAAGAGGAGGCGGCCTTCGCGGAAGGAGGCGCCGCGGAGGGTGAGGGCCAGGACTTCACCGAGCTCCTGCACCAGCGAGACCTCGATCCTGTCGCGGACTTCCTTCGGCAGGTCCACGAGATCGGCTTCATTCTCCTTCGGAAGAATGATCCGCGTGATGCCCGAGCGGACTGCACCGAGCACCTTTTCCTTGACGCCGCCGATCGGGAGGACCCGGCCACGGAGGGTGATCTCTCCGGTCATCGCGATGTCGTTCCGCACGGGGCGGTTGGAGAGCGCCGAGACGATCGCCGACGCCATGGTGACGCCCGCGGACGGCCCGTCCTTCGGGATGGCACCCGCGGGGACGTGCACGTGGAGATCGCGGTCGAACATCTCGTCGGGGATGCGCAGTGCCGTCGCGTGCGAGCGCGCGTAGGTCCACGCGGCACGCGCCGACTCCTTCATCACGTCGCCGAGCTGGCCCGTGAGCACCAGCTCGCCCTTGCCGCGCATCGAGCTCGCCTCGACGAACATGATGTCGCCGCCGGTGGGCGTGTAGTACATGCCCGTCGCGACCCCCACCTGGTCGGCGCGCGCCATCTTCTCGGGGTGCACCTTGGGCCGGCCGAGGAGATCATCCACCATCTCGCGATCGATCGTGAGCCGTTCGACCTCCTGTGAGGCGATCTTCCGCGCCACCTTGCGCGCCAACCGGCCGATCTCCCGCTCCAGCTGCCTGACGCCCGACTCGCGCGTGTAGCCCGTGATCACTTCCGACAGCGCGTCATCGGTGATCTCGAGCTGATCGGCCGAAACGCCGTTCTCCTGGAACTGGCGCGGGATCAGGTACTGCCGCGCGATCTGCTGCTTCTCGCGCTCCGTGTAGCCGGCGAAGTCCACCACTTCCATCCGGTCGAGGAGCGGACCGGGGATGTTCTGGAGGAAGTTGGCCGTGGCGATGAAGAGCACTTCGCTCAGGTCGAACGGCACTCCGAGGTAGTGGTCGACGAAGCTGTCGTTCTGCGCGGGGTCGAGCACCTCGAGCAGCGCGCTCGCCGGATCCCCCTGGAAGCTCACGCCGAGCTTGTCGACCTCGTCCAGCAGGAACACGGGATTTTTCGTGCCGGCCTGCTTCATGCCCTGCACGATGCGGCCCGGCATGGCACCGACGTAGGTGCGCCGGTGGCCGCGGATGTCCGCCTCGTCGCGGGCCCCGCCGAGCGAGATGCGCACGTACTTCCGTCCCATCGCCCGCGCGATGCTCTTCGCGATGGACGTCTTGCCCACGCCGGGGGGGCCCACGAAGAGCAGGATCGGGCCCTTGGCGGTCCGGTCGTCCTCGTTGCCGAGCGCCGGATTGTTCGGCGCCGGCACGGTGGCCGTTGCGGCAGGGACATCGGTGGATTCGCCCGCAGCCACCTCCGCCTCCTTCTTCTCGGCATGCTCCGCCGCCGCCTCTTCGGCCCGCTCGGCGGCGTCCTGTGCCGCCCGCAGCTGGCGCACGGCGAGGAACTCCAGCACCCGGTCCTTCACGTCGCCGAGGGCATAGTGATCCTCGTCGAGGATCCGCGACGCCTCCTTGAGGTCGAGATGCTCGTCGCTCCGCTCGTTCCACGGCAACTCCGCGATGTTCTCGAGGAAGGTCCGGATGACCTGCGACTCCATGCTCTCCCGGCCGATGCGCGTGAGCCGGTTCATTTCGCGATCGACTTCCTTGCGGGCCTCCGGCGGCAGGTCCAGCGCCGCGAGCTTCTGCTTCAGCTCCTCGAGATCGTCGCGCTCGTCGTCCTCGCCGAGCTCCTGGCGGATGCGCTTGAGCTGCTCGCGCAGGAACATTTCGCGCTGGCGCTCGCCGAGCTCCTCCTGGACCTGGGACTTGATGTCCTCCTGTGCGTCGAGCACGCCGATCTGGCGCTGCACGTGCACCAGGACCCGACGGAGGCGCTCCTCGACCGAGAGCGTTTCGAGGAGGCTCTGGCGCTGGGCCGGGGTGATGTCGATGTAGCCGGCCACGAGGTCGGCGAAACGGCCCGCCTCGTTGACGCCGGCGAGCACCTGGTTCACGACCTCCTCCGGCAGCCCCGACTTCTGGCCGAGCTCCGCGGCACGGGCGCGCACCTCGCGGTGCAGCGCGACGAACGCCGGATCCTCCTCGCTGAGCGGCGCCATTTCTTCCGCCTCGCGGACGACGGCCTGGAGGAATCCGTCCTTCTCGCCGAAGTGGATGGCGATGCCGCGCTGTTCGCCGTGCAGCAGCAGCTGCATGCCGGCGAGCCCGCGCTGGAGCTGGCCGATGCGCGCGACCGTCCCGATGGTATAGAGGGCTTCAGGGGTGACGGTCTCCACGTTTTCCCGCTGGGACACGGCGAAGACCAGCTTTTCAGGCGTCTGCAATGCCGCCTCGATCGCGCGCAGCGTGGCGGGGCGCCCGGCACCGATCGGTGCCGTCACACCGGGAAAGAGCACCACTTCGCGCAGCGGCAGAACCGGCAGCGTCATGCGTTCGGACATCGATACTCCTTGCGTGCCCCCGTGGGGCGGAATGGCAGTCACGACTTCGAATCGGCCACTCAAGTGCACCGGGCGTGCCAGCCTTGCTCACTAAGCATAACCTCAGTGCAGGCATGACTTGCGAAAGCGGCCGAGCCGCGTGCCGACACCTCGCTCCCGCCGAAGCGGCGCGCGGGTCGACGCCGACGACCGTGTCCTGCCAATTTGACGCCGCGCGGACGCCGGCTGCCGCCGACTCGAATCCCGGAGGTGCCTCGCTGCGTAGTAGCCGGTCGGCGTGTTGCCGGAACGGTCCCGACCGGTCAAATTGGGGACTGCTACCGATTTGCCCTGATCACATCGCTCCTTCCGCGCGGAGGCAGACCGCCGAATGACCGACTCGACCGAGAGGCCGTTGCCTGCCCGCCTTGCGGCGGCGCTGGGCGATGCTTACACGATCGAGGGGGAAATCGGCCGCGGCGGCATGGGGGTGGTGTATCGCGCCCGCGACGAGCGCCTCCAGCGCCGGGTCGCGATCAAGGTCCTTCCGCCCGAGCTCGCCTTTCAGCAGGACATCCGCCAGCGCTTCACGCGCGAGGCACAGACGGCCGCACGCCTCGCCCACCCGCACATCGTCCCCATCCACGACGTCGGCGAAGGCGCGGGTCTCGTGTACTTCGTCATGGGCTACGTGGACGGCGAATCGGTGGGCGCGCGCATCAAGCGGCGCGGACGCCTGCCGGTGGAAGAGGCGCGGCGCATCATGCGCGAGACGGCCGACGCACTGAGCGCCGCCCACGCCGTCTCGGTCATCCACCGCGACATCAAGCCGGACAACATCCTCCTCGAGGGGACGCGTGGCCGCGTGATGGTCACCGACTTCGGCATTGCCAAGGCGCTGTCGTCGACGTCGGGCGCCACGCTCACCGGTGTCGGCGTGGCCATCGGCACGCCGCAGTTCATGAGCCCCGAGCAGGCCGCCGGGGAGCGCGAGATCGACGGCCGCTCGGACCTGTACAGCCTCGGGATCGTCACGTACCAGATGCTCGTGGGCGAGCTGCCGTTCACCGCGCCGACCGTCGCGGGCATCCTCATGAAGCAGATCACGGAGCCCGCGCCGGATCTCCGGCTCCGCCGGAGCGACATCCCCGAGGACCTGGCGCTCGCGGTGCTGCGCTGCCTCGAGAAGGATCCCGAGAATCGCTGGCCCACGGCCGACGCGCTGCGCCGCGCCCTCGAGAGCCGGGTCGTGACGGGCTACCAGCCCACCGGACTCGGCTGGCGAGCCGCGCGACCGCCTGCCGGTGGCACGGCGCGTCCCGCGACCGCTCGCCCGGGCGGCGGTTCCGCGCGGCAGGACGTGCGGAACCGGGTGCGTGGCGAAGGACTGGTGCCGGCGGTCCCGCGCCCGCTCTCGCCGCGTCCGCTCGCACCGAGGGACCCGATGGCCGCCCGCGCGTCGTGGGAATCGCGCAGGCCGCGCCATCGCGACCAGGACACGCCCCTTCCCGACACGGGTGAGCCGAAGATCGTCCAGCGCGTGCGCGGGCAGTTCGCGAGCTGGGCGGCCGTCTCGGTCGGCTGTCTCGGCATCAACGTCGCCACCGGCCTCGACGCGCCGTGGTTCCTCTTCCCGACGTTCGGCATGGGGATCGGGCTGCTCAAGAATTACGCAAAGCTGTGGCAGGCCGGATACAGCTGGCGCGACGTGCTGAGCCGGCCTTCGGCGCCCGACGCGGTCGAAACGAAGATGCGGGTCGGCGCCGGCGGCAAGCTGCCGCGCCAGCTCCCGCTCCCGAAGCGCGAGGAGTACGGCCTGCACTACCAGGAGGTCGAGCAGGTCTACAAGGACCGGCAGGCGATCCTGCGCCGCTACGAGAAGCTCGCTCCGGCGGTGAGGAAGGATCTTGCCGACATCCACGACACGGTGGACGGCCTCTACCACCGGGCGAGCGAGCTCGCGCGCACGCTCCACCTGATGGACACCGACATCCAGGGCGAAGGGGACATCGCGCGCATCGACGAGAAGCTCGCGGCGCTCCAGGCGGATCCGGACCGCGAGCAGCATGCGCGCCAGATCGACCTCCTCGAGCGGCAGAAGCGCACGCTCACCGGCCTCATGGCGCAGCGGAGCCAGGTGGCGAACAACCTGGAATCGTGCGTGCTCGCCATGCAGAACCTGCGCCTCGACCTCCTCAAGCTCACGTCGTCGAACGTCGCCGAGGTGATGAGCGACATCACGCACGCCACCCAGCAGGCGCGGGCGCTGAGCCGCGACATGGACCACGCGATCGAGGCGGCGGCGGAGATCCGGGAGGCGATGAGGTAGGACGGAAGGACGGAAGGACGGAAAGACAGCGGCCCTCCTGGCATTTTGCCGGGAGGGCCGCGCTGTCTTCGTTTCCGTCTTTCCGTCTTTCCGTCTTTCCGTCTTTCCGTCCTTCCGTCTTTCCGTCCTTGCTTACCGCTTCACCAGCTCCACCCGCCGATTCTGCTGCCGCCCCTCCGGCGTGGCGTTCGGCGCCGCGGGCCTGGTGTCGCCGAGGCCGGCGGTTTCGATGCGGGCGGCATCGATGCCCTTGCTCACGAGGTAGGCCTTCACCGCCGCGGCGCGCTGCTCGCTGAGCGTCTTGTTCGTGGCGGCGTTGCCGACGTTGTCGGTGTGGCCCTCGATGGTGAGCTTGAGGTCGCCGTGCTGGGTCAGCATGTCGGCGATCTCCTGGAGCGTGGGCGTCGACTCGGGCTTGATGCGATCGCTGCCGGTATCGAAGAGAATTCCCTGCGTCGCCACCCGACCGTCGGCGGAGAGCGCATCGTAGAGCTCGCGCCCGCCCGCGTTCACCCGGACGTTGGCGATCATCCGCGGCTGTTCGGCGCTCCAGCCGTTGAGGTAAACGTAGATCCGGTTGGAGCGGCCGAGCTTCGCGTTCGGCACGTTGAGGGCACGCTTCTCGTTGGCGTAGAGCTTGAGGTAATCGCCGTCCACCGCGATCCGGATGCTGACGGGCGTCTCGCTGGTCCTGAGGCCGAGCGAGCCTTCTCCCTGGACAGCGCCGGAGCGGAGATACGCGCTGTGGGCGTTGATCTCGATGCGGTGCTCGCTCCCGCTCGTCGTATCGACGAACGCGATCTGCATGGCGTTGCCATGGCCCCAGAGCTCGAACTCGAGGGTGAATCGCTCGGGAAGGGTCTCGGGGAGGTTGATGAGAAATTCACCGCTCTCTCCCCGCAGCCAGCGGCGGCCTTCCCACTCGACGATCTCCATGTTGCCGCTCTTGAACTCGAAGCGGCGCGGAAAGTTGCCGACCCGGTCCGCCGTGAAGTCGTCGGCGAAGATCACCCGCTCGCCCGGCACGAAGTCGTAGTTGGCCCAGGCGCCGGTGCCGGGATCCTGGCGTGCCGCCGCAGCGGCGGCCGGGGTGCCGCTCGACGCCGCCGCACCAGGGCCGGCGGCCGGCGACGGCGCATCGGCGGCCGGTGCCGCGCTCGTCCCCGTGGTCGGGTCGGCTGCATCGACCGCACGTTCCGCCGCCTCTTCTTCCTTCTGCTGGACCCGTTCCTTCGCCTTCTCCTTCACCCGCCGGCCCAACCCCCCGAGTTGCGCTTCGGCAACGGCGGGGACAAGGAGGAGGGACAGCGCAATGCCAGCCACGGCCAGGCGGCCGCTCATTCTCGATCTCATGGAATCTCCGGAAGTATCACGTGTCGCGGGGGGTTTCGGCTGCGGCCGTTCGCGGCCGCAGGCAAGAAAGTCGCCTGCGGTACCGGCGGCGTCAAGCAGGAACGGCGGGTTGGTACACCGTCAGAATCGGACCATCTCTTCCATGGCGGCGCGCAGGGACTCGACCTGCGGCAGGATGACGTCCTCGAGCTGCGGCGCATAGGCCACGAACGTGTCGGTGGCCGCGACCCGCCGGACGGGGGCGTCGAGGAAGGCGAACGTTTCGTCCGCGATCCGCGCCGCGATCTCAGCGCCGTACCCCCAGCTCATCGAGTCCTCGTATGCGACGATGACGCGGCTGGTCTTCCGAACCGAGGCATAGATCGTCTCGTAGTCCACCGGGCTCAGCGAGCGCAGGTCGATCACCTCGACCGACACGCCATGCTGCTCCTCCATCTCCTTGGCCGCCACGAGCGTCCGCTGCACCACCGCGCCATAGGTGACCACCGTGAGATCGGATCCCTCGCGCACCACCTTGGCCTTCCCGAGCGGGATCATGAAGTTCGGGCCCGGGTTCGGCGCCTTGTTGTAGGTCTGGCGATAGAGGTGCTTGTGCTCGAGAAAGAGCACCGGATCCTCGCAGCGGATGGCCGTGCGGAGGAGGCCGTTCGCGTCGAGCGCCGTGCTCGGGCAGACGACGCGGAAGCCCGGAATCCCGGTGAAGATCGCGGCGCCCGTCTGCGAGTGATAGATCGAGCCGCCCTTGAGGTACCCGCCGTACGTGGCGCGGACGACCACGGGCGCGGCAAAGGCATTGTTCGACCGCCAGCGCATCAGTGCGAGCTCGTTGCGGAGCTGCATGTACGCGGTCCAGATGTAGTCGAAGAACTGGATCTCGACCACCGGCTTGAGCCCGCGCGCCGCGAGCCCGATGGCGCGGCCGATGATGTTCGCTTCCGCGAGGGGCGAGTTGTAGACGCGGTTCCCGCCGAACGCCTTCTGCAGGCCCCACGTCACCTTGAAGACGCCGCCCTTCCCCTTCACGTGGGGGAGGTACTCCTCCCGGCTGCAGTCCGCCACGTCCTCGCCGAACATCACGATCCGCGGATCGCGCTGCATCTCGTCGCGGAGGCACGCGTTGAGCAGGTCCACCATCGTGGTGGGCTCGCCGGTGAACTTCGGGTCGTCCTCGGTATCGAACTGCTCGCTCGTCGGATCGACGTCCGGGGAGTAGACGTACTTGTAGATGGTGTCGAGGGCCGGCTGCGGCGAGGCGAGCGCCACTTCGGTGGCGACCTCGACCTCTTCCTCCACCTGCCGCCGGATCGCCTCGATCTCGACCTCGGTCGCGATTCCCTGCTCGATCAGGTGGCGCGGGAAGGTGACGATGGGATCCCGGGCGGCGTCGGCTTCGCGCTCCTCGGGAGGACGATAGAACACCTCGTCGTCCGAGAGCGAGTGGCTGTACGGACGGATCACGTGCGCATGCACGAGCGCCGGGCCCTTCCGCTGGCGGCAGTACTCCACGGCGCGTGCAAGCGTGTCGTACGACTCGAGCACGTTGCAGCCGTCGCATTCCTGGATGAAGAGGCCGGGAAAACCGGAGAGGAGCTTCGAGATGGATCCGCCGGGCGTGTTGACCTCGACGGGCACCGAGATGGCGTAGCCGTTGTCCTCGACGAGGAAGACGACCGGCAGCTTGAGGTTCGTAGCCGTGTTGAGGGCCTCCCAGAACTCGCCCTGGCTCGTCGTGCCGTCGCCGGTGGAACAGAAGACGACCTCGTCCCCCTGGATCGGCTTGTCCGCCGCCTCGATCCGGTCGTTCTGCGAGTAGCGGAGCCACGCCTCCGCGCATCCGACCGCCTGCAGGAACTGGGTTCCGGTCGGGCTCGAGGCGCTGACGATGTTGAAGTCCTTGTGCCCCCAGTGCGAGGGCATCTGCCGCCCGCCCGAGTTCGGGTCGTCCGCCGCCCCGACCGCGCTCAGCAGCTGCTCCGTGGCCGTCATGCCGAGTCCGAGACAGAGCGCGCGGTCGCGATAGTAGGTGTAGAACCAGTCGTAACCGGAGCGGAAGGTGCGGGAGGCCGCCGCGAGCACCGCCTCGTGGCCGGCACCGGAGATCTGGAAGAAGATCCGGTTCTGGCGCTTGAGCTGGATCTCCTTGTCGTCGATCCGGCGCGACAGGAGCATGACGCGGAACAGCTCGAGAAGATCGGCCTTCTCGAGCCGGGCGGAAGCGGCGGCCTTGCTGCGGCCGGAAGTGCGAGTGGCCATGAAACCCTGCGACTGGCTGAAGGCGGTCGTCTATGCGGTCACGAGCAAAAGATACCGCCATACCCCCGGACGGGGGAACGACGGCGCGTCAGGGCTGGGGCGCGAGCAGCGTGCCGATCCGCGGGAGGTGCTGAACGGCTGCGATGATGTCGGGGTCATTGCGGATCCAGAGCTCCGCCCCCGCCTCGTCCTCCGGCCAGCGCACATACGCGGCCCGGGCCGCCAGGTGGCGCGCCATGATGCCGGCGAGCCGCGCATCCGGATTGGCGGCGACGCCGAGCCGGGCCCGAACCCGCCCCAGGAAGGGCTGCAGCAGGCTCGCCTCCCACCGGGCCGCCTCGGTCATCCACGCGCCGCGGGCCGCGGCGTCCGTGGCGAGCGTGTGCGCGACGCTGTCGGCGACCGCGTCATCGTACCCGCTGTCGGCGGCGATACTCCACCACCGCGGCATGGAGGGCGGCCCGGGCAGCGCCACGTCGGGCGCGATGCCGCCGCCGCCACGCACGATCCGGCCTCCCGTGGTTCGATACGCCTTCGTCGTGTCCTGCCATGCCGAATCGCCGGCAAAGGCATAGTACTGCTCGACGGCGAGGCCCTCGTAGCGCCGCTGGATGAACCGGCCGCTCGGGCTCACGATGTGGCCGACGGTGAGCATCACCACGCCCGACGGCACCAGGAACGGCGTCTGCATGAGCGCCTTGCCGAAGCTGCGGCGGCCCATGATGAGCGCCCGGTCGTGATCCTGCAGCGTCCCGGCCAGCGCTTCGGAGGCGCTCGCGCTTCCCTCGTCGATGAGCACGACGAGGGGAAGGTCCCGGAAGTCGCCGGCGCTCTTGGTGCGGAACTCTTCGTTGACGGCCTTCTTCCGCCCTTTCGTCGTGAATACCAGGGCATTCGCCGGCAGGAACTCGGCGGCCAGGTCGACGGCTTCGATCACCGAACCGCCGGGATTGCCGCGGAGATCGAGGATGAGATGCGCGGCGCCCTGCCGCCGGAGCCGCTTGATCGCATCACGCACGTCCCGGGCGGCGTTGGCGCCGAACTCGGCGAGCCGCACGTAGCCGACCGTCCCGTTGATGGTGCGCGCGAGGTCCACGGACGAGCCCGGCTTCGGGAACGCGCGCCGGAGCGTGAGCGTGAGGCTGTCGGGATCGAGCCGCGAGCCGCGCTCGAGCGAGAGGCGGACACGACTTCCCTTCTCGCCGGCGAGCTTGAGCGTCACGGCCTTCGCGGTGAGCCCCGCGACCGGCGCATCGTCGAGCCGCAGGATCCTGTCGCTCGGCTGCACGCCGGCCTTCGCGGCAGGGCTTCCGCGCGTGATGTTGAGCACGGTCGGCTGTCCATCCACGAGCTCGACGCTGATGCCCGTCGTCGCGAGTTCGCCGCGCTCGAGCTGCGAGAGCCGGTCATAGTCCTCCTTCGACACGAAATAGCTGTGCGGATCGAGCGAGCGGAGCATCCCGTCGATGGCGGCGCGCACGAGGCCGTTGTAGGTGACCGAGTCCGCGTGATTGGTGCGGATGTGGTTCAGCACCGCCGAGAAGCGCTGCAGCTCCTCGTAGGACGACGCGCCCGATTGCGCCGCGAGCGGCGACGTGGCGAGCGCGATGCACAGGCCCGGCAGGAGGCGCCGCATCCTACTGCAGGCCCGCGAGCTGCTGCCGGGCCGCCTGGATCCGGCGCTCGAGCCGGCTGGGCGCGAGGGCGATGAACCGCTCGAACGACGCGCGCGCCGCCGGCTTGTCGCCAAGCTGCGCCTGGGCGAGACCGAGCCAGAAGCGCGTATTCGGCTCGCGGGGAAGCGCCTCGGCTGCCTGCTGCAGCACCTCGGCCGCCTCCTTGAACTGGCCGGCCTTGCCGAGCGTCACGCCGAGGTCGGTGAGGAGGGTCGGATCGTCGGGATTGGCATTGACGGCAGCGCGCCGAGCTTCGATGGCCGCGGGATACTGGCGCTGCGCTTCGTGGATGTTCGCCATCCGGACGTGCGCCATGTAGAGGCCGATGTCGTTCTCGACCGCCTGCCGGTAGAGCGGGAGTGCGGAATCGGTCGCCCCGGCGGCGTGATGCAGGGTGGCGAGGAAGTAGCGGTACTCGTTGGTCCTGAGCGGGACCCTCATCAGTTCCTCCTCGCCCGACTGGCGCTGGTCTTCCCGCTCGAGCAGCAGGCGGAAGTTGCTCGTGGCGAGAGGGAACTCCTTGAGCTGCGCTGCCGCGAGGCCCTGATACCAGAGCACCGAATTGGGAATCCGCCGGGGATAGCGATCGCCGTCGATCTCGCGGATCAGCGTGTTGAACCGGCCGCGGCAGTCGGCATAGCGCCCTTCCTGGCAGTCGTTGAACCCCTGGAAGTAGAGCGCCCAGACCTCGGAGAGATAGTTCTTGACGTCGAGGAAGTCGGGCGACGCGGGCAACGCGGCAGCCATGATCCGGATATCCACCAGCGGATCGATCAGGAAGGCGTGCCGGTATTCGCGATCGGACGTTTCGAGCGCGCCTTTCCAGTCGTCCGGCACGGTGCCGCGGAACTCCTCGATCCAGAGGCGCGACCGGCGCGCATAGGGGAGATACGCGAGCCCGAGGCGGGCCGGCGCGAAGCGCGGGTCGAGCTGCAGCGCCAGCCGGAACGCGCCCTCCGCATCGTCGTAGCGCTTCTCGTTCCAGTACGCGAGCGCCACGTTGTAGTGGGCCGACGCATCGTTCGAATCGCGGGCGGCCGCGGCCTCGAGCTCGGCCAGCCCGACGGGAAGCTTGATGCGGCGCTGACCCGCCAGCGACGCGGCCGATGCGGTCAGGAGCAGCAGGACGAGGGCCAGGCGGTGCATCGGGGATCTCCGTTGAGGGAAAGGCGGATGTCAGGGCAGCGATGCGAGGCGCCGCCGGGCATCCTCCATCTGGCGCTCGTACCGGCGCGGGGCGATCGCGAGGAACCGGGTCAGCGCCGAGCGCGCTGCGGCCGGGTTACCCGTCTGCATGGCGGCAAGCGCCTGCAGGTACGGAATGCGCGCATCACGCGGCGAGCGGCGCGCCGCCTCGGCGAGGGCCACGCCCGCTTCGGATGGGCGGCCTGCCTCGAGGAGCGTGGCGCCGAGCTCCGCGACGAGGCTCGGATCATCGGGATTCGCGACGGTGGCGCGGCGCCGCTCGCGCACCGCGTCTTCCCACCGTCCTCCGGCCTGATGGATCCGCGCCAGCTGCGTATGCGCCTGGTAGAGCGAGAGGTCCCGCGCTATCGCCGCCTCGTAGGTGGCGATGGCCTCGTCGAACCGCCCCGCCTGGTAGCGCACCGTCGCGAGCACGTAGCGGTAATCGTTGGGCCCGAGCGGCGAAGGGTGTGCCTGCCCCAGCCGCTCCATGGAATCCGAGCGCGCGGTGAGTCGGGCGAGTTCGGCGATCGCGACTCCATATTCCCGCTCGCGTGCAGCGACGAGTGCGCGAAACCAGAGGACCTCGTCGGGAAGGCGCTCGGCATCGCCGCCGGCGCGAAGATCCGTGACGATGCGCCGGAGCGCTTCGAGCGCGGCAGGCCCGTCGCCGCGGGCCGAGGCGCGGATCGCGCCCTGGAAGGCGGCGAACCACCAGGGAGCTTCCCCGGGCGCGAGCGCGGGCCCGTCCGAGCGGAGATAGAGCGCGAGGTCGACGAGCGGGTCGGCGAGAAAGGCGCGCCGGTACGCCTGTCGCGCTTCCTCGCGCGCGCGTGCGACCGCAGCGGCGCCCGACGAGCGCTCGACGGACTTCCAGTGAGCCGCACCCCGCTCGCCGAAGAGGAGCGCGAGGCCCAGCGATGCGTCCGCGTAGTCGGGCGCGAGAGCGACCGCTTCGCGCAGCGACCGCTCCGCGGCGTCCCAGTCGCGCCGCTCCCAGTGGCGCATCGCCACCGCGTAATGCGCGACCGGATCGTTCGAATCGGAGGCGACCGGTGCCGCCTGTGCGAGCGCGGGCGCCGGAACCAGCATGATGAGCGCGAGGAGGCGGCACACCTACGGCAGCGCCGCCAGCTTGTCCCTCACTTCGGTGACTTCGCGCCCGAAGCTGGACGGCGCGATCGCGAGGAAGCGCTCGTAGGCTTCGCGCGCGCGGGGAGCGTCACCAAGCTGGTGGCGCACCAGCCCGACCATCCGCGGAATACGCGGATTCCGGCTGTTGAGCTCGAGCGCGCGGGTGAGCGTCGTATCCGCCTGGTGGAGGAAGCCGGCGCGCGCCAGCGTCACGCCGAGGTCGTAGACCAGGCTCGGGTCGTCGGGAGAGGTATCGAGGGCACGCCGGCGCTCCGCAATCGCCGACCGCCATGCGCCGTTGCGCTCATGGATCTCCGCCAGCCGCACATGCGCCATGTACATGCCGAGGTCGTTCGTGAGCACTTCCTGGAAATGCCGGGTTGCGGCGACGGTGCGGCCGGACCGCATCTCCACGACCGCCATGACATACCGGACTTCGTTCGCCACGAGCGGAATGATCTCGGCGTCCTCGTCGTCCTCGTCCGCCTCGGTGGCCATGCGCGTGAGGCCCTCCTGCAGCTCGCTCACGGCTTCCGTCCACTCCTGCGCGCGCGCGAGCACGAGCCCGCGATAGACGAAGAAGAAGGGCGGGAGCTTGGCCCGCTCCGCTTCGGTGATCTGCACCTTGACCCACCAGGGCACGAACACGACGCCGGAGCTCACGAGCGGGTCGATCATGTACGCCGTCTTGCGAAAGCGGCGCGCTTCCTCGACGACCGGCTCCTGCGCCGGGGAGACCTTCCCGCGATTCACCGCCTTCCAGAGCTTCTCGTCGCGAAGGAACGGCAGATAGCTGATCGCGAGATGGGCCTGCGCGAAGCGCGGCTCGATCTCGATGGCGCGCCGGAACGCGCGCTCGGCCTCGTCGTATCGCTTTGCGCCGATGTAGAGCTGGGCGACGGCGTAGTGCAGGTCGGCATCCGCCGAATCGATGCGCAGCTGCCGCTCCAGCGAATCGAGCTGCACGGCGCTGCGGCCCTGCCCCTGCAGCGGCGACGCGACGCCGAGCAGGGCCACGATCACCACCGTCCCAGGCATGAGACGCATGCGCCGACCTCCGCCGGAAGCCGCTCCAGGGGGAGCGGCCAGGTGTGAGGGACGTCTATCAGGGGGAGGGCCCGGATCGGGCCCTTGTCAGTATGGATGCCGGACGAGCCGCCGGCAAGAGAGGCAAGAGCCGGGCCGTCCGGCCTACGGGCGGGCGGCGGCCTCGTACACGATGCGTCCGTCGACGATGGTCACGCGCACCTGCGCGTTCCCGATATCCTCGGGCCGGATCGTGCTGAGGTCGCGATCGAGGAGGACGAGGTCGGCCTTGTAGCCGCGCCGGAGCATGCCGCGGCTGCCTTCGGCGAAGATGGCGTACGCGTTGTTGGTGGTGTAGGCGCGCAGCGCCTCGTCGAGGCTGATCTTCTGCTCGGGAATCCAGCCGCCGGGATTGGCGCCGTCGATCGTCCGGCGCGTCACGGCCGCCGCGAGCCCGAGCATCGGATCGATCGGAGCGACCGTCCAGTCGGACCCGAACGCGAGCCGCGCGCCCGAGTCGATCAGCGAACGGAAGACATAGCTGTTTCCCACGCGCTCGGGGCCGAGGCGCTTCCCGGCCCAGCGGCCGTCGTCCGCAGCGTGGTACGGCTGCATCGACGCGATGACGCCGAGCGTCCGGAATCGCGCCACGTCGGCGGGACGGAGATGCTGCGCATGCTCGTCGCGGAAGCGGCGGTCGCGCGCGCCGTGCGCGCGCGCCACGCTGTCGAAGATCCCGAGGAGGAGGTCGTTGGCCCGCTCGCCGATGGCATGCACCACGACCTGCAGGCCCGCCGAATCCGCGGCGCCGATCCAGCGGCGGAGTGAATCCTCGGGTGTCACCAGGAGGCCGAACGTGGACGGATCATCGGCGTACGGCTCGAAGAAGAGCGCCGTGCCTGAGCCCAGCGAGCCGTCCACGTAACCCTTCACGCCCGCAGTGCGGATCCAGTCGTCGCCCGGGCCGCCGGACCGGAGCGAGTCGGCCATGCGGCGCCAGTCGCCGAGCGGCACGTAGACGGACACACGGGTCTTGAGCCGCCCCGCGGCCCGGGCGCGCTTGAGTGCCGCGACTTCCGCCCACGGCGCGGAGACCGACGAGACGCCGACCACGCCTTTCGACGCCGCCCACTCCGTGGCCCGGGCGATGGCCGAGTCCATCTGTGCGGCGCTCGGCTCAGGCATCACGGCGTAGACCGGGTTCTGCGCCTCGTCCTTGAGGATCCCGGTGGGGTTGCCGGCGGAGTCCCGGACGATCGTGCCGCCGGGTATGTCCGCCGAGCTTCGCGTGATGCGCGCGGCGCGGAGCGCCACGCTGTTGGCCAGACCCATGTGCCCGTCGAGCCGGCTCACGAAGACCGGGTTTCGCGGAGTGACCGAGTCGATCCAGTCGCGCGTCGGCAGCGGCGCGCCGGCCCAGCGCTCGTGGTCCCAGTCGCCGCCGACGATCCACTCGCCTTCCGGGCGCGTCGCCGCGTACGCCTTGAGGCGGGCGATGAACTCCTGCGGGTTCGCGGCGTCGCGCAGGTCGACACTGGCGAGCTGGAATCCGCCGCTCGAGAAATGGGCGTGGCCGTCCATGAAGCCGGGCGTGATCATGCCGCGCGCGTTGTCGAGGATCCGCGTGCCCGGTCCGACGTAGGCACTCACCCCCGCGCTGTCGCCGACCGCGACGATCGTGTCACCGCTGACCGCCACGGCGCCGGCCCAGGGGGCTGCCGTGTCGCCCGTCCAGACGCGGCCGTAGGCGACGAGATCGGCGGCTGGAGGCGGCGGGATCTCGGGCTCACGCTCGATGGCGTTGCAGCCCGCGAGGGCGAGGGCGGCCAGGACGGCGCAGGACTTCATGCGGCAGACACCTTTCAGCGGAGTTTGGTGAGGCGGCGGAGGGCCTCGAGCCGTTCGAGCGCGGTCCCGCCCGAGGCAGCTGGCGCCACGGAGAAGAGATCGCGGATATCGAGCAGGATCTCGAGCATGAGCTGGTCGCGCATGTAGGCATTGTCGAGGTCCGCCATGCGCGTCTCGGCGCCGTCGGTGCGGGCCCGATCGTACGATTCGCGGTAGATCGATTCGAGATTGGCGAGGATGCGGTCGCGAGAGCGCATGCGGCTATAATACACCCGAACGGCGGCAGGGACGAGCAACGCACCATCGGAGCGCGCGCATGGCACGGCTCTCAGGACGCACGATTCTCTTCTTCGCGGGTCCGCAGTACGAGGACCTGGAGCTCTGGTACCCGAAGATCCGGCTCGAGGAGGAGGGCGCCCGGACCGTCGTGGCGGGGACCGGCGAGCCGGTCTATCACGGCAAGCACGGCTATCCCTGCACGGTGGATGCGCACGTGGACGCGCTCGAGGCCGCCCGGTTCGACGCGCTCGTCATTCCCGGCGGCTTCGCCCCGGACAAGCTGCGGCGGTCCCCGAAGGTCCTCGCGCTCACGAAGGAGATCTTCGACGCCGGGAAGCCCGTGGCCTTCATCTGCCACGCGGGCTGGGTCCCGATTTCGGCGAAGATCGTCCGCGGCCGCCGGGGCACGAGCGTCGGCGCCATCCGGGACGACCTCGAGAATGCGGGACTTCTCTGGGAGGACAGCGCGGTCGTGGTGGATGGCAACCTCATCTCTTCCCGGACGCCCGCGGACCTGCCGGAATTCTGCGGGGCGATCATCGCGGCGCTGAGCCGGCCCGCGTGACCCTCCGCGACTCCCAATCCCGCGTCGACGCCTGGGTCGCGCAGTTCGAGGAAGGCTATTTCCACCCGCTGACGAATCTCGCGCGGCTCACCGAGGAGGTGGGAGAGCTCGCGCGCGAGATCAATCACCGCTACGGGGAAAAGACGAAGAAGGCGGACGAGCCCGAGGGCGATCTCGCGATGGAGATGGCCGACATCATCTTCGTCCTCGCCTGCATCGCGAACCGCGAGGGCATCGACCTGCAGGACGCCTTCGACCGCATGATGGCGAAAGTCGAGCACCGCGACGACGCGCGGTGGACGAAGAAGCGCTGACCCGCCCGCCCTACTCCCAGTCCTTCGGCTCCGATTCGAGCTCCGCCAGCAGCACGCGGTAGCTCTCGAGCCGGTCCGGCGCGATCTCGCCGCGCGCGACGGCATCCTGCACGGCGCACTTCGGCTCCGTGATGTGGCGGCAGTCGGGGTAGCGGCACTCCCCGATGAAGGGCCGCATTTCGGGGAAGCATGACGCGAGCTCGCGCGGCTCGATGCCCCACAGTCCCACTTCGCTGAACCCCGGCGTGTCGACCAGGAACCCGCCCCGCTCGAGCGGAATCATGACGGCGCCGACCGTCGTGTGCCGCCCGCGCCGCACCTTCTCGCTCACGGCCCCCACGCGGAGGCTGAGGCCCGGCTGCACGGCGTTGAGCAGGCTCGACTTTCCGGCGCCGGAGGGGCCGGTGACCACGGCCGTATGCCCGGTCAGTGCGTCGATGAACTCGGGCATGCCCGCGCCGGTCCGGGCGCACGTCCGGAAGACGCGGTAGCCGGCGCGCTCGAAGCGTCGGGCCAGGGGCGCGGGGTCGGCGAGGTCGGTCTTGTTGAGGACGACCGCGGCCGGAATGCCGTTGGCCTCGGCCACGACGAGCAGGCGGTCGAGCAGCTGCGGAATCGGCGGGGGGTCGGCGGTGGAGGTGACGACGAAGACTTCGTCGATGTTCGCGGCCACCGGCCGGGTGCCGCGCCCCTCGGGGACGCGCCGCTCGAGCAGGGTACGGCGCTCGCCGACCCCGGTGATCCCGAACAGCTCGCCCCCGGCCTCGGGCTCGAGCGTCACCTCGTCGCCGACCACGACCTTCGGCGTATCGCGCTTCGTCCGGCCGCGCAGCACGGCGCGGCGCTCGCCGTCCGCCGTGGCCACGCGGTAGACGGCCCCGTCGCGCTCCAGCACCACGCCCCGGACCACGTCGGTCACCATTCGCCCGGGCCTGCTGCGATCGCCTCGTCCAGCGCCGATTTCACGTCGTAGAGCGAGAGTGCCTTGATCCGGTCGTCCGCCTCTTCGCGGGTCCGGCCCCACGCGAGAGGCGCGGTCTCCACGTGACCGATCGGACGCTCTCCACCCTCCGACCAGCGGACGAAGAGCAGTGACGCCGCAAAGCGCCCATCCTCACCGGGCTCGTCCTCCACATACACCGCGACCGAGTACGCCTGGCCGTCACTGCCGCCGAAGGCGGCGGCCCGCTCGTGCTTGGCCATGTAGCCGCCCAGCGTCACCTCGCTCACCGGCCGCTCACCGTCTCCTTCATCACGTTGCCCATGATGAACGCGATGTTGGCCGGCCGCTCCGCCAGCCGGCGCATGAGGTAGGGATACCACTGCGTGCCGAACGGGATGTAGACCCGCATGCCGTGGCCAAGGCGTCGCAGCTCCTCCTGCAGGTCGCGCCGCACCCCGTAGAGCATCTGGAACTCGTACCGGTCGCTCGCGATGCCATGCCGCTGCACGTACTTCCGTGCGTGCGCGATGATCGCCTCGTCGTGCGTCGCGATGCCCGGATAGTTGCCGGCGGTGAGCAGCTTCTCGAGGAGCCGCACGTAGCTCCGGTCCACGTCTGCCTTGTCGGGGAAGGCCACGTCGGGCGGCTCGAGGTATGCGCCCTTGCAGAGGCGCACGCGCGCGCCCAGCGCGATGAGCGCGTCGATGTCGCGCTCGGACCGCCGGAGCGCGGACTGGATGACGACGCCGCAGTGCGCGCCCAGATCGGGGAACAGGTGCTGCGTGAAGAAGTCGAGCGTGCGCTGCGTGTACTCGGAGCTTTCCATGTCGAGCCGCACGAACCCGCCGTGGGTACGTGCGCGCTCGATGATCTCGCGCATGTTGTGGCGGCACAGCGCTTCGTCGATGTCGAGCCCCATCTGCGTGAGCTTGACCGACACGTTGACCTCGATGGACCCGGCAGCGGCCATCCGGTCGAGCATCGCCACGTATTCGCCCTTGGCCGCTGTCGCTTCCTCTGCCCGGGTCACGCTCTCGCCGAGCAGGTCGAGCGAGCTCGTGATGCCGCGAGACGCGAGATCCGCCGCGGCGCGCACGGCGTCGTCCACCGTTTCTCCCGCCACGAACCGGTGTGCGAACTTCCGCGCGAGCGGGTTCGAGCGGACGAAGGAAAAGACGCTGCGCTGCTCGGAAAGCCAGAGTAGACCCTGGCGCAGGATGGCCATGCGATTCCTCGGAAAGTCTGATCGTGCCGGAGGCGCCGGCAGCGGCACCCGAAGGTAGCCGGAGTGTGATGCGCGCTACAAGCGTGATGGCCCTCACCCACGTCCGCCACGACCACACCTATTCTCCGGTATCGATATGGCGACAGCACGGAAGGGCCGCCTCCGCGCGGTACCGGCACGGAACGGAAAAGCAGCGCCCGCGAACGGCGATGCCGTCGAGCATGCCGAAGCCGCAGGGCTGCGTTACGTCTCGGACGCCGCGCCGGGTATCGGGCGGATCGCATCGGGGAAGGGATTCCGGTACGTGGACGCGCGCGGTGCGCCCGTGAAGGACCCGGCCACCCTCACGCGCATCCGCGCGCTCGCCATTCCGCCCGCGTGGACCGACGTCTGGATCTGTCCGCTGGCCAGGGGGCACATCCAGGCCACGGGCCGTGACGCTCGCGGCCGCAAGCAGTACCGCTACCACGCCGATTGGCGCACCGTGCGGGACGAGACGAAATTCGAGCGGATGCTCTCCTTCAGCGCGGCGCTCCCGGCGATCCGGCGCGCCATCGATGCCGACCTCGCGCTGCCGGGCATGCCGCGGCGCAAGGTGATCGCCACGGTGGTGCGCCTGCTCGAATCCACGGGGATTCGCGTCGGAAACGACGAATACGCGAAGGCCAACCGCTCGTACGGGCTCACGACACTTCGGAGCCATCACGTCGAGATCGACGGCGCGAAGCTCCGGTTCGAGTTCCGCGGCAAGAGCGGCAAGGTGCACTCCGTCGGGATCGCCGATCGCCGGCTCGCGCGCATCGTCGCGCGCTGCCAGTCGCTTCCGGGGGAGGAGCTCTTCCAGTACATCGACGACGAGGGCGGCCGGCAGGCCGTCGGGTCGGGCGACGTGAACGACTACATCCGCGAGATCTCCGGCGACGATTTCACCGCAAAGGACTTCCGCACCTGGGTCGGCACGATGCTCGCCTGCGATGCGCTGCTCACGATGGGGAGCGCCGAGTCGGAAAAGGAGGCGAAGGCCAACGTGAACGCCGCGATCGACGAGGTGGCCGGGAAGCTCAACAACACGCGCGCCGTGTGCCGGAAGTACTACATCCACCCGGCGATCCTCGACGCCTATGCGGACGGGCGCCTTGCGCGCGCCCTCGGCCGCCTGAAGACGCGAGACCTCGAAAAGCTCGAATCGCGGGTGGTGAAGCTCCTGCAGAAGCGCGCGGCGTGATCAGAGCGGAAGGCGACTCTGGGCCGACTCGGGTGTCTCGGCCGTCTTCGCGCCTGCGACCCAGGTGACGTGCACGGCCGGGCGGATCTGGATCCGCACCTGCCCGCGCGAGGTGGCGGGATCGAACCGGACGATGAGCGAGGCACGGCCGCGGTACCGGTCCACCTCGATGCCGGCGACGCGCTCGAGATCGAGGTAGACGAGCTCGCGGTCCCGGCGCACCCAGCGGAGCGTGAGGGTCTGATACGACGGCTCCATCACGCACTCGACGGTATCCGGCCCCACCACCGCCTCGAAGTTGAGGACGTTGCGGTTCCAGGGGAGTTCGGGATCGAGGAGTGCCGGGTCGGCACCGAAGAGGTCGCGCAGGTCGGAATCTCGGGGAAACGGATCCATTGCGACCTCCAGGGAGATCAGGCGTGGCTCGCTGTCTCAACAGTGCCGGCTGTGGGGCGCCGGTGCCGTGCGATGGATCACGCTCGCCCGCAACCGGTTACGACGAAGGGGGACGCTGATGCCACCAGGGTCACGCACTGCCGGCCGCCGGTTCTGGACGGCGCTTGCCCGCGCGTTCGCCGGCGCGGTGATCTTTTCGCTTCCCCTCATGATGACGGCCGAAATGTGGGAGATCGGCGCGACGATACCGCCGGAACGCCTTCTCGCCCTTCTCGCCGGGTCCTTCCCGCTCCTCGTCGGCCTGTCGCACGTCGTCGGCTTCGAGGATACGCTCGACCTGCTCGATGATGCGGTCGATGCCTTCGTGGCGCTCGGGATCGGCCTCGCCGCGAGCGCGTTCCTGCTCTGGCTGTTCGGCGCGCTGCCGGCCGGGATTCCGGCCGGCGAAGCCATCGGGAAGATCGCCCTCCAGGCCGTGCCGGGAGCGATCGGCGCGCTCCTCTCCCGGAGCCAGCTCCATTCGAGCCGTGATGCGGAGCGCGAGGCGCGGCGACGCCAGGAGGAGGATTACGGAACCGAGCTCTTCACGATGGTCATCGGCGCGCTCTTTCTCGCGCTCAACATCGCTCCGACCGAGGAGATCCAGGTGATCGCGCTGCGTCTCGACGAGTGGCACCTGCTGCTGCTGATGGCCTTCTCGCTCGTGGCGATGCACGGCTTCGTGTACGGGCTCGAGTTCCGCGGCGGGACCGGCCGCGCGCGCGGCGCGTCATGGCCCGGTATCACACTGCGGTTCACGGTGCCGGGGTACGTCCTCGCGCTCGTCGTCAGCCTGGCTGCCCTCTGGGTGTTCGGGCGGACCGAGGGCCTGTCGTTCGCGCCGCTCCTCGCGATCGTGCTCGTGCTGGGGTTTCCGGCTGCGCTCGGTGCCGCCGCAGCGAGACTCGTCCTGTGAACGCGGGCCGGTCGAGTGCACCGAGCGGAATACCGCTCGCCGAGAAGGTCATCGGCGCCGTGAGCGCAGCCGTGATCCTCGGCCTGATGGCCTTCCTGGCGGTCCGCGCGCTCGGCAACGACCGCTCGCCGCCGGATATCGTCGTCGAGATGCGGGCCGTGACCCAGGTGGGCACCGGATGGCTCGTCCAGGTCGAGGCGACGAATCTCGGCCACTCGGCCGCGGCGCACCTGGAGATCGTGGGCGAGCTTCCTGCGGCGGGCGGCGTCGAGCAGCGGAGCGTGGTCCTCGACTATGTGCCGCCGCGATCCTCCCGGCAGGCCGGCCTCTATTTCACCGGCGACCCACGGGCGCGCCCCCTCACGCTGCGCGCCGTGGGCTACCAGTCGCCGTGATCAGCGGGTGCTGTCTCCCGACTTCCGGGCGGGCGCAGGGCAGACGGGCCAGACCTGCTGCTGCCCGTCACGCCCCACCGGCATGATACGGCGGTCACGCGGCACGAGCTCGGGATCTTCGGACGCGAGATAGGCGAGCATCGCCGTCAGCGTCGCGTTGTTCCGGATCTCGTCGAACATGATCTTGTCGAACGTGTCGCGATTCGTGTGCCAGGTGTACGTCCCGTAATCCCAGCTGATCGAGCCGAGGCTGAATCCGGGAGCACCATGGCAGACGGCCGATGCCATGTCGCTGCCGCCGCCCGGCGGATTGCCCGGCGTGGAGAGGTCGATGTGCCGGGCGATCTCGGTCGGGATCCGCGCGAGCCAGCGGCCGAAGTGTCCCCCGGCATTCACGAAGCCCGACGTCGAGATCGTGGTCACGCGGCCGGTGCCGTTGTCCTGGTTGAAGAGCGCCTGCAGGCCGCGCACGATCTCGGGATGATCCTCCATGAACGCGCGCGAGCCGTTGAGCCCCTGCTCTTCGCCGCCCCAGTGCCCCACGACGATGGTGCGCTTCGGGCGCGGATAGACCTCGCGAAGGATGCGCATCGCCTCGAGCATCGTGACGGTGCCCGTCGCATTGTCGGTCGCGCCCGAGGAGCCGTCCCATGAATCGAAGTGCGCGGAGAGCATCACGTATTCGTCCGGCTTCTCGCTGCCGGGAATCGTCGCGATCGTGTTGAAGACGGGCACCTCACCGAGCGAGCGCGCATCGGCCCGCAGCCGGATCACCGGGCCCTGGTTCCGTTCCGTGAGTCGCCAGAGGAGCCCGTAATCCTCGCAGCTCACGTCGACGACCGGGGCATCCGTGAGCCGGGTCCCGAAGATCTTCTGAACGCCCCAGCCATTCGACCAGTTCGAGGTGAGGATTCCGCGCGCGCCGGCGGCGGCGATGGCGTCGTGCATCGCCGCCGTGCTGAGCCCGGTGCGGCGCATCCGCTCGGCCCACGCGGTGCGCTGGGCGCGCTGCTCCTGGGTGATCTTCTCGTAGAGCTCGGGCGTTGCGAATTCCTTGATGTTCGCATCGGCGCGGCAGGTCATCTGCGGCATCGAGGCGAGCACGAATTTCCCGCGCACGGATGGAAGCCAGGTGCGGAAGGCCGCTGAATCGGCCGCGTCCGGCAGGGCCGCGAGGCCGGCCTCCACGTTACGCCCTCCGGTGCCGGGGCTCCATGCGAGCAGCATCGCCTCGAGCGAGCGGACGCGCGGCTTCACCAGGTCGAGGTGCGTCGCGCCGCGATCCCACCCGCGCCAGGTCCCGTACTGTTCGTTCCGGGCCTCGATCCCCCACGTCCGGTACATCGACAGGAGCCAGTCGTTCCCGGCCTTGTGTCCGGGCGAGCCGTTGAGCCGGGGGCCGATCGAGTCGGTCAGCGTCTGTGCCAGCGCCCACGTGGTCGAGCTGTCCATGCCGAGCGCCCAGATCCGTTGGAGCGTCGCGTCCTGCACGGGGAAGGTCTGGGCCGCGAGCGGCGCCGCTGCCGCCATGAGCCCGGCCGCGAGCACGGCGGCCCGTCGGGTCACACCTGACATTCGTCTCTCCTGGAAATTGGAACCGATGGATGCACGTCCAAGATACTCGCGCTAACTTCAGCGCACATCACTTCACCCGAGGCGCCGTGACCCGCTCCGCCGCTCCGATCGTCCTCGCACTCTGCGTCATGGCCTGCGGCGAGCGAGCCGGCCAGCAGTTCACCTACCGCGGCATGAACGCCGGGATGACGCTGGAGGACCTCCGCGTGGCCGTCGCGTCCAGCGGCGGCATCGAATGCCGGCCGCTCGTCGTCGTCGGCATGCCGGCGGACCTGCTGTGCTACACGCCGGACACGGCGGCGTCCGCGCTTCGCATCGCCGCCGCCGTGAATTCCGGCGACAGCACGGTCCCCTACCTCACCATACGGGAAGCGCTCACCGCGCCCCAGGTCCTCGACCGTCTCGAGCGCGACTGGGGCCGGCCGGACACGGCCGTCGGCAGCGCGCGCCGGTGGACGGAAGGCCGCTGGACCGCCGCGGCGGATACCGCGGTCGACATTCTCACGATCTGGCTCGGCGACACGGTGACCGACCGACAGGTCGCGCTGGCGTCGGCCCGCGAGCTGATCGGAGGTCCGGCGGACACCGTCCCCGTGTTCAACGACGACCAGGCCGTGCTCGACTCGCTCCTCGCCGACTCCGTCGGTCGCGCCGCACCGGTGGCGGCGCGCGACCTCACCGAGAAGCCGGTCGTCCGGTCGTGCCGCGCCGAGTCCCCGCCGGATGCGCTCGCCGGCCGGGACGGCGCCGTGGTCGTCGCGTACATCGTGGATACGCTGGGACGCGTCGAGCCGGCGAGCGTCCGCATCGTGCAGGCGAGCCATGCCGGCCTCATTCCCGCCGCGATCGCCTCCGTGCGCACCTGCCAGCTGGAACCCGGCCGGCGAGACGGCCGCCCGGTGCGCACCGCGCTTCAGCAGCGCGTGACGTTCACTCCCCGCGCGGCTCCATGAGCCGCACTGCCTCACGCAGCTGATCCACCGAGTGCGGTGGCCCATGGACCGGAATGATCCGCTCCACCGGCAGTCGCGACTCGTCCAGCCACTCGAGAAAGTGCCGCGTGGCGAGGTTCCCCGCCCGCATCCGCCCGCTCGCCGGCAGGTTCAGCAGGTCCCCCTGCACGATCAGCCGTTCGGCCGGCAGGTAGACCACCAGCATCTCGTCCGCGTGCGGATTCGGCCCGATATCGATCACCTCGACGCGCCGGCTCCGATCCTCGAAGACCCGCCGCTTCCCCGTCACGAGCTCCAGCCGGACCGGGGCCTGGATCCGTGCCTGCGCGTCCGGCGCGATGGTGAAGGTGCCGAGCGCCATCCGCTCGAAGAATTCCCGGTTGCCGGGCGTCGTGACGACCGCGATGCTTTCCGCGATGAACTCGCGGATGCCGCCGGTATGGTCGTCGTGGTGATGCGTCGCGACGACATAGCGCACCGGCTTGCCGGGAGCCGTGCGGCGCAGGATCTCGAGCGTCCGCCGGCTCGCCGCACTCGACCCGTAGGCCTCGACGATCATCAGGTGGTCGTCGAAGGCGATGGCGAGCGCGTTGTTGCCGCCGGCCACGCCCTGCACGAGCCATACGCCGGGCGCGAGCGTCACGAGTGAGGTGTCGGCCGGCCCGGTCGGGTCCTGAACGAAGGCCGGCGGCCGCACGAAGAGCGAGTCGGGCGGTGCCTCATCCACTGCGAGATCGAGCAACCTGATATCCTCCGCGACGTCGCCGGCGCGCCGCACGATTCGCCGGCCGGGAAGCGGGATGCCCGCGACGGGGCGGTATTCCGAGAACTCCACATCGAAGGTGGCATCCCCGGTCTGGGGATCCGTCGCGAGCTGCTCCACCTTCGAGACGAGGCGCGAGGCGCGGTCGATGTGCAGCGCGACCTGCGCCCCTCCGTCGGGAAGCGTGTAGAGGAGCACCTCATGCGGTCGTCCGTCGTGGCGGGACGGCCCCTGATAGCGCACCGTCCCGACGCGGTCGCGGGCAGTGAGCAGGTGGCCGTGCGGGAGATAGCGGTTCAGGCCGCGGCGCATGGTGCCCGCGGAGTCGTTGCGGGCGGACCAGCTCCGCACGGTGTAGTTCGCAGTCCAGCTCTCGGAGGGCGAAAATCGGTGCCGGGCGTGATTGTGAAAGCCGCCGGGAAACTCGCTCCGCGTGTCCCAGAGCGACCGCTCACCGGCGTAATCGAAGACGAAGCGGCCACTCGCCGGCGTCGTGGCCCAGGGCGGCTTCGCACTCGGGCTCTGGTTCCGCCAGTGACTGGTGCCTTCATACCGCAGCTGCACCGACCGGAGCGATCGCAGCCGTGCCTCGCCTCCATGCGCGGCGAGCGCCGAATCGAGTACGGCTCGAGCGTGCCGATAGGAAACGAGGGTCGTCGAGTCGGTCCGCTGAGCTGCCAGCGGAGACGGAATGAGCAGTCCTGCCAGGACGATGCCGCGAAGACGCATGGGGATCACGGAGGATGGGGGGACCACGGGTTCCGGAATCCTGACGCTCGTCCGGCGCGGGAGTTTCAGGTCCGCCCCATTCCCTCCCGATAGGCGGTGCGGACGAGCTCCTGGAAATGATGGACCCCGGTTTCGTACTTCACCGAAAAACGCCCGCGGTCGTAGGCCTGCGAGCCGAGCCCCTGCTGAACGCGCTCACAGATCTGGATGTCCTCCTGCTGGACCGCATCGCTGTAGGCGAGATCGGCCTCGATCCGATCTGCGGCTTCGGCGCCATCCACCTCGTCGTAGAAATACTGGAAGATCACGCGGCAGCGGTCGTGCCCGTCGGGGAGGACGAGGTTGGTCTGCAGCCTCCCGGGAAGGATGTTCAGCATGAAGTTCGGGAAGATGCAGTAGTAGAACGCCTCGCCGCCGCCGTTCCGGCTGTACAGGTTGTCACCGGTGAGCGGACTGTGCTGCAGCGAATAACGGTCGTAGACCTCGGTGACGTAGCGCGTGTAGTCGTACAGCCTGGCCAGCTCGGGATGGACGTACGGGACGTGGTACCCCTCGAGGAAGTTGTCCACGTACACCTTCCAGTTGCATCGCACTTCGTAGTCCACCCGGCGGGCAAAGGTGAACGATCCCAGGCGGATCGGGGCGATCCGCTCCGCGATGCCGCGCACCGAGTCCTCGAGCGGTGCCGCATCGGCGTCGAGGTTGACGAAGATAAGGCCTTCCCAGGTGTCGACGCGCAGCGGAACGAGCCCGAAGTCCTTGCGGTCGAAGAGCTCGGTCCGGTCCATGGCGGGCACGCCGCGCAGGGTACCGTCGAGCAGGTAGGTCCAGCCGTGGTAGCGGCACTGGAGTGCGTTGACACAGCCGTCTTCCAGCGCCAGCGGCCCGCCGCGATGACGGCAGACATTGTAGAACGCGCGGAGGACATCGTCCTTGCCTCGCACGACGATCACCGGTTCGCCGGCAATCGTCGCGAGAAAGTACGCTCCCGGCCGGCGCACCTGGGCTGCGTGGCCGATACCCTGCCACGTGCGCGTGAAGATCCAGTCATGGTCCGCGCGGGCAAAGCGCGGATCGGTGTACCACGCGCTCGGTATCGTCTCCGCCCGCTCGACGGGATTCGCAGTGAGGTCGCCGGCAGGAATGTCGGGAAGGCCCGGGGAATGCATGCGCGAAGATACGGTCAGGCGGTGCCGTCAGCCAGCAGCCGCTCGCCCTCCCTGGCGAGCCCCTCGAGAAGCCGATCGAGATGTTCGGGCGCGGTTCGCGGATTCATCACCGTCACGCGCAGCACCGGGCGGCCGTCGAGCACCGTGAGCGTGATCCACCCTTCGCCGCTGCGGTTGTACGACTCGCGCAGCCGGCGGTTCAGCTCCTCCAGCGGCTCGCCACCGGACGCACCGCCCGCGCCACTCGCGCCGCCCACGAACCGGAAGCAGACGATGTTCGACTCGGGTTCGTGCACCGCTTCGAACGCGGGGTGCGCGACGACCGCCGCATGCAGCTGCCGGGCGCGCTCGCAGAGAAGATCGTGCAGCTCCGCGATGCCGTCGGCGCCGTAGCGCTGCAACGCGACCCAGACCTTGAGGGCGTCGAAGCGGCGCGAGCACTGAAAGCTGCGGATGCCCTGGTCCCACCGGCGTCCGCCGGATCCGTGAAAGAGGTACGGTGCCTGCTGTGCGAAAGCCGCCTCCAGATCGGTCTCGCGCCGCACGAGCACCATCCCGGCCGAGAGCGGGAGGAGCATCATCTTGTGCGGATCCCAGGCGATCGAATCTGCCCGTTCGATGCCGCGCAGCCGGTGTCGGTGACGCGGTGACAGCAGCGCCGACGCGCCATGCGCCGCGTCCACGTGCACCCAGATGCCGCGCGACTCGCACACCCCGGCAATCGTGGCAAGGTCGTCGAATGACCCCGTCGCGGTGGACCCGGCGGTGGCGACGACCGCCATGACCCGGCGGCCTTCGGCCGTCAATCGCTCGAGCGCGTGCTCGAGCCCGGCGACGTCCATGCGGAAATCACGCGATGGCACCCGGACCACCTGCTTCGTGCCGAGCCCCAGCTCCCCGGCCGCGCGGGACACCGCGTAGTGGGCATGCTCGCCGCAGACGATGAGCGGCGGATCGGCGCCGACGCCGTGAGCCCAGGCCTCCGGCAGCGCGACCGCCCGCGCGGCGAGCAGCGCCGTGAACGTGGCTTCGGTTCCCCCGGAGGTGAACGTCCCCCCCGACTCGCCGCCGAAGCCCGCGAGCTCGCACATCCAGCGGACGACCTGCGCCTCGAGCACGGTTCCCGCCGGGGACATCTCGCGCACGGCGAGCGAGTTGTTGACCGCGGAGGCGATCATGTCCGTCCAGATGCCTGCCGGCAGCGGCGCACTGACCTGGTGGCCGAGGTACATCGGATGCGTCAGGCGGATGGACTCGGCGATGACGTCGCGCCGGATTCTTTCGAGTATCCCGGCGAGCGGCGCGCCGTGACGCGGCAGCGGCTCGGCCAGCCTGGCTGCGAGCGCTTCCGGATCGGTGGATGGAGAGACCGCCACATCCCCACCCGCGCTCTCCGCGAGGAACTGTACGGCCTCCTCGAGAAAGCGCGCGCCGGCCTCGAAGCTCGCATCCGCGTCGATGGCGGCCAGAGGCCGGAGAGACATGAACGCTCCTGTGCAGAGGGCGAAATGCGCGAGGAAAGATACATTTGCTGTCAGCCCCAGCCGACAAGGCGGCCCATGCCCCGAATCACCCGCAGCTCCGCAATGCTCATCTCACTCGTCCTCGTCGCGTCGTGCGGGCGCGGTGAGCCGGCCGCCGGCACCCCTGCCGACACCAGCGCGACGGTTCCGGATTCGGCCCCGCCGGGGCTCGTCTCCGTCATTCGCGTGAACGAAGGCCAGCGCGGCATGATCGCGATGGCCCGATGGATCCTTCCCTCGGACGGGAATGCCATGCTCCTCGTCGAGGACTGGAGCTCGATCGAGAACGAGCCGTTCTTCGACGGCATGCTCTTCGCCTCGGAAGCCACCGGGCTCGTGGTGCGCATCGATTCCATCTGGGACGCCGCGCCCTCTCCCGACTGGAGCCAGGTCGCATTCGGGTCCGCCACGCTCATCCGGGGCGGCGAGCAGGACGAAGTCCCCGCCGATTCGTTCCGCGCGGCCGCCGAGCGCCTCGGCGTGACGGTCGAGGCCGCGCGGGATGCAGGATTCCCCGCAAGCGGAATGGCGGCGATGGCCGGGCTGGCCCGGCTAGGGATCATGGATGCCGCGACGGGTGGGGAGCGGATGCTTCCGCTCCTCGCGGGCTGGCGGGTCATGTGGAGCGGGGACGGCCGCACCATCTTCGCGGGCCGCGGGCCGCGCCGCTCCGACGACGACGACCCGCCGTCGCGCTGGGTTGCGGCCGAGCCCGCGACGGGTGCCGTCGTGGGACCGATCGAGCCGGATCCCGCGCTCGCACCGGCCTGGACGATGGGCCCGACGATCGACATGTCGGTGGATCCCGACACCGGCCGCGTGGAGATCACCGTCGAGGGAGGCGCCGTCGTGAGCGACTCGAGCCGCATCACCCTGCGCGGGCATCCGATCGGCCCCGGCATCGCCCTCGCGGCGACGCGCCGCGGCTGCTACATCGCGGCGCTCGTGCCCGATTCGACCGCAGGCGAGTACGACCCGAAGCACCGGCTCATGGTCTACGACACCGGATGCCGCCGGTGAGTGATCCCGCACGGATTCCCGTCGTCCGCATCGACGATCCCGACGAGCTCGCCGCCACGGTGGCGGCGCGTATCGCGCGGCTCATCCGGGAGCACCAGTCGGCGGGACTGCCGACCGTGCTCGGCCTCGCGACCGGATCGACACCGGTCGGCGTGTATCGCGAGCTCGTGCGGATGCATCGCGAGGAGGGACTGTCGTTCCGGTCGGTCGTGACCTTCAATCTCGACGAGTACTTCCCGATGGATCCGGGAAACATCCACTCCTACCATCGGTTCATGCGGGAGAACTTCTTCGGGGAGATCGACATCGATCCCGCGAACGTCCACATCCCGCGCGGCGACATCCCGCGCGACGCCATCGCGACACATGCGGCCGAGTACGAAGCTGCGATCGCGGAAGCGGGCGGCATCGACCTGCAGATCCTCGGCATCGGCAAGACGGGACACATCGGGTTCAATGAGCCCGGCTCCGGCTTCGGCACGCGCACCCGGCTCGTGACGCTCGACACCGTGACGCGAAAGGACGCAGCGGCCGACTTCTTCGGCGAGGAGAGCGTGCCGCGCGAGGCCGTGACGATGGGTGTCGCCACGATTCTCGAGGCGCGGGAGATCGTGATCCTCGCCACGGGGGAGCACAAGGCGGGCATCGTCCGTCGCGCGGTCGAGGGCGACGTGGACGTGGCCGTGGCTGCGACCGTGCTGCAGCGCCACCCGGCAACGACGTTCTACGTGGATGGCGCCGCGGCGGCCGAGCTCGCGCGCCATGCCACGCCCTGGCTCGTCGAGGAAGTCGAATGGACGCCGGAGCTCGCCGTGCGCGCGGTCGTCTGGCTTGCCCGCCGCACCGGCAAGGCCATCCTCAAGCTCACCGGAAGCGACTACGCGGAGCACCACCTCAGCGCGCTCCTCGCGCAGCACGGCGCGGCGGGGGCGATCAACGGCATCGTCTTCAACGCGCTGGGCGCGAAGATCCGCGGCCGGTCGAAGCTGCCACGCGAGACGCGCATCGTCTGCTTCTCGCCGCACCCCGACGACGACGTCATCTCGATGGGCGGCATGCTCCGGAAACTCGTCGAGAACGGAAACGAGATCGTCGTCGCCTACCAGACGAGCGGGAACATCGCGGTGTTCGACCACGACGTGCGGCGGTACGTCGATCTCCTCGAGCGCCTCGCGCGGGAGCGGCTGCTCGATGCCGCACAGGTCAATCCGCTCGCAGAGCGCGTTCGCGCGTTCCTCGCACGGAAGGCGCCCGGAGAAGTCGACCTCGACGAGGTCCAGGACCTCAAGCGCCTGATCCGCGAAGCCGAAGCCGTGAGCGGCATCGAGACGCTCGGCCTCTCCGCCGCGAACGCGCGCTTCCTCGACCTGCCGTTCTACCAGACCGGGAAGGTGAGGAAGGATCCGATCGGCCCCGCCGACGTCGCGATTGTGCGGAACCTCCTCGAGGACGTGCGGCCCGAGGTGGTCTTCGCCGCCGGCGACCTCAGCGACCCGCACGGCACCCACCGCATGTGCCTGGAAGCCGTCGAGCAGGCGCTCGTGGAGGCGTACCCCGACGGATCTGACCGACCGGAGCTCTGGCTCTATCGCGGCGCCTGGCAGGAGTGGCCGATCACCGAGGCCACGTGGCTGGTGCCCCTCTCACAGGAGGAGCTCAAGCTCAAGGTCATGGCCATCTTCAAGCACCAGTCCCAGAAGGACGCCGCCCCTTTCCCGGGCGGGCACGACGAGCGCGAGTTCTGGCAGCGCGTCGAGGCTCGCAACAAGGAAACCGCCGCCCTCCTCGACCGCCTCGGCCTCGCGGAGTACTTCGCGATGGAAGCGTATGTGGTGCGATAGAAGGCTTGTTTCTTGAACACGAAGACACGAAGCCACGAAGGCACGAAGCGCTGATATGTGTGAGTGCACCCACAAACGTCAGTTATACTTCGTGCCTTCGCGGCTTCGTGTCTTCGTGTTGATGAAGACCGGACTCATTCCGGATAGAACTTTTCCCCCCGCTCCGCCATGGCTACGAGCGACGACGACGGCCGGAAGCGGTGGCCGTAGATGCCGGCGAGCTCGCGGAGCGTGTCGGCCACACGGGCGGGGCCGAGAGTGTCGATAGTGCGGAGCGGGCCGCCGCGGAACGCGGGATAGCCGATGCCGAAGATGGCGCCGATGTCTCCATCGCGCGGCGAGCGGATGACGCCTTCGTGGGCCGCCATCGCCGCCTCGTTCAGCATGGCATAGAGCAGCCGCCGCTCGACGGTGGCTGCCGGGGTGTTCTCCTGGGGCGTCACGCCCAGCAGCGGATGCACGCCCGCGTCGGGCCCGACCTTCTTGCCGTCGCGGTATTCGTAGAATCCACGCCCATTCTTCCGACCCTGCCGGTCGTCGGCGAGCATCCGGTCGAGCACGTCCGACGGTTCGAGGCGCTCCCCGTACGCGCCGTGCATCACCTTCGCCACCTTGGCGCCGACGTCGAGCCCGACCTCGTCGAGCAGCGTCACCGGGCCGACCGGGAAGCCGAACTCGGTCATGGTCCGGTCGATCAGCTCGATCGGCACGCCCTCGCGCACGAGGATGCCCGCCTCGTTCATGTAGGGGAGGAGGATCCGGTTGACCCAGAAGCCCGGGCTGTCCCCGACCACGATGACGGTCTTGCCCATCTTCCGCCCGAAGCGCACCGCGCGGACGACGGTCTCCGCCGAGGTGCCTGCGTGCGGGATCACCTCGAGGAGCGGCATCTTCTCCACCGGGGAGAAGAAATGCATGCCGACCACCTGCTCCGGACGGCTCGCCCCGGCGGCGATGTGCCCGATGGGAATCGTGGACGTGTTCGTCGCGAAGATCGCCGTCTCGCGCGTCTCCCGCTCCACCTCTGCGAGGACCTTCCGCTTCACGTCCAGATCCTCGAAGACCGCCTCGATGACGAGATCCGTTCGGAGGAAGCCGCTGTAATCGGCGGCGCCGGAGAGGAGGGCCACGAGCTGCTCGTATTTCGGCTGCTTCAGGCGTCGCCGCTTGAGCCGATCGTCGAGAATGCGCCGCGCCCCACGGATTCCCTTCCCCACCCGCGGGAGGTCGGCGTCCTTGAGGCGCGCTTCCACTTCCGCGTTGAGCACCGCGGTGCCGGCGATGGCCGCGCCCATGAATCCGGCGCCGACCACCGCGAGGCGGCGCACCGGCGGCACCTTGAGCGACGCGGCGCCCGGAACGCCGTCGTCCTTCTTGAGCGCCGTCGTCGCGAAGAAGATCTGGACGAGATTGCGCGACACGTCGGTCATCGCGAGCTCGCCGAAGAGCCGCGCCTCCTCCTTGAGTCCGGCGCGCATGCCCTGCTCGAGGCCGGTCCGCACTGCCTCGATCGCCGCGAGCGGCGCCGGGTAATGGCCGCCTGTCCGCTCGCGCACCTGCTTCTCCGCCTGCGAGTACACGATCCGGCGTCCGACGGGCGTGCGGTCGAGGAAGAGCGCCTGCAGGCCGCCCTTCGGCTCGCGGCGTGGCGGCCCTGTGCGGGTGATCCGGTCCGCCGCCGCCATCGCGGTGCGTCGAAGGATGCTCTCCGGCACGATCTCGTCGGCCATGCCGACGCGGTACGCCTTGTCGGCGCGCTCGGTCTTCCCGGCCAGGATCATGTCGAACGCCGCGCGCGCGCCGACGAGCCTCGGCAGCCGCTGCGTACCGCCGACGCCGGGGAGTAGGCCGAGCTGCACTTCGGGGAGGCCGAGCTGGGTCTTCGGGCTGTCGCTGATGACGCGCCAGTGACAGGCGAGCGCCAGCTCGAAGCCGCCGCCGAGGCAGGCACCGTGAATGGCGACGACGAACGGCTTCGGAAAGCCGGCGACCCGATCCGCGACCTCCTGGCCCGTACGACTGAGCGCGGATGCCTCCGCCGCCGAGCGGAGCCGGGTGAACTGCTCGATATCGGCGCCGGCGATGAAGTTGTCCGGCTTTCCCGAGATGAGCACGACCGCCCGCACCATCCCGTCCTCACTGAGACGCGTGAGCAGCGTCTCGAACTCGTCCATGACCGCCGCGGTGAGCTTGTTGACGGGCTCGCCCGGCAGGTCGAACGTCACGACCGCGACGCCGTTCTCATTTTCGACGCTGAACGCGGTCATGAGCGCTCCAGGACCATGGCGTAGCCCATCCCGCCCTGGGCGCAGATCGAGATGAGGCCGAACTGGACATCGCGCCGCTTCATCTCGTTGGCGAGGGTCGTCACGATCCGCGCGCCGGTAGCTCCGAACGGATGGCCCACCGCGATCGATCCGCCCATCACATTGGTGCGGTCCCAGTCGACCTCACCCACCGGCCCCGGAAGGCCGAGGCGGTCGGCCCACTCGCGCGAGCCCCAGGCCTGAACGTTGGAGAGCACCTGCGCCGCGAACGCCTCATGGATTTCGACGAGGCCAAGGTCGTCCCAGCTGATCCCGGCCCGGTGGAGCGCCATCGGCACCGCGAGCGCGGGGCCCATCAGCAACTGCCATCCGGGATCCACGGCGGCCACCGCGTAGCTCCGGATGAACGCGAGCGGCTCGTAGCCGAGCGCCGACGCCTTCTCCTCGGCCATGAGCAGCACCGCCGCCGCGCCGTCCGTGAGCGGCGACGCGTTGCCGGCCGTGACGCTGCCGTACTTCCGGTCGAACACCGGCTTGAGCCCGCCCAGGGCTTCGAGCGACGTGTCGGGGCGGATGCCGTTGTCGGACGTCGTCACCTGGTCGAGGTCCTTGCCGCCGAGCCACGGAACGATCTCGGCGGTGAGCCGCCCGTCGGCGGTCGCCGCCGCCGCGCGCTGGTGGCTCATGAGCGCGATCCGGTCCTGCGCCTCGCGCGTGATGCCGTTCTCCTTCGCCATCTTCTCCGCGCTCTGCCCCATCGACTCCCCCGTGGAGGGCTCGGCGATCGCGGGCGACACGGGGACGAGATCCTTCGGCCGCACCCGGCTGAAGGCGCTGAGCCGCTGGCCCATCGAGCGCGCCTTGCTCGCCTCCATGAGGATGCGGCTGAAGCGGCGGGAATGGAGGATGGGAATGTCGCTCAGCGATTCGACGCCGCCGGCGATGCCGGCATCGATGTGCCCGACCGCGATCTGCGTCGCGACGTTCTCGATGGCCTGCGCCGCGGAAGCGCAGGCGCGGTTGACGGAGTACGCCGGAATGGTCGGGGGGAACTGCGGGAGGAGGCTCACCTCGCGCGCCACGTTCGGCGTGAGCACGGACGCGATCACCTGGCCGAAGACGATCTGGTCGATCTCGTGCCCGTCGATCTCGGCGCGGTAGACCAGCTCCTTCACGGCATAGCGTGCGAGGGCCACCGCGGGCACGTCGCGGAAGATGGTCCCGCTGCGTGCGAAGGGCGTGCGCACTCCGGCCACGACGGCGACGCGCCGCCCTGCGGTGGGGTTCAGCATCACTGCTCCGATCGGATCGCCCTACCTTATATTCCGCGCCACGATGCTCGCGATGGCGCGCCAGCGGTTGCCTTCCACGGGCTCGAGCACCTCTCGCCCATGCAGCACCGTGAGCGGCGCCACCAGCCGGGAGAGCTCGCCGGCGCGAAGGAGGTGCTCCGGGCTCTCCGGCCCCCAGCCCTGCGCGCGCTGTGACTCGAGAAAGGTCTCCAGCAGGAGAATTCCGCCCGGCGCCACGGCCGCGCGCACGTCGTCCATCCGCGATCGGTCAAGATAATTGAACATCAGAACCGCATCAAAAACGCCGAGATCCGACCATGGCCGCTCGAGATCGACGAGCCGCGTCTGGATCGATACGCCCAGTGAGCGCGCGGCCCCCGTGGCCGTCTCGAGCGCGGCGCGGTCCCGGTCGACGAGCAGCACCTCGGCGCCGCGCGCCGCGGCCGCGACCGCATGGCGGCCTTCGCCCCCGGCCACGTCGAGTACCCGCATGCCGGCACGAAGCCGATGAGCGTGCCACGCGAACCAGGTGCTGGTCCTGAGACCCGAGGTGATGGGGGAAAGAGTCAGGGCAAGCGCTCCTCACGGCGCGCGACGCTCGACAGCCTCGCGGCTGGGCGCGTCGATCTGCTGGTGATCGGCGGCGGCATCACCGGGACCGGGATTGCCCGCGATGCCGCCATGCGCGGGCTTCGAACCGCTCTCGTCGAACAGCGAGACCTCGCCTGCGGCACGAGCTCGCGCTCGAGCCGCCTGGTGCACGGCGGGATCCGGTATCTCGAGCAGGGCCACCTCGGGCTCGTCCTCGAGGCGGTGCGCGAACGGGAGACGCTGCTCCGCATCGCGCCGCACCTCGTCCACCCGCTCGACTTCCTCTTCCCGGTGCATCGCGGCGACCGGATCCCGCTCTGGAAGCTCGCCGCGGGGGTCGGGCTCTACTCGCTCTTCGCCCGGTTCCGGAATGTGGGGCGGCATCGGGTGCTGAGCAAGCGAGGGACTCTCGACGCGGAGCCGATGCTTCGCGAGCGCGGCCTCACCGGGGCCGTCCGCTACACCGATGCCCAGTGTGACGACGCCCGGCTCGTCGTGGCCACGGCCCGCTCCGCCCTGCTGCACGGTGCGCAGATCGCCAACCACATGCGCGTCCTCTCCCTGCATCGGCGCGACGGCCGGGTGGCCGGAGCCGTCGTCGAGGACCTGATCGAGGGGCGCCAGGGCACGATCGAGGCCGCGGTTGTGGTGAACGCGACGGGGCCCTGGTGCGATCAGCTCCGCCGGCTCGAGGACCCGACGGTCCCTCCGCTCCTCCGGCCGACGCGCGGCGTCCACGTGATGGTCGCCCGCGAACGGATCGGGCTGCGGCACGCCATTGCCTTCCTCAGCCCGCTCGACGGACGCGTGATGTTCGTGCTGCCCTGGGGCGAGCTCGCCTACATCGGCACCACCGACACCGACGATGCAGGTACCCCGGACCAGGTCCGTGCCGACGGAGACGACCTCGTCTATCTCCTGCGCTCCGCCAACGCCCGCTTCCCCAACGCCCACCTGACCGAAGAGGACGTACGAGTCACGTGGGCGGGCCTCCGGCCGCTCCTGGCCGGCAAGGCCGGCTCCGACGCTTCATCGGTATCGCGCGAGCACGCGATCGTCACCGGCCCGGCCGGGATGGTCACCGTGGCGGGCGGCAAGCTCACCACCTACCGCTCGATGGCCGCCGAAGTGGTCGATGAAGTCGTCAAGCGGCTCGGCACACGGGTCCCGCGGGCGCCCACGGCAACGGAACCGCTTCCGGGCGGCGAGACCGCCGACTTCGAGTCGTTCCGTCGCCGCGGCGCGGAGCTCGGCCTCCCTGCCGCCGTCGCGGAGCACCTCGTCCGGCATTACGGCACCGAGGCGGCCGGCATCTACAATCTTGGCGTAGCGGAGCGCCCGCTGTTCGAGCGGCTCCACCCCGCCCACCCCTCGCTCGAAGCCGAGGTAATCCATGCTGCCCGGCGCGAGCTTGCGATGACCGTCGAGGACGTCCTCGTCCGCCGTGTCCACCTCTATTTCGAGACCCGCGACCGCGGGCTTCGCGCCGCGGCGCGAACGGCCGAGCTGCTCGGCCGCGAGCACGGCTGGAGCGAGGAGCGCGTCCGGACCGAGGCGGAGCGCTACCGCGCGTTCGTCGCCTCCGAGCCGCGAACCGCCTGAGGTCATTCACCTTCCGCAGGGCCGCTTCCCGACGTCTGCAGGTGCCTGAGCCCGGCGTTATCTTTCGGCCGGATGCAGCACCCATTCTGATCAATCCGGGCAGGAGTCCGCCGTGGATCCCAACGTCTTCGAAACCGCGAACGCCGGTTTCGCGCAGGCGATGTACGAAGAGTTCCTCAAGGACCCGCAGTCCGTCGGTGAGGGATGGCGGCGCCTGTTCGAGAGCGGCGTGGTCGGCGAGGTTCCGCCGGCTCCACCCCCTTCGCCGAACGGCGGCTCGAAGAAGGACGGGGCCCAGGCCGAGCGGACGGCGCCGGTGGGCGAGCCGATCAAGGGCCCGGCTGCCCGCCTCGTGCAGAACATGAACGAGAGCCTCACCGTCCCCACGGCGACCACGTTCCGCGAGCTGCCCGTGGCGGCGCTCGAGGCGGCGCGCAAGTCGCTCAATGCGGCGCTGCAGGCCGCGGGACGCGACACGAAGGTCTCGTTCACGCATCTCATCGCGTTCGCCATCGTGCAGGCCACGAAGCAGCATCCCGTCATGGGGCATACGCTCGCCATGCACGACGGCGTGCCCCATCGCGTCGCGCCCGACGGCATCAACCTCGGCCTCGCCGTGGACGTGACGCGCAAGGACGGGAGTCGCGGACTCGTGGTGCCCGTGATCCGGCACGCCGAAACGATGGATTTCGCGACGTTCCACGCCGCGTACGAGTCGCTGGTCGAGAAGGCGCGCACCAACAAGCTGATGCCCGACGACTTCGTCGGCGCCACCATGTCGCTCACCAACCCCGGCGGCCTCGGAACGGTGGCCTCGGTGCCCCGCCTCATGGCGGGCCAGGGCAGCATCATCGCGGTCGGCGCCATCGGCTATCCGCCCGAATTCGCGACGACCCCGCCCGAGCGGATCCGCGAGCTCGGTCTCAGCAAGGTCATGACGGTCACCAGCACCTACGATCACCGCGTGATCCAGGGCGCCGAGTCGGGACAGTTCCTCGGAATCCTCGAGGGACTCCTCCAGGGGAAGGACGGCTTCTACCAGGCCGTGGCAGAGCAGATGGGCGTCGGCGGCACCGTGAGCGTCGCAGCCTCGCCCCTGTCCGCCGCGTCCGCCGTGTCCGCCTCGTCCGCCGCGTCCGCCGCGTCCGCCGTGTCCGCCTCGTCCGCCCCGTCCGCCTCGTCCGCCCCGGCCTCCCTCGCCCACGTCGCCGCGGCCATGGCGCTCATCAAGGCCTTCCGCACGCACGGGCATCTCGCCGCGCATCTCGATCCGCTCGGCACCGAGCCGACCGGCGACCCCGCCCTCGACGCCAATGCGCTCGGGCTCACCCCCGAGGTGATGGCGACGATTCCGTGCAGCGTGCTGCGCGTCTACGTCCCGGGAGGCACCCTCGCCGAGGCGCTGCCGCATCTCGACGCGGCGTACTGCGGCACGATCGCCTACCAGATCGAGCACATCGCGAGCCATGAGCAGCGGATGTGGCTCCGCGAGAAGATCGAGTCCGGCGCGTTCCGCCAGCCGCTCGCGAACGAGGAGCGGCTCGCGTTGCTGCAGCGGCTCATCGAGGTCGAGGCCTTCGAGCGCTTCCTCCACAAGGCGTACCTCGGCCAGAAGCGCTTTTCGATCGAGGGCGTGGACATGCTCGTTCCCATGCTCGAATCGATGATCAACCTCGCGGCCGATGCGGGAGCCAACGAAGTGGTGCTGGGCATGGCGCACCGCGGCCGCCTGAGCGTGCTGGCCCATACGGTGCGTCGCCCGTACGAGACGATCTTCGCGGAGTTCGAGGGCGGGAAGAAGGCGCTCGGCACCGACGACGAAGGCGAGACGGGCACCGGCGACGTGAAGTATCACCACGGGGCCGACGGCGCGTTCCCCACGGCGCGCGGACGCGCCGTGACCGTCACGCTCTCGCCGAACCCGAGCCATCTCGAGTTCGTCGGCGCGGTGGTGGACGGCCGGGCGCGGGCGCGGCAGACGCAGCGCCGGAGCGCCGAGCCGCACTACGACCCGACGGTGGCGGTGCCGATCGTGATCCACGGCGATGCGGCCTTCGCCGGCCAGGGCGTCGTCGCGGAGACCCTGAACCTCGGCAACCTCCCCGGATACGATGTGGGCGGCACGCTGCACATCATCACCAACAACCAGGTGGGCTTCACCACCGACATCCGCGACGCGCGCTCCACCCGCTACGCGAGCGATCTCGCCAAGGGCTTCGACGTGCCGATCGTGCACGTGAATGCCGACGATCCGGAGGCATGCCTCGCCGCGGTGCGCCTTTCGATGGCCTATCGCGAGCGGTTCGGCGGGGACGCGCTCATCGATCTCGTCGGGTACCGGCGCCACGGGCACAACGAAGGGGACGAGCCGGCGTTCACGCAGCCGAAGATGTACGAGCGGATCCGCGACCTCCCGACCGTGCGCCAGCGCTACGCGACGACGCTCGTCGAGCAGGGCGTCCTCTCGGCGGAGGATGCCGATGCGCGGTACGACGCCGCCTACCAGCACCTCGTGGACCTGCAGCAGGCATTCAAGGGCCAGGCGGGGTCACAGGTGCAGCAGCCGAACACGACCGAGCGCCGGATCTTCCCCTCGCAGATGGTGCACACGGCGGTGCCGGCGGAGCAGCTCATCGGCCTCAACGAGCAGCTCCTCAACTGGCCGGCGGACTTTCACGTGCACCCGAAGCTCGGCAAGCAGCTCGAACGCCGGCGCGACGCCCTCGGGAAGGGTGAGGCGGCGATCGACTGGGCGCACGCGGAGGCGCTCGCCTTTGCATCGCTCCTCGTCGAGGGCGTTCCGCTCCGGCTCACCGGACAGGATACCGAGCGTGGCACGTTCAGCCAGCGCCATCTTGTCCTGCACGACGTCGAGACCGGGGCGGAGTACGCCCCGATCCGTCACCTCGCCGGTGCGATCGCGCCGTTCGAGCTGCACAACAGCCCGCTCTCCGAGCTTGCCGCGATCGGGTTCGAGTACGGCTACAGCGTGGCCGCCCCGGAGACGCTCGTGCTCTGGGAAGCGCAGTTCGGCGATTTCATCAACGGCGCGCAGGTGATGATCGACCAGTTCCTCGCGGCCGGGCTGTCGAAATGGGGACAGACCTCTCGCCTCACGCTCCTCCTGCCGCACGGCTACGAGGGCCAGGGTCCCGAGCACTCGAGCGGGCGGCTCGAGCGGTTCCTCCAGCTTGCCGCGGAGAACAACCTGCGCGTGGCCAACTGCACCACGCCGGCGCAGTACTTCCACCTCATCCGCCGGCAGGCGCGGAACGAGCGGCTCCGGCCGCTGGTGGTGATGACACCGAAGAGCCTCCTGCGCCTTCCGGCAGCCGCATCCCGCCTGAGCGAGCTGGCGGAGGGCGGCTTCAGTACCGTGATCGACGACGCCGCGGTCCGCGGCCGGGCGGACGACGTGACCCGGGTCGTCCTCTGTTCGGGAAAGGTGTACTACGATCTGCTCGCGGAAGCCGAGAAGCTCGGCGACGATCGCCCCGCGATCGTGCGCGTGGAGCAGCTCTACACCTTCCCCGAGGCGGAGCTCCGCACCGTGCTCGAGGGATACCCGGCGATGACGGAGCTGGTCTGGGCCCAGGAGGAGCCGAGGAACATGGGCGCCTGGACCTACATCGCGCCGAAGCTGCGCGGACTGCTCGGGGAAGGCGTCGAGCTCGAGTACGTCGGCCGCCCCGAGCGCGCGAGCCCGGCGGAGGGATATCCGGCGGCCCACGCGGCGGAGCAGACCCGCATCGTCGCGGCCGCGCTCGAGATGCGGCGCTCACGCGAAGCTCCGCCGACGATGCAGGTGGCTGGCGAGGCGAAGGGCTAGGAACATCACCGCAAAGGCAAGAAGAACTGCAAAGGCATCGGAGTCACCAGGTCATTACGTCCGGTCCCGGTGACCTTTGAAGGTCTTCTTGCCTTTGTGGTGATGTTTTTTCGGATCCAGCCATGAACAACGAAGGCCCGCACCATTTCGTGCGGGCCTTTGCCTTTGCGATCATACCGCCGGGGCGATTACGCCTCTTTCGGCAGGATCGGTCGCTCGGAGGCCTGCCGCGCCAGTTCCTTCAGCGGCTCCGAGAGATGCTCACCGTAGTGGAGCAGGAACACGCCGCGGGAGCGGCGCTGCATCAGGAACGCGACCAGGGGCGTATCCGCCTTGGCGGCGTTGCAGTCCCGGCATGCGAACACGAGGTTGTCCGGACGGTCGTAAGCCGTCTGACCCCGGCGTGGACGCACATGATCGAGCGTGATCAGTTCGGGAGCGGTCTCGGTGCCGCAATAGGCGCACACCGGACCATGCAATGCGAGGAGCCACTCGCGGTGAGACTGCATGCTGCGTCCGGGGGAGCGGCGAAATCCCGCCGGCGTTGCTGCCTGTGAACCTCTTCTGGATCTGCGAGCCACAAAAAAACCACGTTAGGGAAGACTGGCGGGCCACTCAGGCCCGATGAACAACTCTTTAATGTAGCAAGATGGACGCCATTAAGTCAGCCTTCTTTCGGGCTGTCTTCGGTAATTTCCCGCAATCCCTCGTATCCGAGCCGGTATCCATAGGTCCGAAGCAGGCGTTCATGAGGGATCATCCCCGCCCCGCCGGCAACGGCCCGGCACCCCGGTGGAAGCTTGACCGGCAGCGCGCCCAGGTGCGCGAGCTGCGACTGGACCAGCAGCGGGTCGGCCGAGCTGACGGCCACCGCTGCGGGCCGCAGGCTCCACGCGGCCTCGGCGAGCTCGCCGGCAGGGAGGTCGGCGCCAAGGTGGATCACGCGCCAGCCCCGCTCGCGCACCCGGGCGAGCGCCGCGAGGATCCCCCATTCGTGCCGCTCCCCGGGAAGGCAGGCGGAGACCAGGAGCGGCCCGCCCCCGCCGCGAAGGCCTCCCTTGAGCGCGTGCACCACGACCTCGGTGGCGAGATGCTCTGCCGCCGCCGGCAGCCGGCCGAGGGCCCAGAGCTCCCCGATATCGCGAGCGAGCGGAATGGCGACGAGCCCGGCGAAATCCGCGAGACTGCGGAGCGCCAGCTGCTGGGCGACGAGCGTCTCGAGCCGGTCGCGGTCGAGTGCCTTCACGGCGTCCAGAAGCGCAGCGTGCGGCGAGGCCGCTGGATCGCGACCCTCCGCCCGCGCGATGACCGCCTCGACCGGTTCGTTGACGAGGTCCCCGATGCGCTCGCCGGCGGCAATCAGCCTGGCATAGGCACGCAGCAGCTCCACCTGTTCCGCCGAGTAGGCACGGTATCCGTTGGGCTGCCGGACCGGCCGCACCGCGGCGTACCGGCGCTCCCAGACGCGAAGTCGCGCGGCCTGCAGGCCGGTGAGCTCGGCGACCTCGTGGATTTCGTACGTGGCGGGCATCGTCGTGAAAGATAATTCCGGCTAGATTCCAGTTCCCTTCCGCCCCCTCGAGGAGCCGCATTGCCGATGTCGCCAGCACCCGCCTCCGCCACTGCCGAAACGAAGCCCCGAGCCTCGAAGGAACTCGCCTGGCGCAGCATCAATACCATCCGCGCGCTCAGCATGGACGCGGTCGAGGCGGCCAACTCGGGGCACCCGGGAACGCCGATGGCCCTGGCTCCGGCCGCCTATGTGCTCTGGCACCGCTTCCTGCGGCACAATCCGGCCAATCCGGGCTGGGACGACCGCGACCGCTTCGTGCTTTCGTGCGGCCACGCCTCGATGCTCATCTATTCGCTCCTCCACCTCACCGGCTACGACCTCTCCCTCGACGAAATCCGAAACTTCCGTCAGTGGGACTCCCGGACACCGGGCCATCCCGAGCGCGGGCACACGCCGGGCATCGAGACGACCACGGGCCCGCTGGGCCAGGGTTTCGGAAATGCGGTGGGCATGGCGATCGCCGAGCGGATTCTCGCCGAGCGCTTCAATCGCGACGGCTTCGAGATCGTGAACCACTCCGTCTGGGGCTTCTGCAGCGATGGAGACCTGATGGAAGGCGTCTCGAGCGAGGCCGCGAGTCTCGCCGGCCACCTCAGGCTCGGCCGGCTCTGCATGATCTACGACGACAATCACATCACGATCGACGGCGATACCGCGCTCGCATTCAGCGAGGATGTCGGGCGCCGATTCGAAGGGTACGGCTGGCACGTCCAGCATGTGGCGGACGGCAACGATCTCGACGCCATCCACCTCGCGCTCGAGGCGGCGCGGCGCGAATCGGGTCGGCCGTCACTCATCGTCCTTCGCACCATCATCGGCAACCCGGCGCCGACGAAGAGCAATACGGCGGCGGCGCACGGCGCCCCGCTCGGCAAGGACGAGGTGAAGCGGACGAAGGAGATCATGGGCTGGCCCCAGGAACCGTTCTTCGTTCCCGAGGATGCGCTGGAACACTGGCGTGAGGCGGTGGCGGACGGAGAGCGGCGGCAGGAAGAGTGGGACGCACTCTTCGCGCGATATGCGGATGCCCATCCGGAGCTGGCGGAGGAATACCGGCGCGCCATGGCCGGCGAGCTTCCCGAAGGGTGGGAGTCGAAGCTGCCGGTGTTCAAGGCCGCGGACGGCGCCATCGCGACCCGGCAGGCATCGGCGAAGACGCTCAAGGCACTGCTCGATGCCGTCCCGGAGCTGGTCGGCGGCTCGGCGGACCTGAGCGAGAGCACCGGCACCGCCATCGAGGGGTACCCGGTCTTCTCGCCGATCTCGAGCGGGCGGCTCTTTCACTGGGGCATCCGCGAGCATGCGATGACGGCCGCCATGAACGGCATGGCCGCGCACGGCGGCGTGCGCCCCTACGGCAGCACGTTCCTGGCGTTCACCGACTACGCCAAGCCGTCCATCCGCCTCGCGTCCATCATGCAGCTGCCGATCATCTTCATCGGCACGCACGACTCGATCGGCCTCGGCGAGGACGGGCCGACGCACCAGCCGATCGAGCACCTCGCCATGCTGCGCGCCATTCCGCGCGTGTCGGTCTTCCGCCCCGCCGATGCCAACGAGACGGTCGAGGCCTGGAAGGCGGCTCTGCGCCGCGCCGATGGACCAACGATCCTGGTGCTCACGCGCCAGAAGCTCCCCATCCTCGACCGGCAGAAGGTGAAGTCGGCCGAGGGAACGCGGCGCGGCGCGTATGTCCTGCGGGAGCCGGAGGGCGGGCCGGAGGCCATCCTCATCGCGACGGGCAGCGAGGTGACTGTCGCACTCGAGGCGGCCGACCTGCTCGCGGCCGAAGGAATCCGCGCGCGCGTGGTGAGCATGCCGTCGTGGGACGTCTTCGACCAGCAGGACCAGGCGTACCGCGACGAGGTGCTGCCGCCGACCATCCGGGCCCGCGTCGGCATCGAGGCGGCGAGCCCGTTCGGGTGGCTCAAGTGGGTCACCGAGGACGGCGAGATGCTCGCGATCGACCACTTCGGCGCCTCGGCGCCGGCGGAGATCATCTACAAGGAATTCAAGCTGACGCCCGCCTCCGCAGCGGAGGCGGTCAAGCGGACGCTCGGAAGGAGTGCATCGTGACCAACCCCCTCATCCGGCTGGGCGAGCTCGGCCAGAGCCCCTGGTACGACCACATCACGCGCGACCTCGTGACCGAGGGCGAGCTCGCCCGGCTCATCGCCGAGGACGGGCTGCGTGGCATGACGTCGAACCCGACGATTTTCGAGAAGTCCGTGTCGAAGAGCGCGCTCTACGATGACGATCTTCGCCAGCTCGCGGACGAAGGGAAGAGTCCCGCGGAGATCTTCGATGCCTTTGCCGTCGAGGACATCCGCGCCGCATGCGACGTCTTCGCGCCGCTGCACGAGCGGGAAGCGAACGGCGACGGCACGGTCTCGATCGAGGTCGGCCCCGCGCTCGCCAACGACACCGATGCCACGCTGCAGGAGGCACTGCGCCTCTGGAAGCTCGTCGACCGCCCGAACGTAATGGTGAAGATCCCCGGCACGGCTGCGGGCATTCCGGCGATCGAGCAGGCGACGGCGGCCGGCGTCAGCGTCAACATCACGCTCCTCTTCGCGGTCGAGCGGTATGCGGAGGTGATCGAGGCTTTTCTCAAGGGTCTCGAGACGCGGGCCTCGAAGGGGGAGCCGATCGACCGGATCAATTCGGTCGCCAGCTTCTTCGTGAGCCGGGTGGACACGAAGATCGATCCACTCCTCGACAGGATCGGCGATCCGCACGGCGTCCGAGGGCGAATCGCCATCGCGAACGCGGCGAAGGCCTACGCCCTCTTCGAGCAGACGATGGCATCGGAGCGGTGGCGGAAGCTTGCGGCGCTGGGCGCACGCCTGCAGCGGCCCCTCTGGGCCTCCACCAGCACGAAGGACCCGGCGTACCCCGACACCTATTACGTCGAGGCGCTGATTGCGCCGTATACGGTGAACACGCTGCCGCCCGAGACGTTCGAGGCCTACCGCGACCATGGGAAGCCGGAGGTGCGGATCCGCGAGGCGATCGAGCGGGCGGACCGGGACATTGCCGCGCTCGAGAAGTCGGGGATCGACCTCGCGCAGATGACGCGCAAGCTCGAGGAGGAGGGCGTGCAGAAGTTCACCGCGTCGTACGATCAGCTGCTGGCGGGGATCGCGACCAAGTCGGAGGCCCTCGTTGGAAAGGGCTGACCAGCCCTGGCACCGGAAGCTTCACTGGCGGATCATCATCGGCCTCGTCGCGGGCCTCCTCTTCGGAGTGCTCGCGGCGTCGCAGGGATGGGGTGAGTTCACCGCCGACTGGATCGCCCCCTTCGGTACCGTCTTCCTCAACGCTCTCAAGCTGATCGCCGTTCCGCTCGTGCTCGCGTCGCTCATCACGGGCGTCGCCTCATTGAGCGATCTGCGCCGGCTCTCGCGCATCGGCGGGCGGACCATCGCGATCTATGTCGCCACGACGGCCATCGCCATCGTCATCGGCCTGGCGCTCGTCAACGCGGTGCGGCCGGGTCGCTTCGTGCCCGAGGGAATGAGAAACGAGCTGCAGGCCGCCTACGCCGAGGACGCCACGGCCCGGGAGGCGGCGGCGAGCGCGGCGCAGGAGCGCGGCCCGCTGCAGATCCTCGTCGACGTCGTCCCCGACAACTTCTTCGCCGCCTCGTCCGACAACACCCGCATGCTCCAGGTCGTCTTCGCCGCGCTCCTCATCGGCATCGGGATCGTGCTGATCCCGCGCGAGACCTCGAAGCCGCTGCTCGACGTGATCGAGGGGATCAATCAGGTCGTGATCCGGCTCGTGGATGTGATCATGATCTTCGCGCCGATCGGCGTCTTCGCGCTGATGGCCGCAACCATCACGTCGGTGGCGGGGGACGACCTCGGGCGCATCGTGCGGCTGATCGGCGCGCTCGGCGCCTACTGCGCGGTGGTCGTCGCGGGGCTCGTCCTGCACATGACGCTGGTGTACGGCGGAATCCTCCGATTCCTCACCCGCATGCCGATCCGCCGGTTCATGACGGGCATCGCCCCGGCGCAGCTCGTCGCCTTCTCGACGAGCTCGAGCGGCGCCACCCTGCCGGTCACGATGGAACGCGCCGAGCAGGAGCTCGGCATTCCCGAGGAGATCTCGTCGTTCGTCCTGCCCCTCGGCGCCACCATCAACATGGACGGCACCGCCCTCTATCAGGCGGTGGCGTCGGTGTTCATCGCGCAGGCGCTGGGGATGGAACTGGGGATGATGGCGCAGCTCACCATCCTGCTCACGGCGGTGATGGCGTCGATCGGGACGGCGGCCGTGCCCGGGGTGGGGATCATCATGCTCGTGATCATCCTCGAGTCGGTCGGCGTGCCGAGCGCCGGCATCGCGCTCATTCTCGGGGTGGACCGCATCCTCGACATGCTCCGGACCGTCACGAACGTCACGGGCGACCTCACGGTCGCAACGCTCGTCACCTCCCTCGAGCGAACGCTGGAGCCTGCCCCGGCCCCGGCGACCTGAGGCTCAGGCGGCGTCCATCGCCCGCAGCTCCTCGTCGGTCGGCATGTTGAGCGGTATGCCTTCGCTCTTCGTGATCACGATCGAGGTGAGGAGGTCTCCCGTCACGTTGGGCACCGTGCGGGACATGTCGAGGATGCGGTCCACACCCAGGATCAGCGCGATGCCTTCGCCCGGGATTCCCACCATGATCAGCACCATCACGAGGAGCGGGATCGAACCGCCGGGCACGCCGGCGGCGCCGACGGCCGTGATGACGCACATCCCGACGACCATCGCCTGCTGAGCGAGCGAGAGGTCGAGCCCGAACACCTGCGCCAGGAAGAGCACCGTCATCCCCTCGAAGAGCGCGGTGCCGTTCATGTTCATGGTGGCGCCGAGCGGGATGACGAAGCCGGCGATCTGCTTCGGCACGCCGAAGTTGCGCTGCGCGACCTCCATGTTGGTCGGGATCGTCGCGTTGGAGCTCGAGGTGGAGAAGGCCGTGATCATCACGGCGCGGGCCCGCTTGAGGAAGGTGATGGGATTGATGCCGGCCAGCACGCGCGCGAGCGTCGGCAGGATCACGAACTGGTGGAACGCCAGGGCCGCGAGCACCATGATGACGTAGAGCGCGAGCGACTGCAGGACTTCGAATCCGAATTTCGCCGTCACCGAGAAGATCAGGCCGAAGACGCCGAACGGCGCGATGCGCATGGCGAGGTCGATCACGACCATGATCGTGTCGCCGATTCCTTCGAGCACCCGCATGACCGGCGCCGCCCGATCGATGGCGATGCGCGTGAGCGCGATGCCGAAGATCAGCGCCGTGAAGATGACGGCGAGCATGTCCCCCCGTGCGGCGGCGTCGACCGGGTTGCGCGGAATGATGTTCACGAACGTGTTGACGCCGAAGTTGCTGGTCGCGGCCTGGGCGGTCTTCTCCGAGGCCTCGTCGGCGTATTCGGCAAGGAGCGCCGTGCGGGTCCCGACATCGAGGGATTCACCCGGCCGCACCAGGTTCACGAGGGTCAGGCCGAGAATCGCCGCGAGACCCGTGGTGAGCAGGAAGAATGCGAGCGTCTTTCCACCGATGCGCCCCACCTTGCCGAGATCGCCCAGCGAGGCGACGCCGAGGCTGATCGAGCAGAAGATGAGCGGTACCACGATCATGAAGAGGAGGCGGAGGAACACCTGACCGATCGGGTACGCCACATTGTCCACGATCCAGAGGAGCGCGGGGTGGTCATGGGCGAAGAGGTTCGCAGCCACGCCTGCAGCGGCGCCGAGGAAGAGCCCGAGCAGGATTTTGGTATGCAGCGGGATACCGCGCCGGGGCGTGTCAGCGTGCATCGGGATGGAGCTCCGGGAAGGGGTCTGGGAGGTGACTTCGGAATGTAAGCCGGGCAGGCTCGTGCGGAAGTCCGGCATTCGTCGCACGGCATGGCCCGTGCACTTGCGGACGGGTCGCTCGTCCCCCCTCGTGATCCCCCGAATCAGCACCCATGGAGGCACCCTTTTGGTGGAGCTCCATCGCCTGCGGCAGGCCATGACCCGGCACCTTGGTGCAGGCGTCGTTGCGCTTGCCGGCCTGGCCGGCTGCTCCGGAGACATCGTCCCGCCCGAGCCTGTGCCCCACGTGCGCATCAGCGGCGGTAACGGACAGACCGGTGTCGCGCTCGATACGCTCGCCCTGCCGCTCGAGATCACGGTCGTGGATGATGCGGGCGACCCGGTCTTCGGACGCACCGTCACGTGGTCCGCGGGCGCGGGCAGCGGCCGACTCCTCCCTGTCGCCCCCACCACCGATGCTGCGGGCAAGTCGCGTGCACTATGGATTCTCGGTCTCGACTCGGGCGGGCACAACGCATCGGCCGCCGTCGCTGGAGAAGATGAGGCAGTCGAGTTCACTGCGACCGCGAGCGCGGTCGAAGGGCTGAAGGCCATCGCGCTGATGCACGGCAGCACGAGCACGGCCCAGCAGCCGCACATGTGTGCGCTTGCCGCGGACAGCCTTGCGTGGTGCTGGGGCGGCAACGCCGCCGGCACGCTGGGCAACGGGACGACGACCGCTTCGTCGGTGCCGGTTCAGGTGCTGGGAGGCCGCACGTTCGCCAGCATCTATGGCGAAGGCTTCAACACCTGTGGGCTTCGCGCGGCGGGCGAGCTCTGGTGCTGGGGGCGGAATGCTGCGCGCAGCCCGGTTTTCGGCAATGGGCCGACGGATCAGCCGAGTTCGAGCCCGGTCCGCGCGGCGGGAGGGCTTCTCTTCCGCGATTTCGACCTCGAAGCCAGCTTCGCATGCGGCATCACGACCGAAGGGCGGGCATACTGCTGGGGTGACGGCGATGGAGCCTCCGGCACCGCCGGCACCGGCGACTTCTCCCGGCCATCAGAGATCGTTGGCGACCGGAGCTGGCTCGAGATCGCCGTGAGCGACGATGGGCGGTGCGCCGTCGCGGAGGACCACGGCGTCTATTGCTGGTTCGATCCGGACTTCGACCGCTGGCAATTCATCGGCGTGCCGGAGGAGGCGGGGCCCGATGATACGCCGCTTCCTGTCGGGATCGTGGGCACGCTCGAGGGCTTGTCGCTGGGAGAATTCGGGGCCTGCGGCATCTCGCTGGATGGTGCCGGTACCGCTGTATGCTGGGGTTTCGGCGCGGCGCCCGATCCTCCCGGGCCCGCTTCTCACCGGCTCGGCTCGTCGGTGCGGAAGATCGTTTCCGACGGCTTCGCGCGTGCGGCTCTCGACGCGCAGGGTCAGCTCTGGGTCTGGAACAGCGGAGGCTGCTGCAATCTGGAAGCCGGCCGGGGATCTCCCGTACTGCTCTTTCCGGGGGTCGAGTGGAGCGACTTGTCTCTCGCCACCGGCCTGCATGTCATATCCGCACGCGACAGCATCGTCTTCTCGCTCGGCCCGATCCCGGAACTGGTGAGCGAGGCGTCGTTCGAGCTGGTGCCCGTGCCACGGCCGTAACGCACTTCCTCGCCAACCCCGAGGTCCGAATGTCCCGCGCGCGCGCAATCACGTCTGGTCTTGCCCTGGCTCTCCTTTCCGGCTGCAGCGACAGTGTGGCGCCGAAGGCGCCCGTCCAGCACCTGGTCGCCGCGGAGGGAAGCGGTCAGTCGGGCGCTACGCTCGATACGCTGCCCGGCTGGCTCGTGGTCCGCGTGGTCGATGACAGGGGTGAGCCGCTGGCCGGGATGCCGGTGAGCTGGTCGAGCGAGGATGAGACCGGTCGCACCATACCCGTCGATCGGGTGACGAATCAGGAAGGGATCGCACGTGCCATTGCGGTGCTCGGCTTCACGCCGGGCACCCAGCGATTCCATGCGCGTGCCGAAGGGTTCGACGATCGCGCGACCTTCGAGCTCACCGCCGTGCGCGGGCCGGTGTTGCGAGCGGTCTCGCTCATGAATGCATCGTCATCCGACCACATGTGCTCCCTGGACGCCGACGGCCGCGCCTGGTGCTGGGGACAGAACTATTCCGGCCAACTCGGCGACGGCACGACGGAGCCTGGCGATGTCGCCCGGCCGGTGCTCACCACGCAGCGTTTCCGGAGCATCGCGGGCGGCTACGCAACGACCTGCGCGATCTCGCTTGATCATGCGCTCTGGTGCTGGGGAGCCAATCAGGGTTGGTTCGGCGATGATGCCGGCCTCTTCGGCAATGGGACAACGGAGGGCAGCCTCGTTCCAGTGCCCGCCGCATCGGGCCTGGCGGTCGTCGACATCGACATCGACGGTTCGCTCGTCTGTGCGGTCACGACCGCAGGTGAGGCGTGGTGCTGGGGGCGGATCATCGGGCCTGCGGGTGGCGCCAACACCCTGATGCCCGTGAAGGTCGAGTCGAGCGAGCGATGGCGCGACATATCGGTGAGCGGCTCGGACCGGGCGTGCGCAGTGTCGCTCGCGTTCGTCGTGCACTGCTGGGCGGCCGGTGCGGATGGCGCTCAGCGCGCGGGCATCGAAGGCGATTACGGAGTGCCGCAGCCGGTCTCCGGCATCCCGCCGGTCGTCGAGGTCACGTTGGGCTGGTGGAACCAGTGCGGACGCCTGGCGAGCGGATCGCGTGCGGTATGCTGGGGGCCTTACCTCAATGGCACGGCATCGACCACGCCGATTCAGTATCCTCGCCTCGAAGGATCCGGATTCGCACGCGTGGCAGCCCGCGCGGAAACGCTGATGGCCCTCGGGACGGATGGCGGGCTCCACATCTGGGGCTTCAAGCCGCAGTGCTGCGACGGGTTCATCAGCG
>DAINRR010000004.1:0-94588 GCA_036741715.1 Gemmatimonadales bacterium
GCTCAAGCCGCTGCCGCCCGTTCGAGGCCGGCGATGTCGATCTTGTCCATCTGGAGCATCGCGTTCATGACTCGGCCCGCCCTGGCGCGATCGGGATCCCCCATGAGTCGGCCGAGTGCGGTGGGAATCACCTGCCACGAGAGGCCGTAGCGGTCCCTCAGCCATCCGCACCGCTCCTTCGAACCGCCGCGTGAGAGGCGTTCCCAGAGTTCGTCTACCTCGGCCTGCGTCTCGCAGCTCACGAAGAGTGAAATGGCAGGCGTGAAGCTGAACTGCGGTCCGCCATTGAGCGCATGGAAGCGCTGACCGTCCAGCTCGAACGATACGCTCATCGCCTTGCCATCGGGTCCCGGCGTGATGCCGAGGACCTTCGAGTTGGGAAAAATCGAGACATAGAAGTTCATGGCCTCTTCCGCCTGGCCGTCGAACCAGAGAAATGGAGTGATCCTGTGCATGTCCGGTATCCTCGCCTGGGGTTTACGCCGCGCGCGCGGCGAGCAGCTCCTCGAGCCTGTCGTATCCGGCCGCCACACCGCTTTCCATCGGCGAGCGGAGCACGGCGTCGCGGATTTCCTTCGAGCCGTACCTGACGGTGGTACTCAGCGTGGTCCTCCCACCCTGCTCGGTCAGCACCACCGTGCCGACCGCATCGCCCTCATACCACGATTGATCGAAGACCTCAGTGCTCACGATCCGCTCGGGCGCTGTCACCTCGAGATACGTGCCGCGCATGCCGAGCTCCGAGCCGTCACGGTGACGCCAGAGATAGCGGTACGTCCCCCCGACCCGCGCATCGATCTCGCAGATCTCGAATGTCCACCCCTCGAGCGCTCCGAGCCATCGGCGAACGAGCTCCGGCCGAGTGAGTGCCTCGAACACGAGGGCTCGAGGCGCCTCGAAGACGCGGGTCATCATGATCTCGCGGTCCGAGGGCGTCGTGACCTGCAGGGTGCCGGTCTTCGTCATCGCTGGCCTTCCTTTCCGTGTCCAGGTGACGGTTTCTCGGGCGGAGCGCCGAGCTGCTTCATCTCCTCGAGCAGCGCGTCCAGCCGTTCGTAATTGGCTTCCCAGAACTCGCGGTAATGCTCGAGCCAGGCATTCGCTTCGGCCAGCGGCCGGGCCTCGAGCCGGCGTGGCCGGCGCTGGGCGTCCCGCCCACGGGATATGAGTCCCGCTCGTTCGAGCACCTTGAGATGCTTCGAGATGGCCGGCTGACTCATGGCGAAGGGCTCGGCAAGCTCGGCCACGGAGGCCTCGCCCTCGGCGAGTCGCGTGAGGATGGCGCGTCGCGTGGGATCCGCCAGTGCGGCGAACGTGGCGTCGAGCTTCGATGACTCGATCTGATAACCAAGAGGTTTCATAACTGATTGGTAATGTACAGCGCGCCGGATCGGGCGTCAACCCCAGGCCCGTCGCAGGAATCCTCACCGCCCGCCGACCCGCTACGATTCGGCAGGCAGCTGCGCTTCACCCGGGGTGGAGGACACGATGGCACGATCGAAACAGAACGATGACGATGACGCGGAAGTGGAAGGCTGGCCCGCGGACGAGGCGGAGATCACCTGTCCCTGGTGTGCGGCCTCCGTCGTCATCGCGCTGGATCCGGCGGGCGGGACGAACCAGGAATACACCGAGGACTGCGAGGTGTGCTGCAGGCCGTGGATCGTGCAGGTCCACTACACCGGCGGGTCGGTGGAGGTCTCGGTCGATGCGGCCTGACGGACCGCTCGCGCCGGATGCGCCGAGCTTCAGTCCTCGATCAGCTGGTACGCGGAGGTCCAGAAGTCGAGGTTGAGGGGCGAGAGCGCGAGCCGCTCAGGCGTCCGCTGGGTCAACAGAACCCCGACGAGCTCCGCGCGCGGATCCACGTACCAGGACGTTCCGAACGCGCCATCCCACCCGAATCGTCCCGGCGAGTCGGCAATGTCGCCTCGCGCGGTGACGACACCCATGCCGAGTCCCCAGCCACGGGTATCCCAGAAATGCGGGAAGAAGGGCGATAGCGACTTCTGCGCGGCCGTGAGGTGATCCATCGTCATCAACTCGATCGCCGGCCGGGAAAGCACTCGCCGTCCCTGCAGCAGCATCATCCGGCCGAACGCCAGGAGATCATCCGCAGTCGACACGAGCCCGCCCGCGCCCGATTCGAATCCGGCAGGAGCGGCGGCGTACCCGCCACCGGCTTCGTGCAGCACCACGCGCGTTCCCGAGGCCATGTCGGTCGCATAGCACACGGGCAAGCGATCGAGGTTCCCGGGCGGGACATGAAATCCGGTGTCCACCATGCCCAGCGGTTCGAACACCCGCTCGGCGAGGAACCGCCCGAGCGACATCCCGGAGACGCGGGCAATGAGCACTCCGAGGATCTCACTGCCCATGTGATACAGCCAGCGCTCACCCGGCTGAAAGGCCAGCGGCAGCGCGCCGAGCCGCTGCATGAACGTGTCGGGCGTACCATCGAAGGGCCATTCGGCGAGCGGGAGGCGTGACTCCGCCAGGGCACGCTGGAGCGGACATCCCGGCGAGATGAAGCCGACCTCGCCGTAGCCGGAGCGAAACGTGAGCAGGTCGCGAAGGGTGATCGGGCGATCGGCGGGCACCGTATCATCGAGCGGGCTCTCGATCGTGCGCAGAACGCGCCGGTCGCGCAGCTCGGGCAGCCACGCGTCGACCGGGTCGTCGAGACGGATCGCGCATTCCTCCACGAGCACCATTGCGCCCACGGCAGTGATCGGCTTGGTCGTCGACGCAAGCCGGAACAGGGTGTCTCGCCGCATGGGCACGGAGCCGCCGAACTCGGTCGATCCGAGGACTTCCACATGCGTCCGGCCCCGCTGGTGGACCAGCGCGACGACGCCCGGGGTGTGGCCGTTGTGTAGGTGACGCTGCAGCGCCGCACGCATTCGCGAGAGCCGGACCGTCGAGAATTCGGGCGAGCTCGAGGCCAGGGGCTTCCGGTCGGGCCGGCGGATCTCAGGCATCACGGCGTGGTCGAGCATGGCAGCCTCCGGCGATCGTGTCTCTGCGACATCTGCGACATCTGCGACACCTGCGACTGCTGCGACTACTGCGCCGCCGGCCCGGAAGCGGCGAAGCGCCGCTCCGCGTCCCGTTTCACCAGCCCCAGCGATGCGCGACGAATGAGCAGGATCCCGGGCGACAGCAACGCCCAGTACCGGCGAAAACGCCTGCGCGACGACACGTCGGTCGTCTGCACGCGCGTCCGTGTCACGAAACGCGAGCGTTCGGGCGTGAGCGGCTCCGCCTCCAGTGTCCACACGATCTTCGCGAATCCGGGGTCATCGAAGGCGACGAAGCGGTCGGCCGGAAGACCTCGGAACTCCACCTCGGCCTTCCACGGCTGCGTGTAGGCACCCATGACGAGCGCGCGATCGGGGACCTCGGCCAGGATACGCCAGCCGATCGCGAGGGTTTCGTCGACGAGGGAGCGGGCCGGCCACTGCACGTGCCGACCGCGGAGCCGGGCCGGCAATGAGCGCAGCGCGAAGATCGCGCGTACCAGCGGCGCGCGGTTCACGTCCATGGCACGCGCTGCAGCGAACGTCACCGCCGCCGGGGCAGCGACCTCGATGGCGTGGCGCTCGCTGACCTCCCAGGAGGGCATGAAGGCGTCGAGGATATCCTCGCGCGCTTCCGTCTCAGCGTCGGAATCGGGCCGGCCATAGGCGTGCCACGTGCTCGCCGCGTAGGCGGCGTAGCCGAGGGCGCCGGTGCCGATGGCGGCCCCTGCCGCGAGCGCGGCACGCCGCCGGGCGCGAAGTCGGCTCCGGTTCATCGCCCGGATCGACCCGGACGCGCGGGCGCCTGCCGGCGGTCCAGGAACCAGAACAGGGCGGCGATCAGGAGCCAGAAGGCGACCCGCGGCCATTGCCCACCGCGAACCGCATCGAGGAGTGCGATACCGAAGAAGAGGATGAAGACGACGAATCCGGGGCGAGGCATGCGGCCCTCCTGGTGGGTCCGCACGAACGCTACAACGCTCCGCATGAAGACTTCGTGAGCCGGCGATGAGATTCTCGCGGCACTCCCTCGAGGCCCGAAGCCGCTGCGTAATCAGTTACCGCGGACCGCCGAGCTTCCTGGCGAAGAAGAGATTGACGTCGTCCCGATAATACCGGTCCGCCGGCGCCGTGGGCCTGTGGGGTTCCCCGGGCAGGATCAGCAGCTCGAAGTGCTTGCCGGCGCGGATCAGCGCCCCTGCCATGCGCATGGTGGTGGAAAGTGGTGCGTCCACGTCCCCGGTGCCGTGCATCATCTTGAGCGCGCCGCGGAGGTTCGCGGCCGTCAGGATGTTGGAGCCCGCTGCGTACCCGGCTGGATTCTCGCTCTCCAGGCCTAGATTCGGCTCATTGATGATCGCCTCTTCCTCCAGCGCGCCGGGCGCGCCGGCGTAGCCCGCCTTGAAGAAGTCCGGCGCGGTCAGCATGCCGCGCAACGCGAAGTATCCGCCCCATGAATGACCGAAGATCCCGGCCCGGTCGAGATCCATGTACGGTCGGCTCGCGGCGGCCTGCCGCAGTGCGGCGACGTGATCGGGGATCTCGGTCTGGCCAACCCGGCCGTAGTTCACATCCTGAAACGCCTTGCTGCGCCCCGGCGTGCCCCGGGCGTCGAGCAGCATGACTATGAAACCCATTTGTGCCATGCCGCCAGCCTCGCGTGACACGGGGTTGCCGGTGTAGCTCCATGGCACGACGGCGAGAAAAGGACCGCCATAGATGTAGTCGATGACCGGATACCGCTTTCGCGGATCGAAGTCACGCGGCTTGTACAGTACGCCGTGCAGTGGCGTGACACCGTCGGCGGCGAATACGGTGAGAGACTCGGGCGGCGTGTACCGCAGCGCCGCCAGGGCGCTCGCGTCGGCCGACGCGATCCGAAAGCGGGTGGGTCGATCGACAGCGGCCACCTCCCAGACCTGCGGCTGCGTGCGAGTCGAATGCGCATCGACATAGAACTTGGCCGAAGGTGACAGGTAGATGCGGTGCATACCGGGCGCCGGAGACAGCCGCTTCAGCTCCGACCCCGTGAGAGTCGTCCGGTAGAGAAGCTGGTCATAGGGGGCCGAGGTGTCTGCAGAGGCCAGCACGAAGACGTTTCCGCTCCTCGCCTCCACCCCGACCACGCGATGCACGGGGAATGCCCCCCGGGTCACCTGGCGGATGAGCCTTCCGGAATAGTCATACAGATACACATGCCGCCATCCGTCCCGCTCCGACATCCAGAGGAAGTGCCGGTTGTCCTCGAGCGGCGTGACCTGCAGCGGCCATTTGCCGAAGGCAAAGTCGAGCGCGCCGACGAAGCTCTCCGGCCGCTCCTCACGCATTACGACGCGGGTGCGGGCAGTCTCCGGCTCGACCGCCACGAGCTCGAGTCGCTTCCCGTCACGCGAGAGGCGCAGCACCAGCGCTTCGCTGCCATCGGCCCGCCACCCGGCGAACCAGTCGTAGGTTTCGCCACTGGCGGCGTCGATCCGCGTCACGAGACCGGCGGCCGGCTCGACGACGTACAACTCCGGGCGCCTCAGGGGTGTCCCCACCTTGGAGTACGGAACCATCGTCACGCGCTCGAGCGGGCTCGTGTAGTCGATTATGGGGATCTTGTGCACCCCTCGCGCATCGTTGCGCCACACCATGAGGTAGCGGCCATCGGGGGACCAGGCTCTCTCCGGAATCCGCCACGCGTAATTCGCTTCCCCGGCTCGCTCGATCAGCGGGCGTCCCATGCTGTCGCGCACGGCGAACCCACCGTCGCGCGGGACCGCCACCGCGAGCCCAGTGGGGGAAACGACGTTCGTGCGCGAGAGTCGGAGCGCCGCAGGATCCCCCGGGGCGAGCGTCGCGACCGCCCGCTCCGAAAGGCTCAGCGAGAAAACCCGATCGTCCAGCTTGAAAATGATGGTTCGCTGATCGGGCGCGATCGAGAAGTCGAGGTACGCCGGCAGGGAAAGGCTGGCTCCGGTCAAGGCCGCGACCTGCGCCTGCAGATCCTCGCTTGCCAGCAGCGGCGTCCGGGTCCCGGTCCGAGCATCGACCAGCACCCACGTCGGGCCCGCGGGCCCGGTGGACGACCAGTAGATGAACCGATCCCCATCCCCCAGCCATCGAGGCTCGATCTCCTCATCCCGGATGCGCGTGGCGAACGCGGTGTATTGCTCAGCGAGATCGAGGCGGGCACGGATCGAATCGGTGACCATCAGATCGCCACCCTGGCACGGGCAGCTTGCCGCCGCATCGCTGGCTTGCGCTTCCAGCGCTCGAACCTGAACGCACAGGGCGACCACCAGCATGCCAGGGAACACGAGGCGGTTCATGACATGCTCCGTGCGATGAGGGTCGGTGCGCGGGTCCGGGCGGGGAAATCGATCAGATCATAGACGTGGGTTCGCGCGGAAGGGTTGCGCGAGAGCCTGCGCGGGCACTCCCGCAGGCCTCGGAGCACCCCGCAGGCGGGCGTCGGAAAAGAAGCGGCCCCGTCGAAACCGACGGGGCCGCCGACTGCCCATGGGCCTGGGTAGAGTTGAACTACCGACCTCACGCTTATCAGGCGTGCGCTCTAACCACCTGAGCTACAGGCCCTTGCAGGTTTGCAGGGAACGGAGAATAGCCGCCCGGTGCCGGCGGCGCAACCCGGCCCCGAGCATTCCGCAGCGCCGAATCCGTCGTATATATGATGCAGCCTGCCCAGCTGCGGCATCAGGGCCCTCACACGAGCCACACCATGCGCAAGCTCCGAGGATTCCGGCCGATCGCGTGTCTCCCGGCAGCAGTTGCCCTTCCCCTCATTCTGTTCGGTGCCGGATGCGGCGTGACGGGACGCGCCGGAGCAGGACGCGCACGTCGACGAGTCGACGCTGGCATTCACGTCCGACACCGCGAGCCTCTCCCCGACCGCCGTCTTCGGCGCGAGCCCGGCGTATGTCTCGCTGTCCCCAGGAACCTTTCCCGGCGTCACCACGGCGCTGATCAGGAACGAGCGCAGCGGCGAGCAGTTCGAAGTCCCACTCAAGGACGGCGGCCTCGATCCAATCCCGGTCACCGCACTGGTCGGGGATCGCCTCCAGCTCATGGTCGCTGCGGGGTCCGGGCGAGGGAGGACGTTCACGAGCGTGGTACCGGCGAGGCGTCGTCCGAGAGTCGTTCGAATCAATCCGCCTCGCGGGCGCGCGGACGTGGCCTTGACGGCATCGGTGGTCATCGTGTTCAGCGAACCCGTAGACCCGGCGACGGTGACCAGTACTACGATTACGCTCGAGTCCGAGGCGGGCGTCACGATTTCCGGTGCGGTCGACGTCGCGATCGACGGGCTGAGTGCGATCTTCGTCCCGCGGTCGCACCTGGCCGCGAACACCATGTATCGACTCGCCGTGACGGCCGATGTGCGGGATCGGGACGGCAGCCCGATCGAAATCGCGCGGGAGACGACGTTCCGGACGCGCGGGGTGCCGGTCGGTCCGGCGCCGCTCCCGCTGGAGCTCACCGCGAACGTCATCGCCTTCCGCAACTTCTTCGGCGGCATCATGCTGATGTCGCCTGACGGGAGCTCGAGCGTGTCGGTGTTCGGGACCACCTCTTCCGATGCGGACCCGGCGTGGTCGCCCGACGGCACGAAGCTCGTCGTGACGCGTGGAGAGCTCAGATACGAGACGGAGCTATTCGTGCTCCAGCCGAGAGGACCGGGCGGTGCGGTGTCGCTGCAGCAACGCGGCAGCGATGCCTCCTGGTCTCCGGACGGCTCGCGGATCGCCTTCGTGAGCCGGCGAACCGGGGCCTCGAGGATCTATGTGATGAACGCCGACGGCTCCGGTCTGAGTCGGCTGACCGACGGCGCAGGAGAGGACCTTTCGCCTGCGTGGTCTCCAGACGGGAGCAGGATCGCTTTCGTGAGAACGGGCCAGCCAGGACATGACGGAACACTGCACGTGATGAACGCCGACGGCTCCGGCGTCACATCGCTCGAGCAGGAGGGAACCTCACCAGCCTGGTCGCCCGACGGATCACGCATCGCCTTCGCGAAGCTCATCCGGGACCCCTGGCGGCAGGACATCTACGTCATGAACGTAGACGGGACGGGCGTCGTACAGCTGACGCTGAACTCGACCCCGGCGATGAGCAATGGACCTACCTGGTCGCCCGATGGCACCCGCATCGCGTTTGCGCATACCCCTGACCCGGACAGCTACCCGGACCAGATCTACGTGATGAGCGCCGATGGAACGGGGATCCAGCACATCGGCCCCGACCGCCAGGGCCAGGGCCTCGTGAGCGCCAGCTACGCGCCGGCGTGGTCGCCGAGATAGGCGAAGTCACCGGGGCAGGGGCGGCGCGTCCGCCTGCGTGGGCTGCCGCGAGAGGCGCGCCGCATACCGCTGGATCAGTGGTGTCGCTGAAACGCCGTGCAGCACGATGCTCGCCGCTATCGTGGTCACCGTGATCGAGGCCGCATCCGTGACGTCGGATCGCGGCAGACCTTGCGCGATCGCATAGCTCAGATAGAAGAGACTGCCGATCCCCCGGATACCGAACCAGGCCATGAGACCGCGCTGCTGCCACGTCGTGGGCGTCCGAACGAGGCCGGCGAGAACCGCGAGCGGCCGAATCACGCAGAAGAGGGCGAGCGCGGGAATCAGGGCGGACGCATTCCAGTGCACCGGCAGGGACGCCCCGACCAGGACGACGAGCAGTACCTCGAGGAGCCGCTCGGCGACCGATCCGAATTCGAGGGTCTCGGCGACGATTGCCCCTGCGGCCGCGGGCTTCCCCGCCAACGCCTGACCCTCCATCTCGACGAGGTCTTCCGCCGGTGGATGCACGAGCGACCCGACGACGGCCGTCTCCGCCCGGCGGAGACCCACGCCGGCTGCGAACACGGCGAGAAACCCCCAGGCGCCGACCGCTTCGGCCGAAACATAGGACAACGCGATGAGCGCGAGCGCGAGGAAGTCCCCTGATCCCGGAGCGTGCGGGTCCAGGCTCCGGAGGGTGATGGCGAGCTTCCCGATGCCGATACCGGCGACGTAGCCGAGGGACAGGCCGGCGGGCACCGCCCAGACGACCCTGATCGCAAACCACTCGGCGGTCCAGGGACCGATGCCCTGATGCTCGTAGAGCAGCAGCGCGAGCACCACGAACGGGAACGCCATCCCGTCGTTGAGTCCAGCTTCGCCCGAGAGCCCGTAACGCAGGCGGTCATGGTCGGAGGCATTCTCGACGGAAACGGCTCCCGCCAGCACGGGATCGGTCGGCGCCAGCACCGCGCCGATCAGCAGCGACAGCGCGAGGTCGAAGCCGAACGCGAGGTGCATGAGTGCCGCCATTGCCGCGATCGAAAGCACCATGACGGGACCGGCAAGGCGCCAGGCACCGCTCCACGCCGCCTCCCGGAGCGGCAGCCTCAGCTTGAGGCCGCCGAAGAAGAGGGAAACGATCACGGCGACTTCGGTGAGCGGAACGCTCCAGGCCGCCGCGTTCCGGAAGTCGATCCGGATGAGCTCCAGGCCGAAGGGGCCTATGGCGAGGCCGAACAGCAGATAGATGATGGATGTCGACACCGGCGCCCGGCGCACCCATGGCGTCGAAAGCGCCATGAACAGCAGGAGCGCGCCGGCCAGTCCCATCCAGCCGACGAAGGTCATGCAAGCTCCGGAAGTCCCTCTTCGTACGAAAAAGCCCCGCCGGGCAGCGACGGGGCGTTGATTCGGATGCGCGCAGGCTCGACACCACCGCCCGCAGGCCGCTACTCCTCCTCTTCCTCCTCCAGGATCAGCTCGTCGTCGAGGTCTTCGTCTTCGTCGTCGTCGCCATCGAAGTCGTCCTCCTCGTCGTCGAGATCGTCCTCCTCCTCGTCGTCGAAGGTGAAGCCGTCCTCGAATTCGTCCTCGTCCTCGTCGAACCGGCGACGCATTTCGAGCGAGTCCACCGGGGTCTCCCAGGCCAGCATGATTTCCTCCGCCACAGGATAGGTGAGCATGGCGCTATGCAGGGTTGGGCGTCGTTACGACGCGTTCTCGACCCGAGCGGCGGCCCGGGCGGCCTTCTTCCGGTCCACGGCAGCGAGCTGCCGCTTTCGAAGCCGGATCGATTGCGGCGTGACCTCGATCAGCTCGTCCTCATCGATGTACTCGAGCGCGTACTCGAGCGTGATCTGGCGCGGCGGCTCGAGGATGATATTCTCGTCCGACGCGGTGGTCCGCATGTTGCTGAGCTTCTTTTCCTTCGTGACGTTCACATCCAGGTCGCTCGGCCGCGAGTTCTCGCCCGCAAGCATCCCCTCGTACACGTGATCGCCCGGCGAGACGAACATCTGGGCCCGCTCCTGCAGGTTCCCGAGCGCGAACGCCACGACCGAGCCTTCGCGATCCGCCACGAGCACGCCCCGCTTCCGCCCGGACAAGGGGCCCGCCCACGGGCCGTAATCGAGGAACCGGTGGTGCATGATCCCGGTGCCGCGCGTATCGGTCAGGAATTCCGAGCGATAGCCGAAGAGCCCGCGCGCGGGGATGCGGAACGTCATGCGCACCATTCCCTGCCCCGGGTTCTTCATCTCGCTCATCTCCGCGCGCCGCGGCCCGAGCTTTTCCATGACCGCGCCCATGTACTCCTCGGGCACGTCGATCATCAGCTCCTCGTACGGCTCGAGGCGCTCGCCGTTCTCGCCTTCCTTGGTGATGACGCGCGGACGGGAGACCTGGAACTCGTATCCTTCCCGGCGCATCGTCTCCATCAGGATCCCGAGGTGGAGCTCACCGCGTCCCGAGACCGAATGCGTATCGGGGCTGTCGGTCGGCTCGACGCGCAGCGCCACGTTCCGCTCGAGCTCGCGGAAGAGCCGGTCCCGGAGCTGGCGGCTCGTGACGAACTTCCCCTCGCGCCCGGCGAAGGGGCTGTTGTTCACGATGAAGTCGACCGAGATCGTCGGCTCCTCGACCGCGATTCCCGCGAGGCGCTCGAGGTGATCCACCGACGTGAACGTCTTCCCGATCTCGATTCCCTCGAAGCCGGCGAGTGCCACGATGTCCCCGGCTTCCGCTTCCTCCACTTCGACGCGATGCAGGCCGTCGAAGGTGTAGAGCTTCGTCACCCGGTTGCGCTCGACCACTTCGTCCGTGACCGGCCCCGGCTCGCCGAGCGGGAGCAGGGCCACCTGATCGCCGACGCGAAGGCGGCCCTGCTCGATCCGGCCGATGGCGATGCGCCCGAGGAAGCTCGAAAAGTCGAGCGTGGAGACGAGCATCTGAAACGGGACTTCGGGGTTGCCCGTCGGCGCCGGGACGTGCGAGAGGATCGTCTCGAAGAGCGGCGTGAGGTCGGTGCCCGGCGACTCCAGCTCCCGCGTGGCCGTGCCCGCGCGGCTCGACGTATAGAGGAAGGGAGCGTCGAGCTGCTCGTGCGTCGCCTCGAGGTCGATGAAGAGGCCGAGGACTTCGTCGTGCACGCGCAGCGGCTCGGCGTCCGAGCGGTCGATCTTGTTGATGGCCACGATGGGATGCAGGCCGAGCGCCAGCGCCTTCCGCGTCACGAACCGCGTCTGCGGCATGGGGCCCTCGGCCGCGTCCACGAGGATCAGGACGCCGTCCACCATGCGGAGAATGCGCTCGACCTCGCCGCCGAAATCGGCGTGGCCGGGCGTGTCGACGATGTTGATCTTGATCCCGTGCCAGTTGACGGCCGTGTTCTTCGCGAGGATCGTGATCCCGCGCTCCCGCTCGAGCGGATTCGAATCCATGACCCGCTCGGCCACCTGCTGGTTGGCCCGGAATGCGCCAGCCTGGCGGAGCATCTGGTCCACGAGCGTCGTCTTGCCGTGGTCCACATGGGCGATGATCGCGAGGTTCCGAATCTTCTCTGACACTGAACATCCGTTCTGAGTGAGGGGCGCGTGCCCCGGCTGCAGCGCCAGAGCCCGGTCTGTCCCCGGGGCAAGGGGCTGAGCGGCGCATATATAGACAGGGGCGGTAGGGGGCGCAATGGGCGGGCGCGAGGTGGGGCGGCATGCCCGGGGCGGGGCGGATTCCGGCTTCCCGGCCAGGGGATCGGACGAAAGCGAATCCCGGAGGATCCTAGCAGCCTCGCTCCACCTCGAGCTGGATCGTGACATGCCCGATCCGGAGCGCCTGCATCGCCTTCCGGATGCCATCCAGGGCGGCGGGATGCCGCTCGAGATCCGGGACGACGGCGTGACCGCTCATCGCCACCATGCCGCTCGTCACGGTCCAGACGTGGAGATCATGCACGGCCTCGACGCCCGGCACCTCCAGCATCCGGCGCTCGACGTCCGCCATGGACACTCCGGATGGCACGGCCTCGAGCAGGATGTCGGTGCTTTCCCGCACCAGGCGCCACCCGCCGACCAGGATGAGGAGCGCTACGCCGATCGACAGGATCGGGTCCGCCGGCGTCCACCCGGTCAGCCAGATGATACCTCCCGCCACGATGGCGGCGACCGAGCCCAGCAGGTCCCCCATGATGTGGAGGTAGGCGCCGCGCGTATTCAGGTTGTGGTTGTGCGAGGCATGCAGGACGCGCAGCGCGATGAGATTGACCACGAGCCCCGCCGCGGCCACGCCCAGAAGAATGTCGGCCCGCACCGGGACGGGATCACCCAGCCGGCGGAGTGCTTCGACCACGACCCAGAGCGCGATGCCGAAAAGGGCAGCGCCATTCACGAACGCCGCCAGAATCTCCCACCGACGGTATCCGTAGGTCTTGAACTCGTCGGCGGGGCGGCTGCCGATGACGGCCGAGACGAGCGACAACCCGATCGCGCCGACGTCCGTGAGCATGTGCCCGGCGTCGGCCAGCAGGGCGAGCGAGCCGCTGATCCAGCCGCCGACCGCCTCCACGAGCATGAACGCGGCCGTGAGCACGAGGACGACCAGCAGCCGCCCCCTCGGCGACTCCGCGTGATGCGGGTGCGGCGGGTGGACGCAGTCCGTCAAGCCCGCACAGCTCCCCCGCGCCGGCCCCGGCTCGCCTGCTCGCGGTAAAGCCAAATCAGGTTTACACTTATGCGATATGGAAGGATCGACATCCGCCATCCCGACGGGGATAGGTCTCCTGAGTGTGGTCGTGCTCGTGCTCGCCAATGCGTTCTTCGTGGCCGCCGAGTTCGCCCTCGTGGGTGCCCGGAAGACGCGGCTCGACGAATTCGCGCGCACCGGTGACCGAAAAGCTAGGCTCGCCCGGCGCGCCGTTCAATCGCTCGACCGCTACATCTCCGCGACACAGCTCGGCATTACGCTCGCCTCGCTCGGGCTGGGCTGGATCGGCGAGCCGGCGCTGGCGCATCTCATCGACGGCATGTTCGCCTGGCTTCCGCCGGCGGCAGCCGCCTTCACCACGCATACGATCGCCTCGGTCATCGCGTTCAGCATCATCACGGTGCTGCACATCATCCTCGGCGAGCTGGTGCCGAAGGCGATGGCCCTCCTCTATCCGGAAGAGGTGAGCCGCTGGGTGGCGGCCCCGCTCATGGGCTTCGCCTGGATCATGGCCGCGCCGATCGCGCTGCTGAATGGAACGGCCAACTGGCTCCTCAGCCTCCTCGGGATCAATCCGCCGGGAGAGAATGAGCGGCTCCACTCCCCCGAGGAAATCCGCATGCTCGTCGAGCAGAGCGAGGAAGGGGGGAGCCTCCACAAGGAGGATGCGCGGCTCATCGAAGGGGTCTTCGAGTTCAGCGAGAAGACGGCGCAGGAGGTGATGACACCGCGGACCCAGATGGAGGCGCTCGCGTCCGACCTCACGATCGAGGAGGCCGCCGACGAGGTGGCCCTCCACGGGCGCTCGCGCTACCCGGTCTATACGGACTCGCTCGACGAGATCGTCGGCGTCGTGCACTCGAAGGACCTCCTGCGTGCCCTGCGCAAGGACCCGCGTGCCACGATCCGCGCGGTGATGCGCCTGCCGCTCTTCGTCCCGGGCACGCGTGAGGTGGAGGACGTGCTGACCGACATGAAGCGCCTGAAGGTCCACCTCGCGGTGGTCCTCGACGAGTACGGCGGAACCGCGGGGCTCGTGACGATGGAGGACCTGCTCGAGGAGATCGTCGGCGACATCTTCGACGAGCACGATCGCGCATTCGCGCCGGAGATCGCGGAGGGCGCGCCGCTGCTCGAGGGCGGGATGCCGATCTCGGAGTTCAACACCCGCTTCGACGCCACGATCGACGACACCGACTATACGACGATCGGCGGCTACGTCTTCGGCGAGCTCGGCCGGCTTCCCCGCCCCGGCGACCGCGTGAGCGCGGGAACCATGCTGCTCGAAGTCGCGGCGATGGATGGACGCCGTGTCGACACGCTTCGCATCCTCGCCGCCGAGAAGAAGCCCGGCGGCGAGGTTGCTGCCGGAGAGTAGTCCGCGCTACCGAGTCCGCCCGGCCAGCCGCACTGCGAGCTCGAGCGCCTCCCGCATGCTGCTATGATCGGCCTTCCCCTGCCCCGCGATATCGAATGCCGTTCCGTGATCCGGCGAGGTGCGCGGAAACGGCAGGCCGAGCGTGACGTTCACCGCACGCCCGAACGCGGCCACCTTGATCGCCGTCATGCCCACGTCGTGATACGGCGCGAGCACGGCGTCGAATTCGCCGCGGAGGGCGCGCACGAACACCGTATCCGCGGGGAGGGGGCCGGCCGCGCCCAGCGCGCGCGCCGCGGGCGCCAGGATGCGCTGCTCCTCATCGCCGAAGAGGCCGGACTCCCCGGCGTGCGGATTGAGCGCACAGAGCGCGAGCCGCGGCTCGGCGATCCCGAACTGCCTCCGCAGGGCTTCGAGCGTCACCCGGCCGGTGCGCACGATGCGATCGGCGGAGAGGAGCGCGGGCACGTCGCGCAGGGGCACGTGCGTCGTCACGAGCACCACGCGCAGCTCCGCCGCGGCGAGCATCATCGCGACTTCCACATCCCCGGCAAGGTGCGCGAGCCATTCGGTGTGACCCGGCCAGGGAAACCCGGCCAGGTGCAGCGCGTGCTTGTGGGCGGGAGCGGTGACGATCGCGTCGACTTCGCCGGCGAGCGCCAGGCGCGCGGCGGTCTCGACGGCGTGGCCGGCAATGCGGCCGGCCTTGAGCGTGCGTCCGTGATCGGCCGACTCGCCGCTGCCCGCGTTCCACGCGCCGACCGAAATCCGGCGGGCCGCCGGAATCGCGGCAATCTGGTCGTCGGCACCGATGAGGGTGATGTCTGCGGCGAGAGTCTCGGCGAGGGCCCGCGCGGTGATCTCGGGGCCGATCCCGCGCGGATCGCCGAGCGTCACCGCGAGGCGGGGCATCAGTTCGCCCGGATATCCACGTAGGTCGAGGCGCGGAGCCGTTCCACGTAGCGCTCCATGGCGAGCGACTCGGCCAGGTGCGTGCGCAGCTGTTCCTTCACGTCCGTGAATGTCGGCGTGCCCGCTTCCCGGCGCTCCGTGATCTTGAGGATCGCGAACTTGACGCGGCCGCCGGGTCCCGGAAGCGGAAACGGCCCGATCACGGCACCCGAATCCGCCTGCGCCACCGACTGCGTGTACGTGGCCGGCAGCGCGTCGAGCGGGACACTGATCGCTTCGCGCTCTTCGGCGGGGTCATGGTAGCGCTGCTGGAGCGAGTCGAACGACATCCCGGTCTTGGCCCACGCCGCGACGCTGTCGGCGCGGACCCGCGCCGTATCCACGTCTTCGGGCGTCGTCTCGGGAATGATGAGGATGTGCCGCGCCTGCACTTCCGTCGGCTGCACCCGCTCCACCTGGATGACGTGGTAGCCGAACACCGTCTCGACGGGATCGGAGATGACGCCGGGTCGGAGCCGGAAAACCACTTCGTCGAAGGGGCGCTCGAAGGCACCGCGCCGCTGCCAGCCCAGGTCCCCGCCCTGAACCGCGGACCCCGAGTCCTGCGAGAACCGTCGCGCGGCCGTGGCGAAGTCTCCGCCCTCGCGCAGTGAGCGCGCGATCGAATCGGCGAGCGCAAAGGCCCGCTGCCGGGCGGCCGGTGCCGCCTGCGGCGCGACCACGATCTGCCGGAAGGAAATCGCGGCGGGCCGCTGCCCCATTTCCCCGCGGTTGCTCTCGAAGAATTCCCGCATCTCGCGCTCCGTCGGCGAGACGTCGCGGACCACGTCCATCGCCTTGAGGCGCTCGACGAGCCGGGTGCGGAGGAAGCGGCGGCGGTGCTGGTCCGCGAGATAGCGGCGAAACTCGTCGGGGGTCTGAAAGCCGGCGTTCTGCAGCTCTCGCCGGTAATCCACCTCCGACGTGAACTGGCCGCGCAGGCTCGTGACGCGCTGATTGACCGCCTCGTTCACCTCCTGCTCGGTGACCTTGATCGCGGTATCGCGCAGCGCCTCCTGCACCAGGAGCTCTTCGTCGATCATGTCGGCGAGGATCCGGCGGCGCAGGGCGGCCGAGTCCGCGGCCGTCGCGAGGCGCGGCGGGTTCTGGCCCGAAAGCACCGTGAAGAACTGCTCCTCCACCTGCGAGCCGAGGATCGGCTGGTTGCCGACGACGGCGACGATGCGATCCACGACGAGGGTGGTGTCGCCCTGAAGCACGAACTCGTCGGTGACCTGCGCCGCCGCGGGCCGCCCGCCCGCCACGGCCAGCGCGGCGCACAGGACGGCCCGCGCGATACGGCAATGCTGCATGACTGCCTCCGGCATTACTGCCCCTGCCCTCCCTGCTGGTTCCCGCTGCCCGGGGCCGGCGCGCCCGGGGCGCCGGAGCCCGGATTGACCGGCATCGGTGCGGGTCCCGGCGACGGCTGCAGGCCGGGCTGCTGCATTGCGCCGGCGGTGGTATCGCTCGCCTGCTTCGCCTGGGCGATCTCGAGTCCGCGTGCCACGCCGCCCGGATGCACCTCGTACGAAAGGTTTTCCCGCAGCACCTGGCCCAGCGTCGCCGGAAGCCGGCGCAGCCTGACCTGCCCGGCCAGGAGCCGGTCGAAGTAGGTCTGGACCTTCATGGCGGCGATCTCCCGCCGCTGCTCGACGGAGATCGTGGAATCGCTCACATCGGCGCCGAGTCCCATCTCCGCCCGGAGCGAGTCGACCTCCGCCTGGTACTGCTGGCGCATCCCCTGCCACTCGATCGGCGTGAGGCCGATCCCCGCGGAGTCCGCCTGCCGGAGGATGAGGACGTTCTGCGCCACGGTGCGCGTGAACGTGGCGAGCTGCGAGTCCGGCAGCTGCCGGATCTGCATCTGGAACTGCGGCGGGATCTGGTCCACCCAGCGCACGACGTCGCCGAGGGTGAGCTCACCATCCCGGAAGGTGGCGACGGTCTTCTTCGACTCGCGCGCCTTGTCGAGGTCCTCGAAGGCGTCGCGCAGCGCGCCGGCGGCCGACGACTTCACTTCGAGCTGGTTGGCGGTGGCGAGGCTGTCGATGTAGAGCGAGTCCAGCTGCCGCACGGCGAGGGCCTGCGCCGCCTGGCGGAGCCGGTCCCGCACGGCGCCCACCTCCGGTCGCTTGAGGAGGTGATAGCCGAACGGCGTCTCGATCGGGCCGGCGACCTGGCCGGGCGCGAGCGTCCATCCGGCGCTGTCGAACGCCGTGACGTACTGGCCCTTCGGCGCGGCGGGCAGAAATCCGTTGTCGCGCGCGCTCTGCGGATCCTTCGACAGCCGCTGCGCGAGCTGCCCGAAATCGGCGCCGCGATTGATCTGTGCGAGCGCGTTCTCGGCCTCGCGGCGCACGGCCGCGCGCTCCTCGGGCGTCGCGGTCTGCGGCGAGGGGAAGAGAATGTGCTGGAAGACGCGCACGTCGTCGCCGCCATAGACGCTGTCCACGTCGGCGTCGGTGAGCGCCGCGCGGCGCGACACGAGCGTATCGTGCCAGCGCTGCTCGCGCACCTCGGCGATGATCGGCCACAGCGCCGCGGCGACGGAGGCGGAGTCGTTCGGCAGCTTGCCTTCCGCGACGGCCTGGGCGAAGAGGGCGTAATCCACCCACATCGCGGTCACGAGGTTGGCCGCCTCGGTATTGAGCCGCACGTTCTTGGGACCGGCGAGGATCTCGCCGAGACGCTCGGGCGTGAGGGTCATGCTGCCCGCTTCGGCCGCGGTATCGGCGTGAGCGGAAAACGCGTCGCGGAAGTTCGAGCATCCCGCGGTCGCGAGCGCTCCTACGATCACCAGCAGTCGGCGCATGCCATCTCCAGAAAAGGGGACCATCATCGGCTGTGCTGCCCCGCCACCACCCGCAGTGCGCGAACGAGCGCGGGAACGATCTCTTCGCCGCCGAGCCGCTCGAGCCGGAGCGACAGCGGAACGGTGCGGCGGACATCCGCCGCGAGCTGCACGTCGTCGAGGGCCGCGGAGAGCGCGGCCATCCGGGGCGTCGTACCGGCCCGGAAGGTGAGGCGCGCTTCGTTCCCCCGCACGAGAACGTGCTGCAGACCCAGCGCGGCGCCGAGCACGCGCAGCCGCGTCAGGTCCAGCAGCACCTTCGCTTCGTCCGGGAGTGGTCCGAACCGCTCGCGCAGCTCCTCGCCAAGCCTATCAATGTCGCCACTCGCCTCGGCCCGCGCCAGTCGCCGGTAGAGGTCGAGCTTGGCCTCGTCATCGGCGACATACGCCTCGGGAAGGTGCGCGGGCCGGTCGAGCACCACATCGGGCGGCACGGGCGCGTGCTTGCCCCCGCCCTGGCCGCGGAGCGCCGTCACCGTCTCCTCGAGCCAGCGCATGTAGAGATCGAAACCGACCGCGTGCGCGTGCCCCGACTGCTCGCTGCCGAGCAGGTTCCCCGCGCCGCGCAGCTCGAGGTCCTTCATGGCGATGCGGTATCCGGCGCCGAGCTCCGTGTGGTGCTCGAGCACCTTGAGCCGCTCCTCGGCGTCGGGGTCGATCATGTCGGGCACGAGGAGGTAGCAGTAGGCGCGGCGGTGGCTCCGGCCCACCCGGCCGCGCAGCTGATAGAGCTGGGCCAGCCCCATGCGGTGCGCGTCGTGGACCACCATCGTGTTCGCGTTCGGCACGTCGAGCCCGGATTCGACGATCATCGTGGTGACGAGAATGTCCACCTCACCCGACACGAAGCCCTGCATGACCCGCTCGAGCGCCTCGGCCGGCAGCTGGCCGTGCGCCACGCCGATCCGCGCGCGCGGCGCGAGCGAGCGCACCCGGGCGGCGATCGTCTCGATCGTCTCGATCCGGTTGTGCACGAGGAACGCCTGCCCGCCGCGGTCGAGCTCACGGGCGAACGCCTCCTCGAGGAGCCCGTCGTCCCACGGCTCCACGAACGTGAGCACCGGGGAACGGTCGCGCGGCGCGGTCTCGATGAGCGCGAGGTCGCGCAGGCCGGCGAGCGAAAGGTGCAGCGTGCGGGGAATCGGCGTCGCCGTGAGCGTGAGGACGTCCACCTGCAGCCGCAGCTCCTTCAGCCGCTCCTTGTGCCGCACGCCGAAGCGATGCTCCTCGTCGACCACGAGAAGGCCGAGGTCCTTGAAGACGACGTCCTTGGACAGGAGGCGGTGGGTGCCGATGATGATGTCCGTCTGCCCGCCCGCGAGCCGCGCCAGCGCCTGCTTCTGTTCCTTCGGCGTGCGGAAGCGCGACAGCACCTCGACCCTGACCGGAAAGTCCGCCAGCCGCTCGCCGAAGGTCCGGCCATGCTGCTCGGCGAGGATCGTGGTCGGGACGAGCACGGCGGCCTGCTTGCCGCCCTGCACGGCCTTGAACGCGGCGCGCACGGCGACTTCGGTCTTCCCGTACCCGACGTCGCCGACGAGCAGCCGGTCCATCGGCCGCGGCTGTTCCATGTCGCGCTTGATGCTCTCGGTCGCGGTGCGCTGGTCCGGCGTGTCCTCGTAGAGGAAGCTCGACTCGAGTTCGCGCTGCCACTTCGTGTCGGGCGGAAACGGGTAGCCGGCGGACACCGACCGCCGGGCGTACAGGTCGAGCAGCTCCGCCGCCATCTGGCGGATGGCCTGGCGGGTCCGTTCCCGCACCTTCGACCAGCTGGTGCCGCCGAGCTTGTGGAGCTTGGGCGGCGGGCGGTCCCCGTCGTCGCCGGCGGCACGGTAGCGTTCAAGCTGGTCGAGGCGGTAGAGCGGCACGTTGAGGCGGTCACCACCCTCGTATTCGACGATCGCGACCTCGAGCGTGCTCTCGCCCACCATGATCGTGTCGATGCCCCGGTAGATGCCGATGCCGTGATCGAGGTGCACGACGTAGTCGCCGAGCGCGAGCGTGCCGGTGGCCATGCCGGGCGCGGCTTCGCGGTAGCGCCGCGGCCGCCGGAGGCGGCGCGCCCGGCGGAAGATCTCGTGATCGGTGAGCACCCGGAGCGACGGAAGCACGAAGCCGCCATCGAGCGCCCCGACCGTGAGGGTCGCGTTGGACGTGCGCCGCCCGCCGTCCTCGAGCAACTCCTCCATGCGCTCGAGCTGGCCTTCATTGTCGCAGAGGATGAGCGTCGGTGGCGTGCCCGCGAGCAGTGCGCGCAGCCGTGCCAGGTCGCGGTCGACGCGCTCGGGTGGAAAGAACCCCATCTGCAGGTCGGCGGTCTCGTCGCGCAGGGCGAGGCGCGGAAACGCCGCGATCCGCCGGCCCCACGCATCCGGCTCCTCGAGGATCTCCTCGCGGGCCGGCACATCCTCACCGAGGCGGCGCGCGATCTCGAGGTGATGCGCCGCCTCGTTCCAGGCACGGAGCACTTCGTCCAGGTCCGGCCCCGTCGCCTCCTCGATGAGCAGCGCGTCGGGCGGGAGGAGGTCGAGGAGCGTGCGGCGGGAGGCGGACGAGGCAGACGAGGCGGACGCGGCGGACGAGGCGGATGCGGCGGACGAGGCGGATGCGGCGGACGAGGCGGACGCCCGGATCGGCAGCACCGTCACCTCGCCCATCTCCTCCTGCGAGCGCTGCGTCGTGAGATCGAAGGCGCGGAGCGAGGAGATCTCGTCGCCCCACCATTCGAGGCGGGCGGGCGCCGCCATGCCGAAACCATATACGTCGAGGATGCCGCCGCGCACGCTGAACTCGGCGACTTCCGTCACCGTCGCGACGCGCGTATAGCCCATCGCCTCGAGCCGGTGCGCCAGCTGACCCGGCGGCAGCTCCGCGCCGACCGCGAGACGCACCCGCAGCTGCTCTACGGCGGCCGGTACGAGCGTCCGCTCGGCGGTGGCGCGCGCGGTGGTCACGAGCATCGCGAGCCGCCCCGAGAGCAGCGCTTCGATCGTCTCCGCGCGCTCCCCGGCGATCTCGTAGTGCGGCTCCTCCTCGCCGAGCGCCTCGCGCTGCGGATAGAGCGCGACCGGCACCCCGGCGAGCAGCGCGAGATCCGCGATCCACCGTTCCGCCTCTCCGGGCGTCGGTGCCACCACCACGATCATCCGCTGCGGTGCGTGGCGCGCGATCCACGCAGCCACCGCGGCGCCGCTCGAGCCGGGCAACCCGCCAAGTCGCAGCAGACTGCCTCGCCCGGGCAGGCGCTCCGCGAGCGCCTGAACCGACGGCGCCCGCCCGACCGCATCCAGCACGCGATCCAGGCTCATGCGCTCCTCCGCCACCAGCTCGCCAGGAAGACCTCGGCGAGGCCGAAGAGGATGGCGGCCACGATGAGCGGGCCACGAAGATCGCCGCGAGCCCCGGAGGAAAAGGTCGCCGCCGCGGCTTCGGCGAGCGGCACTACGCGCGAGCCGGGCCACAGCTCGCGCAGCTGGCGGTCCGCGGCAGGCGCCAGGCGGGACTCCCTCACATCGACGCCGACACTGAGCGCGCCGATCGTGTCGCGGCCCGCCAGGATGAAGTGCACCCCCGGCTCGACGGCGCGGAATAGTCCGCCGCCGTCGACGCGCCAGGTGCGCTCGGCGTGATGAATCTCGGTGGCGAGATCGGGGAGCTCGGCCGGCTCGCCCGGGACACCCTCCACGAGTGCCACCTCGCCGCGCGCGACGCGGTTGAGCAGCCGGTCCATGAACGGCATGAACTCGGCGGAGACCGGGAGTGTGGTCCAGTCGGGCTCGAGGCGGCTGCCGAGCAGCACGAGATCGCCGCTCCGGACGATCCATGGTGCTCCGGCGGCGGTGGCGAGTACCCCGGTGCGACCGCTGCCCGACGACACGAGCGTATAGCGCCGCAGCACGCGATGGGCACCGAGGAACGCGCTGCTGTCGCTGATGACGGGCTCCGCGCGGAGCTCGCCGTATCGCCACGACGAGCCGCGGCGCTCGAGCGAGCGGTTGAGGGCACCGAGCTCGGCGACATCCGCCGGCGGCAGGACGACCGACGCCGCGGGTCCGGGACGCCCGATCGTGACCTCCGTGCCACGGCCGATGCGGCCATTCCCTGCCAGCACGTCGCAGGCGGCGATCACATGGCGCCCCGACGCACCGCAATCGGCGCGCGCGACCGGCGCGATCCGGATCACGGTCTCGCGCCTGTCGTCGAGGCGGAACTCGTCGGCGTCGAGCTCGGCGATCGCATTCCACCACCCCGCCGGGGCGCCCGGCAGGTTCACCGTGGCCGCCGCGCCGGGCGTACCGAGCGCCTGGCGCGGCGGCCGCCCGCCGAGCCGCGCCGACACCGGCACGGTGAGACCCGAATCGCCGGCAAGCGAAATGACGACCCGGCCACCGTCCGAAGACCAGGGCTGCGGACCGGTTGCCAGCGAAGCAATTCCGGCGTTCGGCGGCGGATCACCGGGGACGCGGGCCGCGATGACCGGCGGCCGGATCGTCGCCGCGGTGAGACCGCTCGCCTGGAGGTCCGACAGCACGAGGACCTCGCCCGGCCGCGGCTCGCTCGCGAGCACCTCGCCGGCGAGGGAGACGGCGGCGCCGACGTCGAGCCTGGCCGGAGACGGCTGCACGCTGTCCACGATCGCGCCGAGTGTCGCGACGTCGCCGCGGCGGGGAACCCCGTCCGCGGTGATGAGCCAGAGCGCGTCCTCCGCGCTCGCGCGGGCAAGCGCGCCGCGCGCGGCATTGCGCAGCTGCGCGAGGCGCGGCGTGCCGTCGGTGACCGCCGCGCTGCTCGCGCTATTGTCGAGAATCACGACGAGCGCGCTCGGCGCATGGCCGGGGACGCCCGTCAGCCTGATGGTCGGCCCCGCGGCGGCCAGCACGATCGCGACGATCACGAGCGTGCGCAGGAGGAGGAGCAGCCAGTTCTGCAGCTTGAGCCGCTTCTGATGCTCCTGCGTGGTCGTGAGCAGGTAGCGGACGGCCGGAAAGACGATCGTGGGCGGCTGGCGCCGCGCGATCAGATGGAGGAGAATGGGAATCCCGGCAGCGACGAGCCCCGCCAGGACCCAGGGATGAAGAAACGCGATCATCGGCCCCGGCCCGACGGGGCAAGGGCCTCGCGCAGCACCTCGCCGAACGGCGTCCTGGTGAGCACGCGGTGGTACCCGATTCCCTGCCGGCGGCATGCGGCCCGCCACTCGGCGACCACGTCGCTGACCGTCCGCTCGTACGCCGCCGCCCAGTCGCGCGGGCGCAGGACTACCGCGGCCCGGGTCTCCGGATCCTCGAATCGCGCTTCGGCGGGGCCGCTCAGCGTGGCCTCCCCCGGGTCCATGATATGAAGGACGAGCACCTGGTGGCCGCGGTGACGAAGGAACCGGAGGGCCGAGAGAGCCAGGTCCCGGTCGAGCAGGAGGTCGGAGACGAAGATGACCAGTCCCCGGCGCCGCAGCTGGTCCACCACGCGCCTGAGCGCCGGCTCGGCCGCGGTTCCCATCCCTGCCTCGACGGCGGCGAGCTCCTGCAGCAGGAGGTGCCAGTGGCTGTTCCGGGCGCGCGGCGGCGTCACGCTCCGGACGTCGTCGTCGAACGTGATGAGCCCGGTGGCATCCCGCTGCCGGACGAGGAGCAGTGACAGCGCGGCGATGAGCCGCTTGGCGTATTCGAGCTTGGAGAGGAGTGTCGCGGGATCGCCGGTCCAGGCCATGGAGCGCGACGCGTCGAGCACGACCATGGCGCGCAGGTTGGTTTCTTCCTCGAACTGCTTGACGTAGAGGCGATCGTTCCGGCCAAGTATCTTCCAGTCGACGTAGCGCAGCTCGTCTCCCGGCTGGTACATGCGATGTTCCGCGAATTCGACCGAAAAGCCCCTCCGGGGGGAGCGGTGGAGGCCCGTCAGGAAGCCTTCCACGACGCCGCGTGTCGTCACCTCGATACCGCCGAGTCGCGATACTTCGTAGGGATCGAGGAGATCGAGCCTGGCGCGGTCTCGCGGAGCGGAAACTGATGGCATCGGGGCCGCAACGTATCCGGTGAGCGCAGGGGAAGTCAACGCGGCCGGATGCGTCTACCTCCGGGGACGGACGCGCGGGAGCGGCGCGCCCTCTGATTTGCTAAGCTGTTCGGGCGGAATACGTTGTCGATGGCGGTCCGCGTGGCACACGGCGTGCGGAGCTGGCCCTGGTCCGTTACGTCATCGCCTGTTCGGAGGTTTCATGGCCCGTATCACCTCGCTCCTGCTGCTCGGCGGCATGCTCTGCACTCCGCTCGCCGCAGGCCTGGCCCAGGACCGGGAGCGCCCGGCGCCGCGGCGGGAATCGGCGGCCCCGGAGCGCCCCCCGCGCGTCGAGTCACCGCGGGCCGAGCCGCGCCGTGAGGCGGAGCGCCCGCGCCCTGAGCGGGTCGAGCCTCGCCGGGATGCACCGGCGGAGCGGCGCGAGAGCACCCCTCCCCGCAGCACGGGTGAGCCCGAGCTCCGTCGCCGCCGGGGAGACAAGCCGGATTGAAACAGTCGCGGACGGCCCTGCGTACCTTGGCATGGCAGTCGGGGCGGAACCGGGGCACCTCTTTTCCTCAACACAGCCAGGATCGATGACCACGATCAGATCGTTCGGAGCCGCAGCGCTGTTCACCCTCGCGGCCGCGCCGCTCGCCGCGCAGATGCAGAACGGGTCCGCCGCGGTGACCCGCGCCGCGGCCACGATCACCGAGGCCGATGTGGCCCGGCGCATCAACATCATCGCGCACGACTCGATGATGGGCCGCGATACGCCGAGCCGCGGGCTCGAGCTCACGGCGCAGTACATCGCGGACGAGTTCAAGCGGCTCGGGCTCAAGCCAGGTGGGGAGAACGGGACCTACTTCCAGCGCTATCCCATCCGGACGGTGATACTCGATGTCGCAGGGTCGCACGTCGGGTTCATGTTCGGCGGGAAGCACCTGCATGCGGAATTTGCGAAGGACGCGCGGCACCTCGGAGGTCCGGTACCCGAGGCGGAGGTCGGCGGTCCGGCAGTCGTATTGGCGAACCTCACCGACCCGAAGTCGGTGGACGCCGCGGTGATTCGAGGCAAAGTGGTGCTCTGGGTGGTCGACACCAAGAAGCCTGCAGGGCCATCGCTGCGAGCCATTTCCCAAGCCGTTGCCGCCTCCGGGCCGAAGGCGATCGTGCAGATCACCAACGCCGACTCCGTTCCGTTCTCCCGTTCCGTGAGCAACCGGGCCCGCCCGCGGCCCGTGCTGGGTGGGCAGCCGACCGGCCTCGCTGCGGTGACCCACGTTGAAGTGCACGAGCGGGTGGTCGGCGAAGTATTCGCGAGCGCCAACACGAGCGTGGCGGAGATCCGCGCGTCCGCGACACCGGTGCTCCGTCCGCTCGAGGGCGTCACCGTGATGGTGGACATGAAGGCCGATACGAAGGAAGCCAGCGCCCCGAACACCATCGGCATCCTCGAGGGCTCGGACCCGACGCTCAGGAACGAGTACCTCGTCTTCACCGCGCACATGGATCACGACGGAACCGGGCGGCCGAAGGCGGGCACCACCGACAGCATCTGGAACGGCGCCGACGACGACGCCTCCGGCACGGTCGGCATCGTCGAGCTCGCCGAGGCGTTCGCGCAGCAGGGCGCACGGCCGAAGCGCTCGATCATCTTCATGACCGTGAGCGGCGAGGAGAAGGGGCTCTGGGGAAGCCGCTGGTTCAGTGATCACCCCACCGTGCCGCTCGCCAGCATGGTCGCGAACTTCAACCTCGACATGATCGGCCGCAATTCCGGCAAGTCGAAGGGCGACGTGAAGCAGTGGAGCGACACGATCGTCGTGATCGGCAAGGAGCACTCGGACCTCGGCACCACGCTCAACCGCGTGAATGCCGCCCATCCCGAGCTCCGGATGAACGCCATCGACGACATCTGGCCGGAAGAGAACTTCTACCGCCGGTCCGACCACTTCAACTTCGCGCGCAAGGGCGTGCCGATTCTCTTCTTCTTCAACGGCACGCACGAGGACTACCACCAGCCCTCGGATTCGCCCGACAAGATCGATGCGGAGAAGGAGTCGCGCATCCTCAAGCTCCTGTACTTCCTCGGCCAGGACATCGGCAACGCCGCTCAGCGCCCGCAGTGGAAGCCGGAGAGCTACAAGGAGATCGTGGAAGCGCCGACGTCGTAGCTGGAAGACGGAAGGACGGAACGACGGAAGGACGGAAGACGGCGCTCCCGATGGGGCGCCGTTCTCCGTTCAGCGGCGTTCCGTCTTTCCGTCCTTCCGTCCTTCCGTCATATTTCGATGATGCCCGACACCATCTCCGATTTCAACGCCTTCCGCGCCCGCATGAACGACGTCATCCTCGGCGCGGGGAACCTCACGATCAATCGCTTCTTCGCGCTCGACGGACGGGCCTACGAAGCCGGCGCGCTCGGGACGCGGACGAAGGAGATGCTCGGCCTCGTCTCCTCGCTCGTGCTGCGATGCGACGACTGCGTCACCTACCATGTGGTGCGGTGCCACGAGGAGGGCGTCACGCGCGAGGAATTCCTGGAGATCTTCTCGGTGGGACTCGTGGTGGGCGGCAGTATCGTGATCCCGCACCTGCGGCGCGCCATGGCTCGGCTGGAGGAGCTCGAGGGCCGGCCGGCCTAGCGGCGCGGCACCGTCAGCAGGACCCCTCCCAGCACCATCGCGCCTCCGATCAGCTGCACGAGCCCCGGCCGTTCGGCGAGGATGAGCGCCGCCGCGCCCATCGCGACGATCGGTGTCAGGCACGCGAAGATCGCCGTACGATTCGTCCCGACGACCCGGATGCTCCGATTCCACAGGATGTAGGCGACGACGAGCGAGAGCGCGCTCGAATAGACGAGTCCGGCCCATCCGAGCCACGTCACCCGGCTCCAGTCCATCGTCAGGAGCTGCGGTACCCCGGCCGCGAGGAGCGGCGGAGTGCCGAGCATGAGCGTCCAGGCGGTGATCGCGAGCGGTGAAAGGGGCGTGTGCAGGCGCCTGACACCGAGCGTGAAGACGGCCCAGCAGAGCACTGCGGCGAGGGAGAGCAGGTCGCCGTCGAGCGTGGCGGCGGAGAAGCGGACGCCCTGGTGGACGATCACCAGCACCACGCCGAGGAAGGCGATCAGGAGCGCGACCCGGCTCCGCCGGTCGAGCCGCTCGGTCCGGGTGAGCGCGCCGAGCCCCGCCACCATCACCGGCATGCTCGCCAGGACGAGCGCGCTGTTGGTGGCCGTGGTCCGTGCGAGGCCCGAGATGAACGCGAGCTGGTAGCCGGTATTCCCGATGAGCCCGAGCACGGCCAGCCGGCGCAGGGAGCCGGGCGGCAGCGTGAGCGGACCTTCGATCCAGCGGAGCACCAGCGCGAGCAGGACCGCGGCGAGCGCGAACCGGATCGCGGTGAAGGCGAAGGGCGGGAACTGCCCGAGTGCCCACTTCGAGACGCTGAAGTTGAGTCCCCAGACCGTCACGACGATGAGCAGCCCCGCAATCGCCGCGGCGGGCGGGTGCGGGGGAGCGGCGGACGGTCCGGACGGCGCGGTCGGTGCGGACATCGGGATAGGAACATAGCCCGTTATATTCCCGCGCATGTCCCAGGCCCGCATCCGCAACTTCTGCATCGTCGCGCACATCGACCACGGCAAGTCCACGCTCGCCGACCGGCTGATCGAGGCGACCGGGGCGGTCGAGAAGCGCCAGATGCGCGACCAGATCACCGACACCATGGACCTGGAGCGCGAGCGGGGGATCACGATCAAGCTCAACGCCGTCCGCATGCGCTATATCGCGGCGGATGGCGGCGAATACGAGCTCAACCTGATCGATACGCCCGGGCACGTGGACTTCACCTACGAGGTGTCCCGCTCGCTTGCGGCGTGCGAAGGCGCGATCCTCGTCGTCGACGCCTCGCAGGGCATCCAGGCGCAGACGCTCTCCAACCTCTTCCTCGCGCTCGACGCCGGGCTCGAGATCATCCCGGTCCTCAACAAGATCGACCTCCCCGGCGCCGAGCCCGAGCGCCGCGCGAAGGAGATCATGGACCTGATCGGCTCCCGGCGGGAGGAGATCCTCTCGGTGTCCGCCAAGGAAGGCACGGGCGTCCCTGCCCTGCTCGAGCGGATCGTGGAGCGGGTCCCGCCGCCACGGGGGAATCGTGACGCACCGCTACGGGCACTCATCTTCGACTCCTATTTCGACCGCTACCGCGGCGCCATCCCGAGCGTGCGCGTGGTGGATGGCGCGATCCGGCCGGGGATGAAGATCGCCTTCGGCTCGCACCCCGACGACGTCTACCCGGTGGACGAGGTGGGGTATCTCCAGCTCGGGCAGCATCGCGCCGACGAGCTCGCGGCGGGCGAGGTGGGCTACGTCGTCGCGAGCCTTCGCGAGGTGCGCGATGCGCGCGTCGGCGACACGATCTTCGACGCCGCGAATCGCGCCACCGAGCTCCTGCCCGGCTACCGCGACGTGAAGTCGATGGTGTTCGCCGGGGTCTACCCGACCGATTCCGACCAGTACGAGGGCCTGCGCGACGCCCTCGAGCGCCTGGTGCTCAACGACGCGAGCCTGCACTACGAGCCCGAGTCGTCCACGGCGCTCGGCTTCGGCTTCCGCTGCGGGTTCCTGGGACTCCTGCACCTCGAGATCGTGCAGGAGCGCCTGGAGCGGGAATTCGACCTCGACCTGATCACCACCGTCCCGACGGTCGAGTACCACGTGTACCGCACCGACGGCACGATGATGCTGCTCGAGAATCCCACCGCGCTGCCGGATCCCGCGGAGATCAGCCGGATCGAGGAGCCCTTCGTCAAGGCGCGCATCATGGCCCCGGCCGAGTACATCGGCGGGATCATGAAGCTGGGCCAGGAGCGGCGCGGGATCTACAACGGGATGCACTACATCGACACGTCCCGCGTCGAGTTCGACTTCGAGTTTCCGCTCGGCGAGATCGTGCTCGACTTCTACGACCGGCTCAAGTCGATCTCGAAGGGGTACGCCTCGCTCGACTACGAGCTCAGCGGATTCCGGGCCTCCGACCTCGTGAAGCTCGACATGCTCATCAACGGGGACCCGATCGACGCGTTCAGCGTGATCATCCACCGCGACAAGGCATACGAATGGGGTCGCAAGGTGGCGGAAAAGCTCAAGGAGCTGATTCCGCGCCAGCTCTTCGCAGTGGCGATCCAGGCGGCGGTGGGTCAGAAGATCATCGCGCGCGAGACGATCAGCGCGTTCCGGAAGGACGTCCTCGCCAAGTGCTACGGCGGCGACATCACCCGCAAGCGCAAGCTCCTGGAGAAGCAGAAGGAAGGCAAGAAGCGGATGAAGCAGATCGGGGCGGTCGAGATCCCGCAGGAGGCGTTCCTCGCCGTGCTGCAGGTCGACTGATGACCTCCCGCTACGTCCTCGGCATCGACATCGGCGGCACGAGCTTCACCGTCGGGGCGGTGCTCGAGGACGGGAGCCGCGTCGCCGCCCTGCGGAATGCGCCGACCATCGCTGAATCGGGCGCCGACATCGTGCTCGACCGGATCATCGCCATCAGCCGGGCCGTGATGGAGGAGACGCGTGCGGCCGAGCCCGGAGCGACCTTCATCGGCGTCGGCGCCGGGGCGCCGGGGCCGCTCGACACGAAGCGCGGCGTCGTGCTCCTCACGCCGAATCTCGGGTGGGTGGACTATCCGCTCGCGGACCGGCTCCACGAGGGCCTCGCGCTGCCGGTGGTCATCGACAACGACGCGAACTGCGCGGTGCTCGGCGAGTGGTGGATGGGCGCCGCGCGCGGAACGCAGCACGCCATCGGCTTCACGATCGGCACGGGCATCGGCGGCGGCATCATCATGAACGGGCGGCTGTACCACGGCGCGTCGGACTGCGCCGGCGAGATCGGTCACACCACGATCGACTCGAACGGCCGCCGCTGCGCCTGCGGCAACTACGGCTGCCTCGAGGCCTATGCGTCCGGCCCCGCCATCGCGCGCCGGGCGACCGAGGCGCTCGAGGCGGGTGCCGAAAGCCGCCTCCCGGCACGAGTCGGTGGCGATCTTTCGAAGATCACGGCCCAGCTGGTCTACGAGGCGGCCGAACAGGGCGACGAGCTCGCGCGCGAGGTCGTGCACGACACCGCCCACTTCCTCGGGGCGGGGATCGCCAATCTCCTCAACATCTTCAATCCCGAGGTCGTCGTGATCTGCGGCGGCGTCCGGCGCGCCGGCGACCTCCTCTTCGCGCCGCTGCGGCGCGAGGTGGCGCGGCGCGCGTTCAAGCCGGCCGTCGCGGCCGCGCGCATCCTGCCGAGCGAGCTCGAAACGCCGGGCGTCCAGGGCGCGGCGCGCGCCTTCCTCGAGCGGCAGTAGCATGCCTCGCGTCGGCGTCGTCGGGTCGCTCGTCTGGGATGTGATCCACGGCCGCGATCCCCGCTCCGCACCGGTCGAGGAGTGGGGCGGCATCGCGTACGCGCTCTCCGGTCTGGATGCGAGCCTCGACGAGGGATGGGAGATCGTCCCGCTCATCAAGGTGGGCCGCGACCTGGCGGCGCCGGCGGGCGAGTTCTTCCGCTCGCTCCGCCGCCTCACCCCGGGCGCCCGTCCGCTCGAAGTCGACGCGCCGAACAACCGCGTCGTGCTGCGATACGCCCGCGACGAGCGGCGCTGCGAGCGGATGGCCGGCGGCGTGCCGTCGTGGACCTGGGCCGAGCTCGGCCCGATGGTGCGCGATCTCGACGCCATGTACGTGAACTTCATTTCGGGGTTCGAGATGTGCCTGGGCACGGCGGCCGCGCTCAGGCAGGGGTTCCGCGGACCGATCTACGCCGACCTGCACAGCCTCTTCCTCGGCATGCAGCACGATGGCATGCGCGTGCGCCGCCCGCTGCCGGACGCGCCGTCGTGGTTCGGCTGCTTCGACATGGTGCAGCTCAACGAGGACGAGATGCGGGAGCTCTCACCCGATCCGCTCGCGCTGTCGGCGGACGCCATCGCGGCCGGCGTCGGGCTGCTCGTCGTGACGCTCGGTCCGCGGGGCGCCGCCTACGTCGAGGCGCCGGGATTCGACGCGCGCAGCGCGGCGCGCGGGCGCGGCGCCACGGGCACGGTGCGAAGCGCGCTCGTCGAGGCGGAATACGTGGATGCGGTGGATCCGACCGGCTGCGGCGATGTCTTCGGCGCGACCGCGTTCAGCCGCCTCCTCGCGGGCGAGGACGTGGAGGCGGCGCTCCGCCACGCCAACCGCATGGCGGGCCGGAACGCGGCCTTCCGCGGCGCGACGGGCCTGGCCGATCACCTCCGGGGAGAGCTCGTGCGCCCATGACCCGCATCATCGAGATTCCACCGAGCTTCGACGACCGCACGTTCGACCAGTTCGCCGCGATGTTCGGCGAATGGCCGCCCGACGAGCGTCTCCTGTTCGACGCGCGGGGCGCGCAGTGGGCGTCGCCGTACGGACTCATCGCCATCCTGACGGCGGCCCAGGCACTGAGCGAGGCCGGCGCCGAGCGGCCGCTCTTCACCGCGCCGCTCAACGACGAGGTCAAGCGGTACTGGGCCCGCACCGGGTTCTTCCGCCACGCTGCGGACTTCTTCGAGATCCACGGCCGCATTCCCCGGGCCGCCGAAGGTCCGAGCGACACGCTTCTCGACGTCACCCCGATCCGCGCCATGGACGACGTGCACAAGGTCGTGGGCGACGTCCCCGAGCGCGCCGCGAAGATCCTCCACGACCAGCTCAACATCCGCGCCAGCGAGACGATGCGCTTCAGCATGGCGCTTTCGGAGGCGTGTCAGAATATTGTGGAGCACTCGGGCACGGGAGGATGGGTGGCGGTACAGGCGTACACCTGGCGGCGCCGGCTCGGCCGGCGTGTCGTGGTCATCGCGGTGAGCGACGGCGGGATCGGCTTCCGCCGCTCGCTCGAGCCGGCGCATGCCCGCCGCTACGGCGAGCGCTGGGGCGACGGCGCCGCGCTCGAAGCCGGGCTCATCCAGAACGTGAGCCGCTTCCGCGACCCCGGCCGCGGCCAGGGCATTGCCTCGATCAAGCGCTCCGTGGACCACTGGAACGGCAAGATCTCCATCCGCAGCGGTACCGCGCGGCTGGCCATCGTCCCGGCCTGGGACGACGATGCGCCGCTCGCCGAGCATCTCCCCTTCTTTCCGGGAGCCCAGGTGCAGATCACGATCCCCGCGAAGGACGCGCCGGCATGATCGAAACCTTCCGCCTGCACCAGCTGCTGCGGGAGACGGTCTCCGCGCCCTATCGCTGCCTCGTCACGCGCCCCACGGGGGCGGCCATCCGCTCGCGCATCGAGCAGGCGCTGGCCGACTCGGGGTGCGTGACCGCACTTCTCGACTTCGCCGAGGTCGAGGTCATCGACTTCAGCTGCGCCGACGAGGTGATCGCGAAGCTGGTGCTGGCGCAGTACTCGGCCGCGGGGCCGTTCGTCGTGCTGCAGGGGCTGAGCGAGCCGCAGCTCGAGGCCGTCGAGCACGTCCTCAACCACCGCCGCCTCGCCGTGGCCGCCCTGCGCGATGCGCCCGCGCGTCCCGCGCTCCTCGGCTGCGCCGATGCCGACGCGCGCACCGCATTCTCGGCCGTGTGCGAAGAGGGGACAGCCGACCCCGATTCGCTCGCAAAGCGGATCGGCTGGAGCCGCGAGCGGGCGGCGGCGGCGCTCGAGACACTCACCTCGCTCCGCCTCGCGCGTTGCATCGGCGGGGCGTTCCATCCGGTGCCGGTTCCGTGACGCAGCGCCGCTTCGGCCTCTCGACCACGGCCGTGCACGGTCTCCCGCAGCGCCAGGCCGACTGGTCGCCGATCGTACCGGCCCTCGCCCAGAGCGCCACGTTCGTGAGCCCGGTCGGCAGCGACGAGGAGGTGCTCTACACCCGCTACGGCAACAATCCGAACCAGGTGGAGCTCGGCCGCAAGTACGCGCTTCTCGAGGGGGCCGAGGAAGCGCTCTTCGTGGCGAGCGGCATGGGTGCCACCGCGCTCGCCCACCTCGCGGTGCTGCGTCCCGGAGACCACCTGATCTCGAGCTCGTGGATCTACGGCGGGACGCGCAAGCTCTTCGACGAGGAGCTCGGGCGACTCGGGATCGAGGTCACGTACGTCGAGCCCGACCAGCCGAGAAACTGGCGCGGCTCGGTCCGCCGCACCACGCGCGCGATCTTCATCGAGACCCCGACGAACCCGGTGATGCGCGTGCTCGACGTGTCGGCCGTGGCCCAGGCGGCGCGCGAGCACGGCCTCGCGCTCCTCGTGGACGCCACTTTCGCGAGCCCGATCAATTTCCGGCCGCTCGAGCATGGGGCGGACGTGGTGATCACGAGCGCGACGAAATACCTGAACGGGCACAGCGACGTCATCGCGGGCGCGGTCGCCGGCACGGCCTCGCTCATCGAGGAAGTCACCCGCCTCATGCGTCTCTGGGGCCAGGCCATCGATCCGCACGCGGCGTGGCTGGTCGATCGCGGGCTCCGGACGCTGAGCGTGCGGATGGAGCGGCACAACGCGAACGGCCTGGCCGTGGCCAGGTGGGCCGAGGCGCACTCGGCCATCACCCGCGTCCACTATCCGGGCCTCGCGTCGCATCCCGACCATGCGATCGCGACAGCCACGCTTGCGGGCTTCGGCGGGATGGTGGGCCTCGAGATTTCGGGCGGCGTGCGCGCCACCGAACGTTTCCTCCGCCGGCTCAAGCTCGTGGCGCACGCGCCGAGTCTCGCCGGCGTGGAGAGCCTCATCTCGGAGCCGCGCCTCACCTCCCACAAGGCGCTCGGCGCCGAAGGGCGCGCGCGGATCGGCATCCCCGACGGCTTCGTGCGACTCAGCTGCGGCATCGAGGATGCGGAGGACATCATCGGGGACCTGGAGCAGGCGCTCGGGGAGTAGGCGGACGGAAGGTCGGAAGGTCGGAAGGTCGGAATGGGAACAGGCGAGAACTCCGGTCCGACTGACCGACCTTCCGACTTTCCGACCTTCCGACTTTCCGACTTTCCGACCTTCCGACTTTCCGACCCTCCAGCCCCCCCACTATCTTCCGCCCGTGATCCGCCTCTCCCACGTCGTCAAGACCTTCCCGAATGGCTCGCTCGCTCTCAAGGACGTTTCGTTTCACGTCCCGAAGGGGGAGTTCGTCTTCCTGACGGGACATTCCGGTGCGGGCAAGTCGACGCTGCTCCGCATGCTGTACGCCGAGGAGCGCCCGACGCAGGGAGAAGTGCGCGTCGGCGGCCACCTCGTGCATGCGCTCAAGGCCGATGAGATCCCGCGGCTGCGGCGCCGGCTCGGCATCGTGTTCCAGGATTTCCGGCTCCTCGAGGACCGGACCGCGTTCGAGAACATCGCCTTCGCGCTCGAAGTCACCGGTGCGCGGGCGGACACGATTCCGGCGCGCGTCACCCGGGTGCTGACGCAGGTGGGCCTCGCCGCCAAGGCGCGCGCCCACCCGCGCGAGCTGTCCGGCGGCGAGCAGCAGCGCGTGGCCATCGCCCGCGCGCTCGTGAACGATCCCGCCATCCTCCTCGCCGACGAGCCGACCGGCAACCTCGACGAGCGGGCGACGCGCGGCGTGTTCCAGCTCCTGCGCGACATCAACACCTCGGGCACCGTCGTGGTCATGGCCACGCACGACCTCGACCTCGTCCGCCAGACGACCTACCGCGCCATCGAGATGCGCGAAGGCTCGGTCGTCTTCGACAGCGCCGACGAAGCGCAGGGCGAGGATCGATGAGGCTCCTGACGCGCGAGGCGCTCCTCTCCTTCCGCCGGGCGCCGCTCCTCTCGGCGCTGTCCGTCACGACGATCGCCTTCTCGCTCTTCACGGTCGGCCTCTTCGGGCTCATCGCCATCAACCTGCGGGAAGTGCTCCGCGACCTCGAGGAACGGGTCGAGGTCGTGGCGTTCGTGCTGCGCGGGACACCGCCCGAAACGATCACGCTCGCCTCCCAGGACATCTCGACGTTTCCCGAGGTCCTCACGGTCACGTACGTGACGGAGGACGACGCCCTCGCCCGCGCGCGCCGGGAGCTGGTGGAATTCCGCGATGCCTACCGGGACCTCCAGGTGAACCCCCTCCCCGCCTCGCTGGAAATCCGGCTGCGGGAGGGGTTCCGTGACGCCGCGAGCGCCGCCGCCATCGCGGAGCGGGTGCGCGGCTTCACCTTCATCGAGGACGTGCGCTTCGGACGGGACTGGGTCGAGCAGCTCGACGGCCTCGGCGCCCTCGCCGGCATCCTCGGCCTGGTCATCGGCGGCGTCTTCGCGGCCGTGGCGATCGTGATCATCGGGGTCACCATCCGCCTCACGCTGTTGCAGCGTGCGCGCGAGATCCACATCATGCGCCTCGTCGGCGCCACGAACTGGTTCATCCGCGGGCCGTTTCTCCTCGAGGGGGCGCTCAAGGGATTTCTCGGCGGGATGCTGGCGCTCGCGCTGTGCTACGCCGGGTACATGACCTTCCGCAGCAACACCTCGGTGCTCGGCGGGCTGGTGTTCTTCAGGCCGCACCACATGCTCGTGATCGTCCTGTTCGGCGTCCTGCTCGGGCTCGTCGGGAGCCTCGTGAGCGTGGGCCGCCACCTGCGCACCGTGGGCGGCCGGCTCGACCGGCGGGTGGTGTGAGGCGGCTCGCCTGGCTCGTCGTTCTCCTCGTGGCCGCGGTGCCCGCGCCGATGCTCGCGCAGAACACCGCGCAGGAGCTGCAGGAGAGCCGGCGGCGCCTGGAGGAAATCCGGCTCGAGCGTGAGCGGCTCGCGCGCCAGCAGCAGCGGCTCCAGGGCCAGGCGCACGACGTGGCCGACGAGCTCGACAACCTCGAGCGCCAGCGCCAGTCCACCAGCCGGATCGTCAACGAGATCGAGCAGCAGATCTCCGGCCTGGTGAGCCAGGTGGACCGCTCGACGACCGAGCTCGTCCTCGCGCAGGACAACCTCGCCGAGCGCCGCGCGGTGCTCGAGCGCCGGCTGGTGGACATCTACAAGCGCGGCCCGCTCTACACCTTCCAGGTCCTCCTCGCCGCCGAATCGTTCGGCGACCTCCTCAGTCGCTACAAGTACCTGTACCTGACGAGCCGCCAGGACCGGGCGCTCGTCACCGACGTCGAGCGCCTCGCCAACCGCGTGAGCCAGCAGCGACAGGAGATCGTCCGGGTCAAGGAGCAGCTCGACAACACGCGGACCGAGCGAGAAGAGGAGCTCGACCGCTTCGGCCAGCTCGCGCAGCAGCGGAGCCGGCGACTCGCAACCCTGCAACGCTCGAGCCGTGAGACCGAGCGGCGGCTGGCCCAGCTCGAGCGTGACGCCGAGCGGCTGACGAACGTCCTCGCATCACTCGAGCGGGCGCGCGTCGAGGAGGCCGAGCGCGCACGCCGGGCGGCGGCCAGCGCCGGCGGCGCCGCGGCACCCGAGCGGGGGTCGATCACCACGGCGAGCCTCGGGCGGCTCGACTGGCCGGTGGATGGGCGGATCGTCTTTCCGTTCGGGCGGCAGACGCTCCCGAGCGGCGGCGTCGTGCGGAACAACGGGATCGGCATCGCCGCGCCGGCGGGAACGGCGGTGCGTGCCGTGGCGGCCGGCACCGTGGCGCTCGTCGAGCGGCTCAGCACCTACGGGCTCTCGGTGATCGTCGCCCATGGCGACGGGTATTACTCGCTCTACATGCAGCTGCGATCCGCGTCCGTGAATCGCGGGGACGCGATTACGCGGGGCCAGGTGATCGGCGCTGTCGGTGGGGAGAATTCGGATTTCGGACCGCACCTGCAGTTCCAGATTCGAGGCGACAACGAGGTGGCGCTCGATCCGGCGGAGTGGCTGCGGAGGCGCTGAGTCTCAGCCGCCCGCGTATTCTGCGACGCCGATCCGTCCGCTCGTCTGCCCCTTGGCCCGCAGCAGCGCCGCCTCGGCCAGGGCGAGGAGGTCGTCGACGCGCTCGGCGGCCGGATGCGGAAAGGTGACGATTCCCGCCGTGACCTGCGGGCGATCGCCGTCTTCGAGCCCCGGGAAAGTGTGCGCACCGAGCCGGGCACGGACGCGGCCGATCGATGTGCGGGCGCCCTCTCCGCCGGTCTCCGGGAGGACGATCGCGAACTCGTCGCCCCCGTAGCGGCAGACGAGGTCCGGCACCCGGACCGTGCCGCGCACCACCTGCGCCAGCTCGGCGAGGACGCGGTCTCCGCCTTCCTGGCCGAGCCGCTCGTTATAGCTGCGCAGGCCGTCGACGTCGAGCAGGATCACGCTGAAGCCGAGCGAATAGCGCCGCGCCCGTTCGAACTCCGCCCGGATCCGCTCTTCGAGGAGGCCCGCCGTCCCGCAGCCGGTGAGCGGATCGATGCTGGGAGCGTGCCCGTTCCGCCCGTTCCCGGCGAGTGCGCGGGCCGCTGCCCGGGTCAGGCTGTCGGCAAACGCCACCTGGTCGGCCGTCAGCCTCACCTTCGGCTCACGCGGCCGGAGCAGGAAGACGCCCACGACCTCGCCGTCGACCGGAACGGGGAGCGCGACGACGCTGTGCAGCTCCACGCCCGGGTGCTGTGCGGCCCATTGCCGCCGCGCCTCGTGAAAGAGCGGGTCGGACTGGGCGTCTCCTATCACCACCGGCTCACCGGTGCGGCGCGCTTCCGCGATCTCGGGGTAGCGGCTGAGGTCGAGCGCGAGGTCGGTCGCGCCGGGCCGCTCGAAATCCGCGACCACGCGACCGTGAGACGCTCCGGGCGGCGTCAGCACGAAGGAGCAGCGTGCCAGGTCGAGCGCCCGGGCCACGCGCCGGCAGAGCTGGTGCAGCGCCTCTTCGGCGCGCAGCGAGCCGAAGATGTCGTGCGCGAGGTCGAAGCTCGCGTTGAGTGAAGCGACCGGCGCCGACGACTTCCCGCCCGCGGCGGGCTGCCGCCGCCGCATCAGGAGGCGGGCGCAGAGCTCGGGAAGGTGGATGGGGGCGCTCATCGCGTCGTCCGCCCCGCTGGAGAGCGCACGGAAGGCGCCTTCCCGGTCGGTGGCGGCAAGCGCCACGACCCGCGGCATGGCCGGCCCGAACGCGTAACCGACGGCTTCGAGGGTGTCGGCCAGCTCGGCGTCGGCGGCCGCAGCCGTGATCAGAATGACGTCGGGGGCGGCGTCCGGTGGCGGCTCGGCGCGGGGATCGTCGGATTCGTGGACGCGGAACCCGCTCCGGGCGAGCGCGCGCTCCAGCCCTTCCGGACGCGCCAGGGCGTCCCCGAGCAACAGGACCCGGAGACGGGGCTCGTCCGCGTTCAGCGTATCATTCACACCCACATCGGCGCAGATGTCTCACTTCCAGGTCGAAGAACAGCTCGGGGCGCACGTCTCCACGCAGGGAGGGGTTCAGTCGGCCCCCGGCCGAGGCGTGGCCATCGGCGCGACGGCGCTCCAGATGTTCACGAAGACGCCGAACCAGTGGCGCGAGCCGGTCATTACCCCCGAATGCCGCGACGCCTTCCGGACTGGCTGGACGGCCAGCGGCATCCGGACAATAGTGGTGCATGACTCGTACCTCATCAACCTCGCGTCCCCGGACAGTACGCTAAGCGCCCGCTCCGTCGAATCCTTCATCGCGGAGCTTCAACGATGCACCTATCTCGGAATCTCGGCGATAGTGTCGCATCCGGGCAACTACATTGACGACCTGAGCCGCGGCCTCGATCGCAATGCCGCCGCGCTGGCCCACTGCCTCCAGACCGTACCCGGAGAGGTACGGGTCCTCCTCGAGACGACCGCCGGGAGCGGAACGGCGCTCGGGAGCCGCTTCGAAGAGCTCGCGGCGCTCCGGGAGCGCCTGCCGGCGCGTCTCCGGCATCGCGTGGGTTATTGCGCCGACACCTGCCACCTCTACTCCGCCGGCTACGATCTCCTTGGCGACTTCGACGGGGTCTGGCGCGAATGGGACCGCATCCTCGGCCTCGACCAGCTCGGCTGCCTGCACCTCAACGATTCGAAGACGCCGTTCGCCTCGCGGCGCGACCGCCACGAGCTGATCGGCGAGGGATCGCTCGGCCCCGAACCCTTCCGCCGGCTCATGCGCGATCCCCGCTTTGCCGCGGTGCCGAAGCTCATCGAGACGCCGAAGGGGGATGACTTCGTCGCGAACGACCGCCGCATGCTCTCCCGCCTGCGCCGTTATGCCCGCTCGCGCCCGGCTGCGGCGCGTTGACCACCCCTTTCTCGACGGCCATCTTCCTCCGATGAAGACCTCCCTGCTGGCGCTCCTCCTGGTGGCCACCGCTCAGCCTGCACAGGCCCAGCTCGACTATTACGGGCGCATCGGAGCCACCGGCTCCACCGCGCTCGTACGTGATGTCCTCTTCGAGCCGTTCGAGACCGGCCACGGCATTGCGCCTACGCTCGTGGCGGGCCTTTCGATCCCGGTGGGTACCGAGAATCGTCTCGGCATCGAGGGCACGCTCGTTTCCGGCTCGCTGCGCGCCTCCCCCGAGAATGGTGGCGACGTCGATCTGGGCCGCCTCACCACGCTGTCCGCACTGGCCAACGCCGAGGGCGCCGTTTCCGGCCCGCTTCGCTGGCGCGTCGGCATCGGGCTCATCAAGTATCTCCCGTCCGAGGAGGCGGGGCTCTTCGCGCAGGGCGGGCCGTTGCGTTATTTCGTGGGTGGCGGGCTCGATTTCCGCCGCCCGACATTCGGCAGCTGGGACCTCATGGTCTCGGCGCGCTACGATTTCCATCGCTTCACCACCGACGAGCTGCGCGATCGCGGGTTCACCCAGGCCCAGGGTGTCCAGCGCGGATCGCTCACGCTCGGGCTCGCGAGGAACCTCCCATGAACGGCCGCATCGCTTCCCTGGCGCTCGCGCCCCTCGCCGCGGCGCTGCTGTCGTGCAGCGAGATCGGCGCGCCGACCCGCGCCGACATCTACGAATGGCGAATCATCCAGACGCCCGACACCTTCGCCTTCCACTGGCCGCGCGAAGTGCTCCCGGTCCGGATCTGGGTCCAGGACATCTACGAGCTGCCGCAGCACACGCAGGCGGCGATCGACGGCTGGAAGGACGGCTTCCTCTATCGCGAGTGGGATGCCGAGCTGGTGAGCGACTCCTCCACGGCCGATGTCATCGTCGTCTCCGATTTTCCGCTCGGACCGACCATTCTCCTCGCGAGCGTGGCGGAGTGCGAGGGCTATACCGACCTCGCGCTCGACACCGACACGCGCGTCCTGACGCTGCCCATCCGGATCTACGTGGTGCCGCGCTTCGACCCCGACTTGCCGGCTACGCGCGCGTGCTTCGGGATCGTCATGTACCACGAGATCGGGCATGCGCTCGGGATCTTCCGGCATTCGCCGGACCCGGACGACATCATGTACTTCAATCCGACGTCGAGCACGCCGACCCAGCGTGACTTCCAGACCGCCGAAGTCCTGTATCACGCGCCGACGACGGTGACCACCACGCACGGGGACGACTCACCCTGACCTCTCCCCTTTCTCCCGACCGCCGGGCGCAGGCCCTCGCGTACCACGAAGAGGGCCGGCCCGGCAAGATCCAGGTCGTCGCGACCAAGCCCACCCAGAACCAGCGCGATCTCTCGCTCGCCTACACGCCCGGCGTCGCGGAGCCGTGCCTCGCGATCCGCGACCGGGCCGAGGACGCGTACCGCTACACGGCGAAGGGGAATCTGGTGGCCGTCGTCTCGAACGGCACCGCGGTGCTCGGCCTCGGGAACATCGGGCCGCTCGCCGGGAAGCCGGTCATGGAGGGGAAGGGCGTCCTGTTCAAGACGTTCGCGGATCTCGACGTCTTCGACCTGGAGATCAATGCGAACGACCCGGAGGACGTGATCCGCTTCTGCCAGATGCTCGAGCCCACGGTCGGGGGGATCAACCTCGAGGACATCCGGTCGCCCGACTGCTTCTACATCGAGCAGCGCCTGCGCGAGCTCCTCTCGATTCCGGTCTTTCACGACGACCAGCACGGGACCGCGATCATCTCCGGCGCGGCGCTGCTCAACGCCCTCGACGTCACCGGCCGCGACATCACGCAGACCCGCGTCGTCTTCGTCGGGGCCGGCGCGGCGGCGATCGCCACCGCGGAGCATTACGTGCGCCTCGGCGTGCCGCGCGAGCTGGTCACGCTGTGCGACAACAAGGGCGTGGTCACTGCGCGGCGCACCGATCTCGATCCCTTCAAGGCGCGCTTCGCGCGCGAGGACGCTCCGGATACCGTGGCGGAGGCGTTCAGCGGCGCCGACGTGTTCGTGGGGCTTTCGGCGGCCGGCGCGGTGACGCCCGACCTGATCGCGCGCATGGCGCCCGACCCTATCGTCTTCGCGCTCGCCAACCCGACGCCGGAAATCCTTCCGGACGAAGTGCGCGCGGTGCGGCCCGACGCCGTCATCGCCACCGGACGGACGGATTATCCGAACCAGGTGAACAACGTCCTGGGCTTTCCGTTCATCTTCCGCGGGGCCCTCGACGTCCGGGCGCGCGCCATCAACGAAGAGATGAAGATGGCGGCGACGCGCGCGCTCGCGGCCCTCGCGCGCGAGGACGTGCCCGACATGGTGCTTCGTGCCTACAACCTGCCGAGCCTGCGCTTCGGGCGTGATTACCTCATTCCGAAGCCGTTCGATTCTCGCGTCCTGCTCTGGGTGGCCCCCGCCGTGGCGTGGGCGGCGATTCACACCGGCGTGGCCACCGAGCTGCTGGACATGGACGACTACCGCGCGCGCCTCGACTCGCGCCTGGGCCCCGGGCGCGCGGTGATGCGGGGGCTCATGAACCGGGCGGCCTCGGATACGCAGCGGCTCGCCATGACCGACGCGGACGACTCACGCGTCCTGCGCGCCGCGCGGATCCTGAGCGACGAAGGGATCGCTCAGCCGATCCTCGTCGGCGACCCCGACGTCATCAGCCGGGCGGCGACCGAGGCGGAGGTGTCGCTCGAGGGGATCGCCGTGGTCAACCCGCGGGATTCGACCGACCGGAATCGCTATGCCGATGCCTTCTGGGGGCGGCGCCAGCGTCGCGGAGTGACGCGCGCCGAGGCCCGGCGGCGAATGCTCCAGCCCGAGTACTTCGGCGCGATGATGGTCTCGCTCGGCGATGCCGACGCCGTGGTGGTCGGCGAGAACCAGCACTACCCGCGCGCGATCCGGCCCGCCATCGAGGCGGTGGGATCCGAGGCCCAGGCGGCACTGGCCGGGATCTACATGATGGTCACCCAGAACGACACGCTCTTCTTCGCCGACTGCACCGTCAACATCGATCCCGATGCCTCACGTCTCGCGGAAATCGCGATCGCGGCCGCCAACTTCGTGCAGCAGCTCGGGATCGAGCCGCGGGTCGCCATGCTCTCGTTCAGCAACTTCGGGTCGGTGCGGCACCCGGTGCAGCAGAAGGTGGCGGACGCCGTCAAGCTGCTCCACGAGCTCCGGCCTAACCTCAAGGTGGACGGCGAGATGCAGGCGGACACCGCGGTGGTCGAGGGGGTCCTGCAGCGGCAGTACCCCTTCAACCGGTTGCACGGGCCCGCCAACGTGCTGATCTTTCCCGACCTGAACGCGGCCAACATCTGCTACAAGCTGCTTGGCCGGCTCGGAGGGGCCCAGGCGATCGGCCCGATTCTCGTGGGTCTCGCGGCCCCGGTGCACGTGCTGGAGCGCGATTCGGGGGTAGACGACATCGTCAACATGGCGGTCATCGCGGCCGTGGACGCGCAGGAGCGCGGCCGGCACGCTGCGGCGTCGCCGGGTATCGATCAGCCAGACAGGAGCTTATGACCGCCCAGAGCCCGGCCCGATCCGCGGCGTCCCCTGCCACCGACCAGCCGATCAGGGCCCGCACGGTCCTCGCCAATCTGAACGCCGCCGAGCTCGTCGAGCAGGCGGTGCGGCGCAAGGAAGGGAGCCTCACCGACCACGGCGCATTCGCGTCGGTCACTTCCCCGCACACCGGCCGGTCCGCCAAGGACAAGTTCGTCGTCGAAGAGCCGAGCTCCCGCGAGAAGATCTGGTGGGAAAAGAACGCGCGGATGGACCCCGCCGCGTTCGACCGGCTGCACGAGGCGGTGCGCGCCCACCTCGAACCGCAGGAGCTCTTCGCGCAGGACCTGTTCGGGGGCGCCGACCCGGCCTACCGGCTCCCGGTCCGTTTCTACACGCCGAACGCCTGGCATGCGCTCTTCGTGCGCAACATGTTCATCCGTCCCGAGCCGGCCGACCTGGCGGACTTCACGCCGCGCTTCACCGTGCTGCACGCGCCGGAGTTCGAGGCGGATCCCGCGACGCACGGCTGCAAGACGCCCACCGTCATCGCGCTCAACTTCGCGAAGCGGCTGATCATCATCGCCGGCACGCGGTACGCCGGCGAGATGAAGAAGTCCATCTTCACCGTCCTCAACTATCTCCTCCCGGAGCAGGGCGTCCTCCCGATGCACTGCTCCGCGAACATCGGCCCCGACGGGGATACCGCCGTGTTCTTCGGCCTCTCCGGCACCGGAAAGACGACGCTCTCCGCGGATCCGACGCGCCAGCTCATCGGCGATGACGAGCACGGCTGGAGCGACCACGGCGTCTTCAACTTCGAGGGCGGCTGCTACGCGAAGGTGATCCGCCTGCGCCCCGAGACGGAGCCGGAGATCTTCGCGGCGACGCAGATGTTCGGCACGGTGCTCGAGAACGTTGTGATGGACCCGCGCTCGCGTGCGGTGGACTACGACGCCGACTCGATCACCGAGAACACCCGCGCCTGCTACCCGATCCATTACATCCCGAACCACGTGCCGAGCGGCACCGGCGGCATCCCGAAGAACATCGTCTTCCTCACGGCGGACGCCTACGGCGTGCTGCCGCCGATCGCGCGGCTCACGTCCGAGCAGGCGATGTACCATTTCCTCTCGGGATATACGGCCAAGGTCGCGGGCACCGAGCGCGGCGTGACCGAGCCCTCGGCCACGTTCTCCAGCTGCTTCGGCGCACCGTTCCTGCCCCTGCCGCCGGGGGTCTACGCCCGGATGCTCGGCGAAAAGATCGAGCGGCACGGGGTCCGCGTCTGGCTCGTGAACACGGGGTGGACGGGAGGCCCGTACGGCACCGGCTCGCGCATGAAGCTCGCCCACACGCGGGCCATGGTGCGTGCCGCCCTCGCCGGCGTGCTCGAGAAAGCCGCGTTCACGCGGGACCCGATCTTCGGCGTCGAAGTGCCGGATGCCGTGCCCGAGGTTCCCGTGGCGGTGCTGTCGCCGCGCGGCACCTGGCCGGACGCGGCCGCCTACGATGCGCAGGCGGCGAAGCTCGCCGGCATGTTCCGGGAGAACTTCCGGCAGTTCGAGTCGCAGGTGGATGCCAAGGTGAAGGAGGCGGGGCCCAGGTAAGCGAGGGGCCCCCGCCCCGCCACCATGACATCTCCCGAGTTCGACGTCATCCGCGATCCGCTCTGGGACAACATCCGGCTCGACCGTCCGGCGCAGCTCGCGCTCGACACGCCGGCCATGCAGCGCCTCCGCTACGTGCGGCAGCTCGGCCACGCCTTCCTCGTCTATCCCGGCGCCACCCACACCCGCTTCGAGCACGCCCTCGGCGCGTACCATCTCACGCGCCGGGCGCTCGCAGCGCTGCAGGAACGGGGCGAGCTCGCCGGCGTGAGCGAGCGCGACTGCCTCGCGATCCGGTTCGCGGCACTCCTCCACGACATCGGCCACTACCCCTTCTCGCACGCGCTCGAGGAAGCGGGATTTCCGCTCCACGAAGCGCAGGGCGTCGCGCGGCTGGCGCGCGGCCCGCTCGGCGACGTGCTCGCGGCGGCCGGCGGGCCCGACCTTGCGCCGGAGGTCGGGCGGCTCATCCGCGGGACCAGCACGAGTCCGCTTCAGGGCCTCATTTCCGGATCGCTCGACCTCGACAAGATCGACTACCTGAGCCGCGACGCGCACATGTGCGGGGTGCCGTACGGCACCCTCGATGTCGACCGGCTCATCTCCTCGCTGGTGCTCCTGGAAACAGGGGGGCGGCGGGAAGTCGGCGTGCACGAAAAGGGCGTGAGCGCGCTCGAGTCGCTGCTCTTCGCGAAGTACCAGATGTACCGGAACGTCTACTGGCATCACGCCGTCCGCTCGGCCACGTGCATGTTCAAGCGCGCCGCGCGAGCGGCCGTGGCCGCCGGCGTCGTCACCGTGGATGCGATCGCCGACCTCACGGACGATGCGTTCATGGAGCTGCTCGTCACCCGCGGCCCGAGCCCGCTCGCGCTCGCCGTGCGTACCCGGCGGCTCTTCAAGCGCGCGCTCGACATGCCGGCGAGTGATGTCGTCGGGGAGCCCGCGGCCTGGGTGTCCGAGGATCCGGCGCTGCTCGAGCGGGTGGAGGATGCGCTGGCGGTGGAGTGCGGACTCGAGCCGGGGGAGTTGCTGCTCGATTTTCCTGCCCGGCCATCGATGCTGTCGGTGGACCTTCCACTCGCGACCCGCGGCGGCCGCATCGAGCGGCTCACCGACGAAGGCCGGGCGGGCCAGCTGGGGCTGCCGCGGGTCGCCGACGAGCTCTACCGGAGCGCGCGGCGGCTTCGGGTGTTCGTGGCGCGCCCGCCGTCCCGCCCTCCCCTCCGGGCGGTCGAGCTCGTGCAGTCGCGCGATCCCGTGTGAGCTCCGTGACGGAGGCGCTGCGGCGGCGGCTCGATCGCGCCACGCCGGAAGGGCTCGCCGACGGCCCGGTCGTCCGCGATGCCGAGATCCGCGCGATCCTCTACGACAGTGACGTACCGGACACCGTCGCCCGCGTCCTTCCCGACGATTCCAGCGAGTGGCCCCTTCCCGCGCGCACCGGTGCCTTTCTCGCCCGCCTCGTCCAGCGCCACGACCGGAGTCGCGCGCTCGAATTCGGCGCCGGCAGCTCGTCGGTGGTGCTGGCGCATGCCCTCGCACTGCGCGGCGGTATGCTGACCTCGCTCGAACGGAGTCCCGAGTGGTGCGCGTCGCACTGGGCGGACATCGCGCGCCTCGAATCGGTGGATGCGCGCCTCGTGCCGAGCCGGCTCGTATTCCGCACCTTCCGCGGCGGCGTGGCGTGGTGCTATGAGCGCGCGCCTGCCGCGCTCGCCGAGCGCGGACCGTTCGACCTGGTTCTCGTGGACGCGCCGCAGTCGTGGGTCGGGCGGGCGGGCGCACTGCACACGGCGCTGCCACACCTCGCGGAAGGCGCGATCATCGTCCTGGACGATGCCGGGCGGGAGGGGGAGCGCAACGTGGTCGCGGGGTGGCTTCGGGCCTACCCGGGGATCCACCTCGCCGCCTTCGATCCCGGGTTCGGTCGGCTCGGTGTGGCGGTGCTGGTGTTCGATGGGAACCGGGCTGTGCGGTGGGACGCGCTGACGCTGGCGGGAAGCCTGCTCGATACGTACCGGAACGCTCGCCGGCGGTGGCGCGAAGGCGTCGCGGGCGCGGCCGCGCCGGCCGAGCCGAACTAGCCCGCGCTCGCCGCGCTGACCGCCGGCTGCTCCCCCGTGGCGCCGGCGCCTTCGATGCGAACGACGATGGCCGTGATGTTGTCGAGTCCCCCGCGCCGATTGGCCTCGGAGATCATCCGGTCCACCCACTTCTGCGGGCCGCCGTCCGACTGCAGGATCTTGAGGAGCTGCTCGTCCTCCAGCATGCCGGTGAGCCCGTCGGATGCGAGGAGGACGAGATCGCCGTTCTGCAGGTTCCCGAAATAGATATCCGGCGTCACGTCCATGCCGGCACCCACGCAACGCGTGATCACGTTGCTGTAGGGATGGACTCGCGCCTGGTCCGGCGTGAGGAGGCCTGCGTCCACCTGTTCCTGGACGTAGGAATGGTCCTTCGTGAGCTGCAGGAGCTGGCCCTCGCGGAGGAGGTACGCCCGGCTGTCTCCGACCTGGCCGATCAGGTAGCGATTCGGCAGCAGCGTGAGCACGGTGACGGTGGTCCCCATGCCCCGCTTGTCGTGTTCGGCGAGGGTGCGGCCGAAGATCGCCTCGTTGGCGGCGCGGATCGCCTGGCGGAGCCGCTCGCCCACCTGCTCGTCGTTCTGGCCGCGCAGCGAGCCGAGCTCGCGTGAGATGATCCGCACCGCCATCTCGCTCGCGACCTCACCCGCGGCATGACCGCCCATGCCGTCCGCCACGATGAAGATTCCGCGGTCGGACAGCATGAGATAATTGTCTTCATTGCCGGAACGGACGATCCCGACGTCGGTCCTGGCCGCGCAGGTGAAATGCACGAGGCTCCGTTAGGGCTGCATCATCAGTATGGCGGCCAGCGCGAGGGCCACGGCCAGCAGGACCAGCAGCACGTACAGTGACGCCCGGCTCCGCTCGGGCGGCCTGGGCGACGGCTTTCTGGGGCGCGCCGGGGCCGGCCTCCGTGCCGGCTCCGCTGCGGTGCTCATCGGCTCCATGGGGCGCACCGGGTAGGGCGTCGGCTCGACCGGCGGCAGCACCCGCGTCTCTCCCGAGACGGCCTCGACCGACCCGTTGTCGACCGGATCGAAGAGCAGAATCACTTCGCCCAGTCGGATGGTGGCGCCCGGACCGAGCGGCACCTCCCCGCTGGCGAGTTCTCCATCAACGAACGTGCCATTGGTCGAGCCCAGATCACTCAGCATCCAGATGCCGCCCCGATGCTGCAGCTTGGCGTGCATGGTGCTGACGCTCGGGTCGGCGATGACCACGTCGTTGTAGTCTGCCCGCCCCATGTTGGCCACCGGAACGCGGATCTGGTGCCGTTCTCCCTTCCGCTCGCCGCTGCGGATGAGAATCGACGCCAGCGGCGTCGCGGCGGCCGGAGGGCGGGTCTCCTGGCTTTCGACGGCGGCAACGCCGAAGAACGTATCGTTGAGCCGGTGCTCCGCCCCGGGCGGTGGCACGGCCGGAAACTCGGACGACGGGGCGGCAGGCTCGGCGGTGGCTACGTCGGCGTAGAACCGGAACTCCTCGGTTCCCATCCGGATCACGTCCCCGCGTCCGAGGCGCAGCTCGCCGGCCACACGTTCGTCCCGGACGAAGGTCCCGTTGACGCTCGTGTCGATCAGGACGTAGCCATCGGGTCGAGGGTGGATCTCCGCGTGACGGCGCGACACGTCGTTCCCGGTCACCACGACGTCCGACGATGCGTCCCGGCCGAAGACCAGCGAACGGTCTCCGATCTGGTACTCGCGCCCGTCGGTCAGCGAGACCACCCTGCCGGAGTTCATGGCCCGGGTCGGCGCGCCCGTGAGGCCGGGCCCGGACGGAAGCGCGACGGCGCTGAAGACCTGGGTGCTCCCGGCGCGCTTCTGGTCCACGACGAGGATCTCGTGGTCGCCGACGTGGAGCTTGTCCCCATGGAGGAGCGGGATCGGATCGGTGCCCAGCCGGACGCCGTTCACGCGCACCTCGGCATCGCCGATGGGGCGGACGGCGGCCGAGCCGTCAGGCCATCCCTGCACGATGGCATGACGCGCCGCCACCCCCTCGCCGGCCAGGGGAACGCGAGCGCCCTCTTCAGATCCAATGGTGATCTCTCCGGCGGTTACCGGGTACCGCTTCCCGCCGAGCTCGAGGGACAGCATTCGCTCCCTTTTCCGGTGCTGTGAATTGGTCGCCCAAAACGTACCCGCCCCCAATCTACGGGCGCAAGCGAAGGCTGGTTAGGCCGTTCGCCGCACCTCCACACCGCGGATCTGCAGCTCGTACAGCCGCTGGTAGAGGCCGCCGGCGGCCAGGAGCTCCCGGTGGGTCCCCCGCTCGCGGATCTCTCCGTGGTGGAGGACGAGAATTTCGTCCGCATGGAGGATGGTGCTGAGCCGGTGGGCCACGACGAGGCTGGTCCGGCCGGCCATCAGCTCCGCGATCGCCTCCTGGATCTGCGCCTCCGCCTCCGCGTCCACCGAGCTCGTCGCCTCGTCGAGCACGAGTATGGCCGGATCGAGCGCCAGGGCGCGGGCAAAGCTCAGGAGCTGCCGCTCGCCGACACTCAGGCTCCGGCCACGCTCACCGAGCACGTGGCGGTACCCCTCGGGAAGCCGGGCGATGAAGCGATCCGCCCCCACGCGCTCCGCCGCGAGCCGGGCCTGGGCCTGGTCGATCGGCGCATCGAGGACGAGGTTGCGAAGGACGTCCCCCGTGAAGAGGAAGAGGTCCTGCTGCACAAAGCCGATCAGGCCCCGCAGGTCCGACGTCGCGAGCGCGCGGATGTCCACCCCATCCACCGTGATCGTGCCGCGGGTCGGGTCGTAGAACCGGAGGAGCAGGCTGATGATCGTGGTCTTGCCCGCCCCGGTGTGCCCGACGAGTGCGATCGTGCGGCCCGGAGCCGCCGTGAACGACACGTCACGAAGGACCCACGGGCCCTCCTCCGAATAGCGGAACCAGACGTGCTCGAAGCGCACTTCGCCCCGCGCGGGCCGGGGCAGCGCCGCGGGGGCCTCGGGCTCGCGTACCGTGATCGGCGCGTCGAGCAGCTCGAAGATGCGCTCCGAGGAAGCCATCGCGCCCTGCAGGAGGTTCACCTTCTCGGAGAGATCCTGGAGCGGCTGGAAGAAGCGGCGCGAGAGCTGGATGAAGGCCGCGAGGGTGCCCACGGTGACGGTGCCCCCGAGCGTCCGGAGCCCGCCGTACCAGAGGAGAAGGCCGAGTGCGAGCGTCGAGAGAAACTCGACGGCGGGGAAGAAGAGGGCGTAGATCCGGATGGAGCGGAGGTGCGCTTCGAGGTGCTCGCGGTTGAGCCGGTCGAATTCGCCGAGTGCCGCGCGCTCGCGCCCGAAGAGCTGGACCACCCGCATGCCGGAGAGGTGCTCCTGCAGGAAGGCGTTGATGCGCGCGAGCCGGATACGGATCTCGCGGAAAGCCTCGCGCACCGACCGGCGAAAGAACGTCACCACGTCCCAGACGAGAGGAATGACGGCAAACGCGACGAGCGCGAGCCGCCAGTCCATCAGCAGCATCATTCCCATGATCGCGACGAGCGCGAAGATGTCGCCGAAGACCGTGACGAGCCCTGAGGAGAAGAGCTCGTTGAGGGTCTCGACGTCGCTCGTCACGCGCGTCATCAGGCGGCCGACCGGGTGGCGGTCGTAGAAGGGGATGCTGAGCCGCTGCAGGTGGGTGAAGAGCCGGAGGCGGATCTCGCGCATCACCCGCTGGCCGATCGTCGTGGTGATCAGCGCCTGCGCGTAGTCGGCGGCGAACTCGAGGGCGAGCGCAGCCAGGAAGAGGAGTGCGAGCGTCGTGAGGAGGCCCGTGTCGCGCGCGGGAATCGCGACGTCGAGCGCGTGCTGCGTGAGCCGCGGGCCGGCGAGCGTCAGCACGGCGCCGGCGAGCAGCAGCAGGAGCGCGAGGCCGGTGAGCGCCCAGTGCGGCCGGAGGAACTGGAGCAGGCGGCGGAGCAGCCGCGCATCGTAGGCGCGGCCGAGCGGCTCCTCGTCGTGGCTCACGGCCGGTTCATTCGAGCGCGACGGTTCCCGGCTCGTCCGCCGGCGAGCCGATCGACTTGAGCCCCTTCCGCACCCAGTGCGAAAAGACGAAGAAGCCGGCAGCCACGGTGTAGTACGTCAGCACGAGACGCCAGATGAGGGTGTAGAGCGGCGTCAGCTCCTTCGGCACGTACACCGACATGACGGCGGCCGACATCAGCTCCGCGATGCCCGAGGCGCCCGGGGTCGGCGCGAAGTAGAGCAGGAACGTGATCAGCGTCTGCAGCAGGAGCACGTCCACGAAGTTCGCGTGAATGCCGAGCGCCCGAAGCGTGACGTAGCCGGCGAGGAGCTTGTTGGCGTGGGAGGGGCCGGAGAGGAGCGTGCACCAGAGGACGGCGAGCCATCCACGCGGCCGGTTGAGCGTCACGAGGTGCCCGTGCGCCTCGTCGAGCCCCGTGCGGAAGGAATCGAGCCGCGAGGCGAAGCGGGCATTCCGCCGTCCCACCCACTCCGCTGCGCGCTTGAGCAGGTCCCGCACCAGGCGCGGGAAGATCATGACGAGCACGAGGAGTGCGCCGAGGCTGGCGAATACCGTGAGGCTGCCGAGAAAGAGATCGTAGAGTGAAAGCCCGAAGACGTTGCCCCGCTCGCCGAGCGACTTCCCCGCTCCGGCGAAGATCGCGGCCGGCCCCGCGATGGCGAAGAAGGCGACCGTCCCGACGAATCCCATGAGCGTCGAGGTCATCGCGACCGGGAGCGGGACGCCGTAGCGGCGCATCGTGTAGAGCATCATGGGCGCCGATCCCGACTGGAGCGGCGTGATATAGGCCGCCCAGGCACTCATGCCCCCGGCGAGGATCATCCCCCTGAGCGACGGTTTCGGCATCAGCTCGCGCGCCACCACCCAGAGCCTGAGGCCGCCACCGATCCAGTCCATGGACGCCAGGCCGAGCCCGGCGAGGACCCAGCCCCACTGGATCCGGCCCAGGCCCTGGATGAACGCGGGGAGGTTGTTGCCGTAGAGGAGGGTGAGCCCGAAGCCGATGACCGAGGCGGCAACGAATATCTCGAAGCCCCGGAGGAGGATCTTCGGCGTGAGCAGTTTGGGCATGGGCGGGTGAAAGGTGCGTGAGCGGGGGGCGGGAGTCTAGGGGAGGCGACCGGGGACGGCGGGGTGAACTACGCACACACGAAAACACGAAAGGACGAAAGGGGGCGGAGCGGGGCGGCTCCCGGTGTGTCGGGCTGGGGTGAGGGTGAGGGGGGTGCTGGCTGAATCGCGAAAGCGCGAAAGAACAGCGAAACCCGCGAAAGGCGCCGTTTGCGGGCAGGCTCCGAATCCGTGGTGAGTTCGGAGCCTTTGTTGTTGTGGGCTCTCCCCTGGGCTCCGTGCGCCGGGCGTGCACGGGAGCCCACAAACAAATCGTCAGACGCTGCAGGAGAAGCGGGGGCCGTTGCTCGAGCCGGCCCTTTCGTAGTTTTCGCGCTTTCGCGGTTTCGCGATTCCGCCGAAACCCCGCCTGCCGCGATGCCCGCCCGGCACGAGGGAGCCCGCCCGCCCCCCGCCCCCTTTCGTCCTTTCGTGTTTTCGTGTGCCGATGTTAATGCCCGCCTGTCGTATGACCCGCCGCAGCGCACCCTGCCCGAAACTTTCCCGAACCAGTCTGCTCCGCTATCCTTCCCGCGTGTCCGTCATCCGCATCGTGAACGCCCGCCAGCACAACCTGAAGGGCGTTACAGTCGATTTGCCGCACCGGTCGCTGATCGTCGTCACCGGTCCCTCGGGATCGGGGAAGAGCTCGCTCGCGTTCGATACGATCTACGCCGAAGGCCAGCGGCGCTACATCGAATCGCTCTCCACGTACGCCAAGCAGTTCCTCGACCGGATGCCCAAGCCGCAGGTGGACCGGCTCGAAGGGCTCGCGCCCGCCGTCGCCATCGAGCAGCACAATCCGACGATGTCGAGCCGGTCGACCGTGGGAACGGCCACCGAGGTCTACGATTTCCTGCGGCTTCTCTGGGCGCGGATCGGCCGGACGTTCTGCCGGAACTGCGGCGCGCCGGTCCGGCGCGATACGCCGGCCAGCGCCACGGACGACGTGCTCGCGGGCGCCGTCGGCCGGCTCGCCGTCACCTTCCCCCTTCCCGCCTCCGCGCGGCACAGCCACGCCGCGATCGTCGAGAACCTCCGCGCGCTCGGCTTCGTCCGGGTGCTCGCGGGCGGCACGGCACTCCACCTCGACGAGCTGCCGGAGAAGATCGATCTCGCGGCGGAACCCGACCTGCTCGTCGTCGTGGATCGACTCGGCTCGGGTGCCGAGCATGCGCCGCGCGTCGCCGAGGCGATCGCCGCCGCGTTCGACGAAGGCGAGGGGGTCGCGGTCGTCGTCCATGAGGCCGGGCGCTTGCGCTTCACCGAGTTTCCCGCGTGCAGCCGCTGCGATACTCCGGCCGCGACCTGCACGCCCGCGCTCTTCTCGTTCAACAATCCGCGCGGCGCCTGCCCGGCGTGCAACGGGTTCGGCGCCACGCTCGAATACGCCGAGTCGCTCGTCGTCCCGGATCCGGCGCGCAGCCTGGCCGACGGCGCGATCGATCCGTGGACGAAGCCACGGTACGAAGCGCGCCGGAAGCTGCTCCTTTCGACCGCGCGCTCACTCGGCGCCGATGTGGACGCCTCGTGGCGCCGCCTGAGCGCCGAGGTGCGGAAGACGCTGCTGTACGGGAAGAAGGGGCGTTACCTCGGGATCTTTCCCTTCCTCAAGGAGCTCGAGGAAAAGCGCTACAAGCAGTACATCCGCGTCTTCCTCCGGCAGTACCAGCTCGCCGAGACGTGCGAGCGGTGCGGCGGGACGCGGCTCAACGACGATGCGCTGGCCGTGCGGGTGAACGATCGGCGCATCTCGGACATCGCGGCCCTCTCGATCGACGATGCCGCCGGCTGGCTCGAGTCGCTGCAGCTCGGCCCGGCCGATGCGGCGATCGCCGCGCTCGTCACCGAGCAGGCCGGGGCGCGGCTCAGCTTCCTGCGCGATGTCGGCCTCGGGTATCTCTCGCTCGACCGGCAGACGCGCACGCTGAGCGGCGGCGAAGCGCAGCGCATCTCGCTGTCGAACGCCCTCGGCTCGAAACTCGTGGACACCCTCTACGTCCTCGACGAGCCGAGCATCGGCCTCCACCCGCGCGACACCGACCGTCTCCTGGGCCTGCTCCGGCGCCTGCGCGACGCGGGCAACACGGTCATCGTGGTCGAGCACGACCCGGCGGCGATCGAGCAGGCGGATTTCATGCTCGAGCTCGGCCCCGGCGCGGGGGAGCACGGCGGCATGGTCGTTCACGCGGGGCCTCCGTCGGCGCCGAGCGAGTCGCTGACCGGGCAGTACCTCTCGGGCCGCAAGCGCATCGGCGTGCCGAGCGCGCGCCGGCCGACGGGACCGCAGTGGATCCGCGTGCGCGGAGCCACGCTCCACACGCTCGAGGGAGTGGACGCCGACATTCCACTCGGCACGCTCACGGCGGTGACGGGCGTCTCGGGCTCGGGGAAGAGCACGCTCGTGCACGACATTCTCTATCGCCATCTCGAGGCGCGGATTCACGGCGAGCACTCGGCCAAGTCCCACCTTGGCGAGGCGGTGGGGGGCGTCGCGTCGCTGAAAGGCGCCGAGCTGCTGCAGGACGTGCTGCTGGTGGACCAGTCGCCGATCGGCCGCACGCCGCGCTCCAATCCGATCACCTACGTCAAGGCGTTCGACGAGATCCGCGAGCTCTTCGCCGACCAGCCGCTCTCGCGCCGGCGTGGCTATACCCCGGCCACGTTTTCCTTCAACATGGAGGGCGGGCGGTGCGAGGCGTGCGAGGGCGCCGGCGCGGTACAGGTGGAGATGGTGTTCCTGGCGGACGTCTTCGTGCCGTGCGAAACCTGCGGCGGGCGGCGCTTCAAGCGGGAAGTGCTCGAGGTGAAGATCGGCGGCTATTCGGTGCACGACGTCCTGCAGTGGAGCGTGGAGGAGGCGGTCGGGCGGTTCCGGCACCAGCCGAAGTTAGGCACGGCGCTCTGGCACCTGCAGCAGGTGGGGCTCGGCTATCTCCGGCTCGGGCAGCCGGCCACCACTCTCTCGGGCGGCGAGGCGCAGCGGCTCAAGATCGCGCGCGAGCTCATCAGCGCGGGAAAGCGGAAAGGCCGGAAGCTCTACCTTCTCGACGAGCCCACCACCGGCCTCCATCTCGACGACGTGCGGGTCCTCATGTCCGTGCTCGACCGCCTGGTGGACGCGGGGCACACCGTGCTCGTCATCGAGCATCATCTCGACGTGATCAAGCGGGCGGACTGGGTGATCGACATGGGACCCGAGGCGGGTGCCGCGGGCGGGCGCGTCGTCGTGCAGGGGACGCCGGAGGAGGTGGCGGCGCATCCCGAGTCGATCACCGGCCGCTTCCTGAAGCCGCTCCTCGAAGAAGCCGCAGGACCCGCGCTCGTTCCATGACGCACGGCCGCGCCGTGGCGGGGCTCGTGTTCGTGACGCTCGTGTGGGGCGCGACGTTCACGGTGGTGAAGGGCGCGCTCGACGATGCGTCGCCGATGGTGCTGGTGGCGACGCGCTTCGGCCTGGCCTCGCTGCTCCTCCTGCCGCTCGCCCGCCGGCTCACGCGCGCCGAGCTGGTCGGCGGCCTTGTGCTTGGCCTTCTCTTCTGGGGCGGGATCGCGCTGCAGACCACCGGACTCCAGGCAACCACGCCGAGCCGGTCGGCGTTCATCACGAGCCTGACGGCGCCGCTGGTGCCGCTGGTGGGATGGGCGGCGCATCGCGAGCGACCGGGGCTGCGGGTGCTCGTCGCCATCGCGATCGCGACGGCGGGACTCTATCTCCTCACCGATCCTGGAACCGGAGGCCCCAACCGGGGCGACCTGCTCACCGCGCTGGGGGCGGTCCTGTTCGCGAGTCACATCGTGGCGATCGGGCGCTTCACCGGGCAGGGGAACGCCGGGCGGCTTCTCTTCGTGCAGCTCGGCTCGACGGCATTGCTGGCCGCGCTGGCGGCACCGATCGTGGGGGGAGCGAGATTTTCGCCGACCCCAGCGCTGATACTCGCCCTCCTGTTCCTCGTGTCGACGGCCATCGGAACCTTCTGGTATCAGATTCGTGCGCAGCGGGTGCTCTCGCCGACGGAAACGGGGCTGATCTTTACGCTGGAGCCCGTGTTTGCGTCGGTGATGAGCTGGGTCGTACTTGGGGAGATATTGAGCGTAACGCAGTGGTGGGGCGCAGGTTGCGTATTCATCGCTTTGGTGCTGTCAGCTGTGCGCCAAGGAGATCGGTTCGAACCGCAGTCTCGACATCGAAGTATCGATATATAAGGAAAGACACAGAGACTCACGCGACATCTTACTGTCCGCAATGTCCTTGATCAAGCCTGGCCCTTGACGAGTGCCGTACCTGACCGTAACCTCGCCGCGGCTTCCGACCTTCCTAGCAAGAAACTGAAATTTCACGATCGTCCAACGGATTTTCACACCGTTTTCACGGTGTCAAAGTAGAATTGGCCGCTCGGACAACCAGGTCTGCCAGGTGATGGGCTATTACGACCCCTGACGAGGGGGCTTTCGTACAGTCCGCCTGTGGAACCGAGTTGGTCACGCCAGTTCAAACCAGTGGATCGCCCGCAGTCCACGCATTCCCAGCACTGTTTCTGGAGCTGGGCCAGTGGAGTTCCTCGAAAAACGCACCCCGGCCGCGAGGCCGGTCCGCAAAGCCAGACCGTCCCCGACGTCGATCGGCTGCCGAAGGAGCCCCTTCAACACTCTTAGTGGAGGTGGCTTGTGCGAAACCGATGGTCGTACTCCGGCCATGGGGCTTTTCGAAGCGCCTTTGGCGCCGGAATTGTGCTCCTTGCCGCAGCCTGTAGCGCCGATTCACCCACGGAACCGCTCGGCCCAAGCCCTTCCGCCATCGTCCCGGAGACGCCCGCATTCCTCCTGACGTCGGAGGGCGGTCAGTGCATGTTCGATGACTATGCCGACTTCGCGGAAACCGGCGGCACTCCGACCTGTACGACCAACGATATCCGCATCGCACGAACCGAAGTCACTTCGGTCGACGGCCAGGCATTCGATCCGGAGTCGGATGAGCTTCTTTGCGGTGCCGGGCAAACCGTCGAGCTCGGAATCACGCTCTTCCTCGAGGAGACTGCCGATTCGGATCGAGAGGATGTTGGCATCTGGATCGCCGAAGACGAGGGTAATGCGAAGACGGGGCAATGCCGTCACTATGTGATCGACGGAGACGAGCCCACTGCGTTCAACCCCGACAACGACGAATGCTCCGGTGTTTCGAGCGCTGCTGAGGCCGCGGTGGACCTCGGTATTCTCACGGTTCAGTGCCCCACCTCCGGCAGCAGCATTTCAATCGGCAGCTGCATCGCCTGGCAGATTCCCGGCGCCAACGATGAGTGCCCGTCGGACATCGACGATGGCGCCGATGGTTTCCGCGATCCTACCGTGCCGGGTTCCCCGGCCAAGTGCACCTGCGAGCCGTTTAATATCCCGATCATCCTGACCGGCAAGGTCATCATCGAGAAGCAGACGCTTCCGAATGGCGCCGCCGGAACCTTCAATTTCAACCAGAACGTGGCCGGGACGGACGACTTCACGCTCTCGGATAATGGACAGAAGGAATTCGCCAACGTCCTTCCGGGCACGTATTCCGTCAGCGAGGATGCACTCGCGGGCTTCGCGCTCAAGTCGATCGAATGCACGGATCCGACCACCAACACGACAGTCAATCTCGGGACCGGGACCGCATCGATCAATGTCGGCTCGGGTGAGACCGTCACCTGCGTCTTCACCAACGAGGCGGATGCCGTCACGGTGACCAAGGACGCGGATCCCGAGTTCACGCGGACCTATGAGTGGAACGTGGACAAGGTTGCCACGGCGCCGACCACGTTCCCGCTGGATCCGGGCCAGACAGATTATATGCAGGAATACAAGGTTACCGTGACGAACACCGGGTACACCGACTCGGAATTCGCGGTGAGCGGCTCGATCAGCATCCTTAACCCGACCGGCCACACGGTGACGATCAACAGCGTTACCGATGCCATCGCGGGTGTTGGCAGCGATGCCGATGTCGTTTGTCCCGGTACGTTCCCGCAGACGCTCGCCGCGGGCGCGACGCTCGTTTGCACGTATTCGGATGACCTCCCTGACGGCGCAACGCGGCTCAACACCGCCAGTGTGTCGCTGGCCGGGGTGACCGCGGCGTTCACCGGCACGGCGAGCGTCAATTTCAGCGGGCAGGCGCCAGACGCGAAGGTCGACGAGTGCGTCGTTGCCAAGGACGAGGGTGAGCTCGGCAACACCGATCCACTCGGAACCATCTGCGAGACTGGCACTACGCCTCCGACCGACGGATTCAACGCTCCGCATACGTTCACGTACGAATTTGAGGTTCCGACCGATGCCGCAGCGTGCGGCGAGCATACTTACGACAACACTGCCACCATCACCACGAATGACCTCGGGCTCACCGATACGGACGGCGCGAGCATTACCGTCACAATCGAGTGCCCGGTGGGCTGCACGTTGACGCAGGGCTACTGGAAGACGCACAACGAACTCTTCAAGCCCGGCCAGGGTGGCCCCGCCCCGGATCCGGATTGGGCCAGCGTCGGTGGTCCAGGCGCTACGTTCTTCCTGAGCGGCCAGACCTGGTTCCAGGTCTTCTGGACGGCCCCGGGCGGCAATGTGTATTACAACCTGGCGCACCAGTACATGGCTGCAGTGCTGAACCTGACGGGCTCCACGCCGCCGGCAGACGTGCAGCTAGCCATCGACCAGGCGACGGTGCTCTTCGAGACCTATACGCCGGCCCAGATTCTTGCGCTCAAGGGCAAGAACGGCAACACGCTGCGCGCCGAGTTCATCCGCCTTGCTGGCATTCTTGGAGCGTTCAACGAAGGCACGCTCGGCGTGGAGCACTGCGCCGAGAACCCCGTGCCCACGCTTTGAGCGGCGCCTAGGAGTTGCAGTTCAGGTTCGAAGGGACGGGCCCCGCGAGGGGCCCGTTCTCTCGCCCTGCCTCCGCGTATCCGGCAGGGCGGTTCTTCCCCAACAACGTCCTTCGCTGTAGCTTCGGGCGGCCCCCCTACAGACGCCCAGCACCGCGCACTCAACTGTTCCAGGAAGGTCCGGCATGTCAATTCTTTCGAACCATTCCCGCGCGGTCAGCCTCATCGCGCTCGCAGCGTTCGCCCTCCTTTCAGGCTGCTCTGCGGACAAGCCCGCATCGGCTGCGCCACCACCTTCCCGACCCGCGGCCGCAAGCGACCTGCCCGACGTCCTGGCGACGATCGGCGATGACAAGATCACGATGGCCGAAATCCGCGCGCGCGTCGGGGACGATCTCGATCAGACCGAAACCCGATATCTGCGGGCCCGCCACCGGCTGGTGGACAACGCGCTGCAGGCGATCATCCGCGACCGAATCCTTGCCGCGGAGGCGCAGAAGCAGGGCAAGACGATCGATGAGCTCGTCGCCGCGGAGACTGGAACGGCCGCAGAGCCGACCGACGCAGACATTGCCGCCTGGTATGCTGCCAATCCGAATCGGACCGGCGGCCGCGCCCTCGAGCAGCTCCGGCCTCAGATCACCGACTTCCTGCGCAACGAGCGCAGGACCGCCGCGGTCCAGATACTCGAGTCGCGGCTGAAGGACGAACAGAAGGTCACGGTTCACCTCGAGCCTTTCCGGCTGCAGTTCGACAATACCGGGGCGCCCACCAAGGGACCCGCCGGGGCGCCCGTCACGCTCGTCGAGTTCTCGGACTTCCAGTGCCCCTTCTGCAACCGGTTCGTTCCGACGCTCAAGCAGGTCGAGGACAAGTACGGCGACAAGGTCCAGGTGGTCTATCGTCAGTACCCGATTCCGAGCCTGCACCCGTTCGCCTTCAAAGCCGCGGAAGCTTCTCTCTGCGCCAACGACCAGGGGAAATTCTGGGAGCTACATGACCTGATGTTCCAGGAACAGAGCCGCCTTTCGGTCAGGGATCTGAAGGTCGCCGCAGGCCGGCTGGGAATGAATCAGAAGGATTTCGATACCTGCCTCGACTCCGGCCGTTATACCGAGCAGGTGCAGAAGGATATGGCTGAGGGGGCGCGCGTAGGCGTGAGCGGAACACCGGCCGTGTTCGTCAACGGCATCCCGCTCGAAGGGGGGGCCGTCCCCTTCGAGAAGGTGGCCGAGGCCATTGATACGGAGCTCGCGCGCGCCGCGGGAAGCTGATACTCGCATTCGCGGAATACAGGAGCGCCCTGGCATCGATAACTCGCCAGGGCGCCCCCGTAATCCGAGCTGTGCCGTTACGTCGTGGAGCGGACGACCGGCGAGCAGATCCCTCCCGATGCCGCCGTTTCGCACACCTGGAAGGTGCGCGTTGTCTGGCCTCGCGTAGGAGACGGATATGCGTAGCTCCCTCCGCTTACTGCCGCGACGAAGGCCCCGTCGACCAGGACCGAGACGGTAGCTGTCTCTGCGCCGCTCCACGTCAGCTCCGCGGCTGCCTTCCCCTTCACCTTGCGCGTAGTCACGGTAAGAAGCACGCCAATTCGGACTTCCCGGCTCGCAGTTGTGCGCGCCCCGGCATCGTCGGTTACGGTCAGCGTAACCCGATAGAGACCGCTCGTTGCGAACGAGTGGAGCGGCCCTGCAGATGCCACGGTCGGCCCGGAGCCATCGCCGAAATCCCATTCCCGGCTTGCGATAGTGCCGTCCGGGTCCCGGCTGGCATCGACGAAGGAGCATGACAGCCTGGAGCAGCTCGCGGTGAACTCAACGCTGGGAGGCGTATTGACCGTCGCTTCTCCCGCAACGGTCACATCCCGGGAGGTCGTCGTGCTTGCCCCATCGTCGTCGCGTACTACGAGCGTCACCCGGTAGGTGCCCGCGACATCGAAGGTGTGGGTCGGCGCGGCACCGGAAACAGCCGCCTGATCGCCGAAGTTCCACTCGCGTGACACGATCGTTCCATCCGCATCACTGCTTCCATCCGCGAAGGTGCAGCTCAGGAGCATGCACTCTACGGAGAATTGCGCCTGGGGCGGGGAGTTCGCCGGCGAGGTCACCGAACCGGCGGCATAGAGCATGTCCCCTCGATCCGAGCCGGAGAACCGCACGAGACCCTTCGTGGTCCATTCGGCGAGGGCACTCGCGACCTGCGCCGGCGATCCGGCCGGATTGCGCTCGAGATACAGCGCCGCGACCCCGGCTGCATGAGGTGCGGACATCGAAGTTCCGCTTTTCACCGCGGTTGCGTCGTCCGACCCGAATGCCGACGATACGATCGAGACACCCGGCGCATACCAGTCGACGCAGTCGCCGTAGTTGGTGAACGTGGCCGGTGCGTCATTCATGTCGGCCGCGCCGACGGTCATTGCCTCCGTGACACGCGCGGGCGAAAATGAGCACGCATTCCAGCTCTTGTTGCCGGCCGCTACGGCGATGGCGATACCGGCTGAAATGGCCTTGCGGACTGCCGCGTCGACAGCGGCATCGGGTCCGCCCCCGATCGATAGATTCGCGACGGCCGGACGTGCCGCATGTCCGACCAGCCAGTCGAGTCCGGCGATCACCGTCGCGCTGCTGCCGCCCCCCGTACAGCCAAGGATCCGGACCGATACGAGCGAGACTTCCTTGGCGACGCCGTGGATCGCACCGCCAACGGTGCCGGCGACGTGCGTGCCGTGACCCTGGCAGTCGGAGCCGTCTCCGCCGAACGCATCGAATCCGACAGATGCGCGCCCTCCGAAGTCCGAATGGGAGAGCCGAATCCCTGTGTCGAGGATATACGCCGTCACTCCCTTGCCCGTCCCGGAATACGCATATATGCCGTCGAGATCGCGTGAACGCTGATCGATGCGGTCGAGGCCCCACGGCGCGCCTGACTGGCTTCCACCACTGGTGATCTGATATACCTGATCGGGATCGACGCGGACGACCCTGGAATCCCTCATCAGCCCCGACCGCGCGGCATCGGAGACCTTTCCCGCAAAGCCGTTCATGACGCTCGAGTAGACAAAGTCGGGATTGACGCCGTGGATGCGGGCAACCTCCCTCGCATTGGCCTTCGCTGCGAGCGTGATGATAGCTCGGCCAGGGATGTGCTCCGACCTGGCCGCCTCCGCCAGCGACGCGGCACTCGAGGCAAGCACCGGCTCGGAAGCCGAGTCGAGCTCGGGAGCGATCGAACGCTCGCATCCTGTGAGGGCGAGGAGCAGGCCAAGAAACGCTGCGCTATGCAGCGCCTTCGGCGCAGCTGAGTCTGCGGTGGGGACCACGGTTCCTCCCGGAGTTCGATTCGGCAACCCGACCGGCCTAACCGGCGGAATCGCCGGTGGTAGCCTCGTGGCTTTGCGTCCCCGCCTTTCGACGGGTTTGCCCTTGTCGCCGCCGGAGAGGCGGGATCAGCCGAGAGTGTGAATACGTTGGACCGCAAAAGAGGGGCCCCGCCGACTGGCCGGGATTCCCCAGTTAACCGGATCGAGTGCAAGAGTTTGCATGGACGAAGGCCAGCGGTACGGCGAATGGCAGGATATCAGCAGCCGCTCGCCTCTCGGATCAGGCGCCAGAGTCGCTCAGTATCCTGTCGGCTCGTCCGCCACTGGCCTACCACGGCCCGGAGCGCGAATGCGCCGTTGAGCGATGTATGAGTGAGGAAGGCCGTGCCGGAGCTATTCACCCGGGCCAGGAGCGTGCGGTTGTGCTCATCCAGTTCGACTGCCGTCTTCAGATGGGCAGGACGGTGCTGGAAGCAGACCAGCCCGAACGGAGAGGGCGTCAGGACCTCGAACCCTGGCTCAGCCTCGACCCACGACCGGAACTCCTGCGCCAGCGCCATGTGCTCGCGCAGCACCCGCCGGAGCCCCTCCACCCCATAGCTCCGGATCACGAACCAGAGCTTCAGCGCCCGGAACCGCCGCCCCAGCTGAATCCCCCAATCCCGATAATTGACCACCCGCTCGTCGTGCGGCGTCCGCAGGTACTCCGGCGTCGCCCCGAAGGTCCGGAGCAGCGTCTCCACGTCCCGGACGAAATACGCCGAGCAGTCGAAATTGGTGAGCAGCCATTTGTGGGGGTTGAAGACGAAGGAGTCCGCGAGCTCGACGCCGTCGAAGTGCCGCCGGCACTCCGGGAGGATGGCCGCGGACCCGGCATAGGCCGCATCCACGTGCAGCCAGGCGCCGTGCCGGCGGCAGATCTCCCCGATCGCCCGCACCGGGTCCACGGCGGTCGACGACGTCGTGCCGATCGTGGCCACCACGCAGGCTGGCCGGATGCCTGCGGCGATGTCGGCCGCGATCGCCGCGTCGAGGGCCTCGGGCCTGAGCGCGAATTCCCCATCCACCGGGATCGCCCGCAGCATTTCGCTCCCGTAGCCCGCGAGCTTCACGCCCTTCGCCACCGAGGAATGCGCCTCCGCCGACGCATACACCGCGAGCGGCGGCATCCCGGCCGAGGGGCCACGCGAGCCCCAGGCATGTGCCGTCGCCCGTTCGCGTGCCGAAAGCAGTGCCACGAGCGTGGAGGTCGAGGCCGTATCCTGGATGACGCCCGTGAACTCCGCCGGCAGCCCGATCATCTCGCGCAGCCATTCCATCGTGACCTGCTCGAGTTCCGTCGCCGCGGGAGAGGTCTGCCACGACATGCATTGCGCGCCGAGCGTCGCCGTGAGCATCTCGGCGAGGATGCTCGGCGGGCTGTTGTTCCCCGGGAAGTATGCGAACCAGCCCGGGTGGTTCCAGTGCGTCATCCCAGGGACGATCAGGCGCTGGAAGTCGGCGAGGATCGTATCGAACGGCTCCGCTGCTTCGGGCGGATGGCGAGGCAGCGCGCTCGCAATGTCTCCAGGCGCGACGTCGGGAACGACACGCCAGGCCGAGGCGTCCGCGAGATAGTCGGCCATCCAGTCCACGAGCTCATGGGCGTGCCGGCGGAACTCGTCGGGGCTCATCCCCACCCTGCCCTCGCTCAATCGAGCACTCGCCACATGTACCAGCTCGCAACCGTGCGATACGGGCGCCACCGCTCGGCGTGCTCCGCGAGCTCCGCCGGCGTCGGCTGCTCGTCGAGGCCGTACGCGATCGCGAATCCCTTGCGGACGCCGAGGTCGCCCGTGGGCAGCACGTCGGGGCGCCCGAGGCGGAACATGAGCAGCATCTGCACCGTCCACACGCCGATGCCGCGCACCTGGATCAGCCGCTCGACGATCTCCTCGTCCGGAAGTCGGCGGACGCGCGCGAGCGAGGGGACCGTGCCGTCGAGCGTCTTCGCCGCGAGGTCCTTGAGTGCAGCCGTCTTCGCGGTGGAAAGGCCGGCTGCCCGGAGACGCGCGTCGGGCGTGGCGACGATGTCGGCCGGCGTCGGAAAGCGCTTCGGGGAGTACAGGGCCACGACGCGGCCGAAGATGGTCGCGGCCGCCTTGCCGGAGAGTTGCTGATAGACGATCGACTCGGAGAGCGCATGAAAGAGGCTCTGCGTCGCCTTCGGCCGGAGGCCGCAGGGGCCGGCCCGCCGGATGACACCGGCCAGCACGGGATCTGCCCGACGGAGGTGGCGGAGTGCGGCCGGAAGGTCGAACGGGAGCTCGCCCGCAGCCGGGCGGAGGTGGCGCGGAGTCGTGGGAGTCATGCCGGAATCTACATGCCCCTGTGACGGGCTTCACCGACCTGACCGCCCGCCCGGCGTATCGTGATGGCCCATGTCCGCACCTCGAGTTCCGCTCCGGCGCACGCTCCTTCTGGCACTTGCGTGCGGGTGGCTTGCCACGGGCGCGGAAGCCCAGCTTTCTCCGGGACCTCACCCCGTGAGCGTGCAGGTCGAGGGAGTCGAAGGGCCGCTGGCCGCGAACGTCCGCCTTGTGCTCGAGATTTCGCGCGCCGCGGACACCGGGGCGCTGATGCTCGATCGTGCAGTCCGGCTCCATCGCACGGCGGATGCGGACATCGAGACGGCGCTCCAGCCGTTCGGGTACTACCGGCCCCGCGTCCGGAAGTCGCTCCAGCAAGACGGCGACGCGCTCGTCGCCCGGTATGCTATCGACCCGGGCCCGCCCACGCTCGTCACCCGGGTGGATGTCGCGCTGAGCGGCGAAGGCGCCGACGACCCGGCCTTCCAGGCGGCCGTGGCCGAATTCCCGCTCGCACGCGGTGACACGCTGCGGCACCTGCCCTACGAAACGGCAAAGCTCGCCCTCATCACGCTCGCCGGCGACAGCGGCTACCTCACCGCCGACTTCGACACGAGCGTGATCCGCGTGAATCGCGAAGAATCGACCGCGGAGATCGTGATCCACTTCACGACGGGCCCGAGATACCGGTTCGGCCCGGTGCATTTCGATCAGGAGATCCTCGATACCTCGTTCCTCCGCTCGCGCGTCGGATTCAGGACCGGCGAGCCGTATCAGCGCCACCGCGTGCTCGAGCTGCAGGCGAGCCTCGCGGAAGATCCATACTGGGAGCGTGTCGAAGTCATTCCTCGCCCGGAGCGGGCCGAGAGCCTCTTCGTGCCGATCGATGTCGAGCTCATCCCGCGTCCGCCGCAGGCGTTCGAGGCCGGGCTCGGCTATGGCACCGACAACGGGCCGCGCGGGAGAGGATCGGCCCGGCTCCGGCGCCTCAATCGCAAGGGCCACCACGCCGAGCTCGAGCTGGTCGGCTCGTTCATCGAGAAGAGCGCTTCGGCGCAGTACATGGTGCCGGCGTTCGGCCATCCGAAGGGCGTGCTCACCTTCCTCGCCGGCTACGCGCTCCTCAACCCCATCACGAGCGCGAGCAAGACGTACGTGGCGAGCGTCCGGCTCAGCCGCCCCCGGCTCGGCTGGCGCGAAACGTTCTCGCTCTCGTGGCAGCGCGAGGCATTCCGCGTCGCCTCCGACAGCGCCACCTCGACGCTCTTCCTCCCCGGCGCGAGCTGGGAGCGGACCCGCTCGGACAGCCGGATCTTCCCGACGAGCGGCATCCGCACCCGTCTCGACCTGCAGGCCGCGCACGACGGCGTGCTCTCGTCGGCCTCGCTCCTCCGGGTGAGCGCCGGCGGGAAGATCGTCCGCAGCCTCGGCGGACGCACCCGCGCGCTCGTGCGCGCCGACGTCGGACGGATATTCACGAGCCAGTTCCGCCGCCTCCCGCCGACGCTCCGCTTCTTCGCGGGAGGCGATCAGAGCGTTCGCGGGTTCGGCTACCAGGCGCTCGGGCCGCGCGATGCGAAGGGCAAGGTCACCGGAGGCCGCAATCTCGTCGTCGGCAGCGCTGAGCTCGACTTCCGGGTGTCGCCCCGATGGGCCGTAGCGGTCTTCACCGACGCGGGCAACGCGCTCGAGGACTTCACGCTCGACCTCGAACAGGCCGTCGGCGCCGGTGTGCGCTGGATTTCGCCGATCGGGCTTGTCCGCGTGGACGGCGCGTTTCCCATCTCGGAGGAAGGCGCGCCGTTCCGCATTCACCTCTCCATAGGGCCGGACCTGTGAGCGGCGGCCGCATCCTCCGGCGCGTCGCGATCGGAATCGGCGCACTCCTCCTGCTGGTCGCGGGCCTCCTCTGGTATGGGCTCTCGAGCGAGCGCGTCGCCCGCCGCCTGATCACGTCGGTCCTGGCGCGCGCGGGGGACGGGATCACGATCGGCCGCATGAGAGGCAGCATCCGGGGACCGCTCATCGTCCACGATGTCGCCATCCGGAAGGAAACGTTCTCGGCCACCATCGACAGCGCGCTCCTCGACTGGACGCCGACGGGCCTGATCCGCCGTCAGGTCCGTGTGGACCGGCTGCACGCAGTGGGCGTGCACGTCACCATCCCCGATTCGGTCCCGGGGGACAGCAGCCCGCCTCGACCGAAGCTTCCCATGGATGTGTTGCTTGGGGACGTGCTCGTTCAGGATCTCTCGGTGGACGCTCCGAACGATGTGACGGTGCGCGGAGCGACTGCCCGGCTGGATGGCCGCGCCGAGGATTACCGATTCGTCGCCGAGGGCGAGCTCTCGCTTCCGCAGGCGAGCGGCCTCCCCGTATCACTCGCCGGCACCGGGAACCTCGACCACGTCGAGCTCGACAGCTCCACCGCCGCCGTGTTCGACGGTACCGTTCACGCCGCTGGCCGGGTGACCTGGTGGCCCCGGACGGAATGGGACCTCACCGTGCGAGGCGAGAACGTCGAGCCGGCGCAACTGCTCGAGAATCCCGGTGAATGGCCCGGCGCCGTTGCTTTCGCCGGACGCACGGCGGGTTACCTCGACAGCATCGGCCCCGCCGGCAGCCTGCGCATCGATTCCCTCGGCGGCGTCCTGCGCGGACAGCGGCTCGGCGGAACGGCGGAGGTCGAGTTCGCCGGCAAGTCCGCGGTGGTCCCGAACCTTGCCGTCACCTGGGGCAGCGCGCGCCTCGTGGGCCGGGGCGCATTGGCGGATACCGTGTCCGCCGACTTCGACCTGGCGATCGGCAACCTCCGCACGGCGCTGCCGGACGCCTCCGGATCGCTTCGCTCCCGGGGAACGGTGCGGGGCATGCGCGACGCGCCGAGGGTGCGGGCCACGTTCGAGGGAAGGCGCCTCCGGCTCGGCAACAACTCGGCGGCGAGCGCTCGTGGCCGTGCCGATCTCGGGCTCTCTCCCCGCGGGCAGACCGACGTCGACCTGCGAGCGCTCGGCGCGGTTGCCGGCCCGCTGGCATTCGATACGGTCGACCTCGTGCTTCGAGGAACCCGGACGCGCCATCGCCTCGAGGCGGAGGGCGTTTCAGGGCGTGAGGACGTTACGCTGGTGGCTACCGGCGGCATCTCGGGCAGGACCTGGCGCGGACGAATCCAGGAATTCCTGGCCGAGACGGGCGCATATGGCCGCTGGGAGCTCGAGGCACCGGCCACGCTCGCAGCGACCATGCAATCCGCGTCGCTCGGCGAGGCCTGCCTGGGCTCGCCCGAGAGCCCGGGCGCTCGTATCTGCGGCAGCGGCGCCTGGCTCGGCGGCATGAGCTGGCGCGGAGCGGGACGTGTCGACGGCCTTCCGCTCGCCCTGCTGGATTCGTTCCTGCCCGACTCCATTTTCGGCGACAGCCAGGCGCTCGAAGGCACGTTGCACGCGACGTTCGATGCGGAATCGCGCGCCGGGCGGCTGCAGGGGAACCTGCAGGCGCGAGCATCCGATGCCGCGCTCGTGTACCATCGCCTGCTCGATACGCTTCCACGCCGTCTCTACTTCGACACGGCGGCCATGCTGGCGACTGCCGGACCCGCAGGCATGCAGGGAGAGGCGGCACTTCGCGTCCTGCATCACGACAGCAGCGCGATGGCCACGCTCGCGGCGAATCTCTCCGTTCCAGGCGTCGTCCGGCTCGGGCCCGCCCTGTCGCGCCAGCCGCTGGAAGGGACGATCACGGGGAGGATGGACAGCCTCGCCGTGATCACCGACTTCTTCCCTGCACTGGACAGCCTCGCAGGGCGCGCGACGCTGGAGACTCGCCTCGCCGGGACGGTGGGCACTCCCGCGTTCGACGGCCGGCTGGCCTTCGACAGCATCTTCGTCTGGCTGCCGAGAGGGCGGGCAGGCCAGGGATCGGTGGAGATCACCGCGGCAGGAACCTTCGTCGAGCCCGGCCGCGTCGCGGGCGAGCTGACGATGGTGCCCCGAGGCATCATCTACGATTACACGCTCGATGAGATTCCGCGCAGGATCGTCGTGGACAGCGGAAGCCTCACCGCGAACGCAGGACCAGCCGGCGCGCACGCCCGCTTCACCCTCGGCGTCAGCGATACCGCAGGTACGCGGATCGCCGGACTCACCTCGCAACTCGCCCTCCCCGGATATCGTGCCTTCGGCGCGCCGCTCGGTCCGGAGCCGGTGTCGCTGCGTGTCGATGCCGAGCTTCCCGATCTCGCCTTTGCACGCGCGATCACCGACCGCTACGACAGCCTGGGCGGGCGCATCGCCTTCCGCGCCGAGGCCAGCGGACGCGTGGCGACGCCCGATGTGAACGCGGAGCTCCGCATCGAGGACTTCTTCGCGCGCTCGCAGACCGGCACGGTCACGCGCGGCGGGCTTCTCGGGACGCTCACGGCACTCGTCGCTCCCGACAGCACGCTCACCGGCGAGCTGCGTGTCGTTCCATCGGACGTGCGCTTCGCCTACGTCGAGACGGGCGCATTCGAAGAGATCCTCCTCGACTCGACCGCGCTCGAAGTGCGTGCCGGCGCCGACGGCATCACCGGCGGCCTCGAGCTCGCATTCGAGGACAGCGCCGGCACGACCCTCGGCACCTTCGGCGGGTCGCTCCGTATCCCCGGGTTCCGGCGCATCGGCCGCCCGCTCGGGCCCGAGCCGCTCGAAGCGACGCTCGAGGCCGAGGTCTCCGATCTCTCCTTTGCCGAGGCGTTCTCGCCCGAGATCGACAGTCTCGCCGGGCGGCTCGACCTCGACGTCCGGATGGCCGGGACGGTGGGAGATCCGACGTGGTCCGGGGGCCTGCACGTGCGCGACGGTGCCATGCGGCTGCCGCTGCTCGGCGCCCTGTACCGCGCCATCCGGTTCGACGCGGTCGGCACCGCCGACGGGGATGTCAGGGTGGATGGGCGCGCCGCCTCGGGCGCCGGAGACGTGACGCTCGCCGGCACGACCCCCGTGCGATCCTCCAGCGAGCGGCCGGGACGACTCGAGATCCGCGGCCGCAATTTCGAGGTGATGAACACGGCCGAGATTCATGCGATCGTGGATCCGGAGCTCGACGTCACGCTCATCGGCGACACGATCGACCTCACCGGGACCGTCACGGTTCCGCTCGCGCGCATGCAGCTGACCGAGATTCCGGAGTTCGCCGTGCCGCCGTCCGACGACGTGGTCTTCGTGGGAGAATCGCTGGCCGTCGCCGCCACGCGCCCCATTCGCGCCGAGGTCGAGGTCGTGCTGGGCGACAGCGTGTCGTTCAGCGGCTTCAACTTCAATGCCGAGCTCGACGGCGCGCTCGTGATCCTCGAGACACCCATGCGCCCCACGCGGGCGAGCGGCGCGGTGATCATCGAGCAGGGGGCGTACAAGGCGTACGGGCAGGACCTGTCGGTGTCGCAGGGGCGGGTGCAGTTCGCCGGGGGGCCCGTGGACAATCCCGGGCTCTCGATTCGCGCGAGCCGCACGGCGGACGACGGCACCGTGGCCGGGCTGCAGATCGGCGGGACACTCAAGGCTCCGGTCGTGACCATCTGGTCGGAGCCATCGATGTCCCAGAATACGGCGCTGCACTACATCGTCACGGGCCGCGCGCCCGGCGAGGGCTCGGGCGCCGACGGAAGCCTGCTCTCGCGTGCCGCGAGCTCGCTCGGCCTCCGCGGCAGCAACGTGCTCGCGAGCAGTCTCGGTCAGGGATTCGGGCTCGACGATGCACGCATCGAGTCCGAGGACGGATTCCACGAGGCGTCGTTCGTGGCAGGGACGTACCTCTCGCCGAGCCTCTACGTGAGTTACGGGATCGGCCTCTTCGACCCGATCAGCACGCTCCGCCTCAGGTACCTGCTCTCGAAGAAGTGGACCCTGCAGGCCGAAACCGGTGCCGAGACCGGGGCCGATCTCCTCTACAGGATCGAGCGCGGCCGCTGACGATCCGGCGCACTCATTCGGAGCCGCGCCCCGTTCTCAATACGGCTCGTCCCATTCTTCCGGGTCGTCCTTCCCGGTGTAATCCGACAGCAGCGTCACCACGAGGCCGATCGCGGCCAGTCCCAGGAGCACGTTCCGCGCGCGCCGGTTGCGCGCGACGCGCAGCAGGAGCGGCGTGACGGCGAAACGCGCGACGCCGGGAATCGGCACCTTCCTCAGGGCGGCACCCGTCGCCGCGACCGCCGAGTATTCCAGGATCCTGTCGAGCGTCCCGCGAGACCGTTTGCGCATGGCCGATTCCTCGAAGTTGTGTCCTCCAATATTGGTGCCGGAGGTGCGTGAAGACTGCGTCGTGCATCACCCTTTGTTCGTCCGGGCACCGAACGAGGCCGCGCGCAGCCGGCGGAACTCCGCCACCAGGTCGGGAAGCTGGTGATTGGCATTGAGGCCGCTCGGACTCGGGAGGAGCCACACCCGCGTGCTGCCGATCGGCGCCGGCTGCGAGCCGACCGTCGCGCGCGGATCGCCGAATGCCACGCGGTAGGCACCGATGCCAAGCACCGCGAGCCACGCCGGCTCGAATGTCCTGAGCTTTCGCCGCAGCGATCGGCCGCCGGCGATCAGCTCGTCCGGTGCGAGCTCCTGCGCAGTGGCCGTCGTGCGGGGCACGAGGTTGGTGATGCCGCAGCCGGACGCGAGGAGGAGCGCTTCCTCGGCGGGCGCGAGCTGGCGCGCCGTGAATCCCGACCGGTGCAGCGCCGGCCAGAAACGATTCCCCGGCCGCGCGAAATGATGACCCGTCGCCGCCGAATAGAGCCCGGGATTGATTCCGCAGAAGAGCACCGTGAGCCCGGGAGCGATGAGGTCGGGGACCCGCCGCGTGACGGCAGCGAGCAGCTGAGCGCGCGTCGGGCGTGCCGGCTCATCCATCAGGTGCCGGGGGCGCGGCTCCGGAGCGCGGCATCGACGATCTGGTCCTTCCGGCCCTGCGAGAGCGCCGCGAAGATCGATTCTTCCGTGAGCCCGGCGATGCGGCCAAGCATGACCACCCCGGGAAATGCGTGCCCCATGTCCGCCCAGCGCGCCATGTCGACGAGTGGATCGAATGCCCGGCCGCGTAGCGCCGCGATCAGCGCGCTGTCGCGCGTCGACGAAAGCTGCATGAGCACCATCGCCGCCTTGTTCCGGTCGGTCCACGCCACCGAATGAAGCAGGTCGATGAATGGCTCGGGTGGGATGTGGATGCCGGTCCCGGGGTGCTCGCCGGCCCAGCTGGCGAGGATCCAGAGGCTTCGGATCGATTCGTTGCGGACCGTCGGGTCGGGATCGCGCGCGGCGGCGAGGAGCGGCGCGACGATTCCCTGCTTTTCCGGCGAGTATGAAAGGACCTGCGCCGCAAGCGCACGGTGCGCGGCATCCTCCGATTCCGCGAGCACCGCGCGAACCAGCGAGTCTTCACTCGCGGCGATCCGGATGAATTCCTCCTGCACCCGCCTGGCGGCGGAGTCCTGCATCAGCGCGTGGCCGGCCGAATGGTCTTCGGCGACCGCGCCGCGCCGGACGGCGTCCTCGAGCGCATGGTCAAACCGCTCGCCGAGCGCAACGATCGAATGCGGAAGGCGGACGTGACCGTCTGGCGCGTCGCGGAATCGTGGACCGGACACGTCATCCGCCCGAACCGCCACGTACAGCGTCGTGAGGCCCCCGTCGCAGCACACGGCATCGATGCCGACTTCGTCGAGTCCATGCAAAGCTTCGAGCGAATCCGCCCGTGCCTTCAGGTCGGAGGGCACGGGACGGCCTTCGAGGTCCGCCAGCGCGGATCGGATCCGCTCGCGGGCGCCCGGATGGCCGAACACCTCGATCCGGCCCACGGGCGGCATCTGCGCCGTCAGGGGCGCGGTGATCTGAAACACGAAGAACGTCAGGATGAGAGCGCGCATGTGCCGACCGCGAAGAGAAACGCGCAATCTACTCACGCGGCACGTGGAAGGAATTCGTAGACGACGCGCCCCGCTCCGCTCCGCTGGCCACCTGCGTCATCTACGAATCCGGCTTCCTGCGCTGCGCCCACAGGCGCGGGGGCTACTGACGGTGGTACGAGAGCCCGGCCCGCTGCGCCTGCTCGATGGCCACGACCATTCCCGGGACGAGCTCGACCCCGGGAAGCATGTTCGCCCGGAGATCGTCGTACACCAGCTTCGCATCGAGCCCGCGTGCCTGCGCGAGCAGGCCCGAGAAGATCGTGAGGGCATTGTTGCAGACGATGAAGGTCGCGCCCCGCTTCTGCAGCGCCTCGATGCTGGCCGGTGCCAGCGTCATGCCGAGGATGACCGGCGCATTCCTCCACGGGTTGGCCGTCGCGGGCTCGCCGGAGGCGTTGTTCTCCTTCAGGAACTCCCCGATCTGGTACTTCGCCCACATCGCGTCGTTGAAGGCGTGAAATGTCGTGCTGCCGTAGAATGTCCCCACGGCGTCGATGTCCCGATCCGAAACTCCGTACGCCTGGTTGTACGTATCGTAGTAGTTCATCATGTGCACGAGCGGGATCCCGCCGCTGGGCGTCGGGAAATCGAAAAGCTGCTTGTGCTTGCCCTGCAGGCCCTTGAGCCAGTTGTCGGCCGGCGCACCGGCCACCGGTTCGAGCGCAACCGCGGCGAGGCGCGTCGATGTGACGGCGGCGCCGACTGCGGCCCAGATCGTGGCGATGGCGAGCACTGTTCCTCGGTTCCTGGCGATGAAGCGCATCCGGATCTCCGGCAGAAGGGTGGGGGTATCGACACCCCTCAGGCGGAGGACCGCGCATGAACCCGACATACGGCCGGGATCGCTTGCGGCGCGTGGCGAATCCAGGTGCACGAAGTCACTTCCGGCGGAAGGAGTTCATGAGACGGATCGCGAGTGCCGTACTTGGCGGCGCGCTGACACTTGGCGGGTGCACGGGCGGCGAATCGCCCGGATCGGAGGCCCGCTGGTCCTTCGAGCGCGATACCCTGGGCGACACCATCGTCGTGCGCACCCTGTCGGGCAGCGAGTGGGGAACGCCCGCCCGGCTCGAGGAGCGCATGTCGATCGGTGTGGCCGATGGCGCCGAGGAATTGATGCTCGGCAACGTTCGCGCTCTGGACGTGGGACCGGACGGCGTGATCCACGTGCTCGAAGGAACGCCGAGCCTCAAGCAGTTCGATACTTCGGGAACGTTCCTCCGGACGGTCGGGCGACTGGGAAGCGGTCCGGGTGAATACCGGCGACCGGATGGCGGGCTCGCAGTCCTGAGCGACGGCCGCATCGTAGTCCGCGATCCCGGCAACGGCCGCATGGCCGTCTTCGCGAGCGACGGCACGCCGCTCGCGACGTGGCGCATCAACAGCACCTTCAATACGAGCCGGAAGCTGTATCGCGATGGCACGGACAACCTTTATACGATGGTCCTGATCGGTCCCGCGGACGATCCGGCCGACTGGGTCCTCGGCGTCCAGCGCTTCGGCCCGGACGGCACACCGGGTGACAGCATTGCGGCACCACGCTGGACCTGGGACCGGGCCATCATCAAGGCGCAACGCGAAGGAAGCACGAGCGTGAGCGACGTCCCGTTCTCTCCCGAGGCGCACTGGGCGTTCAGCCCGCTCGGCTACATGGTCGGCGGGCTCGCGACGAATTATCGCATCGACGTCTTCCACCGGGGCGGCGTGCTTCGCATCGAGCGGAATGCCCCGGCGGTGCCGGTCGCGAGCGAAGAGGCGGCGGACCTCCGCCGCGTCGCCACCGCGGAAATGGCGAGCCAGTACCCCGGATGGACCTGGAACGGGCCCGACGTCCCGACGACGAAGCCGCCGTTCCGCGAGCTGTTCGTGAGTGACGATGGGAGAATCTGGGTGCTTCTCTCCCGGCCGGGAATCAAGGACCCCGCCGTCGAGTCGGAAGCGGACGGCTCGCGTCCCTCACCTTCGGCGTGGACGGAACCCGTGGCCTTCGACGTGTTCGAGCCGGATGGCCGGTATCTTGGCGAGGTGACCGCTCCGGTCGGCTTCCTTGCGTCCCCGCAACCGGTCTTCCGCGGCGACACGGTCTGGGCCACGGCCGAGGATGCCGATGGCGTGCGGTACGTGAAACGCTACCAGGTGGTGCGGGATTCTGCGGCGGCGCGCTGAGGCGCTCCGCCCGGGCACGAGCCACTACCCCGGCTTGAAACGGCGCGCGAGCGCCGTGATGACCGGGAAGAGCTGCATGGCGACGGGCTCGAGCACCGGCTTGAAGGGGCGAGCTACGGCGCGCAGCGCCAGCATCGAGCTCCGCGGCTTCCGGCGCCCGTCGGCCGCCCTGCGGATGAGCTCGGCGTCGAGCGACATGGGAATCGGCCGGCCCTCGCAGGGCGCGGCGTACGGCAGCCACGCCTCGTTGAACTTCCGATAGAAGGACTCGCGGTTCGCTTTGCGCAGTGCCTCGAGCTCGGCCGGCAACGGGATGCGCCTGCGCCCAGGGCTCCGGCCGATCGTGGGATGCAGGTTGATCTCCCATGTCTGCACCCGTCCGTCCAGGACCGCATAGTCGATACGTCCGTAGTCGACCCCGGCTATCCGCACGATCTCGGCCAGCTGCGCCGCGTGCGGATCGGCGTGCAGGTAGGCGCGTTCCTCGAGCATCACCGCCTCGGAAAGTTCCGTTTGTTCGTGCTTCAGCATCCAGCTGCGCCCGTAGGCCATGCTCCGCGGAAGAATCCGATCGCCGACGATGAACGCCGCGTACTTGCGATAGTACCCCTCGGGGGATGCGGTGTCGTGGAACTCCGCCACCAGCAGGTCGGCGAACGCGTACCCCTGCACCACTGCCCGCCCCAGCCACGCGCGCACTTCCTTCGGGTCGTGCAGCAGCGGCGAGATGTTTCCTCCATGGCTCCGTTCCGCGCGCACGAAGACCGGATACCGCAGTGCTTCATAGGCTGCCCCGGCGCGCACCACGCGGAAACCGTTCAGCCCACGATCGGCGAGTGCGGCCAGCAGGTCGTGACGCAGCAGCGTCCGCCTCGGGTCATTGAAGACGCGAACCCCCGGCTCGGCGGCGAGTGTTTCCGCGACGGTGCGAACCAGCCGCTCCATTCCCGGGGCGAGCTGGTCGAGCGCGCTGAAGACCCAGGTACCCCGCTCGAACGCGCGCTGCGCCGGCAGCGACTCGTAGTGCACCACACGCATGTCTCGGGCAAGGCTCGCCCCATGGCCGGTGAGGTAATTGACGAAAGCCCAGTCCTGATCGCGCGGGACGACGAGGTGGATCATCCGGTCGGACTCTTCGACGGTGCGAGCGAGGGGTCCGGCACCATCGCGGTGCCTGCTGCGGCGGCGAGGGAACGGCGCTGCCGGGTGAGGATCGTGGCGACGCTCATGTCGCCCGTCACGTTGAGAAGGGTCTTGAAGATGTCCGGAATGGTCTCGACTGCCTCGAGGATGATCACGCCCTCGATCGGCACGCCGGCGGCGAGGTAGGCAGGCAGGGTCTTGAACGCCGCTCCGCCGTTCGGGATCCCGGCGCTGGTGAAGCTGAGGAGCATCACGGTCAGCAGGAAGACCACCATGGTCTGGGGGGTGATCGATACCTGATAGGCGTGCGCCAGGAAGAGCAGCTTCACGGGACTGGAGATCGTTCGATTGAGCTTGAACACCGACACCGACAGGGGGAGCACGAAGCTCGTCGCGGGCGCGGGGAGCCGCAGGTGCTCGCGGGCGCCCTCCACCAGCGCCGGCAGCGATGCGAGCGACGAGCGCGTGCTCACCGCGACGAGCTGGGCGGGAGCGACGGCCCGCGCGAACCGTGTGATCCCGGTGCCGCCGAGCAGCGCGGAAAGCGGATAGAGCAGCGCGGTGAAGAGCAGCATCAGCCCCGACACGACGAGCGCGAACGCCCCGAGCATCTGCGCGCCGGCGCCGCCGGCCTGCAGCGAGAAGGAAAGGGTGAGGATGAAGACCGCAACCGGCGTGACGGACAGGACCCACCGCACACACCGGAGCATCGCCTCGGCGGCACCCTGAACGACGCGGCGGATCGGCTCGCGGTACTCCTCGTCCAGCCGGCGGACCGCCATGCCGAAGAGCGCCGTGAAGACGAGAATCGGGAGCAGGTCGCCCCGCGCCGCGGCCTCGAAGATGTTCGTCGGCACGAGTCCCGAGAGCCACTCGGCGAGCGACAGGTCGCCACCGCCGGTCGCGCGCGCCGCCACCTCGGCTGGTATCGTAACGTCCAGACGGGGCGCTGCCGGCGCCATCAGGCGGATCAGCGGAGGCGCCACCGCCACGGTGAACACGCCGGCGATCGCCAGCATCCCGACGAAGAGGGCGATCGCCCGGGCGCCGAGCGAGCCGACCGAGTCCCGATCGCCCGCGCCGACGACGGCCGCCAGCACGTGCGTGATCACGAGCGGGAGCACGAGGATCTGCAGCGCGGCGACCCAGATGTTTCCGAACGGCTCGAGCACCGCGGACAGCGCCGCGATCGCACTGCTCCCGGAGCTTTGGCCGAGCATGCCGAGCACGAGCCCCGACGCGAGCCCGGCCAGCGACAGGATCGTGAACGAGCGGTACCGGGCCCCGGCGCTCATGCGGAAAGGGGCCGCGCCTGAGGCTGGCGGCGCATGGATGGGCTCACTGGTCGATGAGGTAGCGAAGGCGGACGCAGTTTTGGTGCCGCCAGGCCGCGTCGGGGCCGGTCGTTGATCCGGAATCGAAGATATGCGCGGATGGCCGCGGCGCTACAGCTACGAAGTCGTCCGGGATTCCTCTGCGATACGCTGAGCGCCCCGCATCGCCGTTTCGACGGCCGAGGTGAGCTGGTCGAAGGTGAACGGCTTGACGACTCGCGCATCCGGATCCACCGCCTGCATGGCAGCGTCCGCCTCCGCCGAGACGAGCCCGGTCATCAGCACGATCGGGACGCCGGGAAGCCGCTCGCGCAGCTGCGGCAGCGCGCGCGCACCGTCCATCTCCGGCATCGCGAGATCGAGGACGACGACGCTGAGCCGCGAGCCAAGCCGCTCGGCGATGCGCAGCGCCTGCTGACCGTTCTCCGCCTGGACGGTGACGAATCCTTCGGTCTCGAGAAAGCGCACGATGAGACTGCGAACCAGCTCTTCGTCGTCCACGACCAGGGCCATCGACCCATCGGCATGGTGGGAGACCGGCGCGGGGGCCCAGCCCGGCGCCGCCGCCTGCGACCAGATCTCTCCTGCCGGGAGGAGAATTTCGAACGTCGCTCCACCTCCCTGAGCATTGCGTCCGGTGATTGCGCCGCCGTGCATCCGGACGATTCCGAGCGCGGCGGCAAGCCCGAGCCCCCGACCCTGGAACTTGGTGCTGTAGAAGGGGTCGAATGCCCGCGCCAGCGCCGCGGGTGTGAGCCCGCTGCCCGTGTCGCTGATCTCGATGTGGATGTAGCGCCCGGGCAGGAGGTCGAATCCGCGAAACCGCTGCGCCGTTTCCGCAGTGAGATCATCCATGCCGCCGGTGATCCTGAGGGTCCCCCGGCCGCCCGTTTCACTCATCGCCTCGACCGCGTTCACGGCGAGTGCGGAAATCAGCTGGCGGATCAGCGTCGCATCGCCGACGATCGCCGGACAGCTGTCGCTGATGTCCACGCGCACTTCGATCCGGGCCGGAACCTGCGGCGAGAGCCCCGCAATCGCTTCGCGCGCCTCCTTCTGAAGGTCGAGCGGCTGAAAGAGGCTGCGTGTCTTCCCCGCATACGTCAGGACCTGCTGCGTCAGGTCGACCATCCGCTGCCCCGCCTTGAGCGCCTCGGCCCCCAGACGCTTCGCGGTCACGCTCTCGCGTACCTCCGGAAGGCCGAGAAGCATTTCGATGTTCCCGAGGTTTGCCGTGAGCAGGTTATTGAAGAGATGAGCGAGGCCGCCGGCCAGGACACCGACGCCTTCCATCCGCTGCGCTTCGATGTGCGCCGATTCGAGCTCGCGGCGGCGGGTGAAGTCGCGCATGATCTTGCCGTACCCGACGTGCCGACCCGTCCGGTCGCGGAGAGCGACCATCTGGCCGGCACCCCAGAATCGGACGCCGTTCTTCCGGATGTGCCACCGCTCGTTTTCCGCGCGCCCCGTCCTGAGCGCCAGCGCCCGCTCGAGCTCGGGAACGCCGGCCTCGCGATCCTCGTCGACGAAGAGGAGATTGCACGACTTCCCGCGGATCTCCTCTGCGGTATACCCGTGAATCAGCTCGGCGCCCCGGTTCCACCCCATGATCAACCCGTCGCGGTCCGTCGTGAACGCCGCGTAGTCGTTCGCGCACTGGAGTAGAAGCGTCAGATCGTCGACTGTGTCAGCTCGCATTCGATACCATTCGTGGGGTGCGAGGATCCAGACCGGACATTTCCAGACGCAAGCGTACCCCGGACCGGGCGGAGATACTGTGAACCCGCTCACCTCGGCTGGCGGAAACGCAGACGGGCCAGCATCTGGCTGGCCCGCGAAGGACTGAGCAACAACTCCCGAGGAGGGACTCGAACCCCCGACCCGCTGATTAACAGTCAGCTGCTCTAACCAACTGAGCTACTCGGGAAAGAGCGAGGAGAATAACGGCGGGTCCGATCGAAATCAAGCGGACTCCGCGCGGATGCGCCGTTCGTCTATCGCGACGTCTCGCAACGACTTCCGTGATCCTGCGGGCCGTGGCCCCGTTTCCTGTCCCGCTCGCCGCCAGTGGTTTTCCACACATCGACAATTCCGCTGCCCGGCCTCGATGAGCGCAGCACTCCGTGGCACCACGTCTGATGCCGCTGCGGCGATGCCACGGCGGAATCCGGCCCCACACGCCAAGTGCTGATTCCGGCGCGACTTGCGGATGCGGCGAGCAAACACTCACGTCGGCCTTCAGGTGAGCATTCACTCACTGGGATTTCCAAGCCGCCAGACGCTCCGGGACGATCCCGAAAAGGCGCGTTAAGTCGTTGTGGAAGAATCTGTTACACAGCCTTCGGTTCCCCTTCCGGCGCCGGTCTGCGATCTTCGCTGGCATGCCTTTGGCTCCTCTTGCAGGCCATCACCAGGCCCGGCGCCGCCTCGCCGAAGCATTCAGCGCCGGGCGGCTGCCACAGGTCATGCTGCTGACGGGACCGGCCGGCGTCGGGAAGCAGCGGTTGGCGCTTTGGCTGGCCCAGTTGCTCCTCTGCGAGCGACCCGGAGTCGAGCCCTGCGGCGCGTGCGGTGGATGCCGTCAGAGCGTGGAGCTGCGACACCCGGACCTCCACTGGCTCGTCCCGATTCCCCGCCCGAAATCGGGGGACCCGGACAAGCAGGCCGAGGAGGCGGCGGAGGCGATCGGCGAGCTGCTCGAGGAGCGGCGGGTGCAGCCGCTCTGGAGCAGGCCCGATGGAATGGCGAGTCACTCGGTCGCGAGCGTCCGCGTGCTCCAGCGGGCGGCCTCCTTGACGGCCGTCTCGGGCGGGCGTCGCGTCTTCATCATCGGGGACGCCGAGCGGCTGGTGCCACAGGAATCGAGCCCCGAAGCGGCGAATGCTCTCCTCAAGCTGCTCGAGGAGCCGCCCGCCGGAAGCACGTTCATCCTGACGGCGGCCGACGCGCGGCACCTTTTGCCGACGATGCGGTCGAGAGCGGCGCCGCTGAGGCTGCAGCGACTCGCCGATGCCGAGGTGCAGGAGTTCCTGGAGCGCCATGCTGGAGTGCCGGCGCGCGAGATCCCGCAGCGCGTCGTCCTGGCCGCTGGAACCATTGGTGCCGCGATCGCCGACGACGATGCCGCAGGAGGTGCCCGGCGTGCGGCGAGCGCGTTCCTGGAGGCGGCGCTGAAGGATCGCGGGGCGAGCATGCAGGCGGCGCTGGCGCAGGCCCCGTACGCGGCCCGAGGTGAGTTCACCGCGCTGCTCGATGCAGTGGCCGAGACGCTGACGGATGCCGCACGCGGCGCGCTCGGGGCAACGAGCCGCCGGCCGGTGCCCGCCTCGCTGCGAAGTCGCGAACCCGAAGCGCTGATGCAGGCCGTATCGCGAGTGGAAGCTGCCCGGGAATCGGCGCACGGCAACATCAACCCGCAGCTGCTCCTCGCCGTGCTCGGCGAAGAGCTGGCGGAGACCCTGTGAAGCTGTCGCACGTGGACGAGGGCGGCCGCGCCCGGATGGTGGACGTGAGTGGCAAGCCGGTCTCCGACCGGACGGCCACGGCCGAAGGGGTCGTCCGCATGTCCCTCGAGGCGTTCGACCTCATCCAGGCCAACGCCGTCCAGAAGGGCGACGTGCTGACCGTGGCCGAGGTCGCGGGAACGATGGCGGCCAAGCGGACCGGAGAGCTGATTCCGCTCTGCCACCCGCTGGGCCTCGACGGAATCGAGGTCTCGGCCCGGCTCGAGGCCGATCTGCCCGGGGTTCGCGTGGTGGCCACGGCTCGGGTGACGGGGCGCACCGGCGTAGAGATGGAAGCGCTCACCGCGGCCGCAGTGGGTTGCCTGACAGTTTATGACATGGTGAAGGCGGTGGACCGGTCGATGACGATCGAGCAGGTGCGGCTGCTCTCGAAGACCGGGGGGACCCGGGGAGATTGGCACCGGCCGGAATCAGGCCGATAACCATAGGGGGACCGATGGCGCAGTCCGATGCACGTGCCGAAAGCGCAGGACACCGGATCGAGCAGGCCGCGGTGCGGGGTGGCGTGGTGCTGGCCGCCGCGTTCCTCCTGAGCGCGCTCGGCGGCTGGAGCCAGGTCCGGGCGCGCGCCGTCGCCGATTCGGCCGCAGCCGCGGTCGAGGCGTCGTCGGCCCTTTCGGCGGGAGCGTTCGACATCAAGCGCGATGCGTTCAGCCAGGAGGCGCGTGTCGTCCGGCTGCAGCTCGAGCGCGCGGCGCAGGTGGGTGATTATGCCCGCAGGTTCGGCATCAAGCCGGAGCTGGCGGGGGCCATCCTCGATATCTCGCGCGAGGAGGGGATCGCGGCCTCCACGGCGTTCCGACTCGTGCAGGTCGAGAGCAACTTCAAGAGCCGCGCCCGCAGCAGCGCCGACGCGCTCGGCTACACGCAGGTGCAGCTGCCGACCGCGCGCTACTACGACCGCCACATCACCGAGCAGAAGCTGATGCAGCGCGACGTGAACCTGCGCATCGGCTTCCGCTACCTCAAGGACCTGCTCGAGCAGTTCGGGGGTGACATGCACCTGGCACTGCTCGCCTACAACCGCGGGCCGGGCCGGGTCGAGCAGATCCTCGCCGAAGGCGGGGATCCGGGGAACGGCTACTCCGCCGCGGTCCTCCGCACCCAGCGCGCACCGGCGGCGGCGCCGATGCGGGGGGTGGTGGATTAGGTCGGAAGGTCGGAAGGTCGGAAGGTCGGAAGGCGGCAAGATAAAGCGGAGCGCTCGGGTTGGACCGGACGCCCCGTTTTCTTCTTCCTTCCGACTTTCCGACCTTCCGACTTTCCGACCTTCCGACTTTCCGACCGTCTCCGACCGTTCTCCGACCGTCTCCGACCGACGACCTACGACGGAATCCTCAACCGCTGCCCGATCCGTATCTTCGACCGCGTCGAGAGCCCGTTGGCGGAGCTGAGCGCGCTGAGCGAGACACCGTAGCGCTTCGCGACGCCGATGAGGGTTTCCCCCGATCGCACGGTGTGCGTCGAGCCGCGCGTGGCCACGCGGGCGCGCTCGGTCGGCGTTTCACCGATGCGGAGCCGCTGGCCGATCTTGATCTGCGTCGAGCGGCCCATCCGGTTCCACCGCTGGATCTGCGACTGGCTCACGTCATAACGTCGGGCCACGTGGGAGAGGGTTTCCCCTCGCTTGACGCGGTGCCAGGTGATGACCCGCTCCACCGGCTCCGAGACGCTGCGGGCCACGACCGTGGACATGGCGCCGCCGACGGGAATCACGACGCGCTGCCCCGGCTGCATGTGCCGGCTCCGCAGCTTCGGGTTCGCCTCATACAGCGCGGCGAGCGAGACCCCATAGCGCTTCGCCACCCCCGATGGAGTATCGCCGCGCGCGACGGTGTGCTCGCGGAAGGTGACACGCTCCCGCTCCGGCAGCTCGCTCAGGGCGAGGCTCGTGGTCTCCCCGCGACCGACGGGGACGCGCACCACCGACCGCACTCCGGGCGGCGTCACGAGGCGCAGGAACTGCGGATTCAGGTCGCGAATGGCCGCCACCGTCGTGTCGGCGAGCCGGGCGATGACGTCGAGGCCGGTCATGTCGGTCACGACGACCGAGTCGGCGCGGAACGGCTCGTCGGTGCGCGCGACGTGGAAGCCGTAGCGCTGCGGCTCCTTCGCGATGATCGCGGCTGCGATCAGCTTCGGCACGTAATCCTTCGTTTCGCGCCGGATGAGCTGGGTGTTGTACAGCCGGAAGAACGTCGCATCCGAATGCAGCGAATCTTCCGCTTCCTCGTCGGGACCGAGTGCGTTGAGCCCGCGCCCGACGCGTCCCGCACCCGCATTGTATGCCGCGGCCGCGAGGTAGAGGGAGCCGAAACGGCGGCGCAGGTCGCGCAGGTGACGCGCCGCGGCGGCCGTGGCCTTCACGGGATCTCGCCGCTCGTCGATCCAGCCGTCGATTCGGAGCCCGTACGCGCGACCCGTCGCCGGCATGAACTGCCACATGCCGACCGCGCGCGCCCGGCTCACGGCACGATTGGAGAATCCGCTCTCGATGAGCGCCAGGTAGACGAGGTCGCCCGGCAGGTCGTGCTCGGCCAGGCGCGCGCGGATCATCTCTTCGTATCGCGGAAGCCGCTCGAGCCAGATGGCCATGCGGTCGCGGCCGTTCCCCGTGAAGAAATCGAGGTAATGCTGCACGCGGTCGTGATCGTTGTACGTCTCGACATCGATGTCCCACGTCGTGCCGACCGCCGTCTCTTCCCCAGTCGACGGGGGCCCCGCGTCCGCGAGCTCCTCGAGCGCTTCCTCGTCGGCGACGGAGTCCGCCGCCGTCTCCAGCTCGGCCGCGATTTCCGCCTCGATCGGAGAGCCCAGGCTGTCGACTGCCTCGATGGTGGAGGTACCCGTGCGTGCGCCGGGTTGCTGGTCGGAGGGAGTCTCGAGAATGGCCGGGAGCGGTTCGGGGCCGGAAGCCGGTCCACTGCGCCCCGCGCAGCCGGCGAGGACGGCGGCGGCCAGGATGGCGGCAAGTCGGTGCATGTGCTCTCCTCTCGTGGTCTGGCCGCCCGCGCAGGGCAAATGCGGTGGCCGCGGCACTTTCGACAGCGTGCGTGCCGGAGAAATCAGAATGCCGATCGGCAGTTGTTCGTTCCCGCCGAAAGGGGCCAGATCCATGCCATCGGGCGGCCCGCGCCTCTCCAGCCGGAGCGGGTCCCGAATGCTGGTTCGGAGGTTCTTCGGGGTTGTAGGCGGCCGCGAACTGCCGCAATTCGCAGGAAAGGATGCCCGACCCGGCCGTCCCGTTGCGCTGACCTACCGCATGAAGAAGCGGTTACCGAGGATCCGGTTGGTGGCGTGAAGCACGGAGAGCGCTGCCCCGCGCGCGAAGTCGGTATCGGTGAGGTACGAGCCGACGAGCCGCTGCGCGCGTTCGTCTCCATGCACCGCCAGCGAGACGATGACGACAGTGGCGTCGAAGGCACGAACCGCCTTCACGCCGAGCATCTCGAATTTCAGCGAGTTCTTCACTGCGTCCGTGAGCGCAACGACCGTGGCCTCGGCGGCGCAGCGCAGCTCGCCGGCCTGCGAGGCGAGGCCTTCCGCTTCGCCGACGAACCGCTCCGTCTCCTGCCAGGTGAGCACCACGCGTGCGCGGCAGCGCCCGTTGGCGAGGCGGTCGAGGGTGAACTCGGCGAATCGGAGCCGCTCCTGGAGCGGAGGCAGGTCGGTCATGAGACTCTCTTTGAAGGGCGCCGGGAACGCCTTTCAAAGCAAGCTTCAGGCCGTGTCGAACCGGACCTCGAGCTGAGGCCCGTGCAGCCGTGGCATGCGCACAACATCCACCTCCAGTCTCCCTTCGCCCGCGTCATCCGCACCCATCGCCACCAGAACGACCGATCCGTCGGCCAGCTCCATCCTGAGCTGTCGGAGGTCGGACCGCATGACCGCATCCCGCACCTCGCGGCCGCGGAGCTGGGCCAGCGTGTCGGAGATCTGGCGGAGGAGCTGAATCGAGAAATGCTGCGTCACGGGAATCATCCTAGCCCAGCCGCTCCGCGAGGAGTGCGGTCAGACTTTCATCGGGAATACGCTCGGCCTGCGCGAAGAGCCTGGCCTTGGACGGCGACTCGAGAGGATACGGGGCCCAGAACGCGGGCCCGCGCTCTCCGACGGCACGGAACGAGAGGACGAGACACCAGAGAGGGGAATTGGACCGGCGCTCGGCAGCAGGCACGACGCTCCACTTCTGCTCTCCCTGCTGCAACACTCTCCATGCCATCGATACGAGATCCTCGGTAACGGGATTGCGTAATGTGGTCGCGATCGGCGCGCGGTCAAGTAGTCAGCCGAGCAACCTCGCTGCTCGCGCATCGGAGACGGACTCGAGCGGCCGGAGCACCGCGCATTCGCGCCACGAATGCCCTGCCGCGCCGAGTCCGCTGCGCATCGCGTCGAGCGCGCCCGGGCCCGGCGAGGCGAGCTCGCGCAGTGCCGCGAAGACCGGCGCTCGACCGCCGACGAGATAGCAGCCGCCGTCGGACGACGGCCCGATCACGTAAGTCGCCTCCTCCAGCCCCGCGATGGCCTGCGACAACACGTCCTCGACGCCGGGCGAAAGGCGGAGAAGCGCGAGCCACCCTGCTGGGAGCACCGCGCCCGCCACTGCACCCGCGATGCGCGCACCGAGCAGTCCCGATGGCTGGGGCCGGAGATCCAGGTCGTCCCCGAGCCATTGCTGGACGGCAGCGCGTGCATCGGGAGGGCGAAACCAGATCACCGGCATCATGCCGGCCAGGCTCGCCGCCGCGAGCATCCGGCGGAGCACGAGCCGCTGGAGGCGCTGTGCGTGTGGAAGCCCGATCCCGGCGGCAAGGCCGCTCGCCGGATCGGGCCGATCGAGAAGGACGGCAAGCGCCGGAGCCACCCTCAGGCGCGGGCGAACCGCTGGAACCGATCGGCCATGTCACGTGTGACGGGGCCGATGGCGCCATCACCGATCAGCCGCCCGTCCACCTGCCGGATATACACGACTTCGGCGGCCGTGCCGCTGAAGAACGCCTCGTGGGCGGTGTAGACGTCGTACCGGTTGAGCGGCTCCTCGCGTACCTCGTAGCCTGCCGAGCGGGCGATCTCGATGATGGCGTCGCGGGTGACTCCGCGAAGGATGCCGGCATGGGCGGGTGGTGTGCGAATGACCCGGTGCTTCACGATGAAGAGATTCTGCCCCGACCCTTCCGCCACTGAGCCGGCACTGTCGAGCATCAGCACTTCGTCGGCCCCCGCCTCGATCCCCTCGAGCTTGGCGAGGATGTGCGGCAGGTAGTTGAGCGACTTGACGCGCGGCGACAGCGATTCGCGATGTGGAATCGGCGTGCTCGCGGTGACGACCCGGAGCCCGCGCTCGTAGAACTCCTGCGGCCAGAGGCGGATCGTATCGAAGATGATGAACATCGTGGCCTTGCTGCACTTCCGCGGGTCGAACCCGAGATCGCCGACGCCGCGGGTCACGACGTGGCGAAGATAGCCGTCGCTCAGGCCCGCGCGCCGGATCCCCTCGAGCGTGACCTGCTCCATCGCGTCGCGTGCGATCGGGATCTCGAGGCGGATCGCGTGGGCGGAGTCGTAGAGGCGCTCGAGGTGCTCCTGCAGCCGGAAGACGCGCCCGCCGTAGACGCGCATCCCCTCGAAGACCCCGTCGCCGTAGAGCAGGCCGTGATCGAAGACGGAAATCCGCGCTTCGTCGGGGCCGAGCCACTGTCCGTCGAGCCAGATCGTTGCCACGGGGTCTCCCGGTAGGCGTCAGCGCGTTCCCGAGCGGGGGAGCGGCTCGGGCAGGTCGGCGACGACGTACGCCATGACGGCCAGGGCGGCCGTCACGAGGCCCATGTCGCGCGGGTCGAGCTTGTCGATCGTATCGGCGTGGCTGTGATGATACCAGAAGTAGCGCGATCCGTCGACGGTGGGACTCATGCCGGGTACGCCGAGCTGCATCAGCGGGCCGATATCGGCGCCGCCGCCCCCGGCGCTGATCGTGCCGGCGCCGATCCGCTCGAGGAGCCTCGCGACCTCGCTGACACGCATGCGCGCCGAATCCGACCCGGTGAAGCCGAATCCGGATGGCGTGAAGACGCCATTGTCGGACTCGATGGCGAGCACATGCCTGTCCACCGCTTCGCGATGCGCATCGCGATAGGCCGTGCCGCCGCGAAGGCCGTTCTCTTCGTTGGTCCAGAGCACCACGCGGATCGTGCGTCGCGGCCTGAGCCCGAGCTTCCGGATGAGGCGGACGGCTTCCCAGGCCACGACACAACCGGCGGCGTCGTCCATCGCCCCCTGCCCCACGTCCCATGAGTCGATGTGACCGCCAAGGACGACGATTTCCTCCGGGCGCTCGGTGCCGCGCACCTCGGCCACGACGTTGCGCGATCGGGCATCAGGGAGCGTGCGCGCGCCCATGCGGAGCCGCACGCGCACGGTCTCGCCCCGCTCCTGCAGCCGGCGCAGCAGCATGGCATCCTCCACCGTGATGGCCGCGCCGGGAATGCGCGGTCCGGCGGAGTCGTAGGTCATGGTGCCGGTATGCGGCGTGAAGAGCGACGCAGAGGCCACGGAACGTACGAGCACCGCGACGGCACCATGGCGCGCGGCCGCCGTCGCTCCGGTGGCGCGATAGCGGACGGTTTCGCCGTAGCTCGTGAACGGAACGTCGTAGACGACGATTTTACCGCGCGCTTCGTCCTTCCTGCGCGAAAGCTCCTCGAAGCTCGACACGACGAGCACCGGGGCCTCGATCCCGTCGGGCGGCGTCCCTTCGCTCATCCCGAGGCCCAGCATGCCGAGGCGCTGCCGGCGCGGGCTCGTCATCTCGGCCGACTCCTCGCCGCGCACCCAGTGCGGCACCATCACGGGCTCGCCACGGACCGCATCCAGGCCATCACGCCGCATCTCGTCGAGAATCCAGTCGATGGCCTTCTCGAGGTTCTCCGACCCGCTGAGCCGCGGGCCGAAGGTGTCGGTGAGATACGCGAGCCGGGCGTACGCGGCGCTGTCGCCGAGTGCGGCATCGATCAGCCGATCGGCGTCGGGGCGATAGGCGGCGACGGTGGCGCGCTGCTGGGCCGGGAGCGAGGTCGCGGCGCAGGCGAGGAGCACGGCGAAGGTCCAGGCGGGCGATCGGCGCATCGAATGTCCGGATTGACGGTGAGAAGTGCGCGAAGCGTGCCCCGAGGGCGTGAGGCTCAGGGCGTCGGTGCGACCGGCGGCTGTGGTACCTCGACCTGTACCGCGCGCGGCGCGCGGCTCATCTGGAGGAGCGTGGCCATCGCGGTCATCGCGAGCTCGCGCGAGCGCTGCAGCGCGATCGCGCGCGGCACCGGCCGCCCGGTCACGACGCGGTGCATGAGGCTCGGCACTGCCATCGGATTCACGAGGTCGATGCGGGCGCGCACCGAATCGGCGGTGTGCGGGTCGAAGCGGATCGTGACCACGAGCTCGCGTCCCTCCGGATGCTCGCCTGCTTCGCCCGGCGTTCCGAGGATGCGGAACTGCTTCGACTCCCGGAGCAGGCGCTGCAGGGTATCGGCGACTCCCTGCTCGAGCTCCGCGAACCGACCGGCGTCGTCGACCGGGGCGATCAGGACCGGGCGCGGTCCACTCCAGCTCCAGACGCGCGACGTGCCACTCGGCGCCATCGTGAAGGTGCGACCTTCGAGGCCACGCACCTTCGCGAGCCCCTCGTCCACCTGGATGTGCGTGACCCGGAGCAGCGAGTCGATCATCCGGCGGCTCACCAGCTGCTCGATCGAGTCGCGGCGTGTCTCGGTGGCCGGCGCGCGGTTCTGTGCATTTTCCCGTGCCAGGCGCCGCTGCACGGCCTCGGCGATCGCCATCGAATCGGCACGGGTGAGCACGGCCGATGCGGCAGGCTCCGCCGAAGACGCGAGCGCGGCGTCCGCGGTCTCCGTTGCGCTGTCCGCACCCACCAGCTCGATCGGATTCAGACTGTCGCCCAGCATGAACGCCGGCGACGCGCGCCCGGCGCCGCCATCCGCGCGGCTCGACAGCTGGCGATTGAGCAGTGCCCCGATCAGCACCAGCGCGGTGGCTCCGCCGGCGAGCATGCCGGCGCGCCGCACGCCGATGATGCTGCGCCGCGCTGCGACCGGCCGGGTCGGCGTATACGCTGCGCCCGGCAGCTCCTCGAGCCGCGCGAGGAGCGCATCGGCTGTCGGCGGCCGGAGATCGGGATCCTTCGCGAGGCACTCGCGAATGATGGCGCTCAGCTCGGGCGGGACATCGGGGCGCTGTGACTCGATGGGCGGTGGGTCCCGCGTGAGCTGCGCCGCCATCGTGGCGGTCGGCGACGGTCCGGCAAAGGGCGCCTCGCCGCTCAGCAGCTCGTAGGCGAGCAGGCCGACGGCGTACAGATCCACGCGATGGTCGGCCGCGGGATCGGCGGCCAGCTGCTCGGGCGCCATGTACGCCGGCGTGCCGATGGCCAGGCCGGAAGTCGTGGCACCCGCGGCCGGCAGCGCCGCACTCAGTGCCTTGGCCACGCCGAAGTCGGTGACGAGCGCGTGGCTGCGCTGCGTCAGCACGTTGCCGGGCTTGATGTCGCGATGCACCACGCCGTGCGCGTGGGCGTACGCGAGCGCATCCACGATATCCGTCAGGATGCGGACGACGTCCTTCACCGGCAGCCGGCCCCGCTCCTCCAGCCGCACGCGGAGCGACTCGCCGCTCACGAAGGGCATCGTGTAATAGAGGAGATCCCCGTCTTCGCCGGCCGTGAGGAGGGGAACGATGTGCGGGTGCTGGAGCTGCGCGGCGAGGTGGATCTCGCGCCGGAACCGCTCGCGATTGACGCCCGCCGCGAGCTCGGGGGGAAGGACCTTCACCACCACCGACCTGCCCAGCGCCTTCTCGGTAGCCAGGTACACGTGGCTCATCCCGCCGCCGGTGAGCTCGCGCTCGATCCGGTAGGCGGGCGTGAGCGCAGCCTCGAGCCGCTGGAAGAAGGGGTCCATGCGCTAAATGTGCCGTCTGCGGGACGCCGCAACAAGCTCGGTCAGAGGGCCGCACCGAGCAGGAAAAGGAAGGCGAGCGCGCTGGCCCGCCCTTCAGGATGAAGGATGACGCGACGCCCGGTAAGGTTGCGTGCGGCGAACTGGCCCCGGAATCGCCCGTTGGCGAACAGCTTCCATGCCGAAATCGACGCTGTGGCCCCGGCAGGCTGGTGCGCGCGGGCCTTGGCGGGGCCCGCGGTTGCGACTGCGTAGTCGGGCCAGCGGCGCTCACTCTCGAATTCCACTTCGCTCCGGAGGCCGAAGCCCTCGACCGGACGCCACGTGGCCGAGAGAACGCTTCGAACTACGGGAAGCGGTTCGGCGACGCGGCGGACCGCGGACTCACCGAAGGCCCGGGCCAGATGAAGGTCGGCTCTCGCAACGAGCCGGCTGGAAACGCGGTGCCGCACCGCGAGGTGTCCTGCGGCAAGCCTCCCACTGCTCACGACGACCTGCACCGGCCCCCGCCAGGCGTGGAACACCGGATCCCAGGTGAGCGCTCTACGGCTCGTGAGGCCGTCGAACGCGCGGAAGGAAGCTGATGCCCAAATTTCGGTTCGCTGCACGGCCCCACTCTGCCAACCGAGCTCTGCCCCTGCCGAGCGCATTGTCTGATCGTGCGACGGAAGCGAGACTGCGGCGCCGGCCTCGTCGAACCAGGGATCGCCCTGCGCAGCCAGGTGCAGCAGCCCCAGGGGTGTCAGCGCGCGCCTCCTCGTAGCCATGAGGCGCAGTGAGAGCTCGCCGGCGCCGGCATCGAGCACGTTGGCGAGGACGACTCCTCCTTCGGCGCCATGCCCGCCACTCGAGATCGACGCGGCCAGATGATGCCGGAGGGCCGCCCCCGATCGCATCCCGACCTCGCCGAACACGCCGATTTCCGATACGCGGTCGAGCGACTGCGCCGCGGCACGCCGCCCGGTGCGCCGGCCCAGGGTGACGCCGATCCGTTCGCTGCGCCCGCGCGCGCGAACTTCGACGGACGTGCGCATCGTGCGCCACTCGAAATCGAACGGCGGGGCCGCAGCCCCCGGCTTCGTTGCCACATGGGAATTCTCGAAGCCGGCACGGTAGCCAAGATCGAACATCCGGACCGGAATTGAGCCCGCGGCGCTCGCATGAGTGAGCGTCGAACGTACGGGCTCCTCGATTCCCGCCATGTCGAGGCGCATCCAGTCGTCGATCCGGCTCGTCCCGGCGATGAGATGGTGCCTGCCACCCGCGCCCTCTGTCCCGAAGCGGAACGCGGGTGCCACGCGCTCTATCCTGGGCGTGAGGCTCGACGAGGCGTAGATCCTCTCGAGGATCAGGGGATCAGTCGGCAGATGTACGCTCGCGGTATACGAGCCGGCGGCATACCACCGCCCATGGCGTATCGCGGCCTCCACAGCGGACTCGTGACCGTAGCGGTCGCGGTTCTGCCGGCCATCGGGAAGGAAAACGAACGGGCCCGGATCACCCGTTTCCGATCCGAAGCCCACCCGACCTCGCGCCGAGACGCCGGACCCGGGCCTTCCCGTGTGGAGGTGGATGAGCCCCGCCTCCGCGAACACGTCGCCCTCGAGTGTCGGCGACGAGACGAACACGATGGAGTCGATCGAGGCGAGGTCGATCGGAAGCCGCTCGAGAGACGACACGCCGAGGATGCCCGCCCCGACGTGCCGGCCGTCCAGAAGGAGCGTCCAGCGGTCCTCCTCACCCGGAGCGAGTGTCCGCGGCGCCGTCCGCCAGGTGAAATCGTCCAAAGTCACTGCGTTCCACTGTGGAGCGAGCCGGACCACCTCGCCGAGTCGCAGCAATCCGGCCTCCTCGATCATTTGCCGCGTCACCACGTAGCGCGTGAACGTGGGCCCGGTCCCGGCCTGTGCGAGGGCGGGGAGCGGGTGCACCGCGGTCGCCGCCGCGAACACGGCAATCAGTCGAGAAAGTCGCGGAGCCATTCGGGCGATGCGAAGGTGCGGCGAATGCTGGCCGAGAGCGCCAGCTGGCGCATGCGCGGCTCCGTGAAGACGACGCGACCGCCTGCGGCGGCGGCAACGCTCCACCCGTGGCCGAAGGCAATGTCCAGCTCAGTCATGAGCTCGCTTGCGACCTCGTTTTCGCTCCGTGCATAGTCGGGAATCGATTCATCGTCGAACTGCAGGTCGTAGACCCCGAGGCGAGCACCGGTGCGCCAGGTGATCCGGGTCAACGGTCGGACGCCCGCGCCCCAGCCGATGAAGATGTACCGCGCGCGGAACCCGGGGATATCCGGATCGGCTGACTCGAACGAGGCCTGTGCCGCCCCCAGCTCGACGCTGCCCGCATAGAACGGGAACAGAACGCGCGCCTCGAGGCCGGGTGACGTGTCCCAGCGCTCGAGGTTGCGACTCCGGTCGGCTTCGAACACTGCGCCGAGGGAAATGGCGACGGTACTGAAGGGGTCGGGCGATCGTGGAGACTGGGCGAGCGCGGGGAGTGCAGTCGCCAGAAGAAGAAGCGGAAGCGGGCCGGCACGCAGCATCCCGCAAGTTAATTGACAGCGTGGGTACCGGGGCGTACTCTCGATCACCCGGAGGGATGCGGATGGACTGCGCCGCGAGCTCCGGGTTCCCTCCGCGACGCTGACCTCTCGACGCCTCGGATTTCAGAACGCCGCGAATACGGTCATCACCGGTGTACACCCGGCGCCGACCGACCTCGTCAACGCCCATCGCAGCCCGGACGCGGCGTCGCCTTCTCCCGGGAGATGGTCCATGTCGCGCAGAATGATCGGACGCATCAACCTCCTCGTACTGCTCGTCGGCATCAGCGGTTGCTCGGACTCGGCCGCAGGTCCCGACGAGGAGAACGCCCCGCTCGGACACTATGATCTGGACTTCACGTTCGATCGCGAGCTGGTCCTTATTGCGACGGTACGGCAGGCGAATGGTGACGTCGCTCAGAGCGGGTCGGTCACATTCCAGTACTGCTCGAAGGGGCCACCGAGGGACGACATCACCGACCCGGACGAAAGCGCGATGGCGGTCTGCGCAGGCGGCGCCGGGTCGTGGGCCTACGTAGGCATCGTTCCGATCGGCAGCGGTGGTGAAGCGCGGTTCAACTTCGGGGCGGTCACGGTCGTCACCGTGATCGGGTTCCGCTACAAGTACGACGGAGCGGGGGGTGGCGTCGCCAGCTTCACCACGGCGGGGGAAGACTGGCACCGTTTCTGATAGGCCGCCCGGGCGCTTCGTGTCGACGAAGCGCCCGGGTGGCAATTCCGTTTCATGCGGAGTGATCCGAGCGCACGACTGAGGGATTGAGATCGCTCGGACTCCCAGCGTACGTGCCGCAGGTCACGGCGAGTCCGTCGCCCGCGACCATGCGATTTCCCTATCGGAGTAGTCCGGCGATGCGGGCGGGCCCACGTCCGGAATGAGTTGCCGCACCTCGTGCGTCTCGATATCCACGACAAAGATTCGGGTCGCCCACAGGCCCTCATCTGAGGCGCCGATTACCTCGCTGAATGCCAGCCGCCGCCCATCGGGGGACCAGTCGGCGTTTCCGGCATAGCGATTCGGCGGAGCGGCGTAGTGGACAGTGCGGACGTCCGTTTCGCCAAGGCCGAGGCTGGCGATAACCTGGGCACACTGCGCTTCTCCGGTCTCGGCAGTCGAACAGTCATACGTGTCGAACACGATCCGGGAGCCGTCCGGTGACCAGGCCGGTTCGTTTTGGGACCAATTCACCCCGACGCCGGTAAGAGGACGTGCGTCGGTTCCGTCAGCCTTCATCACATATACCCCCCAGCCATCGTAGTAAGCCGGGCGCACAAAAGCGATGCTCGATCCATCCGGCGACCAGACGGGCCAGCCGACGCCATAGTCGCTGCCGCCCACCGCCTCATTGGTGATCAGCACGCGCGCTCCGGAGCCGTCGGGCTCGATCGCCCGGATGGCATTTCCACCCGCCTCCATGTACACGATCGTGGTGCCATCCGGAGACCACGCCGGCTCGCGTCCCGGTCCCAGGATCCGCTTTTCGGAGCCGTCGACGTTGATGACCGCGATGTTCGCAAAATTGTCCGTAAAGGCGATGCGCGTTCCGTCCGGTGCCCACGCCGGACGTGTCCCGTCGGTCAAGGGTGTGGCGCCTGAGCCATCAGCATTGGCGAGATAGATAGTGTTGCCTGCCGCCCCGCTTCTCACGAAGGCAATCCGCGCGGTGCTCGCGATCTCCGGTGGCGGGGGAGGCACAGGGCCGGTCGCTGCTCCGGTCGTGAATTCCGCCGTCAGACTCCCGTCGAGTCGATCACCCGTCATGTCGGCGATCTCATCGGATATCACGATGTGATGGAGTGCCATCGGCGCGAGCGGTGCATCGAGTACGAACTCGACACCTGGCGATCCGGCAATGGGCCGGATGGCCCCGGGCAGGCTCGACCCATCTCGCATGATCCGGATCGAGCCCGCGTCGAGCGTCCTGGCGTCGATCGGCTCACTGAAGATCACAGACACGACTGTGCTGAGGGCAACGTCGGTTCTGCCTTTCGACGGACTCGTTCGCACCACACGCGGCCGGAGGCGCGCAGGGACGGCCATCCTCGCGAAAAGGACGGTTCCGGAGGACAGCGAGAACGAAATCTCGACTGTGTCTCCCGCCAGCGCCTCGATGGCTATCGGATCGAAACCACCATTTGCGACTAGCGGAACCACGCGCTCGCCGGTACGCTGATTCAGAACGATGGCACCAGTGGCATCCGGCACCGTTCCGGGCAGGACCGACACGAATGCCACACCGTCGACCATCCGGAGACTTGGGCTGACGCCTGCTGCCGCCGAGGACGCAGCGGCACCGGTCCGGTTGATCGCATCGGACACGATTCCAGCGAAGGAATTCGTCGGGTCGGATGGAGCCGTGGCGGGTTCGCCACATGCAGCGAGGAGCCCTGCCACGGAGGCGAGGACGACGGGGAAGGATCGCATGTTCGGCGCCTGACTCTCCCTGGGGAAGCCTGGTCCAGGGCCCTGAGGCCCGCACCGTGTACGGAATGCGCTATCGATGTAATGTGGAACGGACCGGTGCGCGCCGATTGCTCAGCATCCTGAATCGGAAGGCGGTAAGACCCCGGGGCCGGATGCCTCGGCCGGTGCGCGTTTCGAGAACGTGAGCGAGCGCTGCGGTGCGCGTCTCGCCGCTCTGTCGGGCGGAGATATGAGGGCGGTGGGACTCGAACCCACGACCTAGGGATTAAAAGTCCCTTGCTCTACCAGCTGAGCTACGCCCCC
>DAINRR010000005.1:0-93419 GCA_036741715.1 Gemmatimonadales bacterium
ACCCGGCCGAAATGCGATGCTAGAATGAGTACATGTCACCTGCACGCGACAACCGCCGTCCGCGCGAGACGGAGCCCGAGGACGAGCGCATCCGGCTCGACAAGTGGCTCTGGGCCGCGCGCTTCTTCAAGACACGTGCCCTCGCGGCGGAGGCCATCGCCGGCGGGAAAGTCGAAGTCAACGAGGCGGACGTGAAGCGGGCGCGTCCCGTCAACGTCGGCGACACCGTCCGCGTGCGCCTCGGGCCTTACGAGCACGTGGTCGTCGTGAAGGGGCTTTCGGGGCGACGGGGGCCGGCGGCGGAGGCGGCGCTCCTGTATGAGGAGACGGCCGAGAGCCGTGAACGGCGAGAGCGCGTCGCGTGGCAGCTCAAGCACGCGTCCGCGCTCGTCCATCATGAGAAGGGCCGGCCCACGAAGCGCGACCGGCGAGAGATCGGAAAGCTGAAGGGCCGCTAGTCGGCGCCAGGCCCGCTAGCCGCGAGCCTGCATGTTGCCGATCATCGCCTCGCCGAATTCGCTCGTCCTGAGGAGCGTGGCGCCCTCCATGAGGCGCTCGAAGTCGTAGGTGACCCGCTTCTGTGCGATGGTCCGCTCCAGCGAGCTCACGATCAGGTCCGCCGCCTCTCCCCAGCCCAGGTACCGCAACATCATTTCCCCCGAAAGAATCACCGACCCGGGATTCACCTTGTCCTGGTTCGCGTACTTGGGCGCGGTGCCGTGCGTCGCCTCGAAGACGGCATGCCCGGTGACGTAATTGATGTTCGCGCCAGGCGCGATGCCGATGCCGCCGACCTGCGCCGCGAGCGCGTCGGAGACATAGTCGCCGTTCAGGTTCGGCGTCGCGATGACGCTGTACTCCGAGGGGCGCGTCAGGATCTGCTGGAGGAACGCGTCTGCGATCACGTCCTTGATCACGCAGCCCCCGGGGAGCCTGAGCCACGGCCCGCCGTCGATCTCGAGGCCGCCGTACTCGTCCTTCGCCAGCTGATAGCCCCAGTCCCGGAAGCCGCCCTCGGTGAACTTCATGATGTTGCCCTTGTGCACGAGCGTGAGGCTCGGCAGGCGCCGCTCGACCGCGTAGTCGAGCGCGGCGCGGATCAGCCGCTTCGAGCCCTCGGCCGATATCGGCTTGATGCCGATCGCACTCGTCTCGGGAAAGCGGATCGAGCGCACGCCCATCTCCTCCTGGAGGAAGCCGATGAGCTTCCGGACCTCGGTCGATTCCGCCTGCCACTCGATGCCCGCGTAGATGTCCTCGGTGTTTTCCCGGAAGACGATCATGTCGACCTTCTCGGGGGCCTTCACCGGCGAGGGGACACCGTGGAACCAGCGAACGGGGCGCACGCAGGCATAGAGATCGAGCTGCTGGCGGAGCGCCACGTTCAGCGACCGGAACCCGCCACCGACCGGAGTCGTGAGGGGGCCCTTGATCGCGACGAGGTGATGGCGGATCGCGGCGAGCGTATCCTCGGGCAGCCAGTCGTCGAGTGCCTTCTTCGACTTTTCACCGGCGAGCACCTCGAACCACACGATGCGGCGCCGGCCGCCGTACGCCGTCGCCACCGCGGCATCGAGCACCCGTTGCGAGGCGCGCCAGATGTCGGGACCGGTGCCGTCCCCCTCGATGAACGGGATGATCGGATTGTCGGGCACGCTCAGGCGCCCGGCGGTCATCGTGATCGTTTCGCCCCCGGCGGGCGGGGTGAGGTCTCGGTAGCTGGGATTGGTGGTCATGCCCGTCAAAGTAACGGCGGCCGGGATGCCCGCGAAGGCCGGGCGCTTGCGCCGGCGTGCCTCCCTTCCCACATTGGAGGCATGATCGCGACTCGCCGCTTCTTTGCGTTCGGCTTCTTCTTTGGCTTCCCCCCCGGGGGCCGGAGTCGGGCAGGCGCGCGCAGCTGAGCGAGCAGTCCAGACCAACGGCCTCCGGAACTCCGGAGGCCGTTTTCATTTTTCACCCAGGGAACCGCATGCTGATCATCGCGCGTCCGGGCATCACCGAATCCGAGCTGCAGCACCTCCAGGAGCGGGTCGAGTCGCTCGGCCTGCACACGCACGTCGTGCACGGAGAGCAGCGGACCGTCGTCGCGTGCGTCGGGGACGATGCCGTCCTCGCCGAGGTGCCGCTCCTCGCCCTCCCCGGGATCGAATCGGTCACGCCGGTGCTGCGTCCCTACAAGCTCGCAAGCAGGGAAGCAGGTCCCGGAGTGCACGGCAGCCTCGTTCGCGCGGGGCGAGCCACGATCGGCGGGAGCGCCATCGCGGTGATCGCGGGGCCCTGCTCGGTCGAGGGACGGGAGATGCTCCTCGAGACGGCCGCGGCGGTGGGGGCCGCCGGCGCCACCCTTCTTCGCGGCGGCGCATTCAAGCCGCGCACGTCGCCGTATGCCTTTCAGGGCATCGGCGCGCCGGGTCTCGCGCTCCTCGCCGAGGCGCGGGAGCGGACCGGCCTCGCGGTCGTCACCGAAGTGATGGACACCCGGCAGGTCGAGCTGGTGGCGGAGCATGCCGACATGCTCCAGGTGGGTGCGCGCAACATGCAGAATTTCTCGCTCCTCGCGGAAGTCGGCCGCGCCGGCCGGCCGGTGCTGCTCAAGCGCGGCCTCTCGGCCACCGTGCGCGAGCTGCTCATGGCCGCCGAGTACGTGATGGCCCACGGCAACCGCGACGTCGTGCTCTGCGAGCGCGGAATCCGGACGTTCGAGACCGGCACCCGCAACACGCTCGACATCTCGGCGATTCCGGTGCTGAAGGAGGAAACGCATCTCCCCGTCATCGTCGACCCGAGCCATGCCGGCGGCCGCGCCGCGCTCGTCGCACCGCTCGCCTTCGCCGCCATCGCCGCGGGAGCCGATGGGCTCATGATCGAGGTGCACCCGGATCCCGAGTGCGCCCGCTCCGACGGTGAGCAGTCCCTGACGCCCAGCGCCTTTGCCGACCTCATGTCACGCCTGGAGCCCTTCGCGATTGCGGCCGGACGAACGCTCGCTCCGCGCGCCGGGCAGCCGACCGCCGTCCGCGCGGTGGCAGTCGCATGACGAGCGCGGCCCGGCGCGAGGCGAGGCCGGAGCGTGCGTCCGCGCTCCGCATCACGGTCGGCATCCAGGGCGAGCCTGGATCCTTCAGCGACTCGGCGCTCACGCAGCTGTCGGGGCTGCTCACCGATCCCGCATGTTTCGACGACTTCGGCAGCGTACTGGCGGCGCTCGATGCCGGCACCGTGGATCGCGCCCTTCTCCCCGTGCACAACACGCTCGCGGGCGTCGTCGCGCCGAGCCTGCGGGCCATCGCGGCGTACGACCTGCGCGTCGAAGCGGAAGTCGAGATTCCGGTGCGTCTCGCGCTCCTCGGGCTCCCGGGCGCGCTGCTCCGGGACATCGCGACTGCCGCGTCGCATCCGGTCGCGCTGGCGCAATGTGCGCGGTTCTTTGCGCATCACCCTGCCGTGCACCCATCGGCGGTTCACGACACCGCGGGCGCCGCTCGCCTCGTCGCCGCCGCAGCCGATCCGACGGCGGCAGCGATCGCGAGCATCGAAGCTGGCGAGATGTACGGGCTCACCCCCCTGGAAACGGATATCCAGGACCGGGCAGACAACCGCACCCGCTTCTGGCTGCTTGCCCGCCGGCGCCTCTCGCCGCTCCTGCCGGACGGCGTCGTCGCCCACCTCGAGCGGCACGTGACACCGGAGACCGGCATCGCGGCGCTTCGGGGAGCCACGACGGTCCCCGCGGACACGCAACCGGCGATGGCGGAAGCGGTACGCGAGCTGCTGGATCAGATTCTGGAAAGGAATCGTCTCGGAACGGAGGACGTCGTGAGCGCGGTCTTCAGCGTGACACCCGACCTGACGAGCGGATTTCCCGCCATGGCGGCGCGAGAAGCCGGGTGGTCGTCGGTGCCCCTGCTCTGCGCGGCCGAGATCGCAGTGCCATCCGCACTGCCGCGCTGCATTCGGGTCCTCCTGCACGTGCGGGCGCCCGGGACATGGTCGCCGGCGCACGTTTACCTGCGCGAGGCGCGCACGCTTCGACCCGATCTGCAGGGGCCGGCCGGGCCTCAGCCGCCCGCGGACTGATCCACGATCCAGGTGAGGTGCCCGGCCGGACGGACCCGCGCGATGGGATAGCGCGCCGCAGCGCCGGCCGCATCGGCGCGCACGGCCTGCACGACGTCCCGCTTGGCGGCGCCGGCGGCGAGCACCAGCACGCTCCGCGCGCGGTTGATGAGCGGCAGCGTCATCGTGAGGCGCTCCGGCACCTCGACCGTCTCCGGGGCACGCACCGCAACGACGAGCTGTTCGCGCTCCTCGAGCGCCGCGTGCCCTGGAAAGAGCGAGGCGGTGTGCCCGTCCTCGCCGACTCCGAGGAGGATGAGATCGAACGCGTGGTCCGGTACCCGCTCCCGGACGAGCGCTTCGTACGCAAGCGCCGCGCGGGCGGGCGTGAGCTCGCCGTACATCCGGTGCACCTGGTCCGGCGCGACGCCTGCGCGCTGGAGCATTGCCTCATCGGCAAGCCGGAAGTTGCTGCGCGGGTCAGCGGGCGGGACGCACCGCTCGTCGCTCCAGAACCACTCGATCTCATCCCACGGCACCGCGCCTCGATACTCGTCCGATGCCAGCAGTTCGTACAGCCGCCGAGGTGTCGATCCTCCCGAGAGCGCCACCGTACACCGTCCCGTGCAGAGGACCGCTTCGCGCGTGGAGAGGAGCACGAATCGCGCGGCCTCGTGGCTCATCGCGTCGGCGTCGTGGAGGACGGAGATCTCCGGGCTCACGGGTTGCGCCACGGGAGGCTCGCTCCTTCCATGATGTGGTCGGCCTCGGCGGGCCCCCAGCTTCCGGCCGGGTACGGATGGAGGCGCGACGGGCTCTCGAGCAGCGGCGTGAAGAGCCGCCAGGCTTCCTCCACTTCCGCGCTGTGGACGAAGAGCGTCTGGTCCCCTTCCAGGACGTCGAGCAGGAGGGTCTCGTACGCCTCCGGGAGGGGACCGAACGCCTCCGAGTAGTTGAAGCGCAGCGGCTGGCGCTCGAGCTCGAGCGACGCGCCCGGCTTCTTCACGTCGAAATAGAGGATGAAGCCTTCGTCCGGCTGGAGCCGCAGGACGAGCGTGTCGGACTGCGGCCGGCACGCTTCGAAGCGCTCGAAGAGCGCGACCGGAGGCTCCCGGAAGTTGAGCACCACTTCGGTGACCCGGCTCGCGAGTCGCTTCCCCGTCCGGAGAAAGAAAGGAACTCCGAGCCACCGCCAGTTGTCGATCTCGAGACGGATCGCTGCGAAAGTCGCGGTATCTGATTCGGCCGGAACACCTTTCTCCTCGAGATACCCGGCTGCCGCCTTGCCCCCGATGGTGCCCCGTGCGTACTGCCCCCGCACCAGCTCCGACGGCTCCGGTGGCCGCACCGATTCGAGGACCTTCACCTTTTCGCTCCGGATCGCGGCCGCGTCGAGCCGGCTTGGCGGTTCCATCGCCACGAGCGTGAGGAGCTGGGCGAGGTGATTCTGCATCATGTCCCGCACCGCACCGGCCTGGTCGTAGTAGCCCGCCCGGTCGCCGATACCGAGATCCTCCGCGACGGTGATCTGGACGCTATCGATCCGGTCCCGGTTCCAGAGCGATTCGAACATGGCGTTCGCAAAGCGGAACACGAGGAGGTTCTGGACGGTCTCCTTGCCGAGGTAATGGTCGATGCGATACACCTGCTCCTCCGACCATCCTTCGTGCAGCGAGGCATTCAGCGCGCGAGCGCTCTCGAGGTCCCGGCCGAACGGCTTCTCGACGACCAGCCGGCTCCACCCATTCGAGCGCGCAAGCCCTACGGCTGCAATCCCTCGCGCAGCGTCGGTGAATCCGGCCGGCGGGAGCGCGAGATAGAACACGCGATTTCCGGAAAGCACGTGCCGCGATTCGATCTCCTCGATCCGGCGCGCGAGCGCGGCGTAATCGTCGGGCGTTCCGTCGCCGATCGGCTGATAGTAGAGACGCGAGGCCGCCCACGCGTCGACGCTTCCTGCCTGCGCCCCGGACGCCACCGCTTCGGCGGCGATTCCGCGAAAGCCGGTGTCGTCGATATCCGCGGTGCGGGTGACGCCGAGGATGTAGACGTTCGAAGCGGCGCCTTCCGAGTGCAGCTTGTGGAGGGCGGGAAGGATCTTCCTGCGCGCCAGGTCCCCGGTGGCGCCGAAGAGGCAGAAGAGCGCGGGCGCGGCCTCTCCGCTCACGTCGCCTTCCGTACGGCGTGACCCCCGAACTGATTCCGCATCGCGGCCAGCAACCGGTCGGCGTACGCCTCTTCGCTCCGGGAGCGGAGCCGCGCCAGGAGTGCCAGCGTGATCACGGGCGCCGGAACGTCGAGCTCCACCGCCTCGGCCACCGTCCAGCGGCCCTCGCCGGAGTCGGACACCCAGGGGGCGATGCCCTCCATCCCGGGATTCTCCTCGAGCGCCGCTGTCGTGAGGTCGAGGAGCCACGACCGGACGACGCTCCCGTGCTGCCAGATGGTGCCCACCTGCGCGAGGTCGAGCGCGAACTCCTTCTTCCGGTGCAGGATCTCGAATCCTTCGGCGTACGCCTGCATCATCCCGTACTCGATGCCGTTGTGCACCATCTTGACGAAATGGCCGGCACCTGGAGGCCCGACGCGCCCCCAGCCACGGTCCGCGGCCGGCGCGAGCGCCTGAAAGATCGGCGCGAGCCGCTTCACGGCGGCTTCCCCGCCGCCGATCATCAGGCTGTATCCCTCGGTGCGCCCCCAGATGCCGCCGCTCGTGCCCGAATCGATGAAATCGATGCCATGGCGCTCGAGCTCCTCCGCCCGGCGCACCGAGTCCTTATAGAAACTGTTGCCGCCGTCGATGACGGTATCGCCCGGGGAGAGGAGCTGCGACAGCGCTGAAACCGTCGCCTGCGTGGGATCCCCGGCCGGGACCATCACCCAGACCGCGCGCGGCGGCTCCAGCGCGCCGACCATCTCCTCCAGCGATGCTGCACCCGTGGCGCCGGCGCCGACCGCCGCGGCGACCGCCTCGGCGCTCCGATCGAACGCGACGATCGTGTGCCCCCCGGCCTGGAGGCGCGCGGCCATGTTCGCGCCCATGCGACCGAGGCCGACCATGCCGAGCTTCATCGCGAGGCCAGCTCGCGTGCCGCCTGCTGGATGCGATCGGCATAGGCCGCCGGCGACTCGCCGCGCTCGCGAGCCGGCACGACCAGCGCGCGGTGCTGCGGATCCGACGACAGCGGTGAATCGACGAAGGAGTCCGCGCCGCGCGCGGCGGCCGCGTCTTCGAACGCTTCGACGGCGGTCTGGATGGCGGCAAGCTCTTCCGCCGATTCGCGACCGGTGAGGTCGATGCCACGCTGCCGGAGCACGTCGGCCGAATGCTCGGTTGCCCGTGCCAGCTCCTCCGCGCGGTGGGGATTGAGCGCGTGATCGATGTCGTCTGTCTTCCTGCTGCTCATGCTGACCTCCGGACGCTATTGGTCTCCGGCCGAGGCGAGCGTCGGCGCGGCTGAATGCTGCGGATCGTCACTGGCGGGCCGCCACCGACGGCCCGCCAGTGAATCCTACACCGGATCGCCCCGGTTGCGAGGCGCGGCCCACCTGTCGCATTCCGCCGTGGCGCATCTTCCGGGCTCAAGCCACGTACGACAAACCCGCGCGGGACCTGGGAGGCCTGCTCACGGGCATCGGCGGATCGGCGATGTTCGTGGGACTGCTGCTCTTCTTCATCGTGACGCTGATGACGATCGTCGCCGGCAGGAAGGGTGAAGGGCCGGTCGACATTCCCGTGTCCCGGACGCCGACGGCGCCGGCCCGGGAGGGATGGGAGACGGTGCTGCGCTCGCCTACGGCCCCTTCTTTCTGACCTATGAGCCGTTCACGAGTCCGCCGTTCCGCGGAACCTGAGCGACCGGCTCGGTGGGGCGTTCGGCAGTGAGGGCGGCCATATCGAGCACCTCACGCACGCGCCGGAGCAGCTGCTCCGGCGCCCACGGCTTCTGGAGGAAAGGCGCGCCCTGCCGCATCAGGCCACGGCGCACCACTTCGTCGTCCGTGAAGCCCGACGTGTAGAGGATCTGCATCTCGGGGCGGCCCGGTCGCAGTTCGCGGGCGAGCTCCTCGCCGCCCATGCCCGGCATCACGATGTCGGTAAGCAGGAGGTGCACCGGCCCGGAGATCCGCCGGAGCAGGCTCAGCGCGGCACTCGCATCCGCCGCCTGGTGACAGTCGTACCCCGCCCCGCTCAGCGTGCGCCAGGCCAGGAGGCGCACGGTGTCCTCGTCCTCCACGACCACGATCGTCTCCGATCCTCCCTGAGCGGCCCGCAGCTCCGGTATCGGCGTCTCGATCATCCCTTCGTCGTCGAGCACCGACGGGAGATAGACGGTGAACGATGATCCGTAACTGGGCTCGCTGTACGCCCAGATGAAGCCGCCGGCCTGCTTCACCGTCCCGTACACCGTCGCGAGACCGAGGCCCGTCCCCTCGCCGACGTCCTTCGTCGTGAAGAACGGCTCGAAGATCCGGCTCAGCGTCGCCGGGTCCATGCCGTGCCCGGTATCGGTGATCACCATCCTGACGTACGGGCCGGAGATGATCTCCGTGCCTGGGTGCCGTTCCGCGTCCTCCGGACCGAGCACGACGTTTTCCGTCGTGATCGTGAGCCGGCCACCGGTCGGCATCGCATCGCGCGCATTGAGCGCGAGGTTGAGCACCACCTGCTCGAGCCGGCCGCGGTCGGCGAACACCGTCGGCTCGAGGGCGGTGAGTCGCGTCTCGACGACGATGCTCTCGCCGAGAGCCGGGCGAAGCACCCGCTCGGTATCGCGAACCACTTCATTGAGGTTGAGTGGCTGCGGGCGGATCAGCTCCCGTCGCGCAAAGGCGAGCAGCGAGCGCGTGAGCGCCGCGGAGCGGTCGGCCGCCTTGCGGATTTCGGCGACATCCGCGCGCCGGTTCTCGTCGTCCGCGGCGAGGCTCTGCTCGAGGAACATGCTGTAGCCGACGATCGTCGTCAGCATGTTGTTGAGGTCGTGCGCGATGCCCCCCGCGAGCCGCCCCACGGCCTCGATCCGCTGCGCCTGCGCCAGCTTCTCCTCGGCGCGGCGCCGCTCCGTGAAGTCGGCGATCGTCCCGAGCATCCGGTACGCCTTGCCCCGCTGGTCCCGCGCCACGACGCCCCGGTCGGTGACGACGGCGTAGGTGCCGTCCGCGCGGCGGAATCGGTATTCCTCGGTCCAGAACTCGCTGCCCCCCTCGATGGCCCCGCGCAGCCCGGAAACGACGCGCTGCTGGTCGTCGGGATGCACGCGCTCGTGCCACCATTCGACGTCCGCGGGCACTTCGTCGAGCCGGTAGCCGAAGAGCTGCTCGATGCCCTCGTTCCACTCGATCTGATCGCTGATCAGGTTCCAGTCCCAGATCGCCTCGCGCGAGGCACGCGCGACGAGGCGATACCGCGCCTCGCTCCGGCGCAGCGCCTCCTCCGTTTCCTTCCAGGTGGTCTGGTCGCGCATGACCTTCGTGAAACCGATGTGCGTCCCGTGCTCGTCGTGAAGGGCGGTGGTCGTGCCGGCGGCGAAGAAGTGCGTGCCGTCCTTGCGGCGCATCCAGCGGTCGTTCGCCGCGAAGCCGCGCGTCGCGGCCAGCTCGAGCTCCTTCTGGGGAATCCCGGCCGCGCGGTCACGATCGGTGAAGATGAGTCCGGCGTCGCTGCCGAGGAATTCGGATTCCGCATATCCGAGGACGCGGCTCACGCCTTCGTTCCAGCTCCGGGGCCGCCCGTCGCGATCCACCTGGAAGATCGCGTAGTCCTTCACCTGCTCGACCAGCGCGCGATACTGGGTCTCCGACCGCTCGCGGGCGCTCTCCGCACTCATCCGCTCCGCGAGCGCGCTCCGGGCCCGCTCGGCTTCCGCCGTGGCGCGCGCCCGCTCGCGCTCGAGCTCGGCGGTCCGCTCACGGATCCGCTCGTCCAGGTTTTCCCGCTGCGCCTCGAAGGCCGCCTCCACCCGGGCGCGCTCGTTGACGTATCGGAGGAGGGCCAGCCCGAGCGCCCCGTGAATCGCGAGACCGATGAGCGAGAGGGCGGTGACCGCGAGGACGACGTCGAGCGAGCGGGCGGCTGCGCGCCGGCTTTCCGCCTCCGCGATGGCCGCCCGCTCCGCCGTGGCGAGCGCGACCATTCCGCGCAGCCGGTCCACCGTCCGCCGATCTTCCCACCGCGCCATGGCGGCCCGTGCCGCCGCGGGTCCCGCCTGCCGATAGAGTGCGACGGCGGAGTCCATCGTCGCGAACTCCTGGTCGAGCAGCGAATCGATGCCGGCGGTCTCGACACCCAGCGCGTCGAGCCGGGTCGCGTGCGTGTGGAGCATCCCGCGGGCGCGGTCGGCGTTGCGCAGGTACGTGGCCTCGCCCGACAGGAGGAAGGCCCGCTGGCTCGCGCGCGCCTCGTGCAGCGTGGCCAGCGTGCGCTCCAGCTCGACCAGCAGCTCGTGCGAGGCCTCCGTGGTCCGGCCGACGACGGCAACCTGCTGGGTCCTGCGATAGGCGTAGACGACGAGCGTGAGGAAGACCACGAAGGTGATCAGGAAGGCGAGGCCAAGACGGTCCCGGATGGTGGATCTCACGGCTGGATGTCCGGCGTGGAGGCGGCCATGCACGGAAAGTGGCCGGGAACCCGGGGGATGTCGAGAGTGACGTTCGACCCGGCATATTCCACGCCACTCAACGATCGTGCGGGCCTGAGCGTACCGTTAGGATGATCCGCGCCTTCGAGCCACTCCTCAGGAATGCAATGCCGACTGCTTTCTCCCCCGTCCCGTCCCCTCGCGCGTCGTCGCGCGCCCTCCTGCTCCTCGCGGCGGCTGCCTGCGGCGGCAACGACGCGGCGCCTCAGGCCCGGAACGGCGGGACTCCGGGGGCGGAGGACCGGCCGATCCCGGTGGAGATCGCCGTCGCCGAGCTCGGAACCGCAGCCCGCACCGTCACGGTCACGGGAACGATCGAGCCGATCCGGACCGTCACCATCAACAGCCAGCTGTCGGGTGCGGTGCGGCAGGTCGCCGTCGAGGAGGGGGACCAGGTGCGCCAGGGCAGCCTTCTCGCCCGGATCGACAGCCGGGAGCTCGAGGCCCAGCTCGCGAGCGCGGAAGCGAGCCTCCAGGTTGCAGCGCGGGCGGCCGAGCGCGCGGAGCGCCTCAGGAACGAGGAGATCATCACGGTCGCCGAGTATGAGCGGGACATTGCGGCGCACGCGGCGGCGCAGGCGAGCCGGGACCAGCTCCGGACGCGGGTGGGGTATGCCACCGTCCGCTCGCCGATCGCCGGCGTGGTGCTCCGCAAGAGCGTCGAGATGGGCAACATCGTCGGGGCGCAGACCGAGCTGTTCACGATCGGCGACGTGTCCACGCTCGTCGTCCGGCTGCCGATCTCGGAGCTCGACGTCACGGCACTTGAGGAAGACGACGACGTCTCGCTCACCCTCGATGCGCTCCCCGGGCGGACCCTGCCGGGACGCATTCGACGCATTTTCCCGTCGGGCGACCCGACCACGCGGCTCGTGCCGGTCGAAGTAGTGCTCACCGGCGCGGCGGCCCGCGACGCGCGGCCCGGGTTTCTCGCCCGGGTCGACTTCCAGCTCGACCCGCGCGACGGGGTGCTGATGGTCCCGGCCGGCGCGCTCGTCGATGACGCGGGCGGCAGCGCGGCCTTCATCATCAGCCAGGGCAGGGCGAGCCGCCGGCAGGTCCAGCGCGGCGGGACCTTTCAGGGCCGCGTGGAGATCGTCCGGGGCCTCGCCCCCGGCGATACCGTGGCGGTCGCAGGAGTCACCACGCTTCGGGATGGCGCCCAGGTGCGCATCGTCGACGCGCCGGCCCTGGCCTCGCCGGAGCCGGCACGGTCCTCGGCAGGAGGTCAGGCGGCACCCCCACCGCCCGCCGCGGGAGATTCACGATGAGCCAGATCCACGGATCCGACGGGCCCCGCCGGCGCGGCGGCCTCGCCAGCTGGGCCATTCGCCGCCCCATCGGCACGGTCATGCTCACGGCCGTCATCCTCGTCCTCGGCACGGTCTTCGTCGGGCAGCTTCCGCTCGACCTCCTGCCGCGCATCGTGTATCCCCAGGTCCGCGTCAGCGTCGACAATCCGGGGGTCGAGCCGGGAGTGCTCGAGGAGACCGTCGCCAAGCCGCTCGAGGCGGCGCTCGCGACCACGGAGAACCTCACGCGCCTCGAGACCGAGATCCAGGAGGGACGCGTCGGCGTCAATCTCGATTTCAGCTATGGCACGAACATCGATTTCGCGCTGCAGGACGCCTCGACGGCGCTCAACCGCGCCCGGGCGCAGCTGCCGGAGGAGATCGAGCCGCCGACCATCCGGAAATCCGATCCCTCGCAGATCCCGGTCTACGAAGTGGCGTTCTCGTCCGACGTGCGCGACCTCGTGTCGCTCCGCACCTGGGTCGAGGATCGCCTGCGCCCGCAGCTCCTGACCGTGCAGGGCGTCGGCTCGGTCGACGTCTCGGGCGGCCTCATCCGCGAGGTCGAAGTGGTACTCGACCAGGAGCGGATGCAGGCGTACGGCATCACGGTGTCGCAGGTGATCACGGCGCTGCGCGCCGCCAACCAGGACGTGGCGGCGGGGCGCGTCGGCTCGACCGAGCGGGAGCTTGTGGGGAAGACCGAGGGCAAGTTCCGCTCGGTCGACGACATCCGGGCGGTGCTGCTCGAGGTCGGCGGCGGTCGGCGCATTCCGCTGTCCGAGATCGCGCAGGTCGCGGACACGCATCAGGAGCAGCGGCTCTGGGCCCGGCTCAACGGCGTGCCCGCCGTGAAGGTCTCCCTCCGCAAGCAGCCGGACGCGAACACCGTCACGGTGGCCGAAGGCGTCAACGCGAAGCTGGAAGCCCTGCGCGCCACGAACTACGTGCCCGCGGACCTCGAGTACCGGGTGATCCAGAACCAGGCCGACTTCATCCGCAACTCGGTGAACTCGGTACGCGACGCCGCGCTCTTCGGCGCCCTGCTCGCCATGATCGTCGTGCTGCTCTTCCTGCAGTCGCTGCGGAAGACGTTCATCATCGGCATCTCGATCCCGCTGGCGGTGCTCGCCACCTTCGTGCTGATGGGCCTGGCCGACCTCACGCTCAACATCATGTCGCTCGGCGGCCTCGCGCTCGGCGTCGGCCTCCTGCTGGACAACTCGATCGTGATGCTCGAGAACATCTTCCGCAAGCGCGAGGAAGACACGCCGGACCCGGTCGAGGCCGCCCACGCGGGCGCCGCGGAAGTCTCGAGCGCGGTGGTGGCCTCGACGCTGACCAACCTCGCGGCCGTCCTGCCCTTCCTCCTCGTCAGCGGCCTCGCGGCCCTGCTCTTCACCGAGCTCGTGCTGACCGTGTCGTTCGCGATCGCCGTCTCGCTCGGCGTGGCGCTCACGCTCGTCCCGATGCTGGCCGCGCAGCTCGGCAAGGTCAACCGCTCCAGCGGGCTCGATCGGGTCCGGCCCCTCGTGGCGTTCGATCACGCCGTGGGCCGCCTGCGCGAGCGCTACCGCCACGTGGCGCGCCGCTCGCTCCGCTATCGCTGGGCGATCCTCGGCACGGCCGTCGGCGCGCTCGCGGCCGCCCTCTTCCTCGTTCGCGGCCTGCCGACCGAGTTCCTCCCGCAGGTCGATGACGGCGGCATCGGCGTCTTCATCTCGCTGCCGCCTGGCGGCACGCCCGAGCAGACCAATGCCCTCGCCCGCGAGCTCGAGGCCATGGTCGGCGAGATGCCGCACGTGCAGAACGTCTTCGTGACGGCCGGCGGCTTCCTCTTCGGCGGCTCGACGGCGAGCCGCTCGGGTCGGGGGTCGATGGACATCCGGCTCGTGCCCGTCTCGGCGCGGGACATGAGCGCCGACGAATGGGTCCGCCAGCTGCAGGCGCGGATCGATGAGCGCGGCTTTGCCGGCGCGCGCGTCTTCGTACGGCCCCCCCGGATCCGCGGGCTTCGCACCTCGACGTCCGGCTCCGACGTCGCCCTGAACATCCTGGGCGACGACATCGGCGAGCTGCAGCGCATCGGCGCGGTCGTGATGTCCCGCCTCACCGGCGTTCCCGGGCTCGAGAATCTCGAGTCCTCCACCGAAGAGGCGAGCCCGCAGCTGTCGGTGCGGCTCGACCGCGAGCGCGCCGGCTACCTCGGGCTGAGCGTCGTGGAGGTCGGGCAGACCCTGCGGACCGCGCTCGACGGCACCGTGGCCACGCGGTACACCGAAGGCAATCGCGAGTACGACGTCCGGGTCATGCTGCCGCGCAACCGCTTCCTGAGTCCCGAGGACCTCGGCTCGATCGCGCTCTTCTCCGGCCCTGCGGACGGCGCGCCCATCTACGTGCGCGATGTCGCCACCGTGACGACGAGCCTGGGGCCGACCGACATCCGCCGCGAGAACCAGAACCGCGTCCTTCGCCTCACCGGCGACGTGGTCGCGGAAGTGGCTCCCGTGGGCGAGGTCAACGACTCGATCCGCGCACGGCTCGCCGGCCTCGACATGCCGGAAGGGTACGGCATCATCATGGGCGGCGAGGAGGAGGCGATCCGCGACAACAACCGCCAGCTCACGCTGACGATGCTGCTGGCGATCTTCCTCGTCTTCGTGGTGCTCGCCATCCAGTACGAGAGCCTGATCGATCCGTTCGTGATCATCCTCGCGATCCCGCTCTCGCTCATCGGCGTCGGGATCGCGCTGTGGGCAACCGGGACGCCGCTCAGCGCGCCGGTGCTCCTCGGCGTGATACTCCTCGCTGGCATCGTCGTGAACAACTCGATCCTCCTCGTGGAGTACATCGAGGAATACCGCGGCCAGGGGGCGGGCATGGAGGAAGCCGTCATCAATGCCGGCGCGGTCCGCCTCCGGCCGATCCTCATGACGACGCTCACGACCTTCTTCGGTACGCTGCCGCTCGCGCTCGGACTCGGCGAGGGCACCGAGCTGATGCAGCCGCTCGCCATCGCGGTGGTCGGCGGCGTGGCCGTGTCGACGCTGCTCACGCTCTTCGTCGTGCCGAGCGCCTACGTGCTCCTGCGCACCGGCGGAGACCGGCTGGGCGCCTGGCTCACGCGCTCGCGTCCCCACACCGCACCGCCGACGCCGGCGGAGGCCGTGCCATCCGCGGACTGACCGGCCGGAGCGCCGGCCTCCTGGCCGGGCCGGCGCTCTTCGCCGCCGTGCTTCTCCTGCCGCCGCCCGCCGGCATGCCGCCCGCCGCCTGGCGCACCGCCGCGCTCGCCGTGCTCCTCGCCGTCTGGTGGATGACCGAGGCGCTGCCGCTCGGCGCCACTTCCCTGCTCCCCATCGTCCTGTCGCCGCTGCTCGGCATCGCCTCGATCGAGGATGCCGCATCGCCGTACGCGAACCCGACCGTCTTCCTCTTTCTCGGCGGATTCCTGATCGCGCTCGCGGTCGAGCGCTGCGGCCTGCACCGGCGCGCCGCGCTCATGATCCTGGCGGCCGTCGGCAGCCGGCCGGCGAACCTCGTCGCCGGCTTCATGCTCGCGACCGCGTTCCTCAGCATGTGGATCAGCAACACCGCGGCGACGCTGATGATGCTCCCGATGGCGCTCTCGGTCGTCGCGCTCGAGGATCCGGGGAGCGGCGAGGTCCGGACGCCGTTCGGGGCCGCACTGCTCATCGGTGTGGCGTATGCGGCGAGCCTCGGAGGACTCGGCACGCTCATCGGCACGCCGCCCAATGCCCTGCTGGCCGCCTACATGCAGGAACGATTCGGATTCGAGATCGGATTCGGGCGCTGGATGCTGATCGGCGTGCCGCTGGTCGCGCTCTCGCTCCCGCTCGCCTGGCTGATCCTGACGAAGGTGGTGTGCCGGGTCGGCGACGTGCGGCTCGCGGGCGCCGGATCCGAGCTGGGCTCGGCGCGCGCCGCCCTCGGCCCGCTGACGCGCGCGGAACGGCTCGTGGGCGCCATCACGCTCGCCACGGCACTCGGCTGGATGTTCCGTCCGCTGATCGCGCGCCTCGTACCCGCCGTGAGCGATACGACGATCGCCGTGGCCGGAGCCCTCCTGCTCTTTGCGATTCCGGTCAGCTGGCGGCGGAAGGAGTTCCCGCTGAAGGGGGAGGACATCGACCGGCTGCCCTGGTCGGTGCTGCTGCTCTTCGGTGGGGGGTTGTCGCTCGCGGCGGTGATCCAGTCGTCCGGGCTCGCGGCGTGGCTGGGAACCGCGCTCGAGCGCCTCGGGGCCCTGCCCCTCCCCCTGCTGGTACTCGGCGTGGTGGCCTCGGTGGTGTTCCTTTCGGAGCTCGCGAGCAACACGGCGGCCGCCGCCACGTTCCTCCCGATCGCCGGTGCCCTCGCGGTGGGACTCGGAGAGAGCCCGCTCCTGCTCGTCATCCCCGCGGCGCTCGCAGCATCCTGCGGGTTCATGCTGCCCGTCGCGACGCCGCCGAACGCGATCGTCTACGGCACCGGCCGGATCCCCATGGGGACCATGATCCGCGCCGGCATCCTCCTCAACCTCGCGATGATCGCGATCCTGACCCTGGCCGCTTTCGCGCTGGTGCCGTTGGTCCTCGGGAGCGCGCCTGGTCCCGCCGGACCGTGAGCCGCTTTCCCTTGATGGTCGTCGCGCGCAGCGCAGCGACCACCTGATCCACGACCTCTTCGGGCAGCTCGACGAGCGAGAACGTGTCGGCGATCTCGATCGCGCCGATCCCGCGTGCGTCGATCCCCGACTCGTTCGCGATGGCGCCGACGAGATCGGCGGGCCGCATGTTCGCCTTCCGGCCGGCGCCGACGTAGATCCGGACCATGCCGGGCGCGAGCTCGCGCCCGGCCGCGGGGCCCCGGGGCTCGACATGACGCGCCGCGGCCTTGGTCCGTGGGCGGCGGCCGTCTCCGGAGTCGATCGACGGGATCTCGTCGTCCGACGCATCGCCGTCCGCGCCGGCACTTTCCGCGTGGATGAGCTTCACGGCCGCCGCCGCGACGTCGAGCACGTCGAATTCGTCCGCGAGCCCCTCGACCACGGAGCGGTAGCCATCCAGGTCGCCGGCGAGGATCGCTTCGCGGAGCGACGCGCGCGTCAGCTCGAGCCGGCGGGCGCGCACGTCGAGCACGGTCGGGACGGTCGCGATCTGGATCTTCTGCCGCGTGAGCTGCTCGATGTTCCGGAGCAGCCGATGCTCGCGCGGCTCGGCGAGCGTGATCGCGACGCCTTCCCGCCCCGCGCGCCCGGTGCGCCCGATGCGGTGCACGTACGCCGCGGGCGACGAGGGCACGTCGAAGTTGACGACATGCGTCAGCTGTTCGATGTCGAGCCCGCGCGCCGCGACGTCGGTCGCGATCAGCAGGTCGATCGCGCCGCCCCGCGTCCGCTTCATCACGCGGTCCCGCTGCTCCTGCGTCATCCCCCCGTGCAATGCCTCCGCCCGATAACCGCGCGCCGCCAGCGTCTCGGCCAGCATGTCGACCTCGGTGCGCGTCCGGCAGAAGATTACCGCGAGTCCGGGCGCCTCCAGGTCCAGCACCCGTCCGAGCGCCGGCACCTTCTGCGCCCGGGACACGATGTACGCGGTCTGGCGCACGCGGGGGACGGCGCCGTGCGCCGCCTTCTCGCGGGCGATCTGGACGCGCACCGGCTTCCGCAGGTGGCGCTCGGCGATCGCGGCGATGCGCGGTGGCATCGTCGCCGAGAAGAGCGCCGTCTGCCGCTCGGCGGGCGCGGATTCGAGGATCTGCTCGATCTCCTCGGCAAATCCCATGTCGAGCATCTCGTCCGCTTCGTCGAGGACCACCGCCGTCAGGTCGGCGAAATCGAGCGTCCCGCGCCGCAGGTGGTCGAGCGCGCGCCCCGGCGTGGCGACGACGACGTGCGCTCCCCGGCGGAGCGCGCGGATCTGCTGATCGAACGCCTGCCCCCCGTAGATCGGGACGACGCGCGCAGATCGGGCCCGCCCGTACTTGTGAAACGCCTCCGCGACCTGCATCGCGAGCTCGCGGGTCGGCACCAGCACGAGGATGAACGGCCGCCCCGCCGCCGGTTCCGCCTCGGCGAGGCGCTCGACGAGCGGCAGCGCGAAGGCCGCGGTCTTGCCCGTGCCCGTCGCCGCCTGGCCGAGCAGGTCCCGGCCAGCGAGGAGGGGGGGTATGGCTTCACGCTGGATGGGAGTGGGTTCTTCGTAGCCCAGTCGAGTCAGCGACTCGATGAGATCGCCGCCGAGCCCGAGCTCGGTGAAGGGAGAGGTCATGCGCGAAGTATATTCGGGGCGTGACCGCATTCCGTGATGGAGGCCACCGGTCGGCCATCCGCGCCGGCGCCGCCGCCGCCGAATCCACGCTTCGCGCCTTCCGGCGGGCGCTGTCGCTGCTGCTCGTCGCAGGACTCGTGGGCACCGCGCTCGAGCTGGTGCTGATGGAGCACCTGGAGGACTGGTGGCAGCGCATTCCGCTGGCCCTGATCGTTGCGGCGCTCGGCGTCCTCTGCTGGCACTGGCTCGCGCGCTCGAGGGCGAGCGTCTACGCTCTCCGCGCGGTCATGCTGCTCTTCCTCGCGAGTGCCGGCCTCGGCATCGTGCTGCACACCGCCGGAAACCGCGAATTCGCCCTCGAGACGAAGCCCGGGCTCGCCGGCGGCGAGATGATCACGGAAATGCTGACGGGGGCGTTTCCCGCGCTCGCCCCCGGCACCATGGCCCTCCTCGGACTGATCGGACTCCTCCTTACCTGGCGGCATCCCGCGCTGGGGTCCGGCGGATGAAGTCGTCCAGATCTTCGGCGAACTGCTCCGGGCGCTCCCAGTGGGTGGCGTGCCCGGTATCCTCGTAGTCCAGCCGCTCCGCATCCGGAAGGCGCGCCGCCAGCGCATCGCGCTGTTCCTTCGAAAACACCGAATCGTCATTCCCCCACACGAGCAGCGTCGGGATCCCGTGGCGGGCCAGGCCGTCGGCCGGCGGCGTTCCCAGCATGCCGGCGAGCAGTGCCTTCCAGACCCGCGCGCTCAGCTTCGTGCTCTCGCCGACGACCGAATCGAGGAACGCCTTCGGCACGGGATGATGGATCGTGCTCTCCTGGAAGCCGCGGATGAACTCGAGGGACACGGGATCGGTCAGTGCGTTCACCGCCTCCGCGAAGGCGCCCTGGTCGTTCATCTGCCGCAGGGTGGTGCCGGAGCCGATCAGGACGAGCCGCTCGACGCGTCCCGGCGCGATGACGCCGAGCTGCTGCGCCACCAGGCTCCCCATCGAATGGCCGATGATGGTCGCGCGCTCGATCTTCAGCTCGTCCATGAACGCCACCACATCCTCCGCCATGTCCCGGAGACCATAGCCGGACGCCGGCTGGTCCGACGCGCCATGTCCGCGCTGGTCGATCGCGAGCAGCCGGTAGCGCGATTCGAGCAGCGGCATGATCGGGCTGAACGAGTACCAGGAGTCGCTGTAGCCGTGGAGCATGATGATCGGTTCCGCGGCGGGATCACCCGCGTCGGCGTAGTGGATGCGGATACCCGTCGCGAGGTCGGCGGTGCCGAATCGCACGGGAGTATCGGCACCGCGCAGGCCGAGCGCCGCCGCCGCGGACAGGCCGCCGGCGGCGAGCGCCACGGTCATGATTCGTACTGGGCTTTTCATGGATCCTCCTGGCCGGGAATGTGTCCGAGATTCAGGAGTTCATGCGGAATCCCACCGGGAAGGGCGACATGCAAAACCCCGCCGGGATCCGTGAGGATTCCGGCGGGGTCGGTTGGCATCGAGCTCGAGGCGAGCGCCTCGCTCGAATCGATTGCTAGGCTCGGTGAGCCAGGCGATCGCTTGCCCTGTTCGAGCTCGGGATGCAACTCTCACTAGACAATGGATCACCTCCTTGGTTGCGGTGGAACTTTGGGCAGAACGTGCGCAACAATATCGCAAATCTCGGACGGTTCCGGTAGGGGTGGCCGGGTCGCGCCGGCCGGTGGCGGTGGCGGCGGAATCAATCGCCGGGCGTGTGCTCGATGACCCGCCGGTCGAAGGCCCGCGGAGGCCCGAGGCGCCCGCCACCGAGCGTGTAGAGATAGGCGGAAATGTCGCGCGCATCCTCGAGCGAGACACCGAGGTTGGGCATGACCGTGCCCGGCTCGACGACCTCGGGCGCACGGATCCAGAGCACGAGGTTGTCCGGCGCATTCGCCAGAGCACCGGCGATGTACGCCCGGCGGCCGAAATCGTGCAGCGGTGGCCCCACCTCGCCGCGCGCGCCGGGGATGCCCGGAATCACGTGACAGCTTCCGCAGCCATACTCGCGGATGGCGAGTGCGCCGCGATCCGGAGCGCCGCCGGTCGCCGCGGCGGCTGTTTCCCGTGCCTCGCCGCCCGCACACGCGACTACCGGCAGAAAGACCAGTGGCAGGATCCCGCGGCGCAGCCGGGTCACTGGATCACTCCACTCTGGGAACAGAACGGCGCCAGCAGCGTCGAAGCACCCTGCAGGACGATCGACAGCGCCGAGAGGGCTCCGAGCACGATTCCCGAGGTCATCATGAATGCGCGCCACCCGCCCGGCTCGTTCAGGGCCGCGTCGAGTTGCTGCGGCGCACGGCTCTCGCGCCAGCCGCGGTAGCCGACGACGGCGGAGGCCACGGCCAGCAGGGCGAGCACGATCGTCGCCACGGCCAGCGCTGCGCCGATCCCGCTCCAGCCGGTCGTACACGCGAGCGCGACGAGCGCGTAGCTCCCCATGAAATGCAGCGCCCACGCGGCCGGTCCGGCCCCCGCAGCGAACGCGGCGGAGCCGAGCCCCCGCCGGTCGGTCGAGATCAGCCGGCCGCGCCTCACCAGACCCTCGGCGTGACGTAGAGGGTGACGAACACGACGACCGCACTTGCGGCGGAGAACCAGCTCACGAGCGAGGTGTTATGGACCACGGCATGGCCGCGGCGATCCCGCGGCCGCCGCCACGACCAGAGCAGCGCGACGAAGGTCATCACCGCCTGCACCACGACGACCAGCCACTGGAACCCTTCCACCCCGAGGTGGGCCGAGGCGTAACCGCTGTCCGCCGGCTGAAGCTCGCTCTTCAGGAAGCCCGCCACCGAAATCCCGAGGCCCGCGGCGGCGAGCACGAGTGAGAGGAGCACCGGGAACGCGGCGCCGCGTCCCCCGACCACGCGTCGCGCCGCGGCCCGCATCAGGAGGGCGGCAAGGAGGAGCGCTCCGGCCGCGAATCCCGGATAGAGGAGTGCCGGCGGTGACTGTGGCGGCCATTCCGGCGACGGTCCCTCCGCCAGGTAGAAGTAGCTCGCCACGAACGACGTGAGCGCCGTCGCGAGCACGAGGAGGAACACCCAGGTGCCCCAGTAGCCATTCGCTTCGCGCCCCGAAATGGCGAGTGGCAGGTCGTCCGCACCGCGCCCCTCGTCATCTTCCATGGCCGCCTCTTCCGACTTCCGCGGACGAAACCAGAGGACCAGCGCCACCGCGATGATGGCGAGCCCGACACCGATCGCCATCACGTGATCGACGATCAGGGCTGCGAAGAGCACGAGAAATCCGACCGACATCGTGAATGGCGCCCAGGTCGGCCCCGGCACGTGGACCACGGCGATCGGATGCGCATCGACCACCGTCACCGCGAGCGCGCCGCGCCAGCGCGTGGGCCAGTGGTGCAGCTCCTCCACGCTCCGTTCGGCAGCGGGATCCGGCGGCGCGGTTTCCTCCGGATGCAGTGTCTCCATGCGCCAGGCTTCATCCCACATCGGATGCCGGTCGACGACGACCGGAAGGCGCCCGAACTGTGCCGAGGGAGGTGGCGAGGAGACCGACCACTCGAGGGTATCGCCGAGCCATGGGTTGCCGCCGGCTGGCCGTCCGCGACGGAGGCTCCAGAGCAGGTTCCCGGCGGAAAGCACGATCCCCGTGGCGAGCACGAACGCGCCGATCGTCGAGGCGAGGTTGTACCCGTCGAGGCCGAGGCCCTCGGGATACGTGTACACGCGCCGCGGCATCCCGAGCCAGCCCGAGATGTGCATCGGGAAGAAGGCGAGATTGAACCCGACGAACATGAGTGCCGCGCTCGTGAGGCCCGCCTTCTCGCTCAGCATCCGCCCCGTGATCTTCGGCAGCCAGTAGTACATCCCGGCCAGCAGCGGGAAGATCGATCCGCCGATGAGGACATAGTGCAGGTGTGCCACCACGAAGTAGGTGTCGTGCGCCTGCTGGTCGAACGGCACCGAGGCCACCATCACGCCCGTGATGCCGCCGATCACGAAGATGACCAGCCCGGCGAGCACGAAGACGAGCGGCGTGCGCCACATCGGGCGCCCGGTCCAGAAGGTGGCGATCCATCCGGCCACCTGCACCCCGGTCGGAATGGCGATCATCATGCTCGCCGCCGAGAAGTAGCCCATCGCCACGGGCGAGAGCCCTGTGGTGTACATGTGGTGGACCCAGAGCCCGAAGCTCAGGAAGCCGGTGGCCACGATCGCGAGCACCACGAGCGTGTAGCTGACCACCGGCCGCCGGGAGAACACCTGCACGATGTGCGTCACGATCCCCACCGCCGGGAGGAACATGATGTACACCTCGGGATGGCCGAATGACCAGAAGAGGTGCTGCCAGAGGAGCGGATCGCCTCCCTGGTCGGCCAGGAAGAAGCTCGTGATCTCCTTGCGGTCGAGCTCCAGCATGAACGTCCCGACGATGAGCGGCGTGAAGGCGAAGACGATCATGAACGCCGTCACGAGCATCGCCCAGCCGAAGACCGGGATCCGGTTGATCGACATTCCCGGCGCGCGCATGCGCAGGATCGCGACGATCATCTCGGAGGCCGCGCCGAGCGCTGCGATCTCCGCCACGCTGAGCCCGATGTCCCAGAAGTCCAGATTGATGCCCGGTGAATATTCCTTGCTCGTGAGCGGCATGTAGGCGAACCACCCGCCGTCCGGCGCCACGCCGAAGAGGAAGCTCGAGTAGAGCAGGATGCCGCCGAAGAGGTAGGTCCAGTAGCTGAGCGCCGTGAGGCGCGGGAACGGCAGGTCCCGCGTGCCGAGGAGGAGCGGGAGCATGTAGTTCGCCAGCGCCTCGATGAACGGGATGACGAAGAGGAACATCATCGTCGTCCCATGCATCGTGAAGAGCTGGTTGTACGTCTCGGCGTCGAGGAAGGTGTTCTCGGGCGAGCCGAGCTGGAGGCGCATGAGCAGGGCGAGGACCCCGCCGACGACGAAGAACGCGAACCCCGTCACCATGTAGCGGTGGGCGATCGGGATGTTGTTCACGTCCCGCAGGTATCCGGTGATCCCCTTCGGGCTCTCCCACTGCTGTTCGAACGCCGCGCGCCGCGATTCCGGTGTGCCTTCGTGGCGATCGGTGCGCGGCGCCATGCTACTCGAGCCCCATCAGATACTGCACGATCGCATGCAGCGTATCCGGCGCGAGGGGAACGCTCGGCATCTTGCTCCCCGGCTTGAGCGCCTGCGGATTGGCCACCCACCCCATCAGGGTGGCGCGGGTGTTGGGAAGGATGCCGCCGGCGAGCGTCGCCCGGCTGGCGAGATGCGTGAGATCGGGCCCGAGCCGGCCGCCCGCCGGCGTGCCGCGCACGGCGTGGCAGAGAATGCAGCCGGAAGCGAGGAACGCCCCTTCTGCCGAGCGGCCCGCGGAGTCGGTGCGGGCCCTCGCGGGAAGGCGCTGGCGCGCGGCCCAGGCTTCGTAGGCATCCGGCTCGTCCGCATGGACCATGAGGACCATGCGGGTGTGCTGCAGCCCGCAATACTCGGCGCACTGCCCGCGATAGAGCCCGGCACGGTCCGCCTGCAGCCAGAACACGTTCCGCCGCCCGGGGATGAGATCCATTTTCCCCTGCAGCGACGGGACCCAGAAGCTGTGGATCACGTCGTCCGAATAGAGGTGCAGTTCCACCGGCCTGCCCACGGGCACGCGGATCTCGTTCGCGGTGATGAAGCGCCTCGCGGGATCGGCATCCACGTAGTGCACTTCCCACCACCATTGCTTCCCCCGCACCTCGACCACGAGCGCCGGCTCACGATTGGCGGGATCGTTCGCGCTGAGCGCGCTGAAAGTGTAGAAGAGGATCGGCACGAGGATCAGCAGCGGAATTGCCGCACCGGTGAGCACGATCCACCGGGTGCTGCGCCGGTCCGCCTCCGGGGCACGGGGGCCCGACGCGCGCCGGCGATGCGTCAGCGCATACGCGAGCGCAATGCAGAAGACGAGGAACACCGCGGCTCCGACCGCGGTGAGCACGAAGGCCAGCGCATCGATCTGCCCCGCCCCGGGTCCCGCCGGCTCGAAGGCCGACTGGACGCCGGGAAACGCCCCGTCGCTCTGCACGCGTCATCCTCGCTGTCTTGCGCTGTTGCCGGGCTAGCTGCCTCCGCCCGAACCACCTGCGCTCCTGCCCCTGGTGCGGCCCTCGGCCACCGCTCCGCCCTCCCCGCCGCCTTCCGGCTGTGGCGGCGCGATCGACTGGACGTACATCACGATGCGCCAGATCGATTCGGCCGGAAGTCGGCCGCCGAAGGAAGGCATGCCGTTCGGCCTGCCCTGGGCCACGGACGCGAAGATCTGCCCCGGCTCGCCGCCGTAGATCCAGTCGGCGTCGGCGAACGGAGGCCCGATGCCGCCCCCGCCGAGCGCGCCATGGCAGCCGGTGCAGTTCATCGCATTGTAGAGCTGTTCGCCGTCGCGCAGGGCGGTCGGGTCGCCGCCGAAGGGGTTGGCGAGCGCGCGCTCGTCGGCAGGCAGGCCCCGCGCCGCACCGGCCTCGAGCGCGCTCGTGCGTACGACGGCGAGCGTGCCCTGGCCCAGTGGCTCGCTCGGGTGCTCCGCCGGCGACGGCTTGCAGCCCGCGGCGAAGAGCACTGCTGCGAAGAGCGGCACCGGTTTCAGCATGATTCGAGGGTCGTGCCGGACGGGAAGTAGTGCAGTGTGGCGGGTCACAATCGAGCGTCGAAGCCGACCACTACTCCACGATACCCTTTGCCCAGTCCCATCCTTCGATCCCCTCATGGCCGACGGCCTTCACCCAGACCGTCATCCCGGCCGCGGCGCCGGGCAGCTCCGCGCGGGGGCCAGTGACCGTCCGGCGGTTCCGCGTGGGATCGCCGGCCGGGCCGAACGCGACCAGGTACGCCGTGACGCCCTGCTCGGGTGATGCGCGCCATTCGGCGGCCGCCCCGTTCGCCGACCGGGTGACCCGGAGACCGGTCACCCGCGAAGGCGCGGACGCCATCGCCATGATCGAGGCGACCGTCGTCCCGCTCACTGCCGCGACGAGGTGCTGGCTCACCGTCTCGAGCACGTCGTGCGACTGGTGATAGTGCGGATTCCCCAGAATCGGGTAGGAGCCGATGCCGCCGACGATATCCCCGTACTGCTCGTAGTACGCGTGCGCGTCGGTGTTCTTGTAGTAGCGGGCATCGTAGGTCACGAGATCGGTGAAGAGAAATGCCGCGGCGTGCTGCAGGTCGCGCACGCCGTCGTTCGAGTAGCGGATCGTGTTGTCGAGCCGGTGATCGTTCATGTACCCGACCATGTCGTTGTTGAGCGCGCCCACGATCCGCTTGCCGCCGGCCACCGCGCGGCGCACATACTCCCGGCTCCCGAGCAGCCCCGCCTCCTCTCCCGTGAAGAACGCGAACTCGATCGTGGCCCCCTGCGGCCGCGCGGCCAGCACGCGTGCGGCCTCGAGGAGCGCCGATGTGCCGGAGGTGTTGTCGTCCGAGCCGGGCCCCTCCTCGACCGAGTCGAAGTGGCTGCTGATCACGTAGACGAGGTCGGGATCCGTCGTTCCCGGCAGCCGGGCGACGACGTTCGCGGTGCGGACGCCCGGCCGTGGCTCGAACCACTGGAGCTCCGGTTCGTAGCCGAACTCGCGGAGCCGGGCTGCGAGGTATTCGATGGCCCTGGCATTCCCGGGCTGCGTGATGTACTTCGAGCCGAAGGCGTAAAGGTCGCGCGCGTAGCCGTGGATCCGGCTGACGGAGACGTCGCGTACGGCCTCCCGCACGCGGGCCGCGATCGGCTCGAAGGTCGCCTGGCCGCGTTCGCGCAGGTCCCGCTCACCCGCGAGGCTCGCGCTCACGCGTGCGCGGAGCTCGGCCGCGGTGACGCGCCGGGACAAATCGGTGAGATACACCGACCGCTCGGGCGAGATCGTGTTGCCGTCCCGCTCCGCGACGACGAGGAGCTTCGTCCCGTCCGGAGACGCGGCCCACTCGTACTCGGCCGAGACCGTGCGGACCGTGTTGTTGTGAAATACGCGGATGCGGGCACCGGTGGCGAGGTCGTGAATGTGCGCGCGGCGATGGCGCGCCTCCCCGATCACCGCGAGGACGCGGTTCGAGTCGAGGAAGCGCGGGAAGAGGTCGTGCTGGACCTCGTGCGTGATGCGACGCTCACCCCGGCCCTCCACCCCGATCACGTACAGCTCCCAGTCCTCGCGCGGCATCATCTGGAACACGACCCGCGACTTGTCGGGCGAGAGCGCCGGGCTGTCCAGGCGCCGCGTGGTGCGAAGGAGGGTCTGCGGCTCGGCCCCGACGCCCAGCGGGAGGTAGGTGAGCGTGTGATGCGTGCTGTCGCGCTGCACGAAGACGATCGCGGTGCCGTCGCCTGCCGCCGAAAAGGCGCGTGCGGGAAAGCTGCGCTCACTGCCATCGGTCAGGTCGCGAACCACGACGCCGCGCTGCTCGAGATAGACCATGTGACGTCCACCCGCCGCGGCGAAGAGGCCCGCCCGCTGTCCCGGCTCATCCACGACCGGGGTCGGCGCGCCCGAGCCCGGAAGAACGTAGATGTCCGCGCGCTCTGCCTCCGACTCCGGGCCACCGACGAGATAGAGCGCACGCCCGTCGGCCGACCAGGCGAGACTCCGCCGCGAGAGCCCGGGCGCTGCGACCTCCCGCTCCCTCCCGGTCCGGAGATCGCGAACGCGAATCGTCGCCGTGGTCGCCTCGAGGCGCGAAAGCTCGGCCTGTGCACGGCGGAACGCCTCGGCGTCGCGGCGCCGGATCGCGGAATCGGCCTGCGCCCTGAGCGCAGCCATTGCCCGGGTCTCGGCGACGCCAAGATAGGCGGCCTCGGTGCCGAGCGGAGAGAAGACGAGGTTCCGGCCGGGAATCGTCGTCATCCCCCGGCGATCGTCCAGGTTCAGGATGTGCACCTTTCGCTCAGCGCCGGTGCCGCTGGCGAAGGCGGCGAAACGACCGTCTCGCGTCCACTGCACTTCCCGCCCGTCCGCCGCTATCGAATCGGTGTGAAAGAGCTCGCCGGTAAGGAGCGCGATCCGCTCGAGCGCGGCGCTCCCGGGCGCGGAGCCGAGCATCGACTCCAGGCGTGCGAGCGCTTCCGGATAATGACCGAGGCTCCACGCATGCTCGATCGAGTCGAGAACGGCATCGGCGGGCGCGGCGGCGGCCTGCGCACCGAGCCCGGCAGGGGAGAATGCGAGGAGGAGCACGGCGGCGAATGCGTGACGCGGCATCGGAGAGTTCCTGATCGGCGGGTTCAGCGGAATCTATCGAAAAACCTTGCACCCCGCTTCACCGAATCTTCATCGGCCTGGTCCGAGATTGCGGATGAAGATCGGGAGGGTCTCATGCGGATCGCAATCGCCGTTTTCCTCGCATTGCATGGCTTCGCGCACTTCGTCGGCTTTGCGGGCTCGTTTGGTCTCGCCGAGTCGATTCCCTACAAGACCACCGTGCTCGGCGGCACGGTGGACCTGGGGGATGCCGGCATTCGTGCGTTCGGAATGCTCTGGCTGGTAGCCGGGGGTGCCTTCCTCGTCGCTTCGGCTGCGGCGATGACGAGCCAGGAGTGGTGGGTCAAGGCACTGCTCGTCGCTGCCACGAGCTCGCTCGTGCTGAGCCTCATGGCACTGCCCGAGGCGAAGGTGGGCGTCCTCCTCAACCTGCTCATCCTCGCCGCGGTAGGTGTCTGGCGGATGGGCTGGCTCCCCGCCAGGATCTGAATCGCCCGCTCGTCAGTCTTCCCGGGTCGTATCGCTGTCCACAGGCCGGTCTCCCCGGCGCACGGTCGTATCGACCGTGACGTTCGTATCGCGCGTGACGATCACGGTGTCCTGCATCGTCCGCTCGACCACGGTCGTATCCGCCGAGATGCCTGGCTCCCGGTCGGCCGCGCCCTCGTCCCGGTCGCCATCATTGTCATCGTCGCATGCCACCACCGCTGCCACCAGCGCCAGCACGGCAAGTCGTCGCATCAGATTGCTCCTGTCAGAGATCGCCCGCCTGCACCTCCTGAACGATCTCGCCGGCGATGCATGGCTGCGGTGAGTCGGGTCACACACCGGGACATCGGGGATCAGTCGGCCGCGGCAGCCGCCGGTCGGAGGCGTATGACTTTCCCGTTGTCCGCGTCGGTGACGACGTAGACCAGCCCGTCGGGACCCTCCTTCACGTCGCGGACACGCGCACCGCCGTCCACCCGGTACCGCTCTTCCCTCGTGATGCGCCGTCCGTCGAGCACCAGCCGCACGAGTGATCCGCTGCCGAGCGAGCCGATGAGCACGTTGCCCCTCCACCCGGGAAACGCATCGCCGGTATAGAACGTCATGCCCGAAGGCGCGATCACCGGATCCCAGTAGTAGACCGGCTGCTCCATCCCTTCCTTCGCCGTGCCTTCCCCGATCCGCATTCCCGAGTAGTCGACGCCGTAGGTGATCACCGGCCACCCGTAGTTGCGTCCCTTCTCCGGCTGGTTCAGCTCGTCTCCGCCGCGGGCGCCGTGCTCGACCGTCCAGAGGTTGCCGTCCGGGTCGAGCGTCGCCGCCTGGGCGTTGCGATGGCCGTACGACCAGATCTCCGGGCGCGCCCCCTCGCGATTCACGAACGGATTGTCGCGCGGAACGGTGCCGTCGGCGTTGATGCGCATGATCTTTCCGATGCCGCTCGAGAGGTCCTGCACCCGGGCCCGCTGGTTCTGCCGGTCTCCCTGCGTCACGAAGAGCGTGCCGTCGGGATGAAAGACGAGGCGGGACCCGTAATGCCCTCCGCTCCGCACCTTCGACACCTGGCGATAGATGACCTGCACGTTTTCCAGGCCGGTCGCTCCGAGTCGCCCTCGCGCCACGGAGGTTCCCGCCGCGCCGCCCTCTCCCGGCTCCGAGAACGAGAGATACACGAACCGGTTCTCGGCGAATTTCGGGTCGAGCGCCACATCGAGGAGACCGCCCTGGCTTCGGGCCGCGACCTCGGGCACGCCGCCGAGCGGCGGGGATACCTGGCCCCCAGCGGTGACGATCCGCAGCCGGCCCGGCCGCTCGGTGACGAGCATCCGCCCATCGGGAAGAAACTCCAGTGCCCAGGGGTGCTCGAGCCCCTCGGCGACGACCTCGCTCCGGACGACGCCGTCGGTCGGCTCGGGCGTCGGCGAGCGCTGGGCCGGCCCCTCCTGGCTCGCAGCGCCGCGCGGCCCGCACGCCGCGAGGATGCCGCCGAGCAGGAGGGCGGAAAATGCACGCATGATCTTCGTCTCCGTTCAGTGCTGCATGGGTGGCGCCGTGCGCGCCGAATCGGGGGCATTCGGATCGATGGCGCGAAGCACGCCGACCGCGCCCTTCGTGGCGTCGGCAAAGGCGTGCGTCACGAACGGATAATCGCCGGGCTCGCGCAGGCGCGTCTCGAAGATGGCGCCGCCTCCCACCGGGACGTTCACGGTCTGCACCCCGCGCAGCGGGTTCGCGAGCGAGCCGTCCTGGAAGACCTGCGAGAAGATTCCGCCGACCACGTGGAACGACGAGATGCGGTTCGGTCCGGCGTTGACGACGTACATCCGTACCAGCTCGTTCGGCGCCACCTCGAGGGGGTGCTCCGCGTACTGCGATGCGCGCCCGTTGAAGACGACGTGGTCGGGCGCGAGGCCGAGCATGCGGTTCCAGTCGATGGTGAACGCGCCGTTCGCGTCCTTGTTGGGTGACAGGTAGAACTCGCTCTGTACCAGCACGAACTCCTTCGCCCGCGGGCGCGGCGACGGCGGATCCACGATGAAAGCGCCATACATCCCGTTCGCGATGTGCAACGCGACGGGTGCCGTGCCGCAGTGATACATGAACGCACCCGGAACACGCGCCACGAAGCGGTACTGGATCGAGTCCCCCGGCATCAGGTTGCGGTAATACTTGTCCGGTGCGATCTCGGCGGCGTGGAAATCGAGACTGTGCGGAATCGGGGCGCGATTGATCAGGGTGAAATCGATCGTGTCGCCCTGCACGACGCGGAGGACCGGCCCGGGCACTCGGTTGTCGAACGTCCAGCCCGCGTAGGTCTTCCCAGGGGCGATCGTCACGGTCGCATGCGTCATTTCCAGCCGGAGCCGATGCAGCCGGCGACGCGTGCCCGGTTCGAGTTCCGCCGAAATCGGAGCCGGAGCCGATCCCGGGCGGCCGACGGGTGCTTCGCCGTGCGAGACATTGGCCGGCGGGTTCGTGTCCGGCCGGGCGGCGCCGGACTGTGGAAGTCCCACCGGGCGATCGCCCGGTTGCGCGGCCGCCGACGTGTCACCGGCGGCGGCGGTTCCTTCATTGCGGGCATCACAGGCGGCCAGGAACGCCGCCGCGACGAGAATGACGTGGTATTTCAACGGTCTCTCCGGGTCGGATGAATGTCGTGATCTCACGATCCTCCCGGAATCTATTCCCCGGCCGGACATCGGACGTGCCGGCCCGGGGTGGCTGGACGTCCTCCGGGTATGAACCGGGCTCGCAGACCCTTGCCGCTCATCCTCCTCGCGCTGCTCTCCTGCAGTGAGCCGACGGAGCCGACGGTTCCCATCATCCGCGCGGTTACGACCCTTGCCGTCGGTGCCGGGCATGCATGCCGGGTGGCGCCGACTTCGCACGTTTACTGCTGGGGCCGTGGCAGCGAGGGACAGCTCGGCCATGGCCAATTCGTGCCGGTGCCGGCACCGCCCTCTGAGGTATTCGATGCCGCGTCGTACCGGAGCGTTGTCGGCGGCCGCTCGCACACCTGCGCGCTCGACGCCGAGGGCGGCGCGTGGTGCTGGGGCGCGAACGACCGGGGCCAGCTCGGCATTGATCCAGCGGATTTCGTCACCTGCGGTGCCGCGTCATGCAGTCCGGTACCGGCACCGGTCGTCGGAAATCACCGGTTCGTCGCACTGGCCGCGGGTGACCAGTTCACCTGTGGGCTCGAGGCCAGTGGCAGCGCGTGGTGCTGGGGCATGGGTGACGTCGGTCAGCTCGGCCAGGCGATTTCCGCGGAGTGCGGCGGCAATCGCTGCTCGATGGTCCCGGTCTCCGTACAGGGCGGGCACCGCCTTCGTACGCTCAGCGCCGGACTCGCGCATGCGTGCGGCCTCAGCGAAGCCGGCGAGGCCGTCTGCTGGGGCTACAACGATCAGGGCCAGCTTGGCCGCGGCGACAGAGTGTCCAGCCCGCTGCCTCTCGCCGTCCCGAGCGACGAACGGTTCGTGCAGGTGAGCGCCGGCGGATTGCACACCTGCGCCGTGACCGAGGCGGGATCGGCCTGGTGCTGGGGGATCGATGCGCTGGGTGCGGGACCGGCCATTCTCGAAAGCGACGTCCCGGTACCGGTGACAGGCGGCGGCACCTGGATCCAGGTCGAAGCCGGCCGTGTCTCGACCTGCGCCATCCGGACGGAGCGACGCGTCGAGTGCTGGGGCACCAATCTGAGGAGCGAGATGGGCTTTCCCGAGGAAGAGATCCACCACCTCTTCCCGGCCCCGCGGCCCACCGACAGCGATCGGCCTTTCGACACGATCGCGGGCGAGTACCAGACCTACTGCGGTATCAATCCCGCGGGCGAAGTCTGGTGCTGGGGTGCCGGATCCCAGGGGCAGCTCGGGTCGGGGACGATGGACAGCGCGGAGCCCATCCGCGTTCCCCTCCCGTAACCCCCGGGGCTCACCGCGCCGACGCCTCCAGTCTGGACGTCACGCTCGTCAGCTTTTCCGCCGAAGCATCGAGGACGGGATCATTGTTCTTCCGCGCGAGCGCCACCGCGCGCGCAAAGCTTTCACGCGCATTCTGCAATTCCCCGGCAGCCTCGTATCCGTCGCCCAGGCTGTCGAAGGTGTTCGCGGACTGTGGATAGCGTTCCGTGTTCACCTTGAACACCGCGATCGCCTCCTGGGAGAGGTTGCGCCCGAGAAGGATGTACCCCAGCCGGTTGATCATCGGCTCGGTGACGGGGATCGTGTAGCCGTACTTCCGGGAAAGCGTCTCGTACCGCCGCTCGAGATCGGCCACGCTGCGCATCGTCGTGTCGAGCTCGAGCCGCAGGTCCGCGAACATCGCCTCCAGCCCGTCGTAGAGCGACCGGTGCGGGATCGACCCGTGCGATTCCGCAGGCATGTGATGAAACTGCCACTGCATCGTGGCCGGGGCGTCTCGCTTCAGGATTTCCGCGATGCGCTGCGCGCTCGAGAGCATCTCGCCGCCCTCATTGCCTGTGGTCATGTAGAGCGATGCGCGAAGGTCGCGCTGCTTTGCGAGAAAGTCCGGGAGGGCCGACACCAGCGCCTGCTGGTTCCACCAGGTGGACGGGCTGATGGCGATGTACCCGTCGAACACCTCCGGCCGCGCCATCAGCGCGTGCAGGGCGAAGAGCCCGCCGAACGAGTGGCCCACCAGCACCCGGTAATCGAGCGTGCGATTCGTCTCGTCGAGATACGGGATCAGCTCGTCGCCCAGGAAGCGGAGGAACTGGTCGGCCCCGCCCGTGCGATCCCGGAATTGCGGGTCGTTCGTCGGCGGCGTGAGGTCGCGCGTGCGGTCCCGGTTGCCGACGCCCACCACGATCATCGGCGGAATCCGCTGATTGGCGACGAGGAAGTCCACCACCCCTGACGCATGGTGGAAATGTCCGTCGCCGTCCAGGAGGATCAGGAGCGGGTAGCGCTCGTTGTTCCGCTCGTACCCGCCTGGCCGATAGATCACGAGCGGATACTCCGCGCGCAGAATCGCCGAGCGGAACGTGGTGCGCTCGCCGATGATGACGGGGAGTGACGGGGTCGTGAGGCTGGACGGCGGGCTTCCGCTCTGAGAGGAGAGCGGCGCAGCCCGGACGAGGACGGCGGCAGCCAGGACGACGAACGTACGGATGCGCATGCCAGGCTCCTGTGGCCGGGGGAAGCGTGGGGGATTCGTACCCTACGTGGACAGGCCACGAACGGTTGCGTGGGCCTCTGCCGGGACGCTTCGGTAAAGGAATCTTCCAGCGGCATTCACGGCCATATCACCGGCAGGAGGCGAAATTGCCGGCATGACGACTCCATCGAAAGCCCTTCGGGCCACTCTGTTTGCCGCCGCGCTCACGGTTCCCGGCGCAGCCGCCGCCCAGCATGCCGACCATGCCGGCCATGGCGCCGGTCTTCCCTCCATTCCCGGCTCGATCCGTGCCGAGCACCAGGAGATTCACGCGCGACTCGAAGCCGCGACGAAGGCGCCTGGCGCCACTGGCCGGGCCGCTCGCGAGCTGGCCGCCGTCCTTCACCCGCATTTCCTCCGCGAGGAACAGATCGCGCTGCCCCCGCTTGGCCTGCTCGCTCCACTCGCGCGCGGTGAATTCGGTCCGGAAATGCGCAGCGTGCTTCCGCTCACCGATTCACTTCGCGCCGAGCTGCCCCGGATGCTCACGGAGCATGAGGCCATCCACGCAGCGACGGCCCGGCTTCTCGAAGCCGCGCGCGCCGAGCACCAGGCCGAGGCCGTCGGGCTTGCCGAAGCACTCGCACTCCATGCGACGAGCGAAGAAGAGATCTTCTATCCCGCGGCCGTGCTCGTCGGGGATCTCGTCCGGGCACACAGATGACCATCACGCTCCCGCCGGAACAGCATCTGGAGGTCCGCGCTGCGCTTCCCGGGCTCACGCTCGCCGTGATCACCCTGCTCTTCGGCTTCGGGCTCGGCATCGTCTTCGGGCTCAACGAGGACGCGATCAAGTCACGTTTCGTCGCGTCTGCCGCCGCCGTACAGGAAACGGTCTACCGGGGCGATTCGGCCGCGGCGAAGCCCGTGCTCGACAAGTCGTGGAGCTACGCCCAGCGCGCCCACCTGCATGCCGGCAGCCTCGGTGCGTCGGGGATCGCACTCACGGTCACGCTGCTCCTGATCGGCACGGGCCCCGGCCTCACGCGGGTACTGTCCCTCGCGTTCGGAATCGGCGGACTCGGCTACTCGGCCTTCTGGCTGCTCGCGGCGTTTCGGGCACCCGGGCTCGGCAGCACCGGAGCCGCGAAGGAGTCACTCGCCTGGCTGGCGATGCCCTCGGCGGGACTCTTCGTGGCGGCAACGGCGGTGGTGGCGCTCCTCTGCCTTCGCGGGCTCTTCCGGCGGCGGTAGACCGGCGGCGTTGATCCAGCGGGGTCAGTCGCGACGTCCCATGCCTTCGATTGGCCGTCCGCGCGCGTGCCTGGGCGCCGGCATCCGGAGCCAGGCACTCGCGGTCGGCGCCGCATCGATCGTGCGGGCAGGCGGGAGACGGCCGGCCGCTACCGCGGCACCCACGGCACAGAACGCGGTATGCATGTCGGCAGCAGTGGAGGGAAAGCCGTGGTCCGCGCCGACCCACCCGGACCCGGCCGCAGGACCTGTGGTGCTGCGGGACCAGACGTACCCCGGCGCCGTCTCGTAATACAACTGGCCGCCGACCGGCCCGCCGCGACCCAGCGAGTCCGGTCCGCGCACCTGCCACGTCCGGGTGACGACCGGAATTCCATCCTCGCCACGCACCGCCCGCAGCGCGCTGTCGGCGCGCTCGAGGACACTCGCCACCGAGTCCGGCGCCACCACGCCGTCGAGCCAGTCCGTCGTATTGACCGAGACATACAATCCATCGGGCGAGTAGGCCTCCGTGCGCGATGCGATGGCGCGGCCGGAATCGTCCGTCGCCAGGAGCCCGGCCGCCGTGAGCGCGACGTTCGGACGAAAGACGCGCCACGTCGGCCGCATCCCGTGATCCCCGGACACGAAGAGCACGGCGCTGCTGTCGCCGTCGACGAGACGGCGGAGACCCTCGAGTTTCACGTCCACCAGTTCCCACGCGCGCTCGCGCATCGCCTGGATCGCCCCGGCGAGCGGCTCGCGGTACGCCGGTGAGTCGCGCGCCACGAAGCCGTACCACATGTGATCGACTTCGTCCGCGACCGGGAAGTAGTCGAGCATCAGGTCCGGCCCCTGCGCCCAGCCCCATTCACTTCCGCGCATGAACTGCCGCGTCACCAGCTCCAGGCTCTCGAGATAGCGCAGCTCCGCCGTGCCGTCGCCTCCATTCTGCAGCGTCGGCCCGAGCTGGCCGTCGATCAGGAGGTTCTGCGCGCCGTTTCCCACCCACCCGCCGATCGCATCCCCATAGGCGCGCGCCTCCGCAGCGTGGTTCGACTCGACCACGGATGGGGCAGGCTGGAAGATGAGGAAGCGCGAAGCGTCGGGGGCGAGCGCGAAGACGCGGATCCGGAGATGGACGCGGCCGGCCTCGACATCGAGCGGCAGTGCCTCCGAGAAGTGCCGCGCGAGCGGGTGCGCCCGCACGGAACCGCGCTCGGGCGGCGCGGCGTGCGCCACCACACCGGATGCCGCATCGCGGGTCGGAGAGAGGAACACCGACTGATACGTTCCCCGGCCGAAGATCAGCGCGAACACGGAGTCGCCTCCGGCGGTCCAGGCGATTTCTCTCGGTGGAATCATCGCGCCGAGGCGATCGAGGTTGCGCCACCCGATGGCCGGCCGCGGCGGCGAGGTGCGCTCGGTGATGGCCAGGTCGGGACCGTGGAGGCGATTGTATCCGTTGAGCACGACCGCCCTGGGATCACGAAGCGAGCGCTGCGCGTCCGCTCGAGCGCGCTCGCGCGTGTCGTTCGCGTCATCGGAATCCTGCGCCCCATAGCCGGGCACTCCCGGGGCCTGCGTCGTATGGTGCGCGACCACCCGCCGGCCGGCCAGCGCGGCAGTGACCCAGATGGGTTCCGCGCGGAGCGCGGCGGATCCGTACCCGGAGGTCCCCTCGGTGATGCGATGACGATCACGCGGCAGCGCCGGCTGCCAGTTCGCCGCGATGCCGTTGACGTCTCCGTACGCGCCGGTCCAGAGTGACGCATGCGATGCGGCTGTCTTGCTCGGCCACGCCGGCAGCGCGTACTCGGCGCATGCGCCATCACTGAACAGCGCGCGGAACGCCGGCACGGCATGCGCCGGCAGCGTCTCCAGGGCGCGCCGTTCGTTCAGGGCGTCGAAGCTGACCAGAATGGCGCGACGATGGGAGGGTGCCGGTTGCGGGACGTCGGACTCGGAAGCGGGCCGTGCGCAGCCTGCCAGCAGAAGGACGATTCCGGCAGTGCGGGCGCGAGCGTGCCAGCGGCCCGGAGTGCCTTCAGACAACGATCAGCTCGCGCTGGTAATCCCGCGGCGTGACATCGAGGCCATCGGCGCGTGCATGCGCGTTCACTTCGCTGCGGAGCCCGATCTCCCCCGCGATGTAGATGCCCGGCTCGATCGAGAACCCGCTCCCCGGCAGGATCTGCCGGCCGTCGTAGCTCTCGGTGTCGTCGATCGTGGGTCCGTAACCGTGGAGGCCGAACCGGTCGATCGAGTGCCCGGTGCGGCAGATGATCCGGTCGCCGAAACCGGCGTCGTCGATCACCTGCCGCGCAGCGCGATCCGCTTCGGCCCCCGTCACCGGCGTTCCCGCCGCGAGTCGCGACTGCAGGAGATCGATGGCCGCATCCCGCGCGCTCCGTACGATCGTCCAGAGGACGCCTGCGCGTTCGGAGGGCGGACCGAACGATGCCATCCACGTCTGGTCGGCGAACACGCCGCCAGGCTCCCTGGCCCACAGGTCGAGCAGCATCAGGGCTCCGGGCACGAGCGGCGCCGACCCTTCCGGCGGCGCATCGTAGTGGGCGCGCGCCGCGTGCGGTCCGTACGACACGCTGGGCGACCACACCGTCTCGAGCCCCGTCCGCTCGAAGGCCTGCATGATCCAGGTAGTGAGGGCGTGCTCGGACAACGGCTCATCGGTGCGAGAACGCTCGCCGGCGAGCGCTATCGCGGAGCGCGCGATGTCGGCGATCGCCTCTGCCGCGCGCAGGTGACTGGCCAGATCCGCCGGAGTCCACGCCGAGCAGCACCGCGTCACGAGCTCGGCCGACGAGACCGGCGTGGCACCCGCCGCGCGCACGAGCTCGAGCGTGCCGGCGGGGACATAGTCGCCATAGGGCACGTTTCCCTGCGGCGAATATTCCATCGCGACGGTCCTGCCGCCGACGAGCGCCGCGAGCTCGCGCGCCAGCGCCTCGCGGCGAATCCAGACGATCTTCCGCCACTCGGCGGGCCAGCCTCGCCAGAGCTCCGCGTCGACCGCATGCACGATGGCCGTCGGCGTTCCATCACGCGGCACCCACACGTACGCGCGCCGGGAGCCCACCACTTCCGGACCCGCGACGGCAGCCATGACCGGGTTGATGCCGCGGAAATCGAAGAGCAGCCAGCCGTCCAGGGCGTCGGACGCATCGGCGAGGGCGGCGTGCAGTCTGGGGAGCTCGGACGGATTCAGCATGATCGGAATCTGCAGGGGATCGGGTGCGTGCGGTAGACAGCCGGCGACAAGTGCGCACGGGAAACGGCCAGGGGCGAAAGGCTTCGTGCTCGCGAGCAGATGGTGGCGGCCTACCCCACGTTCCCCTTCCACTGAACGACCCGGTACACGTACCCGAAGGCCAGCACGATGAGAATTCCATTCGTCACCGGGCCGAGATAGCGCTCGACCGCCGCGTGATTCTCGCCGAGCAGGCTTCCGGCAGCTGCCAGCGCAGCGGTCCAGACGAGCGAGCCGATCGCCGAGAAGAGCAGGAACTTCGGCAATGGCATGCCCGCGACTCCCGCCGGCACCGAGATGAGCGTGCGGACCGCCGGAATCAGCCGGCCGAAAAGGACCGCCTTGGTACAGTGCTTCTCGAACCACTGCTGCGCCTTCTCGACGTCGCCCGGGGCGAGTGCGAGCCACCGCCCGTGCTTTCGGGACCACGCGGCCAGGCGCCGGATCCCGATCCAGTGACCGATCCCGTACCACGGCAGCGTACCGAGCACCGAGCCGAGTGAGCCCGCGAGGATGACGATCGGGAGGCTGAGCTCTCCCTTGCCCGCCGTGTATCCGGCGAGCGGCATGATCACTTCCGACGGAATCGGCGGGAAGACGTTCTCCAGCAGCATGAGCGCAGCCACCGCGAAATAGCCGCCGCTCTCGAGGAGCCCCGTGATCCAGTCGTGCATCCGCGCGTCAGCGCTGCGTGAGCGCGGCGACCCAGCGCGCGAATGCCTCCCCGAACTTCCGCAGGAAATCGCGCGTGCTCTCGTTCACCAGCCTGCCGTCCGGTCCCAGCAGCGTCATCGCGTTGGCGATGTACGCCTCCGGGTGCGCCATGGCGGGCGCATTCACCGCCATGAGCGCCTGGCGCAGGTGATGATTCGCGCCCAGTGCGCCAAGTCCGCCGGTGGTGACGCTGATGATCGCGGCCGGCCTGCCACTCCATGCATTCTGGGTCTTCGGCCGGGATCCGACGTCGATGGCGTTCTTGAGCACGCCGGGAATCGATCGGTTGTACTCCGGCGTCGCGAAGAGCAGCGCGTCTTTCGAGCGGATGCGCTCGCGGAACGCGATCCACTCGGGCGGCCGCTCGGGCGCGTCCTCGAGATCCTGGTTGTATAAAGGAAGGGCGCCGATGTCGATTGTTTCGAAGGCGAGGGTTTCGGGCGCGAGCTCCATGAGCGCGTTGGCGATCTTCCGGGTGAAGGACTCACGCCGGAGGCTGCCGATCACGGTGGCGACGGTATATGTCATGCAGGATGGTAACACTGGTGGTGCCGATTCACCTGCGAGCAGCACTCCACGCAGCGACGATGATGCTGGGCACTTCGGCGTGGTTCAGATCGCGCCCGTCGGCACCTCGAGCCGGCTGAGGAGCCCGAGGATCAGGGCAAGGCCTGCGTAAAGGCCGAGCATCGCGTTGTCGCCCTCGTCGGGCGCCTGGGACAATGCGTTGACGACCCCCGCAATACCGAGGAGGAAGAGGAGCGGCTCGGCGGTGAGGAACCAGACGCCACCGAGCACGGCTACGGCCGTCCACCGCTGCCGCCGCGAGAGCGCGCGGAAGCCGCGCCCCCCGTCGAGCTGCCAGACGGGGAGGAGATTGAACAGGTTGATCCACGCGCCGAACCGCGCGATGGCAGCCCAGATCGGGGCGCCGGTGGCGAGATGGATCCCGAGCGCGGCGAGTGCCGCCCCGAGCCCCCAGAGCGGACCCGCGAGGCCGACCCGTGCATCTTCGCCGACCGTCGCCGGGTGCTGGTGCAGTCGCACGATGGCGCCGAAGCCCGGAATGAACATCGGCGCGCTCGCCCTGATGCCGAAGTGCCGGAGCGCGGCGACGTGGCCCATCTCGTGGATGTAGATCGAGCCCACGATTCCGAACGCGAACTTCCATCCCCAGAGACTCCAGTACACCCCGGCCGCGGCGAGCATCGAGAGCAGGGTCGACGCCTTCGTGAGCCCGAGGAGCAGGAACTTCGCCTTGGTCAGCACGAAGACGAGGATGAACTTGAGCTTCCAGAGAATGAGGGCGAGGCCGAAGAGCCACGGTCCCAATCGCCGAAGCGCCGCTGGCGGCGCGGGCGCCGCCTCGGCGCCTGCGCCGGCCGCCACCAGCGCGGCCACCCGGCGCTGGACCGACTCGGCCTGTGGTGCGTCGGCCGGAAGCAGCGACAGCGCCATGCGCCACGCGCCGAGCGCTTCCTCTCGCCGCCCGCCGGTCTCGAGCTCGGCCGCCTCGCGCGCAAGGCGTGAGAGCTCGGCTGCGTGCGCGAGCGCTCGGCACGCGGGACAGCGAAGGAGGGCGGGGGCGAGCTCCGTGCCGCAACTCGCACAGACGGTGGATGCGTAGCTGGTCATGACCCCTGCGGTGCTCCGGCCCGCGCGCCGCCCACGGCATAGGGACCCGAGATCACGAGCGGACGCCGCGCATTCATCTGCCAGGCCTGCCAGAGGGCGAATCCGATGATGAGAAGGCCGATGATGTTCTTCAGCCCCGCGAGAAACGGGGCCGCCAGCGCCGTCAGGAGGATGACCGCTCCCTCGAGCGGACCGAGCCCGACATCCGGCGAGCCGCCGAATGCATCGAGGATATACGGGATGTACGTGCTGACGATCGCGACGTACGTGAGCCCCACGGCGAGTATCTGGTAGACTCGGCCACCGCGATGGCGTGACCCGAGCTGAACGGCGCGTCCCACCAGCCACCCGACCGCGATGGCGACGAGCCCGATCTCATACCCCGTGAGCGCCACGATGCCGTAGTAGAGGGCCGCCCCGGCGGCCGCGCCGCCGAAACCATAGACGAGAGCGCGCGTGAACCGGCCGCCGGGGCTTCCTTCATCGATTTCCGACGCGAGTGCCGCGCTGCATGCCTGGCAGACGATAGCGCCCGCCACCTCGAAGTACTCGGACTCGATCGCCTGTCCGCACCGGGCGCACGCCGGGGCGGCCGGGGCGTCGGTCGGTGCCTCGTCGAATCGCAGATCGGTGTCGAGCCGCTCGCTGGCGGATTCAGGATACATGCGCGGTCCTTTCGCCGGCGGTCACGCGACGCGACCCTCCCCGGCAGAGGCCGGGACGTGCGGACTCGAAGCTCGATCTCGCTGTCGGGGGTCGCGTGAAAGATACATCCCTGACGCGCCGCGCAATCGGGCGGTAGTTTCGCCGGGTGCCGGACGAACCTGCCCTGACCACTCGCAGCGGTCGCCGCGTCGTGAAACGCCTGCTGATCGCCGGCGGCGCGCTCCTCGCGCTCGTCGCCCTGGTCACGGCAATCGGCTCGGCGCTCCCGATCCGGCACACGGCAGCGCTCGAATCGGTCTTTCCCGCCCCGCGTAATTCGCTGTACGCCCTGATCACCGACGTGGCGCGGTACCCTGAGTGGCGCGCGGGTGTCGAGCGCGTCGAACTGCACCCCGCTGCCGGAAGGCTGCGTTGGGCCGAAACCGGCGCCGACGGGAAAATTCTCTATGAGGCCGTCGAGTCGGTCCCGGGCATTCGGCTGGTCACGCGCATCGCCGATCCCGGCCTCCCCTTCGGCGGGTCATGGACGTTCGAGCTCGAGGACACGCCTGCGGGGACGCGGCTCCGGATCACCGAGGACGGCGAGGTGTACAATCCAGTCTTCAGGTTCCTGTCCCGATTCGTGTTCGGCCACGACCGGACGATCGAGCGCTTTCTGGCCGACTTGAGGACCGCGATCGGCAGCTGATCCGCGCCGGTCTCGCCCCCGGCTCTGCGACCGTTTGCTACATCGGTCGGGTCAGCGAGTGCGTCGGGGCGCAGCCGAACAGCCCGAACCGGCCGAGGATCCGCTCGAGCGGGCAGAAGTTCGTGAACGACGACTGCAGCAGGTTGAAGCCGACGAAGGCTGTGAAGAACAGCCACGCCGGATTCACCAGCCAGCCGAGCAGCAGCGAGCCGAGCACGAAGAGGCCGGCGATGCGCCGGATGATGCGATCGTTGCACATGCAGCACGCTCCTAGAGAAATCGTTCGACCGGCAGCTCCGCCACGTGAAGGCGCTCGCCGGGCACCGCATCCGAAGTCTGGTCGCGCAGTGCGGCGATGACCGACTCGATCACCGTTTCGTCCGCGACCGAGAAATAGACTTCCGAGTCCCCGGGCCAGGCGCGCGTTCCCTCGCGCCGCCCGCTCCTCCCTGCACCCCGCCCCTCGGCGAGCTGCGTCCACCCCGACACACCGATCCGGTCGAGAATTGCCGGGACGAGGTCGCGCCTGGGCCCGCCGTAGATCACGACCAGCATTTTCATGGGGTCCGTGTCTCCCGCCGCCGCTGCAGCTCCCAGTAGAGAAGCGGCACGACGACCATCGTGAGCAGTGTCGCCACCACCGCCCCGCTCATCAGCGCGACGGCAAGGCCCTGGAAGATCGGATCGAGCACCATGACGAGCCCGCCGACGACGACAGCCGCCGCGGTGAGCGCAATTGGCCGTGCCCGGACGCTCCCTGCCTCGATCACCGCCTCGGCGAGCGGCGCACCCCGCTCCTCCGCGAGCTGGATGAAATCCACGAGCAGGATCGAGTTCCGGACGATGATGCCCGCCAGCGCGATCATGCCGATCATCGAGGTCGCCGTGAAGAAGGCACCGGTGACGGCGTGTCCCGGCAGGATGCCGACCAGCGTGAGCGGAATCGGCGCCATGATGACGAGCGGAATCGTGAACGACTGGAACCAGCCGACCACCAGCACATAGATGAGGATGAGAACCGCGGCGAAGGCGATCCCGAGATCCCGGAACACCTCGATGGTGATCTGCCACTCGCCGTCCCATTTCATCGCGGTCTCGTCGAGGCGTTCGGGCTGCACCGCGTTGTATCGACCGATCTCGGCGCCCCCGACCCGCACGGTGTCGAGCGCCCGGTTCATCGCCAGAATCGCGTACACTGGAGACTCGATGGTGCCGGCCACATCGCCGGTCACGTAGATGACCGGACGCAGGTCCTTCCGGAACCGCGCCGGCTCCCTGCGGGCTGAATCCATAGTCACGAAGCGCGCGAGGGGCTGCGGCCCGCTGGCCGTGGCGACCGGAATCGCCAGCAGGGCCTCCCCGCTCGAGCGCGAGGCGAGCGGAAGCCGCGGCACGATGGCCACCGCTTCGCGAGCCGACGGATGGCTCGCAAGCCCGACGACGCCGCCGGAATGTGCCAGCGCCACGGCCTGGGCGATCTGCTCGACACTCGCTCCCGCCGTGGCTGCGCGCACCCGGTCCACCCGGAAGTCGAGCTGACGCTGCGGCGCCTCGACGGTCCAGTCCACGTCCACCACCCCGCTCGTGGATTCGAAGACCTCGCGCACCCGGCGCGCCGTCTCGAGCCGGGTCGAGTCGTCCGCCGCATAGATCTCGGCGACGAGCGTCGAAAGCACGGGCGGGCCCGGCGGGATCTCGGCCACCTTCGCGCTGGCGCCGAAGCGGCGGGCGATCGAGTCGACACCCGGCCGTACGGCGACAGCGATCTCGTGGCTCAGGCGGCTCCGCTCCCCCTTCTCGAGGAGATTCACCTGCACGTCCGCCACGTTCGAGCCGCGGCGCATGAAGTAGTGCCGCACGAGGCCGTTGAAGTTGAACGGCGCCGCGGTGCCCGCGTAGACCTCGGTACTCAGCACCTCCGGAATCGTGCGGAGATAGCCCGCCACCTCGGCACCGAGCGCCGCACTCGTCTCCAGCGACGTCCCTTCCGGCAGGTCGAGCACCACCTGGAACTCACTCTTGTTGTCGAACGGGAGCATCTTCACCGACACGGCCCGCAGCGCAACGAGACCCACCGAGATCACCAGCAGGGCGCCCACGACACCATAGAAGAGGTGCCGGCGCCGTGGCTGCTCCATGAGCCCCGACATGATGCCCCGGTAGAGGCGGGCAAAACGACTCGGCCGGCCCGCGCCCGGCCCGCGCTCGTGCCCCCCCGCATGCACATGTCCCCGCAGCAGCCGGAGCGCGAGATACGGAGTCACGATGAACGCGACGCCGAGCGACGCCAGCATCGCCACGGATGCGCCGACGGGAATCGGCCGCATGTACGGTCCCATGAGGCCGGTCACGAACGCCATCGGCAGGATCGCCGCGATGACGGTGAAGGTGGCGAGGATCGTCGGGTTCCCGACCTCGTCGACCCCCTCGATCGCCGCGGTGGCGGGGTCCTTCCCGCCCAGCGCGAGGTGCCGGTAGATGTTCTCGACCACGACGATGGCGTCGTCCACCAGGATGCCGATCGAGAAGATCAGCGCGAACAGCGTGATCCGGTTGAGCGAGTAGCCGAGCGCGTAATAGGCGAAGAGGGTGAGCGCGAGAGTGACCGGAACGGCCACCAGCACCACGACCGCCTCCCGCCAGCCGAGGAAGAAACCGATGAGGATCGTGACGGAGAGCGTCGCGATCGCGAGGTGCAGGATCAGCTCATTCGCTTTTTCGCTTGCCGTTTCGCCGTAGTCGCGCGTCACGGCCACCCCGACATCCGCCGGGAGGATCCGGTTCCGCGCCGCCTCGACGCGGGCCATGACCGCATGCGCCACCTCGGTCGCATTCGCCCCGGGGCGCTTGGCGACACTGATCGTCACGGCGCTTTCACTCGCGCCGTCCGCCGCTGCATGCGACACGTAGTCGGTCCGCTCGCCGAACTCCTCCGTGATGGACGCGACGTCCCGCAGGTAGACGGGCTCCGGACCACGCGTCGAGACGATGACGCTCCCGGCATCGGCCGCCGTGACGAGGGGCGCGCCGACGCGCACCAGGTGCACCTCGTCCGCCGCAGCGAGCTCGCCGGCCTGCAGCCTGACGTTCGCGCTCCGGAGCGAGGCCGCGACTTCGCCGGGCGTGACACCCGCCGCCGCGAGGCGGCTCGGCTCGAGCGTGACCCGGATCTGCTCCGCCTGCCCCCCGATCACGGAGGTCGCCGCGACGTCCGGCACCGTGCGGACCTCGTCCTCGAGATGGATGGCGATCGCGCGCAGCTCGTTCGAGCCGTAGCGGCGGGAATGCAGCGTGAGCGTGAGGATCGGGACGTCGTCGATCGAATGCGGTTTGACCAGCGGGGGCAGCGCGCCGGGAGGGGCCTCGTCCATGGCGGAGAGGAGCCGCGCATGCACCTTGACGATGCTGGTCTCCTGGTTCTCCCCGACGTCGAAGCGCACGGTCACCAGGGCCCAGCCGTCGCCGGCCGTCGAGTAGATATGGTCGACGCCGGCGATTTCGTACATGCGGCGCTCGATGGGCCGGACGAGCAGGTTCTCCGTTTCCGCCGGGGTCGCGCCCGGCAGCGCCACGAGCACGTCGATCATCGGCACGGAAATCTGCGGCTCCTCCTCGCGGGGAGTGGCGAGCATCGCCATGAGCCCCACGGCGAGCGACGCGACCGTGATGAGCGGCGTCAGCTTCGAATGCAGGAACCGGCCGGCCACCCGGCCCGCGATGCCCATCTCAGCGTCCTCCCGCACTGGTCGCCGGAACCAGGACGCGGTCGCCGGCGCGGATGCCCGACAGCACCTCCACCAGCTCGCCGTGCGTGTCGCCCAGCCGGATCCAGCGGAGCTCGCCGCCCGTGGCTCCGACGACCCGCACGCCGGTGAGGTCTCCCTCCGCGATGAGTGCCGCTGCCGGGATGAACAACCCGCTCCGGGTCCCGCCCGGGAGCCGGAGCGTCGCCGTGCCGCCCGACGGGAATGTGCCGCCGACGTTGTTCACCACGGCGTTCACGGTGTATACGGCGCCCGATGACGGCACGACCCCTTCGATCACCGCCTCGACCGGAGTGCCCTCGATCGTTCCGCCGATGCTCGTCCCTGCCGCGAGACGACCCGCAGCCGGGGTCGTCGTGACGCGGAGCCGGAGACGACTCGCGTCCTCGATCGTGACGACCGGCGCGCCCGGCGCGACGAAGGCACCGGGATCGACGAATCGCCGCGTGACGATGCCCGGGAACGGGGCCTGGATCCTGGCGTAGGCGCCGAGCGCGTCGACCTCGGCCGCGCCCGCGCGCGCCGAGGCCGCCGCCGCTGCGGCCCGCGCGAGACCGGTCTCGGCAGCCTCGAGCTGGACCCGCGTCGCGGCGCTCTCGGCGTACAGGGCGCTCATGCGCGCAAGCTGCGTCTCCGCGTCACGGTGCATCGCGTCCGCGGCGGCGCTGCCGGCGGCGACCTGCGTGCGCCGCGCGGCGATGTCGCGCGCGTCGATCGTGGCGACCACCTGGCCGGCGCGAACGCGCTCGCCCTCCCGCACCGTGACGGTGGTGACGGCGCCCATCAGCTTCGTACTGAGGGTCGCGCGCTGGATCGGTTCCGCGATGCCCGCTGCCTCGAGCGTCGCATCGATGACGGTGTCGCGCACCGTCACGATCGACCCGGCAGCGGAGCCGGCCATCGCCGTCGCCGTCGCCGTGGCCTCAGGCTCGGGCGCGCCGCCGCCGCAGGCGGCGACGAGGAGGGCCGCCATGGCGTAGCGGGCCGGCCGGCGGAACGGGTGGGCGCGAAAGGCCGTGCGGGTCGGCTCGCTCATTACTGTCCATCCTCGAGAGTGACGATCGCGGAGACGTCTCCGCCCCGTGCCTGCAGCCGCTCGGCCGCAGCGATGATTGCCTGATACCGCGATTCGGCAAAAGCGAGCCGCGCACCTGTCTCCGCGGCAGCCGCGTCGAAGAGCTCGGTGATCGAGGCGACGCCGCCTTCGTATTTCCGCGTGACGATCCGGTGGGCTTCGACGCTCTGCGCCACTGCCCGCTCGGCGAGATCCATCCGCGCGAGCGCCACTGCCGCCCGCGTCTCCGCGGACCGCACGTCGAGCCGTGCCTGTGCTCCTGCCGCCTCCGCCCTCGCCGCGGCGCTCTCGCGCCGCGCCCGGGCTGCGCGCCCTTCGGCGAGCTCCGATCCCCCACTGAACGGCGACCAGCTCAGCATGATGCCGGCGGTCCAGCTTTCGTCTCCACCGAACGGCGTGCCGGCGGTGTTCCAGTCGAGCCGACCGAAGGCATTGACGCGCGGAAGGAGGAGCGCTGAAGCACGCCGGGCGTCGGCGCGCGCGGCGTCGAGTCCGAGGCGAGCGGCGCGGACATCGGGCCGCTCGATGGCGGGCGGGAGGGGGGCCGTGAGGATCGTACGGATCCGGGAGACATCCGGGAGCACCACGGCCTGGATGCTCACACTGTCGAGCGGTGCGCCGATGGCGAGCGCAACGCGCGCGCCGGAAAGTGATGAATCGCCACGCGCGCCGACGAGCCGCGCCTCGACCTCGCCCGCGCGCACCGCGGCGAGCAGCGCATCGGATCGCGTCACCACCCCGTTACGATGCAGCGACTCGGCCTGCCGCTGGTGTGCCAGCGCGGAGGCCAGTGCCGTGTCGAGGGCCAGGACCGTCTCGTGCGCCAGCACGGCGCCATAGTAGGCCGCGATCACGCCCACCCGGGTGCCGCTCCGCGCCCATGCCTCCGAAGCACGCGCCGCATCGGCGGCGCGCACTGCCGCGCGCCGGGCGTAGAGCACGTCGGCATTGAAGATCGGCTGCTCCACGATGGCCCCTGCGGCCAGATTCCCGATCGCGGCGGGCCGATTGAGGCGTGCCGGGTCGAAGGCCTCGGGCGTCACGGCGCGCTGGCGCAGCAGGTAGCCGAAGGCACCGAGCGGGTCGGTCGTGCGGGTGTATCCCCCTTCGAGACGAACGGTCGGGAGCACGCCCCGGGGGGAGGCGGAGGCCGCAGCGGCGCGCGCCCGCGTTTCCCCTGCAGCGCCGCGGTTCGCGAAGCCGTCCGCCTCCGCCCGGGCGAGAGCCTCACGGAGCGAGATCGCCTGCGCCGCGAGGGGATCGGCAGCGCCCGCCAGAAGGAGGAAAAGTCCGATCAGTCGCATCCATGCACCCGGAAGGAAGATTACTACCGTATGACTATATAGTAATATACTAACGCCGGAACCCACAGCAAGTGTGCGCTGCAGCTGCTGTAGCGGGGATGAGGGAATCAGGAAGATTGGTTCAGGCGGCCCGGGCGCTACCGCAGGGGAACGCCCCGGTCCGCTGCGGGCACGCCCCTGTCGCCCGTACGAAACACCACCTCGGTGGTATATCCGTCTGCCTGGATGAGCGCTTCGAGCAATCGCCTGGCGCTCGTGTCGGCGGCAACGAGCGCGCCGCTCTCGGCGGCCCCGGCCGCGAGCTGACGGCGGGCCAGGGCGAAGATGGTATCACGATCCGCGGGCCTGAACCGGTTCAGGATCCCGTTCTGCTCGTCCCAGGTCCGCATCTCGGTGATTTCCACCGCGAGGACGCTCGCCGCAGGCAGCTCGATGCGCACCTTCCGCTCCGCATGGTCGATGGCGACCTCGGTCCCCCGGTCGAGATCGATCCCCGCCAGGATCCTGCCGGAAACGACGACGAGGGCCCGCTTGGTCGAGCCGAGCCGCCGATTCTCGTAGGTCACGACATCGCGCACCGTGGTCTCGTTCGTGACGAGCTGGGCCACGGTGCGCATCTTCCCCACGATCACGGCCTGCGTCACCGACGTCTCCCCCGCGCGCGCCTTCCCGAGTCCGAAGGGATCGAATGCGCGCACGATCGACCGGACGGCGAGGAACGCCAGCAGGAAGAGAATTGCGGCGATGGCGGGCCGCAGGAAGGGCCGCCAGGCCGGCGCAGCGGGGATGCGGGAGTCGTCGTTCGGCGAGGTCATGGATTAAGGTTACCCGGATTCCCCGACGGAGGCAGGATGAGCACCATCGATATCCGGATACTGACGCAGGTGGATGCGGTCCTGCTCGAGACGGTCGCTCCCGACGTCTTCGACGAGCCGATCGATGCGAACTGGAGCGCCGAGTTCCTCGCCGACGCTCGGCACCACCTCGCGGTGGCGATCGACGATGGAGTAATCGTCGGGATGGCGTCGGCCGTGCACTACATCCATCCCGACAAGCCGCCCGAGCTCTGGATCAACGAGGTCGGCGTGGCGGAGACGCACCGGCGCCGGGGGCTCGCGCGCCGGCTGCTCGAAGCGCTCTTCGAGCGTGGTCGCGGCCTCGGGTGCTCGGAGGCGTGGGTGCTGGCCGATCAGTCGAACGACGGCGCGCGCCGCCTGTACGAGAGCGCGGGCGGGAGGGCGGCCCCGGAGCCGGCGATCATGTTCGAGTTCCCGCTGATCTGATCGCCGGCCGGCTCACCGTCACCACCCTTCCCCGCCACCGATCCCCGTCCCACTCCGCCAGGACGACGCATTCGCCGGTTCGTGGCGCCGCGGCAAGTAGCCGGCCGGCGTCGTCCCACGCGGCCGTACCGCCCGCGGCTTCGAGCTCGGGCGAATCCGCGAAATTCGCCATCAGCGCCGGGACGCCGAGCGTCTGCGTGCACGTGGTGAGGCGCAGGAAATCCTTCTCGTACCCGCGCGGCGAGAGGAAGCTGCTCGCCGCATAGACCCGCGCCCCACTCGCCACCGTATCGGGGAAGTGCGCCGGATGGTTCACCTCGGCGCAGATGGCGAGGCCCACCGCCGTACCGCGCACGCTCAGCATCGGACCGCCGTTTCCCTGCGCGAACACCGGCGTCTCGCTCTCGTGCAGGTAGCGCTTGGTGTACGTCCCGCGCATGCCGTCCGCTCCGAAGATGATGCTTCCGATCATGAGGCCCTGCCCGGCCGCCAGCGGCGCCCCGGCGACGATCGTGATCCCGCGGCGCGCCGCCAGCTCCGCGAGCGGCTCGAGCACCCCATCACCCGGCCCGATCGCATCGCCGAGCGTGAGCGTGTCGCGGTATCCCGTGAGGGAGAGCTCGGGGAAGATCACGAGTGACGCCCCTGCGTCCGCCGCCGTCTCTGCGAGCCGCAGGTGCGCTTCGATCGACTCTTCCATCTTTCCCGGCCGCGCCTCCACCTGCGCCGCAGCCAGGGTGCGAGCCTGGCGCTCGCCCGACCCGTTCGATAGACGCATCGCCGCTCCACTCGTCAGGAAACACTCGACCGCCGGTGGTATCAATTAGGCCGCCGATCTCGCCGGCCGTCAAGCAACACCCACTCCCCCCTCCGTCCTCCGCAGTTCCCGGTGCCAGCGTGGTCACTTACGGTCACTGTCCGGGGACCCGCGCATTGACAGGATGAGCGGCCGGCCGGAAACTGGAGCAGCGCGCCGTCGGGGCGCCTCCTGTCCGCGGCAAGGGAGCCTGCTCCCACCCGATCCGGTTCATCGCCCTTCGATCGAACCTTCTTCCTGCCTGCCGATCAGCGGACCTCAGGCGTTACGGGAGGAGGTCTCATGTCCAGGCACATTTCGCCTGCTACCACGCTCGACACGCTGAAACAGGATGCGAAGCGCTGGCATCGCAGCCTTCTCGCCGGCGATGCCGAGGCGCACGCCCGCTTCCGGGCGGCGGCGTCCGGCGCCGCCGCCTCGTCCACCGCTCCCACTCTCCGCGCCGTCCAGCACGCCCTCGCCCGCGAGTACGGCTTTTCCGGCTGGGCGGCGCTGAGGCGGCAGATCGAGAACGCAGCGCTCACGCGGTATGAAGCCGTGGCCGAAGCGCTCGTACGGGCGTATCGCGCGCCTGAGCCCGACGCGATGCGAGTCGTGCACGAGTATTTCGGTCACCGGCGCGCGTGGGACGGCATGCGCCGCTACATCCGCCTCGACCTCGGCGGCCCCGAGGAAGTCGCGGACGCCGCGGAGGACTTCATTACGATCGCACAGGCGCGCCACCTCGTCGCGCGCCGGCAGGGGTTTCCGGGGTGGGACGCGCTCCTCGCATTCACCGAGTCGATCCCTCCGGGAAAGCCGATTCTGCCGAAGCAGGTCGGCGCATGCGTCGCCGGCGATCCCGATCCGCTCGAATCGCCGACGACAGTGCTGGCGCGGAACTGGGACGACCTCATCGACGCGCTCGCCGGGCGCCGGCTCACGGCGGTCCACGCCGCCGGCCAGATGACCGACGCCGTGCTCGAGCGGATCGCGCGGCTCGATCACATCGAGGAGCTCGACCTCAGCGGCTCGCGAGGCATCACCGACGAAGGACTTCGCTGCCTCGCAGGGCTCACGCGCCTCACGAGCCTGCAGCTCGGCGGCTGTGCGACAGGCGATGCGGGCGTCGAAGCGGTAGGACTGATCCCGAGTCTCGAGAAACTGGGACTCGGCGGGACCCGCGTTTCGGACGCCGGTGTCGCACATCTGGCGCGATGCGAGCGCCTCCGGATGGTCGATCTTTCCGGCACCCATACGGGCGATGCCGCCATCCGGGTGCTCGCCGGCAAGCCGGCGCTCCGGCATTTTCGCTCGGGCGAGCACGTCACCGACACCGGGCTCGCCGCTTTCAGGGACTATCCCGCGCTCCGCACCTGGAGCGGAGACGAGCCGCCGCTTCATCTCTTCAGCTACGACGAGCATCCGACGCAGCTCCGCCTCCGCGGATCATTCACCGACGCGGGGCTCGCCCGCCTCGCCGCGTGCGATGGCCTCTACGCTCTCGACCTCGACAGCGACCGCCTGGCCGTCACCGGCGCCGGCCTGGCCCCGCTCGCCGCACTGCCCCACCTCTCGGCGCTCGCATTCGACGCCGAGGACGCCGACATGCCGTACATCGCGGCACTCCCACGGCTCCGCCATCTCGTGTGCCAGGATACGACCGCGGGCGACGGCGGCTTCGCAGCGCTCGGCGCGTCACGTTCGCTCGAGTTCCTCTGGGGGCGGCGTTGCCACAACCTGCACCGCCGCGGCTTCGTGGCGCTCGCGAACATCCCGACGCTCCGCTCGCTTTCGGTGAGCTGCCTCAACGTCGATGATGCAGGCCTGGCCACGCTGCCGCACTTCCCGGCGCTGACCGAGCTCATGCCGATGGACGTCCCCGATGAGGGATTCCGGCACATCGCCCGCTGCCCGAACCTCGAGTCGCTCGTCCTCATGTACTGCCGCGAGACGGGGGACCGGGGGACCGAGCATATCGCGGGCATGGGCCTCAGGAAATACTTCGCCAGCTACAACCGGATCACGGACCGGACGCCGGAGCTCCTGAGCGGGATGATGACACTCCAGGACGTGACCCTCGACTCCTGTGGAAGACTCACCGATGCGGGTATAGCCGCGCTTGCGAGACTTCCCGCGCTGAGATTGCTGCGGATTTCCGGCATGCGCGGGGTGACGCGCGACGTGATCCGCGTCTTCGGAGCGGGGGTCAGGGTCGCCTACGCCCCGTGATCAGGCCGGCGCCCGCATGGGGCCGCCTCCTCTATTCAGAACGGACAAGCGATGATGCCCGAACGTGACGATCCGGAACAGGCAACGCGCGAAGAGCGCAGCGAGCGCACGGCAGCCCTGACGCAGCTCGAAGCGTGGCTCGAGTGGCCGATGCAGATCCTCGGCTTCGTCTGGCTGGGGCTCCTCGTCATCGAGCTGACGGAGGGGCTGACACCGGTCCTGGCGGCGCTCAGCACGGTAATCTGGATCGTGTTCATCCTCGACTTCGCGCTCAGGCTCACACTCGCCCCCGAGAAGGGCCGCTACCTCAAATCCAATTGGCTCACCGTCATCTCGCTCGCCGTCCCGGCGCTGCGTGTGCTGCGTCTCGCGCGGGCATTCCGCCTGCTTCGCGCCGGCCGGGCGGTGCGCGGGGTGCGGCTCGTCAAGGTCATCGGCTCGATCAATCGCGGGATGGGAGCGCTCGGCCGCAGTATGGGGCGCCGTGGCCTCGGCTATGTCGTGATGCTCACGCTGCTGATCACCTTCGCCGGCGCCGCGGGCATGTACGCCTTCGAGCGCGAGACACCGGGCGGTGCAATCGTCGACTACCCGACCGCGCTCTGGTGGACGGCGATGATCATGACGACGATGGGGTCGGAGTACTGGCCGAAGACGGCCGAAGGACGGGCGCTCTGCATTCTCCTCGCGCTCTACGCCTTTGCCGTCTTCGGCTACGTCACGGCGTCCCTGGCGACGTACTTCGTGGGGCAGGAAGCGGAGTCGAGCGACTCGGAGCTCGCCGGCGCAGCGGCGATCCGCGCGCTGCAGGCGGACATCGCCGAGCTCACGGCGGAAGTGCGGGCGAGGATGTGAGGGACGTCAGGGGGTCAACGAGTAGACGCGCGTCTCACCTTCAGCATCGTAGATGGCGTGGAGCGCCGTGCCCGCCGCAGCGAGGAACGCCGCGTTGCCCGCACTGGGGGAAGGCCACGGCGCCACGACTTGCCACGCGTCTGCGACTGGGTCATAACCGGCCAGATCGGAACCGAGCGAGTACAGCCTGCCGCCGAGGATCCCCGTCGCCCGGTAGGTGACGCTGGGAGTGGCGGCACGCGTCGACCAGGTGTCGGTCGCCGGATCGTACGCTTCGACAGTCGTGGTGTAGCCGCCACCGGCCTCCGGCGAGGTAGGCGCTCCGTTGATCACGTGGAGCAATCCGTCCACGACGCCGACGCCGACGGCAATGCGCGGAGTCGGCATGTCGCGCTTCCGGGCCCAGCTGTCCGTGGCGGGATCGTACGCCTCGATGACGCCGCCGTTGTGGAGCCCACCGACCGCGTACAGGACGCCTCCCACGACGCCGACGCCGAGCGCCAGCCTCGGTGTCGGCATCGAGGCTCGAGTCGTCCAGGTGTCCGTGACAGGGTCGTAGGCTTCGACGGTGCCCACCATGTCATTCCCATCGTAACCGCCCACTGCGTAGAGGATCCCGTTCACGACGCCGACGGCGAAATCGTGCCGCGGCGTCGGCATCGGTGACCGTGTCGCCCATTCCCCGGTGGCCAGGTCGAATGACTCGACGGTACCGACCGGCTCACTCGGGACGGGGTCCCAGGGGCAGCAGTCCGTCCGACCGCCGACGACATAAAGGATGCCGTCGATCGCGGCGCCGGCGGTTCGATAGCGAGTGGTGCTCCTCGTGCCTGTCAGTCCCCACGTCGACGCCTGCGCCGGGGGCGGCGGTCCCGCGCTCGACGTGCTGAACTCGAACGTGGTCGGCCCTTCGATCCGTTCACCCGTGCGGTCGGCGACGTCCTCTGCGACGACGACCTGATACGCGACGCCAGAGGTGAGCGATGCCGCCGGTACGAACTCGACCGCCAGGTGCCCCGGGCCGAGGCGCAGGGAGCCTTCGACCGCGCCCCCCTGATGCAGCAGCCGCACCGACGCCATGTCGAGTGTCGTCGAATCGATGGGTTCGCTGAAGACCACGACGATCGACCCGTTGAGGGCGACATCCGTGCGGCCCTTCGCCGGGCTTGTCCTGACGACGCGGGGACGCCGAGCCGCGGGCACGACGGCCCGGGCCGTGAGCACGCCGGGAGGCCGCACAGCGGCGAGCTCGAGGGTATCGCCGACTTCCGCGATGATACCCACCGGATCGAAGCCGCCATCGAACATCACGCGACGGAACGTCTCGCCGTTGGCGAGATTCGTCACGGTCGCCGACTGCCCGTCAGGGATCGATCCCGGAGGCAGTGCGACGTATGCCAGGGGATCCACGGAGTGGTTGCCGGCCGAGAAACTCGCCACGCCCGGCACGACGCCGCCGATTGGGGCGTCCGAAATGATGAGAGGCGCGGGCTCGCCGTCCTGAGGACTGACCGGCGAATCGCCGCACGCCACAGCCATGGCGAGCGACACCGGAGCGACAGTGCGCACCGCTGCACGAGTCGGTAGTCTCACGGCCCCTCCCTGAACATCCCAGTCCATGGCCCGGTGGTGCGGCGAATAGCTCGCCAGTATTGAACGGACGGCGGCTGCCGGACTACTCAGGCATCACGGAATCTCGAAGAGCTCGATCATCCCCATCTGGATGTGCAGCACCGTGCCGGTCGAATCCTGCTCCGGCGTCCCGCAGCCGGCGAAGTACCGGCCCGGCTCGAGATCGAGCTCGACCAATCCCTCGCGGCCGGGCGCGAGCGTCACCATGCCGCCGACAGGGATTGCGGGGGGATCCCCCGCCCGCGTCGCGTACCAGGTGGCGAAATCGCGGATGGTGCGCCCCGGCGCGAAGCGGTAGAACGTGAGGTCGTGTGGCCGCTCGCCGGTATTCCGGACGCGCAGGAGGTTTGCGCCGCGGCGATACGTTCCCGAATCGTGCACGATCCGGAAATCCTCGAGCATGACGTCACCGGTTGCGACGGGAGTGGCGACCGGCTCCGGCGCGGCCGACTCGCCGGTGACGGAGATGACGAGCGTCGAGATCATCCCGGCATTCACATGATTGTCCGCCCAGCAGACGACGGCATAGCGACCCGGCTCGAGCTCGAGCACGACTTCCGATGAATCCCCTGCCGCCACCTTCCCCGGCCCACCGATGTCCGTGGCTGCGACAGGGAAGGCATTGCCCGCGCGCGCCTCGGCGAGATACTGGTCGGCCGAGACCGTATCGGGAAGCCGGGTGAGCAACGCCTCATGCCAGGACGGCCCGTGATTCACCAGGCGCACTCGGGTGAGTCCGGCGGAGACGATCGTATCGCCGGAGAACGAGAAGTCGTGGGCCTCGAGCCGGAGGAGCGCCGGTTCAGCGGGCGGCGCCACGCGCCCGTCGCCGGCACACGCCGCAAGCGCGGTGATCAACCACGCCAGAGAGTGGCGGGCGAGATCGAGCGACCGGATCTTCGCGGTGGCGAGGGCGCGAAGCACGGGATCGCCGTTCGGTGTGGCCATGACTGCTCCTCGGATCGCGGGACATCAACCCGATCATAAAGATACGAGCAGACCTGGGATCCGAAACGTTCCTGCCAAGCGACCAGTGCCAGGGCGAGCGAGGCAAACCGCTCCGGCGTGTCGCGGCGTCACTGGCGAACTACTTTGTGGGGCACGAAGCGGAGTCGAGCGAGTCCGAGGTCGCGGGCGGGAGCCCACGGCGGAACTGCGGGCGAGCAGGTGAGCGACGCTACGGCCGCCACGCCGGATCGAATCCGTCACTGATCGTGGCGGACGTGCCGGTTCCATCCGTGCGCAGATAGGTGATTCCCGGACAGCCGCTGCACTGGGAATACGCGAACGTGCTTCCGTCCGGGGACCAGGCCGGTCGATGCATCCATCCGGCAAGGGGGATGATGGTACTCCCCCGTCCGATGAGCGGACGGATCTCGAGCGAGAGCTTCGTGCACTCCCCGTCGATCGGGTCGCGACAGGTGAAGACCGCGATCCTCCGACCATCCGGCGACCAGGCGGGAGACTCCCACGTCGCCATGCCCGCGACATCGTCGAGGATCTCCAGCATGTAGGTCCCGCCGGCGTCGGCGATCCGGACGCTCCTTCCCCAGATGTATGCGATCCTCGAATCCACCGGGGACCACGAGTAGGTCCCGAACGACAGGCCGGTGATGGTGAACTGTCGCACGGCCGGAGCTCCGTACTCGCCAATGTAGCCGTCGGCCGGCACGATATAGGTGATTCGATCCGTTGCGAGGGCAAGCTCCTGCCCACCAGAAACCCATGCAAGCGAATGTATGGCTCCCGGATCGAAGGGAAGTTCGCGCTGCCTGAGGCCGGACCCGTCGGCATTCGCGACGTACACCTGCGACCCGTTCCATTCGTAGCCACGAAGGAATGCGAGCTTCGTACCGTCGGGAGACCAGGCCGGGAGCCGATCCCACGCGCTCCCGTCGGTGATCTGGACGCGATTCGAGCCGTCGGCATCGGCGACCACGATCGCCGACGACCCTTCCGCGATGTACGAAGCGAAGGCAATCCGTCCGGCAGGGATGAAGTCGGGAGTGCATACGAGCGAGAACGCCACCGTCCCGGCCTCGCCTGCGGAGAGATCGACGAGTCGCCGAAGCGTGTTGGGGTCCCTGCAATTGCCGCGCACACCGCTCAGCGTCACGACGTTGGTCCCGTAGCGCACCGCGCGGAGCTGCAGTGTGCCTTCCGTGGGTACGTCACTGATCCACTCGCGATTCACCACGACCTGGTACCCATCCTCGTCGGGCGGGGCTCCCGTGGTCGCCACGCGAAGCTCGAGCTGGGGAAGGTCGGTGCAGGTCACGTTGAAGGTGACCGTGGCGTCCTGCGTACGCGTGAGTCTCGCCTGACGGTAGAGGCCACCGGTCGCATAGCAGTAATCGCTCATCGCCGACAGGAGCACATGATGCTCGCCGGCGCCGAGCCCGGTGATCACGACGGTGTCGCTGACGCCGATGCGCTCGGCCAACCTCCCGTCCACCATGATGTCGTAGCCGTCCGGCCTGTCGGTCCCCTGCGTGCTCGTGATCACCGTGAGCGCGCCCGTCCCGCCCTCGCCGAACGTGACGAACTCGACCGGCTCGGGAACCTCGAGCGGGTCGCCCGAAAGGTCGAGGATTCGAGTGTCGAAGACGAGCTTGTAGGCCGTTCCCGGCAGGAGCGCTTCGGCAGGAACGAATTCGACGCCCGGGACCGCGCCTGCGGTCGGCCTGAGGGTGCCGCGAACGGCGATCCCGTCACGCAGCAGCCGGACCGTCGAGTCGCGGAGCGTCGTCGGGTTGATCGGCTCGCTGAAGACGGTGGTGACGATCGAATTGATGGCGACGTCCCGTCTCCCACGCGCCGGGTGCGTGCGCACGACCCTCGGCCTGCGGCGGGCCGGCACTGCCGCCCGCACCGCCATGACGCCCCCGGCGACGAGCGTGAAGCGGAATTCGAGTGAGTCCCCCACGACCGCTGCGAGGGTCACCGGATCGAAGCCGCCGGCCACGAGCTGCGCTGACGTCGTCTGCTGCAGGCGCAGGTTCTCGATCTCGACCGCGTTCGCACCCGCCACGCTTCCAGGTTCGGCTGATATGTACGCCGAGCCCTCGTTCATCCGGAAGCTGGTCGTCATTCCGGAGCCGATCCCCGCCCCGGATGCCTGCATGGCGCGCGCCGGCTCTGACACGATGAGCGAAACCGCGGACCCGGTGCTCGGATTCGGATCGAGGGGGGACGACGAGTCGCACCCGCCGATGGCGAGCGCGACTGAAAGCACCACGATGAGAGAACCCTGGGTAGACCGGGCCATTGGCACCGACCTGAAGTGGCGAGACCGCCTGACCATGCAACGTGGAACGGACGAGACCGGCGCAATTGCTCACGACGCCTCGTGATCGGGCCGCGGTGAGAACATACCCCGCGTACGCGGCGGCGATAGGGATGGCCCGGTCCGAGCCCCCCGGGCGGGGGCCGCACGATATATTGGGAACACGGCCCCAACCCGCTGTATCCCGGAACGCGCGATGAGCACCTCCCCCGCAATCCATCTCAGGCTCTTCGGGAGCCCCTCGCTCGAGCGGGAGGACGGGAGTGTGCTCGCAGGGCGCGCCGCCCAGCGGCACCGCCTCGCCCTCCTCGCCCTCCTCTCGCTCGCCCCCGGTCATCGCATCAGCCGCGACAAGCTCATGGCCTGGCTCTGGCCCGAGGCCGACGGCAAGCGTGCGCGCAATCTGCTCAACGTCTCGACGCATGTGCTGCGCGGCGTTCTCGGCGAGACCTCGATCGTCTCGGCGGGTGAGGACCTGCGACTGGATGTGGCCGCGGTGCGGCCGGACGTGGCCGAATTCGAGCGCGCGATGCAGGCGGGAGACGAGGAGAGCGCGGTCGCACTCTATCGCGGACCGTTCCTGGACGGGTTCTTCCTCCCCGAGGCGGAGGAGTTCGACCAGTGGAGCGGCCGGGAGCGACAGCGGCTGGCCGATATATATGGAAAGGCACTCGAGGGTCTGGCCGAGCGGGCCGAAGCCGCCGGTGACTTCGGCACCGCGGCCGTGCGGTGGCGCGCGCGGGCGGCGCACGATCCGCTGGATTCGCGCGTTGCCCTTCGCCTGATGCGGGCGCTCGATGCCAGCGGAAATCCGGCGGCCGCGATTCAGCACGGGGCGGCGCATGCCCGCCTCCTGAGCGAGGAACTCGGCTCGAGCGCCCCCGAAGTCACCGCCCTGTCTGACCACCTTCGCCGCCATCCCCGGCCCCATCCGTTCCCGGAACGGCCCGTCATCGGCAGCCCGGCGTCGGAAGCGCCGACACCCGTGCCGGCGCACGAGGCCCCTCGGCCGCGGCAGCTTCCATTCCCCCGCTGGGCAGCCGCTGCAGCCCTCGCCGTCGTCGCGCTGTCGTTCACTGCCTGGCTCGCCGTTGCCGGCGCGCCCGCGGCCGATCCGTCGATCGTCGTCCTGCCGTTCGCGAATCTCGCGCCCGGCGCGGCCCCCGATTATCTGAGCGACGGGCTCACCGACGAGATCATCGCCGGCCTGGCGACCGTCCCGCGACTCACCGTCATCGCGCGCAATTCCGCAGACCGCTATGCGAGCTCCGTGGCCACCCTTCCGGAGATCGCACGCGAGCTCGGCGTCTCGCATGTGCTCCATGGCACGGTCCGCCCGGAGGGAGGCCAGGTACGGGTCACGGCGCGTCTCGTCGCGGCCGAGCGGGAGCGCGTCGTGTGGGCGCAGACGTACGATGCGCGCGAGGGGCAGCTCGCGCGGATTCAGGACGACATCGGGCGGGATGTCGTGCGCGCGCTCAAGCTCGAGCTGGTGGGGGACAGCGCGCCGGCGCAGCGGGGCACGCGCAATCCAGAGGCGTACGAGCTCTACCGCCGGGGACGGTTCCATTGGGCCACGCGCACCCGCGAAGGTCACGAGGCGGCCATCGCCTATTTCGAGCGCGCGATCGCCCTCGATTCGAACTACGCGGATGCGTACGCGGCGCTCGCCGACGCCCACCTCACGAGCCGGCGGCTCGGCATGAGCCCGCACTCGGAGGAGGAAGCCCAGGCGCTGGTGACGCGCGCCGCGGAACGGGCGCTCGCGCTCGACGACGCATCGGCCGACGCGCACAACGCCTTCGCCAACGTCCTCTGGTGGCAGAAGAACTGGCCCGGCGCGGAGCGGGAGCTCCGGCGCGCACTCGAGCTCAACCCGAACCATGCCGGTGCGCACAACTTCTATGCACTCCTCCTCCACGGCATGGGCCGCCAGCAGGAAGCGCTGAGCGAGGCCCGGCGCGCCGCCGAGCTCGATCCGTTCGCGATGATGGTCGTCATGACCTACGGCTTCCTGTGTTACGTGACGGACGACCTGGAGTGCGCGATCGAACAGTTCGACCGGGTGGTCGAGCTGAACCCCGCATGGGGAATCGCCCTGCGCCGCAAGGCGATCGTACAGGCCATGCTGGGGCAGCACGCCGAGGCGCAGGCGAGCATTCGCCAGGCTCATGAAGTCGAGCCGGACAATGCGTACGGGCTCATCGATCGCGCGATCGTTCTCGCCCTCGCCGGCGATACCGCCGCTGCGCGAGCCGCGCTCCGGGCTGCGGAAGGCGCCACGGGATCGACCGTCGACTTCAATCTCGCGCGGGCCTACACCACCCTCGGCGACCGGGACAGCGCCTTCGCGGCCCTCGAGCGCTACGATGGCTGGCTCTGGCCCGGCGTCAGCGCGCTCGCCGAGCCGCTGTTCGATCCGATCCGCACCGATCCGCGGTTCGTGGCGCTGGAAGACCGGGTGCTGCGGGAAATGGGCGTGAGGTAGCCGCAGCACCACTCGCCTGCCGCCGCCGGCGCGGGTCGGCAGAGGCAGGCGAGCGCCGGGTCAATGTACCCGCACCTCGCCGGTCATTCCCGCGTGCAGGTTGCACCGATACGGGAAGATGCCGCTGCTGGCGAAAGTGCGGCTCGCCGACGTGTTCTGGATCGGCGGGATGTCCGACGGGGCGCCCGCCGAGGTGAAATCCACGTCATGCTGGACGGCGGCGATCGTCCACGTCACTGCCCCTCCTGCCGCGATATCCACGACCCTCGGTGAAAAGAGCGTTTGGGGCGCCGTCACCGTCGCGGTGGCGGAAGCGGCTTCGACCGTCACCTGGGTCGTGCCGGTCGCCGTCGCGCCACCCAGGGTAATCGAGGCCGTGATCTGCGCCATCCCGGGACCGACGCCCGTCACGGTCCCGTCTTCCGCGACGGTCGCCACGGCCGGGGCGCTGGTGGTGAACCCGAGGTCGCCTCCGCTTACCGGCTGGCCATCGTCGTCCCGACCCACCACGGTCAGCTTGACCGTATTGCCGGGCGCGGCCGAGAAGAGCTCCGCTGCGTCGGGCGTGACATCGACGGTGGCGAGACCGCCACCCCCGCCGGGGCCGCTTTCCCCGCCGCACGCGGACACGAGGACGAGCACGATCGAGGCGAGAAGGAATCGAGCAGACATGGTAACCTCCGGGGTTCAGAAGCCGTGGTATGCCACGCCGCCGGCACCGAGCCGGCAGGCGACGCGACATATTCGGCGCCCCCGGTGAACGGCCGCTGTCGGGCGGCTGTACCACCGGTGAACTCGGAGGATTGGGGGTAAGGCGGGTCCGGGAGGGAGGATGCAGGGAGGGTGCGGGTCGAAGCCGAGCGCGCGGGACGGAACTGGGGGAACCGCTCAGTCCCCCCGCGATGCGAGAAGCCGCTCCACCCCGCCGATCCCTCCATCGCCCCGCCACTCGAGCCGGCCGTCAGGCCCGAGCACGAAGACCGTGGTCGCATGGTCCACGTCGCCGGTCGTCTCGTTGCGCCGCCGCGCGACCCCGAGGCTGTCGAGGACGGACTCGACGTCCTCGACCGTGCCGGAAAGAACGCGATCATTGGGACCCAGTTCCCAGTGCCGGGCCAGTGAGACCAGGCGCTCGGGGGTGTCCCGCCAGGGGTCGAGCGTGACGACGATGAGTGCGACGTCGGGGCGGTTCGAGCGCCGGCGGGCGGCACGGAGGTCGTTGACGACCAGCGGGCAGACCGTGGCGCAGTGGCCGAAGGCGAAGGTGACGAGTGCGGGACGGCCCCGCCACTCCCCCAGGGAATAGCGCCGTCCATGCTGGTCCACCAGCCGGACGCCCGGCGCCTCGTGCTCGGCCGGACGCAGCGTGGCGAGATCCGGCGCGTACGCGACCCGCCCGCCTTCCCACGCCCGCGCAACACGCACACCGAGTGTGAGGGTGCCCACGACGGATGCCGCCGCCACGGTCAGTCCCGCGATGCGACGCCAGGGCGAAGCCCCCAGCCACGCCAGGTCGCGCCGGAGCCCGCGATTCCCGATGGCGAGGAGCATCCCGAGCATCCCGAAGGGCTCGCCGATCAGGATGATCCAGCCGCGCGTGTCCGGCAGTCCGCCCCGTTCCGATCCGAAGCACGCGGCGCGCGTCCGGGTAAGCCACTCCGGCTCCGCGGTCGCGGGCCAGAGCGCGAGCGCCCACCACGCTGCGGTGATCACGAGGATCGCCACGAGTGCGGTGAGCGCGAGCCCGGGCCGCTCGTCGCGGCCCGTCGCGTCCATCAGCCGATTCTCCAGAGGAAGCTCAGCAGCTTCCAGTTGGTGAAGTAGTAGAGCATGAAGGCGAGGAAGAAGATGCCCACGAGCACGAGCGTGCCGGGCGTCGGGCCGGCCCAGCCGCGCGCGGGGGCGTGCAGCTCTTCATTGAGCGCATCGGCGCCCGGGCCGTGCACTGGCGGGTTGGTGAGCCCCTGGGGAATACCGCGGATCGGCTTCCCGCGCGGGAACTCGGTCACGCGCTCGCCAAAGAACACCGACGTGACCGCGATCAGGATGAAGGCGAAGGCCCCCGTCGCCGCGATGACGCCGCCGATTCCGACCATCGCCATGAAGAGGTCCACCACCGGGCTGAACGGCACGTCGTGCGCCGACTGCGCAAAGCTGATGTCCCAGTGCCGGCGCGGGACGCCGAAGCTGCCGGCGAACGTCATGCCGAACTCGAGGAGCAGCAGCCCGCCGGCGAACAGGTACGGCTGGATCTTCGCGAGCCCCCAGAACGCCACCTTCCGCTGGAAGATGAGCGGCAGGAGGTAGTAGGTCGCGCCCATGAAGGCCACGGCCGTGCCGCTCACCACCGTCGCATGGAAGTGGCCCGGAATGCGCAGCGTGTTGTGCGCGATGATGTTGATCTGCTCGGTGCCGATCGTGACGCCGGTGATCCCGCCGAAGAAGCCGAACACGACGACCGAGAGCACGAGCGACGAGAAGCCGGGGTCGCCCCAGGGCGCCTTGCGCAGCCACTCGAACAGTCCCTTCGTGTACCCGCGCAGTCGCATGCCGAGCTCGAGCCCGGCCGGCACCGTGAACCCGTGGATCATCGACGCCAGCACCGCCATGTACATGAAGTAGGAGGTGTTGACGATCTTCCACGCCGGCCCGAAGCCCGGGTCCACGAGGAGGTGGTGCGCCGAAGCCATCGAGATGAAGAGGATGTAGAGCACGAAGGCCCATCGGCTCACCTTCTCGTTCAGCACGACCGCACCCACGGTGAGCGCACCCAGCATGTACCAGATCGCCACCATCGCCGCGACGTTGATCTGCTGGGCCGAGTGCCCGAGCCCCCACCAGAGGAGCCGGTACATCTGGGGATTGACGCTGTCGACGAGGCCGATGGACCAGAGGAAGGTGGGGATGTAGACCATCGCCCCATGGAGCAGCGTGATGACGGCGATGATGGCCGCGGTCATCGCGCCGTAGACGACGAGCGGCATCGATCCTTCGTACGTCCGCTCGCGCTTCGCGATCGTGAGCGTCACGAAGAACTGGCCCACGACGCTCAGCGCGCCGACGGCGAAGAGGATGATGCCGAGATAGAAGAGCGGGTGCGCCTTGAGCGGCGGATACGAGGTGTAGAGCACGTCCGCCTTGCCGCTCCACTGCATCGCCTCGACCATCAGCGACCCGACCACCATCAGCCCGAAGTTGAACCAGCCGTACCGCGGTGCCGCGGGTCGCGCGTTGAGCAGCACCGTGGCCGCGAACCAGAGCACCGCCATCTCGAAGAAGATGATGAAGAAGATCAGCATGTTCATCCCGTGCACGCCGAGAATGCGGTAGTACCACTCGGCGGGCAGGAGATGGATCGCCTGCCAGCGGGTCAGCGCGAGGAGCAGGGCCGCAACGGCGCCGATCAGGAGCGCCACCACCGACACCACGGCGTTCGCGCGGATGAGGCGCTCCGCCTGCAGGTCGATGCGCCGGGTCGTGATCGGGCAGGTCCGCACGGGGCGCTCGAGGGCCGTCGTGGTCACAGGGCACCTCCATGCTCGATGCCGGCCGGCTTGTCGGCCACGGTGTTCCCGACCGAGTCCACCACGATCACGCGGCCCACCATCGTGTGGTGGCCGATCCCGCAGAACTCGTTGCAGATGATGCGGAAATCGCCGGACGAGGTGGGCGTCACGCGCAGGGCGTAGTCGAAGCCGGGCACGACGGCGAAGTTGATGTTCAGCGGATAGAGCGAGAAGCCGTGGTTCACGTCGAGCGCGGAGAGGTGGAGCATGTACTCCTTCCCCTGCTCGAGCTGCAGGATCGGATACCACTGGTAGGTGAGCCCCACGAGATAGACATCGGCGCCCGGCGGCGGCGCGGCGATCGGCATGCCGGCGTCGGTGCCGATCTCGTACTGCTTCGCGAACTCCACCGTGCGCTGGTAGAAGGCGCGGGGCTCCACGCGGCTCCGGACGCCGGCCGGATTCTGTCCCCCCTTCCAGTGCCAGAGCGGCATCATCGCGAAGAGCACGATGCACCAGGCGAACGCGATCGAGACCCAGATCCGCTCCGCCTTGTGCGCCGGTTTCCACCACACGCCCGGGACCGGATCGATACCGGTATGGACCTTGGTCAGCGGCATGCCGTTCTCCTAGGGAAGCGTGGCGGCGGGGAGGGAGACGATCTCCCAGAGGCCCCACCCGGTGAAGACGACGAGCATCACGAGCACGCCGAGGAAGAGCAGCAGGTACATGTTGTCGAAGACGCGCTGGCCGAGCGGGATCCGCTCACCGGCATCGTCGTGGGGAGGGACTGACGGATCCATGCGGCTACCTCACTTGGGTGAGCGGGTCAGGGCGTGCAGTCGGTGCCGTCTGGTCGCGACCGAATCCTCGAGCAGCGTGGCGATGGTCGTGGTGGTGAAATAGTTCTCGACCGTGCTCGCGACTTCGCTCCAGCGGGCGTGGGCCGCGCAGGGATTGCGGTCGCCGCAGGTCGGGCGGCCAAGCAGGCAGCGGAGGCCCGGCCGGGAGAAGGGCGCGATCACCACGGCCAGCGTCAGACGCTCGGGAGCGTGCGCGAGCCGGAAGCCACCGCGAGGGCCTCGCTCCGACGTCAGGACGCCGGCGCGCGACAGTGCGTGCAGGACCTTCGAGAGGTAGTTCCGCGGGAAGCCGGTCGCTGCCGCGATGCCGTCCACGCGGAGCGGCTCCCCACCCTCCCGCGCAACACAGAGGACGGCGTGAATCGCCTGCTGGGCCGTGCTGGAAAGCCACATTCGATCGATGTCCGGGGGGAGGTACTGGATTTATCATGCATTCATGATAAACTTTGCGCAAGACCCTCGTGCGAATCCTTGAACGCGGTGCCCGACGCCTCCTCGGCGCTCTCGACGCCGGCGCCACCCGTGCCTGGGGATGGCGCTGGAATCCGCTGCACCAGAGCGGCACCATCGCCGTCGCCATGCTGCTGGCGCTCCTGGCGACGGGCATCTACCTCGTCTTCGTCTATCGCGTCGGCGCTCCCTCCGCGTCCGTGGCTCGCATCGCCGCCGACCCGTGGCTCGGCGGCTGGATCCGGAGCCTGCACCGCTACACGTCCGATCTCTTCATCGTCGCCGCGGCGCTCCACTTCCTCCGCATGTTCGCGCAGGCACGAAGCTGGGGCCCGCGCCGGCTCGCGTGGATCTCGGGTCTGATGCTGCTCGGCGCCGGCCTCGTCTGCGCCTGGACCGGCTTCGTGATGGCGTGGGACAGCTTCGGCGAGCGCCTCGCGCGCGAAGGGGCGCGGCTGCTCGACCTGCTCCCTGTGCTGTCGGAACCGCTGAGCCGCCTCTTTGCGGGAGACCGGCCGCTGCCGGACGCGTTCTTCTTCGTCAACCTCTTCGTGCACATCGGGCTGCCGCTCGCGATGGGAGCCCTCCTCTGGCTGCACGTCTCGCGCGTCGCGCGACCGGTGCTGCTGCCGCCGAAGCGCATCACGTGGACGATCCTCGCGGCGCTCACGGTCACCGCAGTGCTCCTTCCTGCCCCGCTCGGTCCGGCAGCCGATCCGTTCCGGCTTCCCTTCGACACGCCGACCAATCTCTTCTCCGCCTGGTGGCTGCCGTTCACCGAGCGGATGTCGCGCGGCGCCGTGTGGGGCGTCGGGCTGGGCCTGTCCGTCGCGCTCCTGCTCGTGCCGCGATTCACGCGGCGGCCGCGCGTCGAGCGCTGGGCGCCGAGCGTCGTGGATCCGCGGCTCTGTACCGGGTGCAACCAGTGCCCGCAGGACTGTCCGTGGGATGCGATCACGATGGTCGAGCGGGACGACGACCGCCCGTCGCTCGTGGCGCTCGTGAATCCGGCGCGCTGCGTGAGCTGCGGCATCTGCGCCGGCTCCTGCCCGCCGATGGGCGTCGGGCCCCCGGGACGTACCGGGCGGGATCAGCTCGCTGCGGCGCGGGTGGTGATCGGTGCGGGGCTCGGGGACGCGGGGCGCGAGGGGGTGGGGGCGGGCAGTATCGTCGCCATCTGCTGCAGCATGGCGCCCGATTCCCATGTGGTGGCCCTCCGCGAGCGTGGCGCACACGTCCACCAGGTCACGTGCGTCGGCAATCTCCATTCGTCGGTCGTGGAGACGTTCGTGCGGAGCGGCACGCCGGGAGTGGTGATCTGCGGTTGCCCGCCGCGCGACTGCGTCGGCCGCGAGGGGCCGAAGTGGCTGCACGAGCGCCTGTTCAACGCGCGCGAGGCCGAGCTCAAGCCGCGGGTCGATCGCCGGCGCGTCCGGACACTGACGCTCGCGCCGGGCGCGCGCGGCGAGGCACTTGCCGGGTACGACGCCATCGCACGCGATTTCGCGGCGCTCGATCTGCCGGGCGCCGAGCAGGTCGAGCCGGATCTCGTGTGCGTTCCGGTGCCGCTGGAGGAGGAGGATCGATGATCCGAAGCGCCGGCCGGAGCATCGCGACGATCGTCGTCAGCGCGGCCGCCGCGATGGGTATTGCCGCCGGATCGGGGGTCGCGGTGCCGTACCACGCCGATGACGCCGCGCGCCTCCGGCTCTCATGGAGCGCGCGGCCGGAGCGGATCGAGCAGTGCCGCACGCTGTCCGAAGAGGAGCTCGCGCTCCGGCCGGAGCACATGCGCCAGCGCATCGAGTGCGAGGGCGGCTTCGCGACCTACGCGCTGGCGATCGCGATCGACGGCCGGCGGGTCGACGAGGCGGTGCTCCTGGGCGGCGGTGTTCGCAACGACCGGCCGATCCACGACCTCAGGGACCTCGATGTCTCGCCCGGCCGGCACCGGGTGCAGATCTCACTCACGCGGCGCGAGGCCGATGCGTCGGGAGACGAGGACGACGATGAGGATGACGACGACGATGCCGGCATCTCCGCCGACCGCGCGCAGCGCGAGCGGACGGAGCGCACGCGCCGCCAGCGCGCGGCGCTTCCGGCGGCGGTGACGCTCGATACGACGATGGTGCTTGAGGCCGGCCGGGTCGCGGTCATCACCTTCGATGCCGGGCGGCGCAGCTTCATGATCGTGCCGGGTGCGCCCTGAGCTCGCCAACTTCGCCAGCCGGAACGCCACGACGTAGTCCCCTTCCCCGAACGGCCCCCCTCCCCCGACCGCGATCGCCACGAACTGCTCGCCGGTCGCGAGCTGCCACGTCATCGGCGTCGCCTTCCCGCTCTCGGGAAGCGGGCCGCGCCAGAGCTCGCGTCCGCTCTCGATGTCGTACGCCTTGAGCGAGCGATCGAGCGCTGCGCCGATGAAGACCAGGCCACCCGCCGTCGTGATCGGGCCGCCGAGGTTGATCGAGCCCCAGTCGGGCGGCAGCGGTGTGCCCTCCGGAACCAGGCGCTCGAGCGAGCCGAGCGGGACCGTCCAGCGATGCTTTCCGGTGTCGAGATCGATCGCGACGAGCGCGCCGAACGGGGGCGGGGTGCACGGAAGGCCGGATGGCGCGCGCAGCAGGCGCCGCCGCATCACGTACGGCGTCCGGCTCATGATGTTGTATTCGTAGCCCAGGCCGAGCCGCTCGCTCTCCGCCTCCGCCGCGTCGAAGTCCACCGACTCGCGCGGAAGCAGCTGCACTTCGGCCGCGATGCGATTGACGGGCACGACGGCGATCCGCCGCACCGGGTCCCACGCGAGCCCGCCCCAGTGCGCGCCGCCGATGTTGGACGGCATGACGAGCGTGCCCTGGGTGTCCGGAGGCGTGAAGATCCCCTCGTTCCGGAGCGGCGCGATCATGGCGCGACAGGCCGCACGGTCCGCCTCGGCCGCGCCCCAGGCGTCGTCGGCCGTGAAGGCGTGCGGACTGAGCGGCGCGATGCCCGTCGTGAACGGCTGCGTCCGCGACGCCTCCTCACCGGGGATCCGGCTTGCCGGCACGGGGCGCTCTTCGACGGGAAAGAGCGGCTCGCCGGTTTCGCGGTGCAGCACGAAGAGCATGCCGGTCTTCGTCGCCTGCAGCACGGCGGGGACCTCGACGCCATCGCGCACGAGCATCACGAGCGCAGGCGGGGCCGCGTTGTCGTAGTCCCAGAGATCGTGGTGCACGCTCTGGAACGACCAGACGCGCTTGCCGGTCGAGGCGCGGAGTGCCACGAGCGAGTTGGCGTAGCGGTTGTCCCCGAGCCGGAGCGCCCCGTAGTAGTCGGGCGCGGCGCTGCCGGTCGGAATGAAGACGAGATCGCGCTCGGCGTCCGCCACCAGGACCGACCAGGCGTTGGCTCCGCCGGTTCCGTGCGCGAGCTTGCCGCGCCAGTCGCCGAAGGCGGGGTCGGCCGAATCCTGCGGAATCGGGTCCCAGCTCCAGCGCAACGCGCCGGTGCGCGCGTCGTACGCCCGCACCTCGCCGCTCGGCAGGTCGGGGCGGGTGTTGTCGCCGATCGACGAGCCGGTGATCACGAGATCGTTCACGACCGCGGGCGGCGACGTCATCGTGTACGCCGCCGGCTCGAACGGCGCGATGCGGAGGCCGCGCGTGAGGTCCACGATGCCGTTCTCACCGAACCGGCGGCAGACCGACCCGCTCGCCGCGTCGAGCGCGATGAGCTGCGACTGCGCGGTCGCGACGAAGATGCGGCGGCGGCACGGCGCGCCGCTTGCCGCCTTCGGATCCACCCACAGCGATACGCCGCGGCTCGCGAAATCTCCATAATCGACATCGCGGCGGATCTTCGGGTCGTAGACCCACCGTTCGCGGCCCGTCGCGGCGTCGAGCGCGATCACCCGGCCGAGCGGCGTGCCGATGTACATCAGACCCTCGTGCACGAGAGGCGTCGCCTCGAAGGAGGCAGGGGTCGACGTGGCGTAGGCGGGCCCCGACTCGCCCGTGCGGTACGTCCATGCGACGTGCAGGCGAGTCACGTTCTCGCGAGTGATCGCGGCCGCGGGCGAGTGGCGCGTGCCGCCGGCGTCGCGACCGTTCGCTTCCCAGCCGATTTCCTGCGCGGCGGCGGACGCGTTGACGGTGATCAGGGCGGCCGCGAGAGTGATCAGGCATTTCACGAATGCACGCTCCGGTCTCAGTGCAGAGGCTTCTCGTAGCGCCACACCGTGATCGCCACGATCCCTTCAGGCGTCGTCAGGTTGCTCACGACCTCGCCCGTCCGGCGCCATCCGCTCTTCTCGTAGAAACGGGCGGCGCGATGGTTGCCGATGGCGCAGTCGAGCCACGCCACGGTGAAACCCCGCGCCACGAGCTGCCGTTCCGCGTCGGCGATGAGCGCGGAGGCCACGCCGGCGCCTCGGGCGCGGGCCGAAACGTAGAGCTGGTTCAGCTCGCCACCCTTCAGCATGTGAAACCCGCGCGGATCGCGGGGCGGGCCGGCAACGCGGACATCCGATAGGGCCGCCGAGAGGCGTTCCGCGAACCGCTCCGGGGTACGATCGCGCTTCAGCTCCTCGGGGAGGATGGCAGCGTGGGCATCCTGCCAGCCGTCGAACCAGAGGGCGGCCAGGGGCTCGATGTCAGCGGGGCTCGCGTCGCGGACGGCGACGCTGCCCTCGACGAGTCGCGCCAGCTTCCCCAGCGACAGCCGCCAGCCGAGCTCGTTGTCGGCCGGCGACAATCCGGAAGGAAGCCCGGCGTGGACAGCGACGAGCTCGGTCCCGCCATCCCGATCGGCGAGCGAGAACGTCACCGTCATTTCGCCCTGCATCGTCGGATCCTGCGTTTCGAACTCGACGGTGTGCACGACCCGCTCGCCGGGCACGAGCTCGAGGTAGCGCCCGTGCCAGGTATCGGTGTGTGCGGTGGTCTTTCCCGCCGGCCCGGGCTCGTCATAGGTGAGCGAGACGCGGATCCGCCCGCCCGCGCGCGTATCGAGCTCGTGCACTTCGCTCGACATGCCGTCGGGGACCATCCAGGCGCGCAGCGACTCCGCCTCGACGAGGGCGCGGTAGACGGCGCTGCGCGGAGCGGCAATATGCCGGATGAGGCGAGTCGATGACATCGGCAACTCTCACTCGAGATTCATCGCGCGCATCAGCGCCTGGAACCGCGGATGCTCGCGGAGCGGCACGAAGAGAAACGATCCCTTGATGCTGTAGGTCGGTCCCGTGCGATCGGCAACCGCCCGCTCGAGGTAATCGAGCGCCCGGTCCGGTTCACCGAGGCCGGTGTGGATGTAGGCTAAATGGTATGGCGAGACGAACTCCCGCCCGGCGCGCTCCTCGAGCTCGCGGAGGAGCGCGCGCGCTTCCGCGACCCGGCCATCCATGCCGAGCATTTCCCCGAGCTGCGCGACCCAGAGCGGCGTCCGCGCCGAGCATTCGACGGCCCGCTCCAGCTCGGCGATGCCGCCTTCGCGGTCGCCGGTGAGGAAGCGGGCCCAGCCGAGGGTTGCGCGGGCGCGCGGGTGGTCCGGCTCGACCTCGACGACCTGCCGGACGTTCACGAGCGCCTCATCATACCGCCCGGCGCGGAGGAGCATCGTGGACATGTCCGTTCGATTCGCGGCCGGATCGAGCTCCTGCGCCTGCCGGCCGAGCGGGATCGCTTCCTCGAACCGGCCCGTCGCCCAGCAGAGGCGCGCCAGAAGATCGATCGCGTACCCGCTGCCGGGGCTCAGCTCGACGGCGCGCCGCAGCCCCGCCTCGGCCGTGCGCCAGTCGAAGTCCGCGACCATCCTCAGGTAGCCCCGGGTGGCGTGCGCGTCGCTCAGGTCGGGCGCGAGCTCGAGGGCGCGCGCCGCGGCGACGGTGGCGCACGCGAAAAGCTCCTTGGTCGGCCTCGCCGCCAGCTCCGCAAGCTCGACGAACGTCATCGCGAGGAGCGAGTGCGCGAGGGCGAATCCGGGATCTCGCGCGATCGCCGCCCCGAGCAGCGTCACGGCGCGCTCCATTTCGGGCGCCGTGAACTGGATGAACGCCTGCCGGCCCCGGAGGAAGAGGCGGTACGCCTGGATGTCCTGCGTCGGCTCCGCGCGCACGCGGCCCCGCTCGTCGGGGGAGAGCTCGGCCCGGAGCGCGGCGGCGATCTGCAGCGCGAGGTCGGTCTGGATCGCGAAGATGTCGCTGATCTCGCGATCGTAGGTCTCGCTCCAGAGGGGCCGCCCCGACGCCGCATCCAGGAGCGTCGCCACGACGCGCACGCGATTCCCCGCATGACGCACGCTGCCATCCAGGACGGTCCGGACGCCGAGCGCCGCGGCGATCTCCCCGACCGGTCGGTCGCGGGAGCGGAACGGCATGACGGACGATCGGGCGATGACGCGCAGCGACCGGATCTTCGAGAGATGCGCAATCACGTCCTCGGTGACGCCGTCGGCGAAGTACTCCTGCTCGCCGGCGCCTCCGAGACCGAGGAACGGCAGCACCGCCACGGATGGCATCGGGGCCGCCGCCGCGGGGGCGCGGCGCAGCTCGTCGGCAAGCGCCTGCACCGCGGGCTCGGGCGGAAGTTCGAGGTCCTTCCGCACGCGGTGTGCGTGATCCGCGGCATGACGGAGCGCGGCAGGACGGTCACCCCCGGCGTCGAGGGCGCGCATGAGGCGGCAGGCGTGGTGGGCGGAGTGCGGATCGAGTGCGGCCAGCCGGCGGGCCGCAGCGAGGCGCGCAGCGATGTCGCCCGACCGCTCCGCGGCGTCGCCGGCCGCGACAAGGATGCGCGCGTATTCCGCGGCGAGCTGGCTCCGCCGCGCATCGAGCCACTGCATGAACTCGGACGACTCGGGGAGATGGAACCCCTCGAGGAGCGTGCCGGCGTACGCCTGTGTGGCGGCTTCCGCATCGCGGGCGGCGAGCGCGGCGCGGAGCTCGTGGAAGTCGCACTGGACGCCGGCGGGCTCGAAGACGAGACCATCCCCTACCGACCGGATGACCCCTTCGCCGAGCGCGCCGCGGAGAACGTGGACGGAAAGGTTGAGGAGCCGCCGGGCGGCCGCATCGTCGCGCTCGGGCCAGAGGAGTGCGAAGGCGCGATCGCGGGCGAGCGGCCGCGGCCAGGCGTCAATGACGAGCGTGAGGAGTGCAACGCGGTGGCGCTGCGACGGCGGGCCGCTCAGCACCGTGTCGCCGGCGCGGAGGCAGGCCCCGCCGAGGAGGGAGATCGCAATCATCGCAGCCCGGCTAATTCCCGGCTAACGCGGAGGAGCAGGGCGCGTAAACCGGCGTCGCGCATGTTGCCCCCTCACATGGAAGTACTCTCACCTCGACTCCGGAGCGTTTCATGAAGCCATCCATTCTCCTCCTCGCTGCGGCCGTGCTCGTCGCCGCCTGTGATGCGGGCACGCCCGTCGCCACCGAATCGCCGTCCGTCGTGAGCGCGGCCATGGGCGGGCTCGCTCCCGACGAGCTGTCGCCCGAGCTCATGAAGGACCTGGCACGCGCCCGGTCGGCCACGGCGCGCTTCCATCGCTTCGCCGCCGCGGACGCCGCCGAATACGACTTCCTGTTCATGGATATGTGCATGGAGAACCAGCCCACGGGCGGCATGGGCTATCACTATGTCAATGTCGGGCTGCTGAACGACGTTGTCGAGGTCGAGCACCCCGAGGCGGTCATGTACGAACCGGGCCCGAACGGGCAGCTCCGGCTGGTGGGGCTGGAATACGTGATTCCGGCAGCGGCGTGGACCTCGGAGGACCCACCGGTGCTCTTCGGGCAGGAGTTCACGCTCAACCAGTTCGACCTCTGGGCGCTGCACGTCTGGATCTGGAAGGAGAACCCGCGCGGGATCTTCGCGGACTGGAACCCGAGGGTCGGCTGCGCGAATGCGACCGAGGTGACCGGCGCGGGGAGCCACCACTGATGCCCCGCTACCTCATCGAGCGGGAGATTCCCGACGCGGGCGCACTCTCGCCGGCGGAGCTGAGGGCGATCGCGGAGAAATCGTGCGCCGTGCTTCGCGACATGGGGCCCACGATCCAGTGGGTGCAGAGCTACGTGACCGAGGACAAGATCACCTGCGTCTATCTCGCACCCAATGCTGACCTCCTCCGCGAGCACGCCCGGCTCGGCAGGTTCCCGGCGGACCGGGTGCTCGAGGTGGCAGCGGTGATCGATCCGACGACGGCAGAGCTGGGGATGCTGTCGGAGGCAGGGGCGTAGGGCGGTTCAGGCGTCGTTGCGGGGAGCGAAGCGACGAAGCAATCGGGTTGCGTACTCACCGCGACCCGATTGCTTCGTCGGTCGCTTTGCGGCCTCCTCGCAATGACCGCCCGCTCAATCGCAGTTCGGGGCTCCGATGAAGCAGGGAAGCTGGTCCACGAGAAGCGAGCCCCAGAGCCACGCGGCGACGAGAACGATCGAAGCCGCGAGGAGCACCCGGCCGCGCGGCCGGCTGGTCGCCCCCGCCGGCCGGTGGAGGAGCCTGAAGGAGGAGCTGATCGACACCGTCGGGAGGAGCCAGAGGAGAGCGAAGAGCGCCGTTACCCCGACGATCCCATTCCGGCTTACGCCACCGCTCCGGATCTGGAGGATCGCAAAGGGCAGGATGAGGGCGAGTCCGGCGAGGGCGGCGAACCGATAGGGGTGCGCTCCGGTCGTCATGGCTGCCTCGGGAAGTGGAGGTCGGGAGTGCCACGCGGTGCTCGGACTACGACTTGCCGTCTCAATTATAGCAATTCCGGTTCGCAAACGCCCGCCCGCGCCCGGAAACTACTCGCTCCCCGCCACGTATTACGTTTAGGTCTGCAACATCACCCTCGCCGGGAGGCTCCGCGCAATGGCCCTCAACCCTCGCCTCTGGCAGCCCATCGCCGCATTCCTGTCGGTCGCCAACCTCGTGGGCGCGGGGATTCACCTGGGCATGGAACAGGGGGAAGGCGCGGCGATTCATGCACTGCTCGCCGCCGGCGCAGCCTGGTGGGCCGTCCGGCTCGGCCGGCATCGTGCCGCGGAACTTCAGAACCCGGATGCCGAGGAGCGCATGGAGCAGCTCGAGACGGAGTTGATGCAGCAGCGTCAGGAGCTGGCCGAGGCGCAGGAGCGGCTCGACTTCGCGGAGCGGCTGCTGGCGCAGAATGTCGAGCGGAAGCGGGACCTGCCGGGGTGAGCTGAAACAGTCCGGATCGGACGCTGAGTCGTGGCCCCGGCCACGCGCCCCGTCTGAGCTCTATCGCGCTCCCTCCGGACTCGCGCGATACAGCTGCAGGGAAACCACCGCCAGCCACGCCCACCCCATCACCACACTGAACCAGATACCGGTGATCCCCGCCGGCCCGAGCATCGCGCCGCCGAAGAAGCCCAGGAGGACGGCGAGCCCGCTCAGCAGGGAGAAGCCGGCGAGCGCCTTCGCTCCTCGTCTCCTGAACGCAGCTGCGGCGGAGAAACAGCTGATCGCGAGCGCCATGAAGCCGAGCGTGCCGGCAATGAAGTGGATCATGCCGGCGGTGCTGATGGCGGTGGGAAAGCCTTCGGGCGTGCCGGGCGGGAACCCGTCCACGGGGTCCGCGCGAAAGACGGCTGCGACGAGCATGCCCGCTCCGAACACGGAGAGAAAGAAGCTCGTTGCGCGCGAGCCGAGCGCCCGGCGAATGCCCGCAGCGGCGGCGATGACGAGAAGGCCCGAGACGACGAAATTCGCAGTCTGCACCCACCCGCCTGGTCCGTTCGCGAGGACGCTGAGCGGATGGCGCGCGAAGTCGAAGCCCTCGCGCGTGAAGGCCTGGGCGAGACCCACGGCAAGGTAGAGCGGGCCGACGATGACTCCGGAACGGAGAAGGGACTGCGTGGCGCGGTCAGCCACCCGGCGCCCTGAACCGCTTCGACTGCCGCTCGTATGCATGCGCGAGCGCGAGCACCTGCGCGTCCTCGCCGGGCAGGCCGACGACCGAGAGATTGAGCGCCGGCATCCCGTCATCATCATACCCTGCCGGCACCGACACTTCCGGCAACCCGAGCCAGTTCCCGTAGCCGAGCGCGGTCCGGACATCGGGCCACTCGTCGGGGAGCGGGAACGCATTGAACGGCATCGTCGGGTAGACCATCGCCTTCACGCCCGCCGTCCGCATCGCGCTCGCGAGGCTCGAGACCACTTCCTCCCGCGACTTGGCGAACGATTGCCCCGCAGGATCCTGCGCCATCGGCTGTCCGAAGAGCGGCTCGCACTCTTCGAACGTCTCGGGAAGCACGTCGTAGAATTTCCGGTAGGCGGGATAGCCGATGCGAACGGCTTCGCGCGGGTCGGCGGTGCGGCCGGCGAAATAGGTGTAGAGCGCGTTGGCGGTCGGCGCGGGGGAGCGCGGGTCGGGCCCCACGTCACCCCTCTGCTCGGCGGCTTCGGTGAAGAGCGCGCGGAAATTGGCGAGCGTCACCGGCGCGTCGAAGCGATCGATGACGGCGCCGGCCGAGCGGAGATCGGCGACCGCGCGATCCCACGTCGCCACGGCGCTCGGCGTCATCTGCGCGCGGGGCACGTGCGCCTCGACGACGCCCAGCTGCACGCCCTCGAGCGCATCGTCGCGGAGCGAGGTGAGGCGTGTCCCGTCCCACAGCCCGGCGAGGGCCAGCGGGTCCGACGGATCGGCGCCGGCGATCACGGCGAGCATCAGCGCGGCATCGGTCACCGTGCGCGCGAGCGGGCCGTGCGTATCGAGGTACGGCCAGGTGGGAATGACGCCGGTGCGCGGCACGAGACCGAACGTCGGCTTCATGCCGACGACGCCGGTGCACACCGCCGGGATCCGGTTCGACCCGCCGTCATCGGTGCCGAGCGCCGCGAACGCCATTCCGCACGCGACGGCGACGGCCGACCCCGCGCTCGACCCACCGGGCGTGCGCGTGCGCGTGCGATCGTACGGATTGATCACCTGGCCCGTGTGACTGCTCGTCCCCTCGCCTTCATAGGCAAAATCATCTGCCGCCGTCTTGCCGAGGACGATCGCGCCGGCAGCACGGAGGCGGGAGACCTCGAGCGCGTCGCGGGATACGGGACTCGGGAAGAGCCGGGCCCACTCGGCGCTCGACGCCGTCGTGGGAAGGCCGGCCATGTCGTAGATCGACTTCGCGAACATCGGCACGCCCTCGAGCGGGCGCCGGAGCGTGCCCGCCCTGCGCCGCGCATCGGCCGCGCGCGCCTCGTCGAGTGCCGTGGGCGCGAGCGCGTCGATGGCGTGGAGCGCCATGCCCTGCCCCCGGCACCGCTCGAGTGCCGCCGCCGTGACCTCGGCCGAGGACCACCGGCCACGATGGAAGCCGGCGAGATACTCGGCGATGGTGCCGTCGAGCGGATCGTCGTCGGAGCCGCCGCCGGAGCGGGACACGGCACAGCCGGGAATTGCGGTCATGGCGGCGAGGGCGGCGAGCCGGGCGATGGCGTCGCGTCGGGAGAGAGACATGAGAGCAGGGTCGAAAGGAATCGGAACGCGAGACTGGCGACTGCCAGGGAAGTCAACGGGCAACATACTGCGTGTCGGCCAGTTGCGCAGGGGATGCGCGGGAGCGGATCCGGAGCGAAAGCAGGGGGCGTCGGAGCACGATCACAGAAGCGCGCAGCGGGGCCGGGTCAGGGACCCGGCCCTACGTGAGCGGATTCGTGGGCTCCGTTTTTTCGCGGCTGAAGCCGCGGCTCGGCTGGTGGTCGCTGAAGCGACCTGGTGCCGTGTGCGGGCGAGGACCGAGCCCTGTGATGACATCCGGAGCGTGTCCGGAGGGGAACGGAGGGTACTCGGGATCCCACGGTCGCCCGGGAAGAATCGCGGGAATCAGGTTTCAGCTACCGGGCGCCCCGGGGTGCAACGTCGGCGGGCATGAGCGGAGCCAGGTCGCTTCAGCGACCACCATCTGAGCCGCGGCTTCAGCCGCGAGCGAGAGGCATCCCGCGGTCGTCCGAGGAAATTGCGGGATAAAATCTCAGAGGCGGGGCGCCCCGGGTGCGACGGCCGCGGGCATGAGCGGAGCCAGGTCGCTTCAGCGACCACCAGCCGAGCCGCGGCTTCAGCCGCGAGCGAGAGGCATCCCGCGGTCGTCCGAGGAAATTGCGGGATAAAATCTCAGAGGCGGGGCGCCCCGGGTGCGACGGCCGCGGGCATGAGCGGAGCCAGGTCGCTTCAGCGACCACCAGCCGAGCCGCGGCTTCAGCCGCGAACGAGCCGGGACGCCGACATATGAACACAGGGCCGGGTCATCGACCCGGCCCCGCTGCGCTCGCATGAAATCGCGCGCCCGGAAACTCCCGTCAATTCAGAACGGGCAGTTCGTCGGCGCCGGCGCGTCGATGCGGAGCGGTTTGCCGGGAGGCGCCAGGTACACCACCGTATTCACGGCAGGCTCGTCCGTCTCGTTCCGCGCGATGTGCGCATGCTCCCCCTTGTCGAGATAGCCCTGCCCTGCCGTACGCACGATCGGCGTGCAGGTCGGATCGTCCGACTCGTAGAACGTCATCGTGCCGGACAGCACCTGAATGAAGACCGGCCCCGGGTGGCGGTGCCAACCGCTGTACGAGCCGGGCGCGAAGTTGATCGACTGGACCGCCACGTCGAGTCCGCGGAGCGCCTTGACCTCCACGTGCCAGTCGCCCTCGATCCGCTTGACCTTGAAGGTCTGCTCGCCCGGGGTGGTGAAGGTGGCGCGTCCGAGCGGTGTGGAGCTCGACCCGGACCCGACGGTGAAATGCATGTCCTCGTGGGCGTCGGTCGTCATCGGAACGGCCGGGGGCGCGGTGGCCGGCTCGAACGGCTTCTCGGCATCGGTGCAGGCGAGGAATGGTGCGCCCAGCAGAACGACGGCCAGCGGATAACGGCGATGAAAACGCATGAGTGCCTCCAGGGGGAAAGTGCCTCGGGAGGGCGCAGCAATCTGTCCGCGGTTCCGGCCGAGCCATATATTGGCGTCGAACGAGCCGGGTGCTCCCTCTTCCCCTTGTACGGGATGCGCTGGCGAATCCCGACATCGCCGTTTTCCGCGAATCGTGCCGCCTTCCCGGAGAGCCCTCCATGGATCGTGATGCGCCGCCGTCCGGTGCCGGCGGGATGCCCGGCAGCGGGGGGCAGGAGTCGCTCGAACGGGTCGTCGCACTCACCTATCAGGACCTGCGTGCGATCGCGCATCGCCGGCTCAGGGCGCACGCTCGCGGCGGCACGCTGTCCACGACGGCGCTCGTGCACGAGGCCTACCTCAAGCTTTTTCATGCCTCGCGCGCCTCGTGGGAAGACGTCGCGCACTTCCTCGCGCTCGCGTCGACCGCGATGCGGCACGTGCTGATCGATCGCGCGCGCGAGCGCAGCGCCCTCAAGCGCGGCGGCGCGCGGCAGCGGATCTCCCTCGATGCCGATGCACTCGCCATCGAGGACCAGCCCGATGCCCTGCTGCAGCTCGACGACGCGCTCGATCGCCTCGCGAAGCTCGAGCCGCGCCTCGCGCAGGTCGTGGAGTGCCGCTTCTTCGGCGGCCTCACGGAGCCGGAGACCGCGGAGGCGCTCGGCGTCACCGAGCGCACCGTGCAGCGGGACTGGGTCAAGGCGCGCGTGCTGCTGCGCCGGCTCCTCGGGCCCTGACCGCCCGCGCATCGCCCATGCCCGGCCCCTCGCCCTCGCACGACTGGTCCGAGCTGGCGGCACTCGTCGACACGATCCTCGACGCGCCGCCGGAGCGGCGACGTGCGCTCGTTGCCGAGCTGAGCGGGGGAGACCCGGCGCGCCGGATGGAGCTCGAGGCGCTGCTTCGGGAATGCGAAGAGGAGCCGGCGCTGCTCGCGCGCTCGGCGCCCGAGGCCTTCGGCGCGCTTTTCGATGATGAAAATGCAGAGTTTCCGGCGGCGCTCGCGGGCCGCTATCGCGTGATGCGCGAGCTCGGGCGTGGCGGCATGGCGACGGTGTACCTGGCGCGCGACCTCCGGCACGAGCGCGACGTCGCCGTCAAGGTGGTCCAGCCGTCGGTAGCCTCCGCGCTCGGCGCCGACAGCTTCCTGCGCGAGATCGGGATCGTCGCGCGGCTCCACCATCCCCACATCGTGCCGCTCTTCGATTCGGGGGAGGCGGGCGGGTCGCTGTATTACGTGATGCCGTACGAGACCGGTCTCTCGGTACGGGACCGCCTCACGCGCGACGGGCCGCTTCCGGTCGATGATGCGGTCGTCATCCTGCGCGACGTCTGCGATGCGCTGGCCTACGCGCACGAGAATGGCGTCGTCCACCGCGACATCAAGCCCGACAACGTACTCCTCTCCGGCCGTCATACGATGGTCGCCGATTTCGGCGTCGCGAAGGCGGCACGCGCCGGCACGAACGCGGACAGCGCGGCCCATGGCTCCCCGCGCGAGAGCGCGACCTCCGGCCTTCTCCTCGGCACGCCCGCGTACATGGCGCCCGAGCAGGTCGCGGGCGATTCCCCCGTCGATCACCGCGCCGACATCTATGCCGTCGGGATCCTCGGCTACGAGCTGCTGACCGGACGGCCGCCCTTCACGGAAGGCGATTCCCGGGCGATCCTCTCGGCGCATCGCACGGAGATGCCCGCACCGGTCGCGACACTCCGCACGGACGTACCGGCGCCGCTCGCCGCGCTGGTGATGACGTGCCTGGCGAAGAATCCGGAGCAGCGCTGGCAGAGCGCCGACGAGATGGTGCGCGAGCTCGATGCCCTTGCCGTCGCGCGCAGCGGACCGGTGCGAAGCCGCACCGCACGCCGGAGGAGCACGCTCGTCGCGGCTGGAGTTCCGATCGTGGTTCTCGCAGCCATTTCTCTGCTGATGTACCGTCAGCCTGCGCCGACAGGCGCCTCCTGGCCCGACCGCTGGTCCCGCGCGCGGATCGAGCGACTCACGGACTTCCCCGGTTCTGAAGTGGACGCCGCGATTTCGGCCGACGGGCGTTTCGTCGCCTTTCTCGCCGATCGCGACAGCGCGTTCGACGCCTTCGCCGGTCGCGTCGGGAGCGGCGCGTGGACGAACCTCACCGGCGGGCACCTCGCGCAGCTCTTCCACGAGGACGTCCGCAACATCGGCTTCGGCGCCGATCCGGCGCACGTCTGGCTTCGCGTCGCCGACATCACGTCCCCCGCGACGGTGGCACTCGTGCCGGCGGGCGGCGGTGCGCTCGCGCCCTTCCTTCCCACCGCGGTCATGGCTGCGTGGTCGCCGGATGGATCGCAGGTGGCGTACCACGAGACGACGCCGGGAGATCCGATCTACATCGCGCGGGGGGACGGCACCGGGCCACGGCGGATCTTCATCGGTGCGCCCGGCATTCATTCGCATCACCTGAGCTGGTCACCCGACGGCCGCTTCCTCTACTTCACGCACGGCGTTCCGCCCGACGAGATGGACGTGTGGCGCATCGCCGTGACCGGGGGCGAGCCGGAGCGGATCACGCGCCACGACTCGCGAGTCGCGTATCCGGTGCAGGTGGACGAGCGCTCTCTCTTCTATACGGCGACGGGCGAGGATGGCACGGGGCCCTGGCTGTACGCGATGGACCTCGAAGACAGGAGCGCGGTGCGTCTGAGTACGGGGGTGGAGCACTTTCTTTCGATTGCGGCGGCGGGAGGGGAGCGGGTGGGGGCGGCGGACACGGCGGACACGGCGGACACGGCGGACGAGGCGGACGGGGCGGACGGGGGGGACCGGGTGACTCGGCTGGTCGCGACGGTGTCGAATCCGGAGGTGGGGCTCTGGAGTGTCGCGATCGGGGACGGTATCGCCGGGGAGGAAGCGGCGCGGCGGATGGAGCTGCCGACTTCGCGGGCCGCAGCACCGCGTTTCGCTCCGGACTCCACGCTGCTCTATCTCGCCGCTCGGGGTGGGGCGGACGGGGTGTGGCGGGTTTCGGGGGACGGGCGGAGGGAACCCGATGCAGATGCAGCGGAGATCTGGAGACCGGATGCGGGCGCGGTTGCGGGGGCGGTCGCGATATCGCCGGATGGGGAAACGATGTGCTTTCCGCTCCGACGGGGCGGGCGCTCGGCGCTGCACTGCAGTGGGCTCGACGGCTCGAGTGGAAGGAACCTGGCCGGGTCGCTCGACGTGCGCGGGGCGCCGTCGTGGTCGCCGGATGGACGGTGGATCGCGGTCGCGGCGCGCATCGGAACGGGCGTCCGCGTGTTCAAGGTCCCGCTCGACGGTGGCGCACCCGTTCAGCTGGTGGACTCGGCGTCGTCGAATCCCGTCTGGTCACCGGACGGCCGCTTCATTCTCTACTCGGGCGCGCCGCGCGCGCGGAGCGCTCCGCTCCTCGCGGTGACACCGGAAGGCGCACCATTTCCGCTCCCGCAGCTCGCGGTCGATCGCGTCGGCGACAGCTACCGGTTCCTCCCCGGCGGACGGCAGGTGATCCTCAAGCTCGGCGGCTTCCGCCGGCAGGATTTCTGGCTCATGGACGTTGCCACGGGAACGCGGCGGCAACTGACCCGTCTCCGGCCCGGCGAGTCGGTGCGGCGGTTCGATGTCTCACTGGATGGAAGGCGGCTCGTGTTCGAGCGGGTGCGGGAGAATTCGGATGTGGTCCTGATCGAGGTGCCGGCGAGGTAGGGCGGAAGCCTGGGCGTGACGGCCGACATCAGTCGGCCAGAAATGCGCGCGCCTCGCCGATCGCCGCGCGCCGGCTGTCGCCGGCCACCACGAGCAGCGCCTCGTAGGAGGCGCGCGCCATCCCGGTATCGCCCACCGTGCGGGCGGCGCGCGCCGAGCCGAGCAGGCTATTGAAGCGGCGCGGATAGAGGTCGAGCGATCGCCGATAGGCGGCGAGAGCTTCGGCCGGGCGTTCCTGCGTGAGGAGCAGGTCGCCGAGGAGCTCGTGCGCCGGGAGTGTCGGCGCCGGCGTGACGGCGTGCTTCGGCGTTGCGAGCTCGAGCTCGGCCGCCGCGGTCATGAGCGCCACCGCCGAGTCGGCGTGTCGTTCGCCTTGCAGGATCCATGCATCGAGCTCGAGCTGGAGAACGCGGATGTTGCGAGCGAAGAGCGCTTCGCCCGCTGCGGTTGCAGCGCGCTCGAGGGCGGCGAGGCGCGCCGCCGCCTCCCGCGCCGGCGGAAGGGACGACGCGCGGGCGGCGCCGAGGCCGCGCGCAAACCAGGTGATCGCCTCGGGCCAGGGAAAGCGGTCCCAGGCGAGCGTTGCGGGTGCGCGGACCGGCAACGCGGCCGCCTCGAGCCAGGACTTTCGCTCCAGCGCGTCACGCGCGGCGGTAGAGGCGAGGTGGAACGCCGTCTTGAAGGTGGGCTCGAGTCGCGGAGTGGCGCGGAGCCGGTGGAGCTCCGCACGGGCGGCGCTGTCCGCACCGAGCTGAAGCAGGGCGTAGACGAGGTACTCGATCGCGTGGGGGAATTCGTCCCACACCAGCTCTCGCTGCTCGCCCGCGGGGTGCGCGAGCGCCGCCTCCGCCGCGCGCCGGTTGCCCGCGATCACGGCGAGCCAGTCGCCCTGCCGCACGTAGATGTGCGTCGGCATGTGCAGCGCATGCGGATTCTCCGGGGCCTCGGCGGCGTAGCGCCGCACCACCTCCGGCGATCGCCCCTCACGACCCGGTGCATCGTTGGCGTGCACGAGATAGTGCTGCGCGCCCGGGTGGTGCGGATTGCGGTCGAGGAGGCCGAGCAGCAGCGCCGCAGCGCGATCCGCATTCCGTGAGGACGACGAGTCGGATGGCGCGACGGCGAGAAGGGCGAGCGCACGGAACGCCGCGATCTCGTCGTCATCGGGGTGCGCAGCGTGAGCCTCCGCCATCGCCCGCTCCCACCGCCGGATGCGCTCCCAGTAATCCGCTGCCGGCTCGCGATAGAACGCCTCCGCCGCGGCGATGAGGCTGCGCTCGCGAGGTCCCGGATCCTGCGCGAGTGCGTCCGCAACGGCTTCCCGCCCGCGGCGCAGCTCTTCCGGCCCCGGCCGCGTGGGCCAGAGCGGCTGGAAAAGGCTCATGGCCACGCCCCAGTGCGCGATGGCGCAACGGGGATCGATCCGCGCCGCGCGCCTGAACGCCGCGCGCGCTTCCGGGTACGTCATGTGATGCAACAGGACCAGTCCCTGCTCGAACGCGGCCCGAGCCGGCGCCGTGCACGCGACGGACGGCGCACGCGCGCCGCTCGACGATGGGACCTGGGCGGACGCAGTCATCGGGATCGCAGCCAGGGCGGCGATGACCGCGACGATCGGGACACTGGCACGGGGCATCTGTGCTCCAGGCGGAATGCGCCCACCATATTCGCCGCGGGAAGGCGGAGGGGCAAGCACGATCAGACCACTCGGGCGGGACGGCAGGGCTCTCACGACAGAAGAGGCATTCCTCGGCTGGGGAGCGTCGATGCGGAGACCTCAGCCTGGGCGCGCGAAGTAATTCGCCGGGTTCTGCGCCCGCTTCAGCGGGCACCAGCCGAGCCGCGGCTTCAGCCGCGAATGCGCGCGATCCGCGTCCCTGCGGACAAGGGGCCCGGGTCTCCGACCCGGGCCCTTCTCGAACAAACACGTTATCCTCGCGGTCTCGCGGCTGAAGCCGCGGCTCGGCTGGTGGCCCCTGAAGGGGCCTGGCTCCGCTGCCCGTACAGCTCCCGCTCGCATCCTTTGATCATGTTTCTCCGTAGTGTTCTCTGCAGCAGCGCCCGCGATCCCTCTCCAACCGATCCGAGACGATCATGCCATCCTCGCTGTGTCGCACCGTCATGGTCTTGTGCCTCGCTCTCGCCGTGGCCTCGTGCGCGGCGGAGCCCGCCGAGTCGTGGGGCTTCGTCGCGACGCTCGGCGACGACACGACCTCCGTGGAGCGCGTCACCCGCGAGGGCAACCGGATCACGGGGGACGCCGTCGGCCGCTCGCCGATGGTAGTGCGCCGCCACTGGGAGGCGACGCTCGCGCCGGACGGGTCGGTCGAGCGCTGGGTGATGGATACGCACATCCCGAACGCGCCCGAGGGCGAGCGCGATCTGCACCACGAGATCGAGCGACGGGACGGCAGCATCCGCATGGTGCGGCAGGCGGGAAAGGACTCGATGGACCGCACGGTGCGCGAGGCCTCCATCCGCACGGTGCCGTGGAACGCCTTCCTCTATGCGACGTCGGAGCTGCTCTTCCAGAACGCGCGCGGGCTGCCGGATACGGCGCGAGTCGGGCAGTACTTCTTCGAGGGATGGGCCGAAGGGAAGCTCGGCTTTGCGCGAGTTCGGCCGCTCGGCAACGGGCGCGTCTCGATCACGAGCACGGGCCTCGCCGGCTCCGGCGTGGCGGAGCTCGACGACTCGGCGCGAATGCTTTCCTATTCGGGTGCTGGCACCACGTATCACCAGGAAGTGCGACGAGTGAGCGATGTGCCGGACCTCGATCCGATCCTGCAACGATTCGCGGCCGAAGAGCGCTCGAAGGGAGTTCAGCGCTGGCTCAGCGTGCGGGATACGATGCGGGCGACGGTGTCGGATAAGGCGGACGAGGCGGACGAGGCGGACGAGAGGGTGGAGCTGATTGTCGATTACGGGCGGCCGCTGCGGCGGGGGCGCACGCTGCTCGGCAATCTCATTCCGTACGGCCAGGTCTGGCGCACCGGTGCCAACGCCGCGACGCAGTTCACGGCCTCGGCGCCGATCCGCCTCGGCGGCGTGCCGCTCGACAGCGGGACGGTGACGCTCTGGACGCTCCCCACCGAGCGGGACGTGCAGCTCATCATCAACCGGGAGACCGGGCAGTGGGGCACGTCGTACCGCGCGGAGAACGACATCGCGCGGATCGCGATGCAGGTGGACACGCTGGGAACGCCGGTCGAGGTGTTTACGATCGCCGTGGACAGTGCGAGCTCGCGGCTGGTGATGGAATGGGGCACGTTCAGTTGGAGCGTGCCGGTGAGCGCGTCCGTGAGCCAGGCCACACCCCGCGCGACGCGTCCTCGGCCGTAGACCTCACCCTGCCACCACTACAGAATGCAGCCTCACGCTGGAGGTGGATATGGCCACACGGACGATCGACGCGGAAGTGCTGGAGCTGGAGCAGCGCTTCTGGCAGGCGCTCAAGGACATGGATGTGGAGACGGCGGCGAGCCTGATGGACGAGCCATCCCTGCTGACCGGGGCGCAGGGCGTGGGCATGGTGGACCGGAAGTCGTTCCGGGAGATGATGGCGGCTCCAAACTACACACTCGACCGGTTCGAGCTGAAGGACGGGGCCCAGGTACGCCAGCTGAGCGATGACATCGTGATCATCGGCTACGAGGCACATGAGGAGCTGACGGTCGAAGGGAAGCCGGTGACCGTGGACGTCGTGGATACCTCCGTCTGGGTCCGGAAGGAGGGGCGCTGGCTCTGCGCGGCGCATACCGAAGCGATCCGGGGTGATCCGTTCGGCCGGGATAGGACCGTCGCGCCTTCCCGTTGATCGACGAATAGATTCGCCGCTGCCCGCTACGAAGCGGGCAGCGGCGACTGGCTTTCCCTCCCCCCATCAAGACACCCATCTTCGGCACGCGCCTGGCACCCTCGCCAGAATCGGCGCTGATGAATCCCGAGCTCGCGTGCCGTCTCATGGGGACTGGACATCGGTGCGTCCAGGTTATTCGCCGCCGCCGCTTCCGAGCGGCGGCTCATCCATTCGCAGTCAGGGCCCGGAGTGCCTGAAAGACCGGAGGCCACCATGAAGCGTGCAGTCGACACTCTCTTCGCGTTCGTCGCCTCTTTCCTGCTCGCTGCCTGCAGCGAAGGCACCACTCCAGTGGCGCCCGCCCCGGACCTGGCGGCGCACCAGGCCGCCGCGCCGGAAGCCGGCGTCGCGGCACACGATCACATCGCCCTGACCGCCGGCGTGCAGGATGAACTCGCACAGGTGCGGAGGGCGACTGCCCGGTTCCACCGGGTCGAGGAGGCGATCGCGGCCGGATACGAGCTCGGCTGGGTTAACGGGTCAGGCGTCCGCATCATCACCGGCTGCGTCGCCCACCCCACGGCAGGGGCGATGGGGTATCACTATTTCAACCAGGAGCTGGTGGACGACCTCGCGGTCGATGCGCTCGAGCCCGAAGTCCTGGTCTACGAGTCTGCGCCCGATGGCGGTCTCAAGCTCGTCGCCGTGGAGTGGGTCGTTCCCGGGCCGAACACGAACCCCCCTGGCACGGCCGTCGCGCCGAGCGTGCTCGGGGAGGAGATGCACATCCTCGTTCCCGCGGTCGGGTTCTGGCTCAGGCACGCGTGGATCTGGAAGCACAACCCGGCAGGAATGTTCGCAGACTTCAACCCCGACGTGACGTGCCCATAGGCCCGGACAGGCTGGAGAGCATCACACAGCCGCCGCCGTGTCCGGAGCTGACGGCGGCGGCTCACTTCCCGCCCTGCTCGATACCGTGACGGCTCGGGAAGTCCGGCGCACTGGCGAAGGGAAACGCTGGCCGTCGCTGCGCTTGGCGCGCGACGTCGATCGAAGCCCCGGGATGCATCGCAGAATCAGCGCACCGCCATCTCCCTGAGCACCCTCTCCTCGAGCGCCGCGAACCGCGCATCCCCGCGCACCGGATCGAAGATCGGATCCGCGAGCAGGCCACGGTGCGGCCACTTCCAGTCGTCGTACCGCTCGAGCGCCGCGAACGCACTGTCGCGCTCGCCGAGTGCGATCCAGGCGCGAGCGAGGTCGAACGCGCTCGTGCGCCCGATCGCACGCTGCAGCGACGCGCGCGCGGCCGTGGAATCACCGGCCCGGGCCTGGACGATGGCAAGCTCGGCCTGGGCATAGCCGGCTTCCGGCACGAGGCCAAGGACCCTGCGCATCGCCGCCTCCGCCTCGACGTGCCGTCCGCGCATCGCCTCGGCCATGGCGAGGTACCGGATGGCCTGCACGTATTGCGGGTCGAGCTCGAGCGACCGGTCGAGCTGCTCGACCGCGCAGCTCCAGTCGCGCACCAGATAGCAGTGCCATCCCCAGCTCTTCACCATGACCACGGCGAACGGATCGAGTTCGGCCGCTCGGCGTGCCTCCTGCAGCGCTTCGTCCTCACGCCCCATGGCGGCGATCAGCTGGGCGAGCCAGTTGCGCGCGCGGGCGTGACCCGGCGTGAGTTCGACGGCGCGCCGGAGCTCACGCTCCGCGCCCGGCCAGTTCTTCTGCCACCAGAGCGACATCGCAAAGGAGGTGTGCGCATCCGCTGACGCAGGATCGAGCGACAGCGCGCGCTCGGCCGCGCGCGTCATCTGCACACGCACTTCCTCTTCCGACAACGCAGTCGCCCCATGGTGCCAGCCCGTCAGGTGGGCGTCGGCGAGCCCGGCGTAGGCGTCGGCATAGCCCGAATCGAGCGCCAGCGCGCGCTGGAAGTAGGCATGCGCCTGCCGGTGTCCCTCGATGGTACGCCTCGCCCAGTGGAAGCGGCCCTGCTGATAGAGCGCGTAGGCCTCGGGGTTGCGCGTCTGGCGGCGCACGAGGGTCCGTGTGCTGTCGCCCACCAGCCTGACTTCGAGGGCGCGTACCACGTCGTGGGCGATCGCGTCGAGGACCGGCGCGATGCCGTCGACGCTCGCGTCGTACGAGCGCGCCCAGAGCACTCGCTCGCGCTCCGCCTGTACCAGCCGCGCCGTGACGCGCAGCTGGCCACCGTTCCGCTTCACGGTCCCGTGCAGCACGTGGGCGACCGCGAGCTCGCGCGCAATCTCCGGCAGCGACGCCACCGAGCTGCCATAGCGCTCGGCCGACTCGGGCGCGATCACCGTGAGGCCGGGAACCGTCGCGAGCCCCGCGATGATCTCGTCGGTGAGGCCGTCGCCCAGGGGATTCGACGCGGCACCGGGCGTGAGGTCCGCGAACGGGAGGACGACGAGTGACGGGGCCGGCCGAGGCCCCTGCCAGAGCGACCAGGATACGAGCGCGAGCGCGAGGACTGCGAAAACCGCGACCGGAATCCGGCGGGACCGCGGCCTCCGCTCGGCCGGTTCCGGAAGTTCCGCTGGCTGCCCCCCGTCGTCCGGCAGCTCCGCGAGCGGCTCGCGGGCGCCGGCTCGGCGAGCCGCCCGCGGCGGGATGTCCGAGCGCGGCGCCGGGTCAGTGCGCAGCTGCTCCGCCTTCGCGGCGACTTCGGGCGCGGTGGTGCCCAACTCCTCGTCGAGCAGCCGCTCGTGCACGGCCGCATGCTGGATCGCGCCGGCGCGATTGCCGCTCGCCTCGAGCGCCCCCATCAGCCGGAGGGCGATCTCCGAGTCGAGCGGATCGAATGCCGCGCAGGCGCGCCACCGCTCGATCGCCACGCGGAAGTCTCCCGCCGCTTCCGCCGCTTCCGCCATTCCCGCCAGACTCTTGCGATAGAGCCCGGCGAGCCGCTCCCGCTCTCGCCCGCTCCACTGGTCGAACGCTTCCGCGTCCGGGAGGAAGAACCCGTCGAGGAACGGTCCGCTGTAGATCGCAACGGCGGCATCCGGGTTGCCACCGGCCACTGCCGCCTCGAACTCGGACACGTCGGACCGGACGAGGGCGTCGTCGAGCCGGATGTCATCGCCGTGCGAGACGATCGCCGACCGTCCGAGCGCGTCCCTGAGCACGTGAATGGAAACGCTGAGGAGATTCCGGGCCCGCGGGCCGTCCACGTCCGGCCACAGCCAGCCCATCAGCTTGTCCCGGCTCATCCGGCGGTCGGGCACGAGCGAGAGGAGCGCGAGCAGGGCGATGCGATGCCGCTGCGCCGGCCGGCCCGATGCGGGAGTGCCATCGGGGAGCTCGAGCGACGGACTGCCGAGGAGTCGAAGGCGGGCCGGGCGGGACAGGGTCATCGTGAATTGTCGGGAATGCGGGGATGATTCGACGTACCGTTTCAATGTACCGCGCCCGACCGCGCCCCGCTCGCGGCCGCGCGGCGACGCCGGCACACCCTGCCTAACACCTTCGCGCACACACACTTCGCTCAGGTGAAATCCAGGCGAAGCCGAGGTGAGCGCGCCTCGTAGCATTCCCTCGTCGGTCGACGGCACTTCCGCCGCCGCCCCGCCACCATCACGACGAGGGCACCATGAGATCGAAGCTGCTGTACGCGGTCCTGAGCGCCGCCGCGCTCTCCGCCTGCTCCGCCGATGCCGACCCGGTCGGCCCTTCGGCGGACCCCATCATCGAATCGGCAGCCAGGCCCTCCGCCCCATCGGCCGGCGACGTCGAGGACCTCCAGGACGCGCTCGATCGGATCGCGACGAGCCTCGACGGCGCGGCCGCGGGCACGCTGCGCTCGGCGCTGCAGCAGACCATTGCCGCGACGCGCTCGGCCGACGCTGCGGGACGGCGTGGAGCCATCGGGGCCGCGCTTCGTGCCGTGGACAATGTCGAGCTCGAGGGCGGTGCAGCTGTCGCCGCCGAGGCGGAAGCGATCCGGCTGGTGCTGCTGGCGCGGCAGTGAGCGCTGAGGGAATGCAGGAACCACGACTTTCGACGAACCACAACCACTTACTGAAGAGGAATCCGACGATGTCCATCGCCATTCGCGCCATCCGCCTCGCCGCCGCCGCGACCGTGCTCACGCTCGCCGCATCGCTCGTTCCCTCCGTGGCCGAGGCGCAGACGATCACGGCCTGCTACACCCGGAAGAACGGCACCATGTACCGCGTCGGCGAGCCGAACACGCCGGCGGATTGCACGTCGACCGCGCACGTCAAGGAAACCTGGAATACGCAGGGCGCGCCCGGCGCCCCGGCGGTCAGCGGGTATCAGATCGTCGTGGCTCCCGAAACGATCTCGGATTTCAATACCCATACCTTCGTTGCCACCTGCCCCACGGGGAAGAAGGTACTGGGCGGCGGGTACATCAATGCGAACTCCCACGGGCTCGACGTCATCAGCAACGGTCCGAATCATGACGGGAGCCTCTGGGCCATCACGGCGGAAAAGACCGTGTCGATCGACATCACGGTCCACGTCTACGCCATCTGCGCCAGCGTCGCTCCGTAGCGTGAAGCAAGCGGCCGAAAGGCATGCGGCATGGATCGAGCCGGCGGCGCAGGTGCGCCGGCCGGCTCTACCGCCGCAGCTCCATGCTCCACACATCGCTCTCGCTCTGGGCCAGCGTGAAGTACAACCGGCGTCCGTCGGTCGCGAACTCGGGGCGGGGCGATGTGCGCAGCAGGTCGTCGATGCGAAGCAGCAGGTGCGCCTGGCCGCCGGTGACGGGCACCGCCCAGATGCTGGAGGCACCACCCCGCTCGACGCCCTTGAACAGCACCTCCCGTCCATCGCGCGACCAGCGGACGTACGCGGGCAGCGCGCCCTCGGGCGCATCGGTGGGAGTGACGAGGATCCGTGTCTCCGCGCCATCGGCGGAAACGAGCTTGAGATTTCCGAGGAGAGTGCAGGCGATCCACCGCCCATCGGGCGACCAGCGCCCGCCGATGCACCCGGACCGGCTCACCTGCCGCGGAACACTCCAGGCACCGCGCTGGTCCCGGTCGATGACGTACAGCTGCCGCAGCGAGTCCGGATTCCGGTGAAAGACGATCCGGCGGCCGTCGGGGGACCAGTCCGGCGAATGCTCCTCGAGCGTGTCGGCTGGCCGGGCCATCGAGGGCGTACCGCCGCTCGTCGCGACGGTGAAGAGCCGCCGCACGCCGCGCTCGAAGGAATAGAAGGCGACCTCGCTTCCATCGGCCGACCACGCCGGGCGGAACTCGTCGCCCGGGCGCGTGACGAGCGGCACCGGATCGCCCCCTTCGGCGGGCACGACATAGATGTCCTGGTTGCCGCTCCGGTCGCTGTCGTACGCGACCTGGCGGCCGTCCGGCGAGACATCCATCGCCTCGATGATCTGCGAACCGCTCGTCAGCGGGCGCGCCGCGGCGAGCGATGCCGGCGCACCATCAGCGGGGAGGTCGACGGTCCACAGATTCGCGTTGCGGGCGAGCACGCTGTAGACGGCGCGCCCGGTGCCGGGCCAGGTGCTCACGGAATGAACCTGGAGCCCGCTCGTGATCCGCTCCGCCGGCCCGGCGGCGCGGCCGCTGCGATCGATCCGCAGCAGGACGACGTCGCGCGCGCTGCCGTTCCCGACCACGATGAGCAGGCTCGTCGCGTCGAGCCATTCGGGACTCGTGTGCAGCAGCTCGCTGCCGGTGAGCCGCACGGCCGCCCCTCCGCCCGCCGGCAGGAGGAGCACACTGCTCGGTGCAAGATTCCCGAGTCCGGTGCCGCGGGCGCCATAGCGGTCGCCATAAAGAAATGCGCTGTTTCCCGAGACCGTCGCGATCCAGCGGCCGTCAGGCGACCAGGCGAGCGTGTGGGCGTCCTCGATCACGCCCAGCCGCGTCGTTGCTCCAGTCCCGAGCGTCCGCACGATCACGGTGTCGTAGACGACGTAGGCGAGCCGGGCGCCGTCCGGCGACCACGCGGGAAAGCTGGCGATGCCGGTATTCGGCGAGAGCGGCCCCGGATCGGACGCGAGCGCCGGCGTGCCCCCGAGCGCGGGCACCACGTAGATGCCGGCAGCGCCCTGAAAGGCGAGGCGCGTCCCGTCGGGAGACCGCGGTCGGCGCAGCGGGCCAGGCACCCCGACGCCGATCGGAACGGGACGCGCGGCCGCACCGAGCTGGCGCACGAAGAGCTGCATCGCGTCCTCGGGCCCGGCCGCATACGCCACGAGGTTTCCATCGGGCGAGAGCGCGGGATCGACCTCGAGCCCGGCTTCGCGAGTCACCTGCTGGACCGCCACGGCGCGCGGAGTCCCGCTGCGACCACCGACCACGCGCCAGGCGAGCGCGGCGATGATCGCGAGGGCGAGGAAGGTGGCGGCGATGAATGTTCGGCGGGGGGCCGGGGACGAGGCGGACGAGGCCGACGCGGCGGACGCGGCGGACGCGGACGCGGGGGCTGACATTTCAGCGGCAGCCGGTGCCGGCTCCCGCATTACAGGCGCCGACGTGTCCGCCTTGTCCGCCTTGTCCGCCGCGTCCGCCGCGTCCGCCGCGTCCGCCGCGTCCTTGTCCGCCCCGTCCGCCTCACTCCGTATCCGCGCCGCCAGCGCCACGATCTCCCGATCCGGCGGCAGATCGAGCTCCTGCTGGAGCAGCACCTCGTAGATGCGCGCGTGCTGCAGTGCACCAGGGCGGTCGCCCGCGGCGACGAGGGCCTGCATGAGCTCCGTGGCGGCGCGGGCGTTGAGCGGATCCTGCGCGGCGAGGCGGCGCCACCATTCGACGGCCGCCACGTGATCGCCCTTCGCGGCGGCAGCGCGCGCGAGGCGCTCGAGCGCGCCGGCGTAGTCGCGCGCGAGTGCCGCGCGGGTTTCCTCCGCCCAGCGATCGAACTCTGGCGCGCTCGGCAGCAGGAAGCCGTCGAGGAAGGGGCCGCCATACGACGCGACGGCCGCGGCGAGATCGCCGCGCGCGAGGGCGGCGCGGACGCGCTGCACGTCGATGTCCACGAGGTCGGCATCGAGGCGGAGGTCGCGCGAGCCGACGAGCGCCTCCTCGTCGCCGAATTCCTGGCGAAGCGCGTAGACTGCCTGGTAGAGTCCCTTCCGCGCGCGCTCCTCGTCGGCGTCGGGCCAGAGAAGTGCGAGAATGCGGTCGCGCGAAACACCCTGCTCTCCGGCCTGCGCCAGGAGGGCGAGGAGCGCGAGCCGCCGAGGCTGGGCGGCCGCACCGGCGAGCCGGCGGCCTTCACGCTCGACAAAGAACTGGCCCAGCGTGTTGAGACGCAGCGGTCTGGTCATCGAATGGCGGTCTGGATTGGTTCGACGGGCTCCCGGAGTCTACGTCCGGCGCACGGCCGGGGCAATGATCACATGGAGAGGACGATATGCAGCAGGAACGCCTCCGCCTGGTCCGCGAGACCTGGCGCGACATCGAGCCCGACGCGGCCGCGGCCGGCTATTTCTACGACAAGCTCTTCGAGCTGGATCCGGCGGCACGCGCACTCTTCGCCGCAACCGACATGGCGGCGCAGCGATCGAAGGTCATCGAGATGCTCACGCGGATCGTGGCGGCCACGGAGGACGAGGAGCGGTTCGTGATCCAGCTCGCCGAGCTCGGCCGCCGGCATGCCGGATACGGCGTGCGCGCCGTGGACTACGACGCAGTGGGCGTGGCGCTCCTCTCGATGGTGGAACGGGGACTCGGCGAGCGGTTCACGGCGGATGTGCGGGAGACGTGGGCGGAGACGTACCGGCTGATCGCGGGGGTGATGCTGCGGGCGCAGGGGCGCGAAGGGAACGTCGTCCACGGCTCGGTCGCGGCTTCTCGCGGCTGAAGCCGCGGCTCGGCTGGTGTCGGCTGAAGCCGACTGGCTCCGTTCGGACGCGCGTTTCCCAACACGTCGCGCACATCCGGATCCATCGTCGCTTCAGCGACGCAAGGCCGAGCCCCCGAAGGGGCCAAGCCCCGATCTTGACGCGCCTCCGATGCATTGGCTGACATCCCGATCAAACGTCGCTTCAGCGACTATTAGCCGAGCCGCGGCTTCAGCCGCGAACGGCAGCTCGGCTCTCTGTCGCTGAAGCGACGTTCGACCGGGATATCAGCCAATGACATCGGAAGCATGCCTGACCCCGGGCCGAGGCCGCTTCAGCGGCCACCCAGCCGAGCCGCGGCTTCAGCCGCGAACCGCGGCTCGGGATGCCAGCCAATG
>DAINRR010000006.1:0-86685 GCA_036741715.1 Gemmatimonadales bacterium
CCCGCGACCCTCAGCTTGGAAGGCTGATGCTCTACCAACTGAGCTACACCCGCGCCACAGTGGTGGGGGCAGGATTCGAACCTGCGTAGGGCAGAGCCCGGCAGATTTACAGTCTGCTGCCATTAGCCACTCGGCCACCCCACCGGACCTGCACCCTTCGAGACTCGCATCCCGCCGGGCGATTCTGCCTGCCTGAGCAAGAGCACGAATCCGTCCCACGTCATCCGAGCTGACGAGGGGAATCGAACCCCTAACCTGCTGATTACAAATCAGCTGCTCTGCCAATTGAGCTACGTCAGCAAGTCTCCCCGAGTGTGTGCGGGAAACAGGCGGAAAAAGACAGACTCCTATGATAAATAGCAACTTGCGAAAGGTCAACGGGGTTGGGTACGGGGGTTGCATGGGGGCGCGGGGTTGCCGGGCGGCCGTCCCGGGTGACGGCGGGCTGCAAGGCAGCACACGAAAACACGAAAGCACGAAAGGGGATGGCTTACGGTACCCTCCCTTGACCCATACGCGGCTGGGAAGGCTGGTCGTATGCGGTGTCTTTCGTGCTTTCGTGTTTTCGTGTGCTGCTTTTCAACTAACCGGTTGGGACGCGGCCCCTGCGAGCCGGCTCAACCCCTCGCCCCGCCGGACCTGACGACATCGCTTCCCTCGCGCGAATCCCGCACCTCGTACCCGTGCTCCCGGAGGAGTGCCCGGATCCGGTCGGCTTCGGCGTACTGGCGCGCTGCCTTGGCCTCGGTTCGCCGCCTGGCCCAGGAGACGGCCCAACGGTCCGCCGCAACCGGATCGGCCGGTGGCACAGGTTCCAGCTCCCGTACCTCGACCTCCGCAGCCGCGGACAGCTTCGCGCTCCCCGACGGCATGACGTCGAGCACCTCCTCGGCGAGATCCAGAACCGAAAGGGCCGCCTGGCCCGGGGTTCGCCCCTCGTCCAGGAGCCGGTTCGCTTCCCGGGCGAAGACGAAGAGCGCGGCGAGTGCCCGGGGCCCGTTCAGGTCGTCGTTGAGCGCCTCGCCGAAGGCGGTCTGGCAATCGGCAGACGCCGCAGCGAACTCGGGGGCTTCCTGACCGCCCTTCGCCGCCGCTTCCCGGAGCCGGTCCCGCGTCTCGCCGAGCCGGCGCGAGCCCTCTCGAGCATGCGAGAGTGATTCGTCGCTCCAGTCGAGTGGCTGGCGATAGTGCGTGTTGAAGACGAGGAGCCGCACCGTCCCCGCGTCCACCCCCTCCTCGCGCAGGTCTCTCGCCGTCAGGAAGTTGCCGAAGCGCTTCGACATCTTCGTGCCCGACATCGTCATGAACTCGCCGTGCATCCAGACGCGGGCGAAGAGGTCCTGCCCTGTATGGGCGCAGCTTTGCGCGATCTCGTCCTCATGATGCGGGAAGATGAGGTCCACCCCCCCCGCATGGATGTCGAGCACATCCTCTCCCCACGTCCGGCCCAGGATGTCGAGCGCCATGGCCGAGCACTCGAGATGCCACCCGGGCCGGCCCCGGCCGAACGGCGCGTCCCAGGCGGCACCGACGGCCTCATCCTCCGGGCGCGCAGCCTTCCACAGCACGAAGTCCCGCGCGTCCTCCTTCGCGTATTCGTCGGCGCTCACGCGCTCGCTCGCGCCCGCCCTGAGCTCGCGCGTGTCGAGACGCGACAGGCGGCCGTAGGCGGGAAAGCGGCTGATCGCGAAATAGACCGAGCCGTCATCGCTCACGTAGGCGATGCCCTTGTCGAGCAGCGACTGCACGAGCGCGACCATCGACGGGATGTAGTCCGTGGCGCGCGGATAGACCGACGCATCGCGAATCCGGAGGTAGCGGCGATCCTCGTGGAAGGCGTCGATGTACTGCACGACGTACTCCTGGAGGGGTGCGCCCGCGCTGCCGGCGCCCTTGATCACCTTGTCGTCCACATCGGTGAGGTTCATGACGTGGAGCACCTCGAAGCCGCTCCGTTCGAGCCACCGCCGCAGGAGATCCTGGAAGAGAAACGTCCGGAAGTTGCCGATGTGCGCGAAGTTGTAGACCGTCGGGCCGCAGGTATAAAAGGAAACCCGTCCTGGCGAGATGGGGTCGAACGGCTCGACGCTCCGCGTCAGGGTGTTGAAGAGCTGCAGGCTCATGCGCCCCCCGAGGCCGCGGCGGCCTGTGCGATGTCCGCGTCCGACGCGTCACGGTCGACCGTGACGTGCACGCGCCGCTGCGGGAAGGGGATCTCGATCCCCTCGCGATCGAGCCGCAGCTTGAGCCGGCGCCGGAATTCGCGCCCTGCGGCCCACTGGGAGCCGGCGACCGTCTTGATCAGCACGCGAATCACCACCCCGCTCTCGCCGAGGGCTTCGACGCCGGGCACCTCGAGCGGCCCGTCGAGGCGCGCCTTCCATTCGGGGTCCTGCCCGAACTTCACCGCCTCGTCGTTGACGACGACGAGCGCCCGGTCGAGGTCCGCGCCATAGCCGATCCCGACGTCGATGACGGCGCGCGCCCATCCGGCGGTCATGTTGGTGATGCTCTTGATCTCCCCGTTCGGGATGATGTGCAGCCGCCCCTGCAGGTCACGCAGCACCACCACGCGCAGCGTCATCCGTTCGACCGATCCCGACTTGCCCGCCGCCTCGATCACGTCGCCCACGCCGAACTGGTTCTCCATCAGCATGAAGAAGCCCGAGATCACATCCTTGACGAGGCTCTGCGCCCCGAACGAGACGGCGAGGCCGAGAATGCCGAAGCCCGCGAGGATCGGGCCGATCGGCATGAAGACCTGGATCGTGAGCAGGATGGCGAGGAGGACTGCGATGGTGCGCCCCACGCCGCGCAGGAGCTGCGAGATGGTGCGGCCGCGCTTCTCCCGCTGCGTGGTGACGAGGTCGTTCCCATCGTCCACCGCCTTTTCGATCCGGCGCGCGATGAAGTTCACGAGCTGGACGATGAGCCACGCGAGGACCCAGATGGCCAGGATGCGCACGCCCGCGCGGACGAGGAGTCCCGCCTCGACCGAGAAGAACTCGGCGATGGAGTGGATCCAGTCGGGTATCTGCAGCAGCACGTGGGCTCCGGGAGGGCGGAATCGGGAGCCCTAACCTAGGGATGCGCCGCTCCGCGCGTCAACCGGGCTCGAGATACTGCACTCGGCTCGCGGCGATGCGCCGGAACGACCTCCGCTCGGCGAGCACGGCTTCCGGCGTGATGCCGTCGAGCGGATGAAGGAGTGCCCCTGCGGAAGTCTCGAGCGCGAGCCGCCGAGCCGGCACCAGCGTATGCACGGCGGCACGCCGCGGACCCCCTTCGCCGCCGACGACGACCCAGTGGGCACGCGCGAGCAGGCTGGCGAGGTCCGCGGAGAGCAGGAGCGAGATCCAGCGAGGGCTCGCCGGAACGCGCAGCGCCATCGGGCGTGGCGGACTCGGAATGTCGATCCAGACGCCGACGACCTCACCGGGCCGGGCGAGCTCGAGCACCGCGGTGAGCGGCGTCGAGGCGGCGAGGGGCGAGACGCTGAGCGACATGCGACAGGATACGGCAAAGGGTGCGCGGTGACGCACCCTTTCGACGCCGTCATGGCCCGCGCGACGCAATCGTGCGTCAGGCCATCGCCCGCACCCCCGGCTGGGGCGAGCGAAGCGTCGTCCGTGCGGTGACGATCGCGTCCACGAGCGGTGCGGGATCGAATCGTACGGCGTCGGTCGCCGGGAGACCGGTCTCACGCGCGGCCTCCTCACACGCCCTCCGGGCCGCCGCGTCGTCGAGATCATAGGTATTGAGTGCGATGCCGATCACCCGCGAAGGATGCACCGCATTCGCGGCGCTCTCGTAGAGGCGAATGTACTCCGCGAGCGGCGGGATCCGGAGCCAGGACGCGCGCCGGTAGTCGCCGATGTACTCGCGCGTCGCCTGGTGGCAGAGGAGCATGACGTCCGGCGCCGAGCCGTGCAGGAGGCCGAGCGTGACGCCCGAGTAGCCGGGGTGGTTGATGCTTCCCTGCCCCTCGACGAGGACGACGTCCGCGTTCTTCGCGCCCTCGATCGTGACCCGCTCGGCCGCACCCGCGATGAAGTCGGCGACGACCGCATCGACCGCGATTCCCCACCCTTCGATCATGATTCCGGTCTGGCCGGTGGCCGCGAAGCGGGTGCGCACGCCCCGCTCGTTGAGCGAGCGCACGAGCTGCAGCTGGGCCGTCATCTTGCCGACGTTGCAGTCGGTACCGACCGTGAGCACCCGGAGCGCCTCGGTGCCTTTCGCGGCCCCGCTCGCCACGGGGAGGTCCGGCGGCGGCCGCCGCAGGTCGAGGAGCTTCGTGCCCCTCGCCTTCGCCTTCTCGACGAGCATCGGATCGTCGGAGAGAAAGGTGTGCAGGCCACTCCAGAGATCGCAGCCGGCGTCCACCGCCTCCCCGAGCCACCCCCGCCATTCCTCGGGAAGCTGCCCTCCCTGCGGGGCGATGCCGATGAGCACCGCATTCGGCCCGAGCGCGAGTCCCTCCCGCATCGATGCCACTACGGGTATCGCACCGCCGAAGCCGAGGACGTCGGCGGCGGACTTCCCTGCATGAGACCGGTCGAGCACGGCCACGACACTCTCCGGCCGGTACCGGATGACCGAGTTGGCGGTCTTCGACGTCATGGGGCCGAAATCGCCGTCGGCGAGGATCAGGAAGCGGGGGGAAGCGGGCATCTTGGCCAGGACGGGGAACGGGAAACGGGAATTGGGAACGGGGGGAATATGGGAGCGAGGCGCCCGTCTTCAAAGCGAACGGGGCCCCGTACGGAGCCCCGCCGACTACCCGGAACGGTATTGCCCCGTTCCGCGGTCCCTGCTCCACGCCCTCATCCCTGCCCCTTCTCATCCTCCTCGACGAATTCGGCGTCGTGAATCGTCTCGGCGCCCTTGCCGAGCTGTCGGCTGCCCGCGGCACCCCCCGCACCGAGGAGGCCCATCTTCGCCTTGAGCTCGATGAGCTGCTGGTCCGCGCTGCCCTTGTATTCGAGCACCTCGAACTGCTTCGAGAGCGCGTCGCCGGAGAATTCCTCCTGCAGCTCGGCCGCGGCCAGCGCCTTCCGTTCGTTCGCCTCGATCTTCTCCGCCATCCGCTCGAACGACTCGAAGGCGCTCTTGTCGGAAAGCCCCGACATCGTCTGCTGAATGCGCTCCTGCGCTTCCGCGCGGCGCGCGCGGGCGATCAGGATGTTCTTCTTCCGCTTGGCCTCTTCGATCTTGTCGTTGAGCTGGCGGAGCGACAGCTTGAGCGCCTCCGTCTCCTGCTTCGACTTGACCCAGGTCTCGTGCAGCTGCTGCGCGCCCTGCAGGTGCTCGTTGTAGCGCATGAGCGCCTGCTTGGCGAGATCGTCGCGGCCCTCCTGCACGGCGAGCATCGCGCGGCGCTCCCACTCCTCCGCCTGCTTCTTCATGGCGTCGGCGTCCGCCTGCAGCTTCTTCTCGTCGGCGATCGCGGTGGCCACCTGCTGCTTGGCCTTGGCGAGCTGGCCCTTCATGTCGACGATGAGCTGGTTGAGCATCTTCTCCGGGTTCTCGGCCCTGGAGATCATGTCGTTGATGTTCGACCGCAGGAGGGTCGAGAAGCGATCAAAGATTCCCATGGTCTCTCACCCTTCGCGGTACGGCGCGAGCGCGCCAAGATGTGACGCCAGCGCGAGCGTCACCGAATCGAAGCTGGCCTCGAACTCGCTGTAATCGAGATTTTCGAGCTCCAGCGTGTCGGTCAGCACGACGTGATCGCCTTCGAGCCCGTACGAGCCGTGCACGAGGTCCCGCACGTTGAGCTCCAGCAGCTGGCGGAAGAGCTCCGCGCGCCGCGGGTCGGTGGCCGGCACCTCCATGACGCGCACGCGCAGGATCACGACGGGCGGCGCGAAGTGCACGACGACCTCGGCGCCGTCCAGATTGCGCGTGAGCCAGATGTTCTGGTCCAGCTCCTGGACGACGAGGCTGCCGCCATCGAGGCGGTCCAGCCAGGACACCAGGTCATCGCGAGTCATCATGTTGGGCTCTCCAGATAATCTAACCCGGCTCTGAGGCCGGCAAAGGACACTTCCTCGGGCGGCTTCATCGCTCGCCGCGCGGCGCCGGGAGCCGGTCCTGCGGCGGCGATTTGGCGAGCAGCCGCTCGGCGAAATCGACGCGCTCCTCCAGCTCCATCAGCCGCTCGCGGAGGCCGTCCACGTCGGCGACGCGCTCCCGCAGCGCCTGCAACTCGTCCTGGACGCCGGGGTCGACGCTCTTCCCTTCGATCCGGCGCGCAAACGCCCGCGCGATGGGGCCGAGGATGTAGATCGCGCCGATGAGCGCGGCGATGATCGTGAGCGCGATCAGGAGCATCTCGCCCGGCGGTGGTCCCGGCGGGAAGAAGACCTCGACGTTCGGGTCCGGTCCCTGCATCACGGCGATCCTTTCCCCAGTCGCTGGGCGTCCACGTCCCGCGTGATCAGCCGCTCGGCGAAATCGACTCGCTCCTCGAGCTCGAGAAACCGCTCCTGCAGCGCCTCCAGCTCCGCCACCCGGGCTTCGAGCTCGTAGACCCGGGCCGCTTCCACCTCACCGGTCGCCTCCGGCGCCATCGTCGCGAGTCCCCGCTTCCGCCGCCAGGCGAGGAGGATGAGCGATACCATCGGCACGATCCCGAGCGCGATCGCCGGGTTCAGCTCCAGCCCCGGGCCGAGCGCCATCACCGCGAAGAAGGTGACGAGGAGATGGACCGCCAGATCGAACCCGTCCATCCCGAACGTGGACCGGATGCTCATTGCGGTGCGCCGGTCACGTGCCGTTCCCCAGCCGGGGCGCCTCGGGGCTCCGGGCCAGCAGCCGCTCGGCGAAATCGAGCCGCTCTTCGAGTTCCATCATCCGGTCCTGGCCGGCCTCGAGGTCTGCGACACGCTGCTCCAGGTACTCGAGCCGCGCATCCGGTTCCGCCGGCTCGCGCGCGGACCGCCCGAGTGCGACGCGGCGGCGGATCGCGAGCACGATGAGCGAAATGGCCAGAAGCCCGAAGAGTTCTTCCTCCGCTCCAGCGGCGGCCATGGCGCCGAAGATGCACGCGGTGACCGCGAGATGGATGAACAGGTCGAATCCATCCAGGCCGAGCCGCGGCTTCGTGCTCACGGCAGCTTCCCCTCGAGCTGGCGCCCGGCGCGCTCCTTCGCCAGCAGGCGCTCGGCGAAATCGATGCGCTCCTCGAGCTCGAGCACCCGGCCGCGCTCGGATTCGAGCGAGTCGAGCCGCGCCTCGAGCATGTCCGCGAGGCGATCCTGCCGCGCCGGCGCCTCGCTGGAGCGCCGCCGGGTGATCTGAATGCATCCGACGATCAGCGCGCCGACGATCAGCCCTGCGAGCCCGAAGAGCGCAGCCAGCGGCTCTTCGACGATGGCCACGGCGACGAAACCCGCGAAGACCAGCGTAATCAGGGCAGTCACGATCCAGAGCGCCGTCATCGCCCGGGGGTCGTCGCTCATGCTCATCGCCCTTCCTCCTGGCGCTCACGGCCCTGCGTCAGCAGGCGCTCGGCGAAGTCGATCCGCTCCTCGAGCTCGACGAAGCGCGCGCGCTCGCCCTCCAGCTCCTGCATGCGGATCCGCAGGTCCTCGAGCTCCGCCCGGAACTCCCCCGCGTCGAGGCCCTTGCTCTCGATGCGGCGGGCCCACGCCTTCATCAGCGGGAGGAAGATGATGATGACGGTGATGAGCATGGCGAACATCGCCACGAGGAACACGGGCGCCGACATCGAATCCTCACCCCCCACGATCACCGTCGGTGGCAGCGGCGGCGGCAGGGGGGCCACCTGGAGTACGATCATCATTCCCGCCCTTCCCCCGGCCGCGGCACGGGCTGCGCGCCGGCGGTCAGCAATCGCTCGGCAAAATCCAGTCGCTCTTCCACTTCGAGGAGCCTCGAGCGGTCTGCCTCGAGCTCTCCCACCCGGATGCGAAGGTCATCGATCTCGGTCAGGACCTCGGCTCCCGGGCCCCCACGCCGCGCCGCGCGGTCGGCGAACACATTGGCCATCCGGACGCCGAAGTAGATGAATATCCCCGTGAAGCCGATCGTTCCGAGCACGCCCGCGAGCTCGATCATGTCCTGCATCAGCCGTGCTCCACCGCGCGCGACTCACTCCGCTGGGCCAGGAGCCGCTCGGCGAAGTCGATCCGCTCCTCCAGCTCGGCGAGCAGCGCGGCGTGCGCGTCCGTTTCGCCGGTCGTGAGGGCGCGCTGCTCGAGCTCCGCGACGCGTGCCTCCAGCTGGCTGCCGCTTCCCCCGCGCCGGGCGATGCGGTCCGCGAGCGCCCGGATGACCGGGCCGAGGGCGATCCACGCGGCGACCTGGCCCGCGCCGATCGCTGCCCACATCGCGAACTCGCCGAGCTCACTCACGCGCGCGGGCCCTCGACGGGGAGGTGGGCGTCCCCCTTGGCGAGCACCCGCTCTGCGAAGTCCTGCCGCTCCTCGAGCTCCACCATGCGGGCACGAAGTTCCTCGAGCTCCGCGTATACCTCGGGCGCAACCTCATTGGTCGTTCCCCGGTCGGCGATGCGATCGGCGAATGCCCTGCCAAGCGGCGACCGGACGAGAATGGCGACCATCGCGAGTGCCATCGCCCAGATCGGCACCGCGATCGGTCCGAGGGTCGCCGCCGCGGCCGCCAGCGCGCCGAACAGGCCGAGGCCGGCGAGCCCGACGCCCACGAAGGCCGTCCCGATCCATTCCCGGTCGCTCATGGCTTCAACTCCTTTGCGGACTCCCGGTCAGCGAGGAGGCGCTCGGTGAAGTCCACGCGCTCGTGCAATTCTCCGAGTTCCTGCCGGACCCGCTCGAGCTCATCGTAGACCGCGGGATCGGGCTCTGCGTGTGGCGAGGGCCCGTGGCGGATCCGGTCGGCCAGCGCCCGCCCGAGCGGCGTGAAGGAAAAGCCGATCAGGGATGCTCCTCCGAAGAGGAAGACGATCGCGAAGACTCCTTCCATCCGGCGAACCTCCTGTCCTGCGTTCGAAGGCCATACGCGCGAACGTTTCACGATGTTTCAGAAAGAGACGCGCGGAAGGGTCAGCGCCTGGCGTCGCCCCTTCCGCGCTGCGCAACCGCGCGATTCCGTCCACTGTTGCAAATGACTGCGGCTAAACGAGTTCCACAGCGCTGATCGCGCCGATCGAGATGGCGATTTCGGTGTCGTCGATGCCCTGGGGCCGAAGGTAGACCTCGTTGGCAGTCACGTGCGTGTCGACGCTCGTGGGAACGCCGACGACCTCGGTACTGTCGGTGGTCGTGATGCGGACCGCCTGGTCATGACCGCCGGCGTAGCCAAGAAGCGACACGATTTCCTCGTAGCGCATGGCGACCTCCCTCCTGATGGTCAGTCCAATGTAGGACGCCGCCCGGAGCGGCGCGAGGGCCGCTCAGGGCGTGAGCGGCCGCGGCTCCTCGGCGGCGAGATTGTTCCTGAGATAGCGCGTCAGCAGCTCGAAGAGATGCTGCCGGGTGCTGCCCCCAGCGATGGCGTGGTTGCGGTTTGGATATTCCATCATGTCGAACGGCTTGTTGGCACGCACCAGCGCGTCGACGAGTGCTTCGGAGTTCTGGTAGTGCACGTTGTCGTCTCCGCTGCCGTGCACCAGCAGGAGCCGGCCGCGCATCTGGTCGACGTACGAAAGGGGCGAGCCCTTGTCGTAGCCCGCGGCGTTGTCCTGCGGGAGCCCGTTGTAGCGCTCGGTATAGATGTTGTCGTAGTACTTCCAGTGCGTCACCGGCGCGACTGCCACCGCCGTGCTGTACACATCGGGCGCCTGGAAGAGTGCGTTCAGGCTCATGAACCCGCCGTAACTCCAGCCCCAGATGCCCATCCGGGTGGAGTCGACGTAGGGGAGCCGGCCGATGACCCGCGCCGCTGCCGCCTGGTCCTGCGTTTCGATCACGCCGAGCTGCCCGTAGACGATCTTGCGCCAGTCGCGACCGCGCGCGCCGGTGCCGCGGTTGTCGACGCTGGCCACCACGTAGCCCTGCTGGGTGAGCATGAGGTGCCAGAGGTACTGCTGCCCGCCCCACGCATCGAGCACCGTCTGGGAACCGGGCCCGCCATAGACCTGGAAGAGAATCGGATACTTCCGGGCGGGATCGAAGTCCGCCGGCTTCATCAGGTAGGCATTCAGCTTCACGCCGTCGCCGATGTCCACCTGGGTGAACTCGACCGCACCCCGGCGCAGGCGCTCGACGCGGCGCTGCAGGGTTTCGTTGGCGACGACGGTCCGCACCGGACGGTGATCAGGGAGCCGGATGAGCGTGTTGACCGGTGGCACCCCGAATTTCGAGTAGGTGTGGAACGCGAACCGGTGGTTGGGCGCGATGTTGTAGCCGTGTGTTCCCGGCGCGGCCGGGGAAATCCGCTCCGGCTGTCCGCGACCGTCGAGCCGGACGCGAAAGAGGAAGCGCTGCGCCGGGTTCTCCGGCGAGGCGATGTAATAGAGCCAGCCACCCTTCTCGTCGAGGGCCGCGACACTCAGGACGTCGAAGCTGCCCCGCGTCAGGAGCCTGGCGTTCCGCCCGTCCCGGCTCACCAGGTAGGCATGGTTCCAGCCATCCCGCTCGCTCATCCAGATGAACTGCTTCCCGCCATTCAGCCACGCGAAGTCGTCCACCAGGTCGACCCAGGTGCTGTCGCGCTCGGTGAGGATGGTGCGGATGGCGCCCGTGCGCGCGTCGCCGACGTGCAGGTCGAGCCGGTTCTGGAGCCGGTTGAGACGCTGGACCACGACCTCGTCGGAATTCCCGGCCCACTCGACGCGCGCCGGATAATTGTTGCGCGGATCGCCCTCGAGCGCGAGCCAGCGCGTCTCGCCGCCCGTGGCGCCGACCACGCCGACGCGCGCGGCGGAGTTGGCTTCGCCGGCCTTCGGATACTGGATCGGCGTGACGATCGGGTAGAGCGAATCGGTGTAGTTGATCAGCGTGAAGTCGCGCACGCTGTCGGCGACGAGCTGCCAGTACGCGATGCGATTGCCGTCCGGGCTCCAGCGCCAGCCGTCCTGCAGCCCGAGCTCTTCCTCATAGACCCAGTCGAAGGTGCCGTTGATCACGGTCCGGGAGCCGTCCCGCGTGAGCTGCGTGATGCGCCCACTCGCCAGGTCCTCGACATAGAGGTTGTTCTCACGCACATACGCGACCCGGCCGCCGTCCGGCGAGAACTTGGCGAACATCAGCGTGGACGGCTTCGCCTCCGTTCCGCCGAGCTTGCTGAGCTTCCCGGCCTGGCGATCGAGGACCCAGTAATCACCACGCGTGTTCGTGCGCCAGACCGGCTGCGAGTTCGTGAAGATGAGGAGCCGGTTGCGGTCGGGAGACCAGATGTAGTTCTCGATGGCGAGCGGAACGCTGTCGCCCGGGGCGGTGAGCTGGGCCGCGCTGATGAGCACGGAGCGCGCCCCCTTCTCGGTATCGTAGCGGACGATCTCGCGCCCGCGGCCCCCCTCCGCACGCTCCACCGTCGTATAGGCGGCACCGTCTTCGAGCCACCGGATCGGCCCGAACTGCTGGGACGCGAACTCCGTGCTCCCATAGATGCGCGCGACGGTGAGGACCGCCGAGTCGGCGACGACCGGGGCCGACGGCGCCGACGGCGTACCCTGCGCAAGGAGCGGCTGCGCGACCAGGGCGAGAAGGAGCGGGATGCGGAGGAGCCTGACCATAGGAAGACGAACCGGGATGAAGGTGAGCCCATGACAGGGCGCGCAGGATTTCGCGGGTGACCCGCGGCCGGACCGACGGAATCTAGCGCCCGGCGGTGACGGGCGTGGCGAGGACGCGCCGGAGGAAATGGCCGGTGTGGCTGGCGTCGATCGTAGCGACGTCCTCGGGAGTTCCGGCGGCCACGACGGTACCGCCGCCATCGCCACCCTCGGGACCGAGATCGATGACCCAGTCCGCCGTCTTGATCACGTCCAGGTTGTGCTCGATCACGACCACGCTGTTCCCCTTGTCCACGAGGCGATGAAGCACCTCCAGCAGCAGGCGCACGTCCTCGAAGTGGAGGCCGGTGGTCGGCTCGTCGAGGATGTAGAGCGTGCGCCCCGTGTCCCGCTTGGCGAGCTCGGCCGCGAGCTTCACGCGCTGCGCTTCGCCGCCCGAGAGCGTGGTGGCGGCCTGGCCGAGGTGGATGTAGCCGAGCCCGACGTCGTTGAGGAGCTCGAGCTTGTCGGCGATGCGCCGCTGGGAGCCGAAGAATTCGAGCGCGTCGGCCACCGTGAGATCGAGCACGTCCGCGATGCTCCGCCCCTTGTACCGCACTTCGAGCGTCTCGCGATTGTAACGCCGCCCCTTGCAGACTTCGCAGGGGACGTAGACGTCGGGAAGGAAGTGCATCTCGATCTTCACGAGGCCATCGCCCTGGCACGCTTCGCAGCGCCCACCCTTCACGTTGAAGGAAAAGCGGCCGGGACCGTAGCCGCGGATCTTGGCCTCGGGGAGCTGGGTGAAGAGCTCGCGGATCGGGGTGAAGAGTCCCGTGTACGTCGCCGGGTTGGATCGGGGCGTGCGGCCGATGGGGCTCTGGTCGATGTCGATGACCTTGTCGAGATTGTCGAGTCCCTCGAGCCGGAGGTGCTCCCCGGGCAGGACGCGAGCCCGGTAGAGGTGCCGCGCCAGCGCCTGGTAGAGGATGTCGGTCACGAGCGTCGACTTCCCCGAGCCCGACACGCCGGTGACCGCCGTGAAGACGCCGAGGGGAACGTCGACGGTGAGATCGCGCAGGTTGTTGGCGCGTGCGCCGACGATCCGGAGCTGGCGGGACGGCCCGGCCCGGCGCCGCTTCCGCGGGACCGGCACGCGCAGCTCGCCGCGGAGATAGCGTCCCGTGAGCGATTCGGGGCTCCCGAGAATGTCGGCGAGCTCTCCCTCGGCCACGACTTCACCCCCCAGGCGGCCCGCACGCGGCCCGAGGTCGATCAGGTAGTCGGCCGCGCGGATGGTGTCTTCGTCGTGCTCGACGACGATGACGGTATTCCCGAGATCGCGGAGGCCGCGAAGCGTTCCGAGCAGCCGCTCGTTGTCCCGCTGGTGCAGGCCGATGCTGGGCTCGTCCAGGATGTAGAGCACGCCGACGAGGCGGGACCCGATCTGGGTCGCGAGCCGGATGCGCTGCATCTCGCCGCCGGACAGCGACGACGCTCCGCGCCCGAGCGTGAGGTAACCGAGGCCCACGTCCCGGAGGAAGCGGAGCCGGTCGCACACTTCCTTGAGGATGGGGCCGGCGATCTCCGCATCGAGCCCGACGTTCCGATGCGGTTCCCGGAGCGGTACGCTCTCGAAGAACTCGACCGCGCGATCGACGGGAAGCTCGACCACATCGCCGATGCTGCGTCCGTGCACCAGGACGGCGAGCGATTCCGGGCGAAGGCGCCTGCCGCCGCAGGTCCGGCAGGCCATCTCGATGAGGTACTCTTCGAGCGTGGCCCGGATGGCATCGCTCGACGACTCGTGGTACCGCCGCTCGACGTTGCGGAGAATTCCTTCCCACTCGGTCTCGTACGCCTCGCGGCCCCGGCCGGTGTCGCCGAACCGGAACTTGCCCGGCGCACCGTGCAGCAGCGCCTTCCGTGCGGCGTCACTGTGCTCGGACCAGGGCGCGGCAGGGTCGAACCCGAACGCTTTCGCCAGTGCCGGAAGGACCGTCTTCCGGAGGTAGCCCGACGGCTCGCCCCAGGGGAGCACGACCCCCTCGAGAATCGAGATGCTCGGATCGCCGAGAATCAGGTCTGCGTTCACTTCCTTGCGCGTGCCGAGGCCGTGGCAGTCGGGACAGACGCCGAAGGGCGAGTTGAACGAGAACTGGCGCGGCTCGAGCTCCGGAAGCGAGAGGCCGCATACCGGGCAGGCGAGCCGTTCGGAAAACAGGACGGATTCGACGGCCGGCCCGCCGCGCGCCGGATCGCGATGGCGCATCACCTCGACGATGCCGTCCGCCTCCTTGAGTGCGGTCTCGACCGAGTCGTTGAGCCGGGAGCGGTCGGAAGCCCGCACCACGAGCCGGTCCACCACCAGCGCGATATCGTGGTTCTGGCGCCGATTGAGCGAGGGGAGTTCGGAGAGATCGTACGTCTCGCCGTCGATGCGGATGCGGACGAAGCCGCGCTTGCGGGCATCGTCGAAGAGATCCTTGAACTCGCCCTTGCGGCCGCGAACGAGCGGCGCGAGCACCTCGATGCGCGTGCCGTGGTCCCAGCCGAGGATCGCATCGGTGATCTGGGCGGCGCTCTGCCGCGAGACGGGGCTGCCGTCGTTCGGGCAGTGCGGTGTTCCGGCACGGGCCCAGAGGAGGCGCAGGTAGTCGTAGATCTCGGTGACCGTGCCGACCGTCGAGCGCGGGTTCTGCCCGGTGGTCTTCTGCTCGATCGAGATCGCCGGGGAAAGCCCTTCGATCGCATCGACGTCCGGCTTTTCCATGAGCCCGAGGAACTGGCGCGCATACGCGGAGAGGGACTCGACGTAGCGGCGCTGTCCTTCGGCGTAGATCGTATCGAAGGCGAGCGAAGACTTCCCGGACCCGGAGAGCCCGGTGATCACGGTGAGCTGATTCCGCGGGATGGAGACCGACACGTTCTTCAGGTTGTGCTCGCGCGCGCCGCGGACAACCAGGTATTCCTGATCCATAGCCCCGAAAGGTACCCGAAGCGGGCGGGTTCGCTCAAGGGTCAGGGGCGGGCGGTGTGCGAGAGAGGGATCGGGTTGGGGAGGACTGGGCACACGAAAACACGAAATGACGAATGGGGGCGGTGGCGGGCAGGGTCCCGATCGATGCTCGGGCATCGCGGTCGGCTCGGGGTTGCGCTGATCGCGAAAGTGCGAAAACGCGAAAGGAACTTCAAAAGCAAGAAATGCCTCCGCTCGAGGCACGGGCCCGGCTCGTCCGGCAGAGTCTGAAGCGGTTGTCTGTGGGCTCCCTGCACGCCCGGCTCATGGAGCCCGCGGGGAAGCCCACAAACCCCAGACGCTTCTATCCCACTACGGATTCGGAGCCGGCACGCAAACAGAACCTTTCGCGGTTTTCGCTGTTCTTTCGCGCTTTCGCGATTCACCCACCGCCTCCCCGCACCTGACGCGCCGCCTGACACCGTACGCCCCGCCCGTCTTCTTACTTTCGTGTGCCGCCGTCCGGCCTGTCCCCATCGGGATCTCAGCCGAACGCGCGAGGACGGCAAGCCTCCACGCCTGTCCGCATGGGCGTCGCCCCATTACCATACGCACAGCGAATTATCGGAATCCGGAGTGCGAATGGAACACGAGCGCCGCGATGCGCCCGGCGATCGCCCTGTCATCGAAGAAGCCCCTCCCGCCCGGGAGGAGGAACGGCTCGTCCGCGAAGCGCTCGCCGCGTGGGACGCCGGGCGGTACCGCGAGGCGGGCGCGCATTATCGCACGATCCTCTCACGCGATCCGCGGCAGGTCGAAGCGCGCATCGGGCTCTCGCGCGCGCTCGAGGCCGATGAGCAGCCGGAGGCGGCCATCGCCACGCTGACCGAGGCGATCGAGCTGGCACCCGACCAGACCGAATTCCTCGTCGAGCGGGGCAGCGTCCTCGGTCGGCTCCGCCGCTTTCCCGAGGCGGAAGCCGACCTGCGACGAGTGCTGAAGCTGCATCCCGCGCACGGGCCGGCGCTGCACGAGCTCGGGCTGCTGCTGCTCAAGAAGGGCCTGGCCGCGCCCGCCGCCGAGATGCTGCAGCGCGCGGCCGCACTGCAGCCGGGGCGCCCCGATGCCTATCTTCACCTCGGCGACGCGCTCAATCGCGCCGGCGACCTGCGCGGCGCCGTCACGGCGCTCGAGCGGGCGCTGGAGCTCGATCCCTCACATCGTCACACATACAATGTTCTCGGGCGTGTTCTCGACCGGCTCGGCAGGCCGACCGAGGCGGAAGCGCTCTACCGGCGGGCACAGGAACTCGATTCGTGATCCAGGCCGTCGTCGATGATCTCGCCTTTCTCGAGGCGGAAGCCGTGCTGCGCCCGGCCGACGCGTCCCTCGAGCCGGTGACCGCCTCCGCCGTACGGCTCGACCGGCAGGCGGGACCGGCCTTTGCGGCGCAGCGCCGCGTGTCGACCCCGCTCGAGGCCGGCGCCGCCGTGATCACCGGGGCCGGCGACCTCGCTGCCGACTACGTGCTCCACGTCATCATCCAGGATCCCGAGACGCTCACCACCCGCGAGACGGTGCGCCGGGCGCTCGTCAGTGCCTGGGAGCGCTGCGCCGAGTGGGGCATCCATACCGTGGCGTCGGCGCCCGTCGGCGCCGGTGCCGGACTGCTCGATATCGAGGAAGCGGCCGAGCTGATGGCGGCCACGTTCCCGCCGGCGGCGGCCTGCCCGGCCTCGCTCACGATCGTGCTCGAGCGCGAGGAAGACCGTGCGATGGTGGAGGCCGTGCTGCGGCGCCGCGGCGGATGAAACCGCGGAAGCTGCACGTTGCGGGCGCGCTCATCATCCTCGCGTGGCTGGCCTCGCTCGGCTGGCTCGTGCGACGGGAATATTTCGGCGGCACGCCGGGCGACGTGGCCGCGTCGGCGCGAGTGACGCCGGGTGCCGTCTTCTTTGCGGTCTACCTCAACGATCGTCAGATCGGCACGGGCGCGACGACGGTCGATACGTTGAGCGACGGCGTCCGCATCTCCGGCCGCACCGACGTGCTCCTTCCCGACGGGAGCGCCTCACGCCGCATTCGTACGGCCAGCGAAGTCCGCCTGGCGCCCTCGCTCGCACTCACCTCGTTCCGGCACGGCGTGACCGGCGACGCCCCCGACGTGGTCGTGCTCGCGCAGCGGGTCGACGGCAGCCTCCGCGTGTCACTCGAGTGGCCGGGCCGCGCCGCCGCATCGCGCCCCGCCCCATCCCATGCGCTGCCCGAGATTGCCCTGCCCGTCAGGATCGTCGCGGATGGACCTCTCGAGGAGGGCCGGCGAGTCGAGGTGCCGCTCATCGAGCCGCTCTCCGGCGCCGTACGTCAGGCGAGCTTCCTCATCGGCGCGCCCGTGCAATTCGTGGTACCGGACAGCGCCATGCTCGACTCGAACCGGCGACTCTGGGTACCTGCGCACATGGACTCGGTGGTAGCGTGGAGCGTCACCGAGGAGGGCAGCACGGTGAACGCGCGGATGTGGATCGACCAGCAGGGCTTCGTCGTGCGGGCGGAGACGCCGCAGGGATGGACGATCGTCCGGACCGCCTTCGAGATCGCGCAGCTCAATCTGCGCGCGGGCCGGGGCGGCCGCATGCCGACTCCGCCATTGAGCCTCGGGGATCTTCGATTCGCGGAATACCCTGCCGACGTCCAGCCCGGCGATACCGCCCCTGGCCCGCTCGTGCCTTCGGATGCGGTCGCGATCGATTCGGTGGCTGCCAGGCTCGCACCGGATACGCTCGCCGGCGAGGCTCGGGCGCGCGCCCTCTTCGACTACGTCGCACGGCGGATCGCCGCGGGTGACGGTCCCCCGGACGCCGAAGCCGCGCTGCGGACCCGGCGCGGGTCCGCGGTGTCGCGGGCACTGCTCCTGACCGCGCTTGTACGCGCCGCCGGTATTCCCGCTCGCAGCGTGAGCGGCGCGCGTTTTGCCGACGGCGTGTGGCGGCCCGACGCCTGGGTGTCGGTGTACCTGGGCGAATGGATCGACGTGGACCCGGCGCGCCGGGCCTGGCCCGCCGATTCCCTGCGGTTCCCCGTCCAGCGCGATGGCGGAGGACACCCGCTCGAGGTCCTGGCCCCCGCAGCCCGGCTCACCCGGCCGCGGTTTCCCGACTCCCCCGGCAGAACGCCATGATCGAAGTCATCGACCTGGTCAAGCGATACGGTTCGTTCACCGCGGTGGACTCGCTCTCGCTCACCGTCCCTCGCGGAACGCTGTTCGGCTTCCTCGGCCCCAACGGCGCCGGGAAGACGACCACGATGCGGATGATCGCCCAGATTCTGCGGCCCACGTCGGGCGAGATCCGCATCGCCGGCCGCCCCACCTGGGACCAGCCGCAGGCGATCAAGTCCATCATCGGCTATATCCCCGACCGCCCGTTCGTCTACGACAAGCTGACGGGTGCGGAGTTCGTCCGGTTCGTGGCCGCACTCTACGGCCAGTCGGGTCCGGCGCTCGACCGGCGCATGCTCGAGCTGCTCGAGCTCTTCGAGCTGACACCATGGAAGGATGAGCTCACCGAGTCGTACAGTCACGGCATGCGGCAGAAGCTGATCATCGCGAGCGCCTTCGCCCACCGGCCCGAGGTCATCGTGGTGGACGAGCCGATGGTCGGCCTCGATCCCAAGAGCGCTCGGCTCCTCAAGGATCTCTTCCGGCAGTTCGTCGATCGCGGGGGCACCGTCCTGATGAGCACCCATACCCTCGAGATCGCCGAGGGGATGTGCGACCGGATCGGCATCATCCAGGGCGGGCGCCTCATCGCCGAGGGCACGATGGACGAGCTGCGGTCGCAGTCCGCCTCGGGCGACGAGAGCCTCGAGGAGCTCTTCCTCCGGCTCACGGGTGGCCTCCGTCCCAACGCGCTCGACTCGATCTTCGATGCATGACGTGATTCCCGCGACCGCGCCCCGGCAGCCGGGGCTCGGTGCGGTGCTCGCGCCCAAGTGGCGAAGCGCGCTCGCGCGGGCGCGCACCACGCAGCGCGGCCGCGGCGCACGGCTGGTGCTGCTGCTCGGCGTCGGCGGCCTCTTCTGGACGGCGGCCTTCGGGATCAGCTACCGCGTGCTCCGGTACATCAGCGTCCAGCAGGACATCGGCTTCCTGATCGCCTCGAAGATGCTGGGCGTCATCCTCCTCGCCTTCGCGGCCATCCTGCTCCTGTCGAACCTCATCACCGCGCTCTCCAGCTTCTTCCTCGCGAAGGATCTCGACCTGCTCGTGGCGGCGCCGCTCCACTGGTTCCGCCTCTACGTCGCCAAGCTGTTCGAGACCGCGGCGCATTCGAGCTGGATGGTGGTGCTGATCGCCCTGCCGATCCTCACGGCATACGGCATCGTGTACGACGGCGGCGTCCTGTTCCCGTTCGTGGCGCTCGCCGCGCTGATCCCGTTCGTCATCCTGCCCGCCGTCATCGGCTCCGCGATCACGCTCGTCCTGGTGAACGTCTTCCCCGCCCGCCGCGCGCGGGACCTGCTGAGCCTCGTGGCGATCGGCGCCGTCGGCGGGCTCGTGCTGATGCTTCGCGTGATGCGGCCCGAGCAGCTCGTCCGGCCGGAGGGCTTCGCGAGCCTGGTCGAGTTCCTGGCGGTCCTTCGCGCGCCGACCAATCCGTTCCTGCCGACGGAATGGGTGGCCGACATGATCATGAACTGGCTGCGGCACGTGGCCGATCCGTTGCCGATCACGCTGCTCTACACCACCGCCGCGGCGTTCGTGATCATGGGCGGGTGGCTGCATGGGCGGCTCTTCCGCGAAGGGTACAGCAAGTCGCAGGAGGGGGCCGAGCGGTTCGTCCGGGGCCGCAGACTCGGCGCTGCCGCAGGCTGGCTGCTGGCCGGCGTTCCGGCCGAGCGGCGCGAGTTCCTCCTCAAGGACCTCCGGCTCTTCTTCCGCGATCCGACCCAGTGGAGCCAGCTCATCCTCCTCGGCGTGCTGGTGGTGGTCTACCTCTTCAACATCCGGTCGCTCCCGCTCTTCTCGGGCGAGCGGGTGCCGTTCTTCCTGATCACGGTCATCGTCTTCCTGAATCTCGGCCTCGCGGGATTCGTGCTGTCGGCGATCGCGGCGCGCTTCGTCTTTCCGGCCGTGTCGCTCGAGGGCCGGCAGATGTGGCTCATTCATTCGAGCCCGCTGAAATTCAGCTCCCTCCTCTGGAGCAAGTACTGGCTCGGCACGCTGCCGCTCCTCCTCCTCGCCGTGTTCATCACCGTCGCGACCAACCTCCTGCTCGAAGCGTCCGGCTTCATGATGGCGGTCAGCGTGGCGACGCTCATGCTCTTCACGTTCGCCGCGAGCGCGATGGCCCTCTGCTTCGGGACGTACTACCCGAAGTTCGACACGGAGAACGCCGCGCAGATTCCCACGAGCTTCGGCGGGCTCGTCTTCATGATGAGCGCGATCACGCTGCTCGGGCTCGTGATCGCGATCGAGGCCGTGCCGGTCAGCTCCTACCTGCGCGCGCGGCAGAGCGGTGAACCGCTCGGGTTCTCCGCCGAGCTGCTCGTGGCGGGCGCGCTGGTGATCGGTCTCTGCGTATCGGCGACCGTGATCTCCCTCCGCCTCGCCGTGCGAAAGCTCGATACGCTCGAATCGTAGCGCGCCGTAGCCGCGCCTTTTTCCTCACCGACATGCGTAGCGATGGTGCCGGTCCGGCGAGCTCGATCGCCGACCTTGGGGCCGCTGTACCGCCATCCCACCCGGGAGGCGGCCACCCAAGGAGGCCCCATGCGTCGCACGCTCACGCTGCTGTTTCTCATCCTCGGCGCCGCCTGCGCCGGAGACATGCCGACCACCGAAAGCGAGCTGAGCCTCGCATCCGCCCGCTCCGACCACGCACGCGAGGCGCTCGCGCGCCGGTTCGCGCGCGCCCTCGCCGAACCCGCCTTCCGTTCGGCAGTGGGAACCGCGCTCGGCGCGTCCCGCCATCCGGAAGGCAAGATCCATGTGGGTCGCTTTCTCCGTGCGGATGGCGGGCGCGCGGCCCGCGCCCTCGGCGCCGATGCTGCCGAGCTCGCCCGTGCCGAAGGGCTCGAGGCGTACTTCCCGGTGCCGGCGCATCGCGCGGCATGGCAGGGCGGAGCCGATCTCCTCGTCGGGACGATCGGCGCGGACGCCGATCAGCCCGTCGGGTTCGACATGCGGGGTCAGCGCATCGCGCTCGACCCGAAGGCACCCCCGGTGGCTCCCGTGCTCGCGGTGGTGCCGGTGGAAACCGATTTCGGGCCGGAAGGGGGCGGGCTCAGCGCGGCCGAGATGTGCGCAGGATGTGACGACGGCGAGGGTGGCGTCGGGTCCGGCGGGGGCGGCTCGTCGATCACGCCGGGCCTGTACCTTCGCACGAGTCACCTCAGGGAGAGCTTCGAGTCCTGGCTCAAGGGCAGCCCGGAAATCGAGATCCTCGTGCTCGGGCAGAAAGGCGCCACGGATTCCCTCACGAAGTACCAGTGCGCCGGCAACTTCGCCCCGGGGGCCTATTATTTCGACCAGAACTCGCTCGACTGGAGCGGCACCGCGCTCATCATGTCGCAGGCACAGCTCGACGCATACAATGCCCAGCACCCGGGTCAGGCCGTCCGCCTCTTCTTCATGGAGGACGACGACACATCGTGCGAGGTCCGCGCGAACAACACCGACCTCCGCCAGCTGCTCACCAGCGTGGACTCGCTCGTCAAGGGATTGTCCGGCGGGCACGCCGAAGAGTCGGCGACGGGAAGGGCCTTCCGCTATTTCAAGGCCGCGCAGAAGATCCTCAGCGTCGTGGCTTCCGCCATCAGGACCAATGACGACCTGATCGGCAACGCCGTCGAGGACGTGACCACCACCGAGCGGTATGCGGGCTACAACTGGATCATCAAGGGAGCGGACGGCAGGACCAATGGGTACGTGAAGCTCGAAATGCGGTGAGGACCATTCGCGCAGCGACCGGAGGCCGGCACATCGACGGGTGTGCCGGCCTCGTCCATCAGGGCGGCGAAGCCGCGAATGGCTCCCGTTCCCAGCGCCACACGGGACCGTCCTCCGGATCGACGACGGTGGCGGTCCGGGCAAAGCCCAGCCGCGCAAGGAGCCGGGCGGAGGCTCCCGGCTCGGGCAGCGTGTGTGCGCGGAGCGTACGGACGGGGTGGCCACTCGCCAGCGCACAGAGCGCGCGCGCCATGGCGGTCGCGATGCCCCGCCCTTCCCCGCCCGGAAAGGTGAAGTACGCGATCTCAACGGCACCCTCCGCGTCGGGCGCCCCCTTGAACCCGCAGGTGCCTACGACCAGTCTCGTCGACGGATCCACTGCGAGGTAACCACCCCAGGGTGGATCGATCCCTTCGCGCTCCTGAAAGGCGGCGGAATTCGTGGCCACGACCTGAATCAGGGCGGCATGGGCCCCCATGCCGAAGCCGGCGCTCCGCGAGTAGCGGATCGGATCTTCGGCCAGCCGGCGGAACTCGGCGGCGCTGAACTCCAGCAGATCGATCTCCATGCATCCGACTCCCAGTCGAAACCTCGGGCCCCTCTCTTCCGTCCCATTGCGATATACTCTCTCCGTACGGGCGGAATCGCCACCCTGAACCAAGGAGCAGTGCATGGCGACCTTGCGTCACAGATCGACCGTTCTCTTCCTCCTGGCCGCGGCTTCGCCGGCAGCGGCGCAGGAATTCGGTGCCGCCGCCGCCGTTGCGGGCCGGGATGTCATCATCGGCCAGGCGTCGAATCAATATGCGCCGGGCTATGTCTACATTTTCCGCGCGAACGCGCAGGGTGCGTGGCGCGTCGCGTCCCGATTTGCCGCGCCGGACTCCGCGCGCCATACCGGCTTCGGCCGCCGCATCGCCGTGGACGGCAATACGATGCTCATCGCCGAGAGCCCGCTCGACAGCGCCACGGCAGGACGGGTTCACGTGTATGAGCGCAATCAGGCAGGCACCTGGCGACATGCGGGCATGCTGGCCCCGACCCCGGTTGCCAACGGAGACCGGGTCGGCCGTGGCCTGGCGCTCAAGGGGAATGTCGCGATCATCGGCGCCAGCCGGACCGACAGCATGCGCGGTGAGGCCTGGGTGTTCCGGAAGCAGGGGAACCAGTGGCGCCAGGAAGCCCGGCTCCGCCCGGCGGACGTAGCGCCCGGCTCGGCCTTCGGCAATACGGTGGCGTACGACGGCCGCCTGATCGCCGTTGCGGCCCAGCAGGCCGACTCGAACGCCGGGGCGGTGTACATCTTCCGTGACAGCGCGGGGACGTGGAAGCAGGAGCAGAAGCTCACCATCCCCGTCCAGCCGGCGTTTCGGCCGAATGCGCAGTTCGGGGCGGCGTTGCTCTGGCACGAGGGCATGCTCTACGTCGGCGCCCCGGGCCTGACCAACGGCATGGGCGCGATCATCCGCTTCACGCACGACTCCGCCAACAACCGCTGGAACCCCGTCGGCGGACTGCTCCCCTTCGACGCCACGCCCGGTGCGCAGTTCGGCACGACGATGACGATGATGGGGAACGAGCTCTGGGTCGGCGCGCCCTTCCTGGCACAGGGGCGCGGCCGCGTCTTCCGCTACCTGCGGGACACCTCGGGCGCGTTCACCAGGGCCACGAAGGTCGCGTACGATTCGGCCGACGCGCAGGTCGCATTCGGGGGGGTACTCGCCGGCCAGGGCAACCTGGCGGTCGTCGGGATGAGCAACGCGGACTTCGGCGAAGGCCGCGCCTCGATCCTTGCGATCGCATCGAACGGCAGCGTCACTCAGCGGACGGTGAGCGGCGAAGTCTTCCGGCCGGCGGCCGTCGCAGGACGCGAAGTGAACTGCAGTTCCGGCAAGGCGAGCGAGTTCGGGTGCGAGAAGGTCAACCTTCTCGCGCTCCTGCCGGTCTCGGCGATGGGAGGCAAGCAGGGCACGCGACTGAACGATGTCTGGGGCTGGACCGATCCGGAAAGCGGCAAGGAGTACGCGATCGTGGGACGGTCGGACGGCACGTCGTTCGTCGACGTGTCCAATCCGAATCAGCCGCGCTACCTGGGCGACCTTCCGAAGACCGCGGGCTCACCGTCCGCCGTCTGGCGGGACATGAAGGTCTACCGCAACCACGTGTACATCGTCGCCGATGGATCCCAGGCGCACGGCATGCAGGTCTTCGACCTCACCCGGCTGCGCCGCATCACGGCGCCGCAGACCTTCACGCCCGATTACCACTACACCCGCATCAACAGCGCGCACAACATCGTCATCGATACGGCGTCCGGATTCGCCTATATCGTCGGGGCGGGGTCCGGAGGCGAGACCTGCGGCGGCGGATTGCATATGGTCAACATCAAGGACCCGAAGAACCCCTCCTTTGCCGGCTGCTTCCAGGACAAGGCGACAGGCCAGGCGGGAACGGGCTACTCGCACGACGCACAGTGCACGGTCTATCATGGCCCCGATACGCGCTACACCGGGCGGGAGATCTGCATCGGGGCGAACGAGAATGCGATCAGCATCGCCGACGTGACCGACAAGCAGAATCCGGTGGCCGTGGGCCGGGGCACCTACCCGGACGTCGGGTACGCGCACCAGGGCTGGTTCAGCGACGATCACCGCTACTGGTACCAGGACGACGAGCTCGACGAGCTGCAGGGGAAGACGAAGGGCACGCGCACGATCATCTGGGACCTGCAGAAGCTCGACGATCCCGTGGTGGTCGGCCAGTACGAGGCGCCGGTCAACGCGAGCGACCACAACCTCTACATCGTCGGCGACCGGATGTACAACTCGAACTACACGAGCGGCCTCCGCGTGGTGGACATCAGTGACCGGACCAAGCCGAAGGAAGTCGGTTTCTTCGACACGGTACCGGTCGGTCCGGAAGCCCCGGGCTTCGGAGGGTCGTGGAGCAACTATCCGTTCTTCAAGAGCGGGACGATCCTCGTCACGAGCGGCAATGAGGGTCTCTTCCTCGTGAAGGACCAGACCACCAACCTGACGCCATGATCCGATCGCTTCGCGCCCTCGTGGCGCTCGCCGTCGGGGCCGCCTGCGCGGCCCCGGGGGCGACGCGCCAGACCCCCACGCCGGCCGGGACGGGCGTGGGGGTCCGGCTTTACGTCCCGAATCAGAACGACGCCTCGGTGACCATTCTCGATGCGGCGTCCGGCACCACGCTCACCACCGTCGACCTGCGGACAGCGGGCTTCACCGCGAATGCCAAGCCCCACGCGGTCGTCGCCGAGCCCGACGGCTCGGCGTGGTATGTCTCCCTGATCGGTGACAACTTCGTCGCCAAGTTCGATTCCGCAAACCGGTACGTCGGCCGAGTCCCGATGGAAACGCCGGGGATGCTGGCACTCGACGCGAGGCACGATCGCCTGTACGCGAGCCGGTCGATGACCGCGGTGAGCCCGCCGGCCAGCATCGGCGTGATCCGCCGGAGCGACATGCGGCTCCTCGAAGAGCTCGACGTCCTCTTCCCTCGACCGCACGCGATCGCGGCCGCGACGACCTCGGGACGCGTGTACGTCTCGGGACTCGGCGACAACCGGATCGCGGTGGTGGATACGGCCGGACGTGTCGAACTGGTGCAGGTCCCGGGTCCACTGCATGCCTATGTGACGTTCGCGCTCTCGCCGGACGGGTCCCGGCTCGCGGCCACGACGCAGCTGACGTCGAGCCTCGTCGGGTTCGATGTGCGGACCGGCAGGCCGGTGCCGGCCGCCTCGGTCCAGGTTCTCCCCTTCGGCTATCAGGTGAGCTGGTCGCCGGACGGGCACTCGATCTGGCTCGGCAACCAGCGGAGCGGGGCCGTCACGATGGTGGATGCCCGGACCTGGGCCGTGCGTGACGTGATCCGCGATTCCGCATTCGCGGAGCCGCATGGGGTCGCGATCTCGCGGGACGGTGCCACTGTCTACGTCTCGAGCCACGGCGTTCAGGCCGGCTCGTCGACACCCACCCCGGCCGACACGATGCACGGTGGCATGCACGCCGGTGAGGGTGCCGCGCGCGGTGGCGGCACGCTCGCGATCATCGATGCCGGTACCCGCACCGTCCGCAGGGTGGTCCGAGTCGGGCGTTACGCCGTGGCCATCGATCTCGGCGGGACCCGATGAAGGGAGCCAGGCTGCTGGTGCTCGCGGCCGCGGCACTCGGCTGCGCGTCGCGGTCCGCAGCGACGCAGGGCGCGGCACCGTCATTCATGCCGGGTCTCGAGCGGCGCGTTGCCTCGATTCCGATTGCCGACAGCGCGGGCCGGCAGTTTGCACTCCCGTTCCTGGGCGGTCTGGAGCGGCCGCGGCCGCAGCTCGTGGACATCGACGCGGATGGGGACCTCGACCTGTTCGTGCAGGAGTTCACGAACCGGATGACGTTCTTCGAGCGCACCGATTCGGCGGGGGAGGCGCGCTGGACGTGGCGTACCGATATGTGGGAGCAGCTCGAGATCGGCGACTGGAGCCGGTTCATCGACCTCGACGGCGACGGCGACCAGGACGTGCTCGCCGAATCGCCCTACAGCTTCATCCGCTGGTACCGGAACGACGGCTCGGCGCGCCAGGCGCGGTTCACGCTCGCGGCGGACACGCTCTACGACGTGAGCGGCGAGCCGATCTTCGCGGACCGGCAGAACATCCCGCAACTCGCCGACCTCGACTGCAACGGGAGGATCGACCTCATGCTGGGTCGAGTGGACGGCACGATCACGCGCTTCGAGCTGCGCAACATCGAGGGGAACGCCCCGCGCTTCGGGTTCATCACCGATCGCTTCGAGGGAATCCAGATTCTCGGCGGGGACGCGACGCCCGGCGGTCCGCCACCAATGGCCATCCCCGGAGCCGGTGGCGTCACGCCGAGCCTGCACGGCGCGAACACGATGGCGCTGGTGGACCTCGACCGCGACAGCGACCTCGACATCCTCTGGGGCGATTTCTTCGAGCCGGGCCTGCTCTGGATCCGGAACGATGGCGGATGTGGCGGGCCGTCGATGCGCGAGCCGCCGGTCCCCTTTCCGGCGGGAAGCCCGATCCGGACCAGCGGCTACAACGCGCCGACCGCGGGCGACCTCGACCGCGACGGGGATCTCGATCTTCTGGTCGGCGTGCTGGGCGGGGCATACAATCCGACCCGCACCTCCCGCGACAACCTGTACCTTCTCGAACAGACCGCGCCGCGCACGTTCACGGTTCGCACCACCCGCTTTCTCGACGGCTTCGACCTCGGCAGTGAGACCAGCCCGGCCCTGTTCGATCTCGACGCCGACGGCGATCTCGACATGCTCGTGGGGAACAAGATCGAGCCGGAAGGGGATGTGGCCGGCCTGTACCTCCTGGAGAACGTCGGATCGGCGCAGGCCCCGTCGTTCCGGATGCGGCCGCGGCTCCCGATCGGCCCCGCATATCACTATTCCCCCGCGCTCGGCGACCTCGACGGCGATGGTGATGCGGATCTCGTGCTCGGCACGTGGCGCGATGCGCTGCTCTATTACCGCAACGATGGCTCCCGGGAGGAGCCGCGCTTCGTGCTCGCCGATTCGATGCTCGCGCAGCTCTCGCGCGGGAGCCACGCCTCCCCGACGCTCGGTGATGTCGACGGCGACGGCGATCTCGACCTCTTCGTCGGAGAAGCCTCGGGAACGATCAACCACTTCCGGAACGACGGCAGCCGATCCGCGCCGAAGTTCAGCCTGGTGTCCGACGAGTGGAACGGATTGCAGGAGGGCCGGCGGACGGCACCGCGCCTCGTCGACATCGATGGCGACACTGACCTGGACCTGGTCATCGGCACCGAGGCGGGAACACCGGTGCTGTTTCGCAATACCGGGTCCGCGAGGCGTGCCGAGTTCATCCGGGAGCGCGAGGCGGCGGCATGGCCGGCGCTGTCGGTGCCGGCGTTCGGCGATCTGGATGGAGACGCGGATCTGGATGTCGTGATCGGGAACGCGGCGGGCGGGCTGATGCACCTGGAGGGAGCCGGGAGATAGCACCGCCGTTGCGGGTGCCGGCGGTGAGATGCAGACGAGGGATCTGCTCCGCGAGTCCTGGGACTCGCCGGGCAGATCCCTCGTCACTTGTCCGCCTCGGGACGACCGCGGGTGCCAGCCCCCGGTCGTCCGGTCGATCAGGGTGTCAGTGGCTGCTTCGCCTCCAGCTTCGCCGACCAGAGTCCCGAGTTGAAGTCGGTGAAGAGGATGTGCCCCTTCCACGGCATCGCGTTCATGACGAAGGAGGCGTTCGGCGTATACCCCTGCGGATCGTACGGTTTGTACACCGCGATCTCGCGCCGCTGGTCCGCAAGGTTTCCGACCAGCTCGCCCGAGACGTCCACCACCCGCAGGCCGCCATCGTAGTAGGCCTGGTACATCACGTCGTCCTCGACGATGATGTCGTGGGAGCCGAACTCCTCCTGGTGGTACTTCGCGATGTTCCGCGGATGGCGCGGGTCGGTGAAGTCGACGATGTGGGTATACCCGGCGGACGTCTGCGGGACGCCGCCACGCTCCGGGTTGACGGCGCTCAGGCCGTAGTTCGTGCCCTCCCAGACGCGTCCGGAGCGCGACATGATTTCGTCACCGAGGAAGAGATAGACCTTCCCGGTCGACTTCTGGTGATAGGGAAAGATCTCGTGCGTCGCGCCGCTCGTGGTCGGGTAGGTGGCGATGAGCACGGGCTTCTCGATCGTCCCGCCGTACTTGCCGTTGCCGACATCCACCGCGACGACCCCGGTGCCCCATTCCGACGAATAGGCGATGCCGTCGTGGACCCAGACGTCGTGCACGCGCGACTGCGGGTGATCGTACTCGCTGACGAATTTCGGCTGATAGATGTCGCGCACGTCCACGATGACGTACTTGTCGCCGCCCGAGATCGCGAACAGGTAGTCGTTGGTGGCGAACATGTTGTGCACGCCGCCGGTCAGCTGCTCGTTGAAGGTGGCGGCCACCTTCGGGTGCGCCGGATTGGCGAGATCGAGGATCACGACGCCGTTCACGCGATTCGATGCGCCTTCACGGGACAGCACCCCGTACCGTCCGTCCGGTGACACCGTGACGTCGTTGATGATGCGGGCATCCACCTTGATCGAGTCGGACCGCACCGGGTTGCCGAGGTCGGTGATGTCCATGACGTAGGCCCAGCCGTCCCCGCCCCACGTGCCGACGAGGGCGTAGTCCCGGCCATCCTTCCCCGTGAACGGCCAGAAGTCGGAGGTATGCACGTGAGTGATCGAGCCCCGGCCCGTGATGTTGATCCGGCGGCGCGCCTCCCTCGGCCGCACCTCGAGCACGCGGCGCGCGGTGGCCGTACCGGCCGATGCCAGGAGGGTGTACCGGCCGGGCACTTCCGCGGCGAAGAGACCGCGATCGATGATTCCGGTCGCGCCGGGAGCGGCGATCGTGTCGTCGGGCGTGTAGGTGTAGCTCCAGGTGATCGGCACGTCGGGCACCGCGACGCCGTTGGCCCGCTTGGCCGCGGCCTTGAGATGAATCACATCGCCCGTCCGGATGCTCGATTCGTCGAGCGTGATCGATACGCTTGCGACCGGGTTGGCCGCGACCGTATGCGCCACCTGCGCCGAGGAGCCCTCAGCTTCGGCAGTGATGGTGACGGGGCCGGGCCGATGTGCGGTGACGTGGCCAAAGCGATCCACGCTCGCCACCGATTCGTTCGAGCTGCGCCAGCGCCAGTTGAGGTCGCGCCCGGGGCGCTCGCTGCCGTCCGCGTGCAGCGCGCGGGCGCGGTGCGGCAGGGTCACGCCCGTGTAGAGGCGGCCGGAGTCGGCCACGAGCTCGACCTTCGCGAGGGGCGGCCACTTCACCGTGACCGGAATGGTGAGGGTCACCGGCGGCGTTGCCGTGTCCGGGGGGACGGTGGACACGTTCACCTGGTACGTGCCGGCGCGCACGCCGCGAATGCCGTCGAAGGTGATCTGCAGGCCGTTCCGGGCACCGCTCACTCGCAGCGGCGGGTTTTCGACCACCCCGCCCCGCGCATCGAAGGCCGTCAACTTGACCGGCACGACCGAGTCGCCGGCGACGATCTCGAGGCTGGCCGGCTCCGCGACGAGGCGGGTCACGACGCGCACCGAATCCCGTCCCTGCTGGGCAGCGAGAGGTGCGGCGAGGCCGAGCGCCAGCACCGCCGGCGCCATGCGCCTGACGAAGCACCGGGCATGCGTTACGTTCATGGAACTCCCCCAGAAGGCTGGACGACGACAATGACGCGGAAGCTGTGATTATGGTCTTCGCACAATCGCATCGCAAGCGGCTGGTCCGTGTGGCCACCACCGCACTCGCGGGCGGAATGCTCCTGGCCGCCTCCGGTTGCGCATCGCCGAACGCCGGCGCCGACGCCGTCCGGTCCCCCGGACCGGCCGGTACCCGTCCGGTCCCTTCGAACGACTACTGGGTTTACGTCGGGGCGGAATCCGCGGACCTCATCCACCGGATCCGGTTCGGCCCCGCCGGAGCCACGGTGGAGCGCACCATCCCCGTGGGCGAATCGCCGGTCGAGATGGAGGGGCCACACGGCCTGCAGATCTCGCGCGACGGCCGCTATCTCCACATGACCACGGGCCACGGCTCACCCGACGGCAAGTACTGGCGCTACGACCTGGGCCCCGACACCCTGACCGCGCCCGGGATCTTCCTCGGCTACTTCCCCGCCTCGCTCGACGTCACGCCGGACGGGCTGTACGCCTTCGTGGTCAACTTCAACCTGCACGGACGAATGGAGCCGTCGAGCGTCTCGGTGATCCATACGCCGTCGAACACCGAGGTGGCGCGTCCGATCACCTGCACGATGCCGCACGGCAGCCGGGTCTCGCCCGACGGCGCCCATCACTACTCCGCGTGCATGATGGACGACCAGCTGGTGGAGATCGATACCCGTACGTTCCAGGTGTCGCGACGTTTCAGCGTTGCCCCGGGACGCGAAGGCCCCCTGCCACTGGACGCGGGGCCGGAGCATGCAGGCCACGCAGGGGCATCGATGCCGGCGCCCGGCTGCTCGCCGACCTGGGCCCAGCCGTCGGCGGACGGGAAGAAGGTCTTCGTCGCCTGCAACAAGGCGGACCAGATCCTCGAGGTGGATCGGGAGGGGTGGAACGTTTCGCGCCGCTTCGCAACGGGACGCGGGCCGTACAATCTCGCGGTCAGTCCGGACGGCCGATTCCTCCTCGCCTCGCTCAAGCAGGGTGGCGGTGTGCAGCTTTTCGACCTGGAGTCGGGCAGCAGCGTCCTGCAGGAGAAGAGCTCGACGACCGTCACCCATGGTACGGTCATCACGCCGGATTCGCGCTACGCGTTCGTGACCAGCGAGGGCGTGGGCGCTGAGCCGGGAAAGGTCGATATCTACGACCTGCAGACTCTGCAGCGTGTCGCGTCCGTGGACGTGGGCCAGCAGGCGGGCGGTATCGCGTTCTGGAAGATGGCGGCCGGGGGAAGCTGACCCGCTAGTGGCGCGCCGCCGAGCGATCGGTGCCGAGCAGTTCGATCCGCTCGCGCGGCGCGATGCCGTTGCTCGTGAGGTCCACCCCCCAGTAGACGACGTGATCGCGTCCGGCTTCGACGACGATCACCGGCTCGCAGCTCGTACGGTCGGCATCCCGGAGAAACGCGTACTGCGGCACGGCGACCTCCGGGTCGGCGGAGACCGGCAGGGCGCGCACCGAGTCCGCAAGCGCGCTCGAGTCGAACGACGGGCGCGCCGCGATGGCCTCGACCGTCGGCAGCGCGGGCCAGACGGCAGGGGGGTCGCACGGGGCTCCTGACCGGTCCACGCCATCGCGCGCGCCCTCCGGCGCACATGCCAGTACGAGGAGCAGGGCGCCTGTCGCGGGGCCGACGCGTATCACGCTATGCCTGCTCGGTCTTGGCGGTCCCGCGAATGTTGAGCGCCGCAAGACAGACCTGCAGGATGAGCAGCGCCCACGCCTGCTGCTGCCAGCCCCAGATCGCCCACAGGACGTTCCCGACGAGGAAGCACCAGAAACCGTAGTTCCGTTTGTATGTTCGGCCAGAGGCCACGAGCCAGGCGCCGATGACGGTCGCGACCATGGCGGGCCATTGCAGCACGTCGATCCATTCCATCGGTGCAGAGTAAGGGAGCCATTCGCCAGCGTCTACTCCAGCGCTCGCGCCATCACCAGATCGGTCTGCACGTCCCGCCCCAGCTGGAAGGGCGTGGTCCCGATCTCGCGGAAGCCGTATTTCCGATAGAACGCGAGGGCGCGGCCATTTTCGCCCCACACGCAGAGCCAGAGCACGCCACCGCCGAGACGGACCGCCTCGCCGGTGACGGCACGCATCAGTGCCTGGGCAACGCCACGACCCTGCCAGCCCTGACCGACATAGAACCGCATCAGCTCGACCGGCCGAGCGCCGGCGGCCGCGGGCGGCGCGCGGCGCGCCGAGAGCTGGGCATATCCGGCGAGCGCACCGTCGGCGTCGGCCAGGAGCGTGACGATCGCCGGGTCGGCGAGCTCACGCGCCTGCTGCGGCTCGCCGAACGCCTCATCCATGTACGCCCGCATGTCGGCGGGATCGTTGAAGCGGCCGAACGTCTCGTCGAAGATGTGGCGCGCGAACGACGCGAGCGACGCCGCGTCATCCGGGCGCGCTCGCCGGATCAGGACTTCGCGTACTTCCAGTGTCTCGGCTTTCCCTCCTCGAGCCATTCGATCGTCGTGGTGAGGCGCTTCTCCCGCGTCTCCTCCCGCTTCGCTTCGGTGATCCATTCGATGTACTCCCGCTGGTGGCTCGGGCTGAACGACTCGAACGCTTCGCGCGCCTTCCGGTTGCGGCGGAGCGCGGCCGCAAGATCGGCCGGAACCTGCACGGGCTTCGGGGATTTCGCGCGCGGCGCCCTCGGGGCTTTCACCCCCGCTTCGTTCAGCTTTGCTGCCTTCCGTACGTAACCTGCCAGTGTCCGCTTCGCGGGGAGATCCTCGAGGCTCCGGATCTGGCCGAAGTGCCCCATTGCCTCGCGACTCACCGCGTCCTGATCCAGGATCAGCTTCGCCTTCCAGAAGCCGAAGCTGCAGTGTCCCTTGAACGCGGCCATCCCCGCGAGCATCCCGTGATACGTGAAGTGCGGCATGCGCCACTTCATCTCCTCGACCACCTCCGGACAGGCAGCATGCACGACGTCGCGCAGGTGCTCGAGGATCGGCCGCGCGAACGGTTGTGCCCTGGCGATGTACGCATCGACCAGCGGGCTTCTCTCTCCCATGCGAAAACCTCCCTCGAACCCGGATGTGCTTCAGCGCGATCGCCCGTCGAGCTGCGCAAGGACCCGCCTGGGCGCGGTCATGCGATAGGATTCCTCGATGAGCTCCCTGAGCTCCTTCCAGTCGGTATCGCCGTCGAGATAGATCCCGACCCATCCGCTTGGCCCGACGTACGGCGGCCGGAAGAACTTCGCAGGCGCCATCCGGACCATGAGCTCCTGATCGCCGGGCGGCGCCTTGCACCAGACGGCATGCCGGCCGGCCCCGTGCCGTGCGGCACCGGCATACATCGCGAACAGCTTGTTCCGGATCCGGAACGTCGGCTCACCCCACGCCTCGACCTCGTGCGCCTCCGGAAAGGCGAGACACAGCTTGCGAAGGCGCGGCAGCGGCGAGGCCATCAGCCGCACCCCTCGACGTATTCGGCCGCCGGAAGCACACCGGTCCGGTAGCGCGTGACCATCTGCCCATCGGTCTCGAACACCAGGCGAAGCGAGTCGCCGCCCTCCCCGGGGACGAGGACGAGGTATCGCCCGGCGCTGTCGTACTTGTGCGGCCGAGCTTCGAGTGCGTCACCATAGAGCGACTGTACCTCGCGCTCGGTCATTCCGATGCGCGCGCCGTGCGCCGTCGAGAGCGTGCCCGAGATGACGTCTCCCCGGACGATCCTGCCTCGCTCGACCATGAACTGCAGGCCTTCCGGCATTCCCTGCAGGCGCAGGTAGCTGCACTCGTCGGACGCCGGCGGGGCTTCGATCGAGTCGCCCACAGCAGCCGCGGCGTCGGCGATGCTCATCCCGTAGCGGATCGGGCCGGCGCCATCGAGCCGGACAGCCCATGCCGATGAGTCCGCGGGTGCCGGGTCGGTTCCCGGCGGATCGATTCGGCCTTGCTCGTCCGCATCAGCGCAGCCCGTCCCGACTGCCACCGCGAGAACGAGACCTGCGACCCGGGCACTCCGCGCTCCGCGGGCGAGACGGCCCCAGGCCCAGCGCGGCGCGATCAGCGTGACGATCGGCACGAGGATCCAGAGGCGGCCGGCGGCGACGTCGTATTCGCTCAGGATTCGCTCCCAGGTGTTGCCGAAGAGATAGCGGCCCGCAAGGAACTCGAACGCCAGCGTGAGGACGAGCCAGATGATACCGATCCGCCACGCCACCCGGCCCTCACCGGGCGATATCCAGCGGATCGCGAGGCGAGCGACCAGCAGGATCAGCACGCAGAGAAGGAGTGTGCTCATCGCATGCGCCCAGGCCGGACCGAGCCGTGGCCGCAGCACCAGCTCGCGAAGCGCGCCGTTGGCGTTGGCGGCGGCCAGGATTCCGAACCAGACCGTGGCGCCGCGGAGCAGCGCCCGATCGGGAGCCGTCATGCGGGGTAGTGCTCCTCCATGTGGTGAGCCGATCGCCGGATGAGCTGCTCGAGCACCTGCACGTCCACGTCGGCGAGCGAACGGAGATAGAGGCACACCTTTCCGTTCCGGTACGGTCCGAGCTTCGACAGCAGGTCCGGGTAATGGTCCACATTCGGAGCGATGTAGATCGTCAGGTCCTTCTTCCGCGGCGAGAAGGCGAGCCGGGGCCACTCGCCTGCGTGGCCACTCGCGTACCTGTAGTGGTACGTCCCGAACCCGACGATCGCCCCCCACATCACGGGTGGCTCGCCACTGATCTCCTGCATCATCGCGGCAACCTTGCGGCAGTCGGCGTGGCGCGATGGCTCGACGGCGCGCGCGAGGAACTGCTCGAGCGTTTCGGCCGTTGGCCTGGTCTTCTGCTCTGCCATGGGCGTCAGGGGCTCGGCGCGTCGGGATGGGATCCAGGCTCGCCGATGTGAAGCGGCGTGAATGCCGGCGGATCACTCGCGGGGAAACTCAGGTCCGAAGCCATATCCACGACCGCCGACGCCTCCTCGGCGGCGCGAAGCTCGGCATCGGCCAGGAGGAGGCGAAGGTCCGTGATGAACTCGACCGCGCGCGCGCGGTCCTCCCGGGCGATTCGCATACTGCACTCGGTGGCGCTCGCGCCGGGAAACCCCGCGAGCGCGCCCACGTCGCTGACGCGGAGCCGAAGGCCGGGACGCCACCACCGCCGACGAAGCGTCACCTCGAGAATTCGACGCGCGGGGATGACGAGGCGCATGACCGGGAGCTGCTCCGTCCGGGACGCGACGCTGCCGCCCTTCACGTCGGTATGCTCGCGCCGGCCGCTCCACTCGAGGTGCAGCGCAGTCTCCGAGAGTCGCGCCACGCCGGCGTACCGCTCCTCGACGGATTGGACTCGACCGTGCGGACCGTGAACGGCAAGGCCGAAGGCATGACCCTAGGATACCTCCGAGCGGATCGCGGTGCTAACCCCCGCCGAGTCCGCGTGCCATGGTCACGGCCGCACCCACCATCGCGACGACGATCGCGGCCTCGATCGCGCTGATGGTCGACATGCGCCCGGCGCGGTCGAGCGAGGGGACCCGGCCTTTCGAGAGCTCCTGCCTCCACCTGATGAGCGTCGCCATGGGGCTCACCTCGAGGAGGAGGATCACCACGAACAGGCCCATCTTGAGCAGGAACGCGTGATTCGTGAAGTAATAGTCGGTCCCCTTCTCGGTCTCGCCGAAGAGACGCCAGAGTCCGGTCACGAGCCAGAGCGCCGCGGCCACGCCCCACCAGGTGTCCGCCACGAGCGCGCGCCGCACGTCCGCGGGCTGGACTTCGCCGCGGAGCGCGCGCGAGCGGGCCCAGACCGCGCCAAGGCCGATGCCGAGCGCGAGCAGATGCGCGGCCGCGAGGATGAGTCGCATCATCGGGTGAGTCCGGCCTGCGGCGAAGGCGCCTCGCGTGCGATCCTGCCGAGTCGCTCGAGCTCTTCCCCGTAGATTCTCGGGAGCACCTGGCTCGCGAGCCAGCGTTCGACCAGGCCCGCGATGCCGCCCTTCTGCTCGAGCTCGGTCGCGATCGTCACATCGGCACCCCGTCCCGACGGCTCCACGCGAAACGTGGTGACGACCGCCCCGCCCTTCACGATTTCGACCAGCACCCGCCCGGGAACCGGCTCCGTGATGTCGGCCACCACGCGCTGCGCCCGGCCGGCGACGATCATCGTGAATTCGATTTCGGTGCCCGCCCCGTATCCTCCCTGCCGCACGACGAAGTCGCGGAAGTACTTCGGCGGCACGATCCGGGGATGCCCCTGCACGTAATCCGCGATGAGCCCGTAGATCCGCTCGGGCGGTGCATCGAGATGACGGGTCCGGGATACCGAGTAGGTGCGGCGCGCGCTGTCAGCCATAGAATGTTCCCAGGTGCCGTTCGGCGAGAGTGAGGCCTGACGTCGCTTGATCGAGCGCGGCGTACGCCGCCGCGTGGACGATCCGGAATTCCTCGTAGGCCGCGCGTGAGGTCCAGCGATCCAGCGTGAGATAGATCTCCGGGGACGAGACGCTCCGGAGCAGCATGGTCTCGCGAAAGCCTGGGCCCTGACGGAAGAGGCGCACCCAGTCGCCTTCCGGGCCGTACGCCGCTTCGAAGTCGGCCCGCCGCGCTTCCGGAACCTCGTACTCCCAGACGGTGGTGAACACGTTCCCGTCCTTCTCGAGTTATTCGCCCTGATGCGGAGCCAGGTGAACGATCTCCACCGGTACGAGCGACGAAACGGCAGCCGCGACCATCGTTCGGTGGCAGTGGCCATGGTCCGCCTCGAAGCACAGGAGACAGCAGCGCCTGTCAGTGCCGATGATACGGGCGAGCTCATCCAGCTCGTCCTGCGCGGCCGGCATCGACAGGTGACCGCCGAAGATCCGTCGCATCTCCTCATGGCGTCCGGCCCGCGCGGCCGCCCGCCCCTCCGCCGGAGTACCGAGGCCGCGCAGGTGGAGGTAACCGATTCCGGCCTCCTCGAGGTGCGCGGCAAGACGGGTCTTCGAAAATCCGGGCCGCCGGGAGCTCGCGACGGCCCGGACATCGACCAGCAGCTCGATGCCCGCGTCCCGCAGCACATCCACCACGCGCTGGATCGTCGCCCCTTCGTACCCGATCGTCGCGAGCAGCGCGGGCTTCATGTCCGCCCTTCGCAGCCGAAAACCAGGACCCGCTCGATGGTCGCGGTGTCTGGCATCCGCTCGGCCGCGCGCTCCGGCGGAAGCGCGAGCAGCTCGCGCGGCACCGCGCCCACCTCGAAGCTGAGGCCGCATTCATCGGGCAGCGTGACGAAGAGCCGGCCTTCACCGCCGATGATCCGGCTGCCGGCGCGCGCCAGCAGTTCCGCTGCCGGCGAGCCCACACCCAGACCATCGTGCGTCCGGAGAGTGCGGGACACGACATCGAGGCGCCAGATCGAATCCCCGACGACGGTGGCGGCGACCGTGTCCGCGCCGACGACCACGTCGACCCGCCGCTCCTGCGATCCCTCCGGGCCCGGCACGATCCGGTCGCCGACGATGCGGCATTCCGGAGGCAGCGCGGCCAGAGGGAAGCCGATCGCGAGACACCCGACGCCGCGCCCGGAGATCGCCGTGGGCGGGGACGGGGGCGCGGAGGGCGACGAGCCGGGCGGGCGCTTCGCCTCCCGGCAGCCGGTCGCCAGCAGCAGGACGAGGATCAGGGCCCCTGCAGGCGCCATTGGCCCGTCACCCGTGCAACGACTTCGATGTTCTGCGGAGCCGGCACCGCATTCGCAACGGCCTCCCCCATCCCCGCGTTCCGGCTGTACATCGCCACGTCCATATAGGCGAGCGGCCTCGGATCGGCGCCGGCCGACGACAGCGCGACGAGCGGGCCGAGCGTGCGGCCCGTAGCCGCAGCGAGCGCCCTCGCATCGAGCTCTGCGGCGCGGAAGGCTTCGGCGAGTGCTCGGCGCCGGCCGGCGTCGAGACTGTCCGCCTCGAACTGGACATTGTCCACCGACGTCGCACCGCTCCGCAGCGCCGCGTCGAGCACCTCGCCGAGCTGAGGCAGCTGGCGGGCGATGGCCTCGATCCACGCCGTGGCCTGGAAGTCCACGATCCGGCGGTTCTCGTTCTCGTTCGCGGACACGTGCACGCGCACCACGCGTGCAGAGTCCACGCCGGCGGCCGCCCGCAAGGCGCCGAGGACGCGGCCCACCGCCGCATCGTTCTGGCGGCTCGCGGCGGCTGCCGTCGCCCCGCGCGAGCTCACGGCGACGACGATGCGCGCACGGCTGGGCGGCAGGGTGACACGGCCTTCGCCCGATGTCGTCACTGACGGCACGGCGGACGCGGGCTGTGGCATCTCGGGCGTCGCCTGGGCCGAGGCACAGGCAGGCGCTGCGACAGCGAGCAGGGAGAGGGCGAGGTATCGGCGAAGCATGCGTATCCTCCGCTCCCGGTCAGGGAGCGATCGTATAGGTGAATTCGTACCGGTGATCGGGCCCGGTGATCGTGATCGTCATCGTCCCCGCGATCCCGGTGAGCTCTCCGGTGCCGGAGTCGGGGACGACCGACACCACGAGTGCGGGCACACCGCGGTTCATGGTGCCGTTGTGCTGCAGCGCGAAGGTCCCGGTTCGGCCGTGCAGGGTGCCCCGCACCTCCTCCATGGCGACGTACCCCGCCGACCCGTCGACGCTCGTCATCTTCGCGAGCATCTGTCCGACACTCGTGCCCTCGAGGTCGCCGTGGAACTGCTTGGCGATGGCCATCCGGCTGATTGCCGTCGCGCCTGAGTCCGCTGCCATCGGCGTGAGCTCGACATCGAAGGTTCCGGTGGCGGTACGTGCCTGGGCGTGCACGCTCACCGGCACCAGCACGAAGAGCAGCGCGAGCGGAATCTGCAGCAGCCGGGAACGCGGCATGCGGGACACCTCCAGGCGGGAGTCAGCGTCGTACCCGGTAGATCCGTACGTGCTCAATATCATCGGCATCGCGCCAGAGGGCGAGGATGCGGTCTCCGCGGATCGCCATCGGCCGCGAGCGTGGCGGCATTGCTGCGCGCGCCGTGAGGCGTCCCGCCTCATCGAACACGAAATAGCGTCGCGGATCTCCGCGGCGCCAGCGAAACACCTCGACCCAGAGCGCACCGTCCTCGGCGACGAGCAGATCGTCGATGAAGGGGAAATGCGTCGAGACGCGCTGCTCGCGCAATGCCGTGCGCCATTGCTCCCGGAAGACTTCGGGCGCGCCCGCGTTCTGCTCGTCGATGGCCCGCAGCTCCTGCGCGACGTACTCGGCACGATCGGCATCGGACACGGCGCGCCGCGGCAGCAGGAGCCGGATCAGGCGCTGCAGCGTTCCCTCCGCATCGTATTCGGCGATCTCGAATGCATCGTTGGTGGCCGCCAGGATCCGCGACCCGTCGGCGCGCAGGATCGTCGCCTTCCCGAAGAGCGGCATCGATTGCGCCGGAAAGGTCGCGTCGCCCTCCCGGCCGAGGAGCGGATAGGTTTCGAGCGCGGGCAGGGTGAGGATCGTGTCGAGGTGAATCGAATCGCGCTCGGTGAGGGTAACCGTGAGCCTCGACCGCGTCGTCGGACCGCTCGTCGCGCGCGACGAATCGACCGGGATGAAGCCGAGGAGCATGCGGCTCCCGCCCAGGGGCTGGACGGTATAGGTATATGACAGGGTCCGGAGGGATGTCACAGCTCCGGGCTCACCGGTCCGCGACATCACCGTGACACGGCGGAGGACGTTGTCGTATATCCCGATCGAGTCAGGGGGTACCGGCCACATGCGTGAAATGCTCCTGAACTCGCCGGGCCCGTCTCCATTGCGTCCCCAGGTCGCGAGGTGGCGGCCGGTCGAGTCGAAGCGCCGGGCCTCGCGCGTCGCGCCATCGCCGATCAGGATGGTCCCGTCCCGATCCCACAGCACCGCCCTGACCTGCTGAAGGGCGGCCGGCCCGTCCTCATCTCCGCCGATGTCCACCACCGGGGAATCGGGAATCTGCCACACGGCCAGTCGCGCCGTGTCGAGTGTGCTCTCGACGATGGCGACGCCCGCACTGTCCCGCGCCGCCGTTGCTGATGTCGCCGGCACCTCTCGGCCGCACGCCTGGACGGCGATCACCGCGACAAGCAGGCGTCCGTACGAGAACGAACACATCCTGACCTCCTTGCAGGTGACATGCACCACATCGCCGCGACCTCCCCATCGATTACGTAGCGAGGAACGCCAGCACTGGAGGCAAGCGTGTCAGAGAAATCATCCCGCCGCGAAACGATCGAGCCGAATCCCGGAGACAAGCGCTATGTCCGCCGGAACGAGGAAGGCGAATTCACCGAGCAGGACGACGTGGGCCGGTCGCTGGGCCAGGACGTTCGCCGGAAAGCGAAGGAGGAGAGCAAGCCCGGCCAGGGAGACCGCGGCGACAGGAAATCCTGAGGCGAGTGATGACCGGGCGCCCACGCCGCGCCCGGTTCCCCTCCCCGACGATGTCACCCGGCGGAGTCCGCGACGATGGTGAACGGTTCGCTCGTCGTGCCGACGGACGGATCGGCCGCATCCTCGATCCGGATCCGCACCGCATCCGAGCGCCGTGGGCCGAACCCGCTGATGAAGCCGAGGGGCACGCGCCACTCGAGCGAGTCGTTTCCGACCGGGAGGCGCATCGCGAGATGCCCCCGGTCCTTGCCCCCCACGGCGACGCTGACGTTCACTTCTCCCGGTCTCTTCGAAGTCCAGCGGATCGTGTAGCGGGCACCTTCGCGCAGCACCTCCCCGGGTGCCGGGCTCAGGACCTGCCAGGCGGCCAGCGTGTCCGGCGCTGACGCCACGCTGTCCTGACGCGCATCGGGCCGGACCGGCAAATGATCATCCGCCTGGCAGGCGGTCACCAGCAGCAAGCCGGCAACGATTCTCAGCCGACTGTGCCGCGTCTGGGAATGACGCGTCATCCCGCGATCCCGGGCGCAGCGTCCGGGAGTTGCAGGCCGTCGCCGCCGGCGTCGAGGTGGAGCTTCATGCCGACATGCGTCGGCCTGAAGCCGAGCCGCTCATAGAAGCGATGCGCGTCCGTCCGCGAGCGATCCGTGGTGAGTTGCACGATGGCGCAGCCCCGCGCCCGTGCCCGCCCGATCGCTTCCCGAACCAGCGCCTCGCCGATGCCCATTCCCCGCAGTCCGGATGCAATCCGCACCCCCTCGATCAGTGCGCGCGTGCTCCCCTGCCACGTGAGCGACGCGATGAACGTCAGCTGGAGGACACCTCCGACACGACCGGCGTGCTCCGCGACGATGAGGTCCTGGTTCGGGTCGCGATCGATCGCTTCGAACGCGCGCAGGTATGCCTCTGGGAGCGGCTCCTCTAATCGCTCGCGTGTCGTGTCGAGCGCGTCGTCCGCCAGCATGGCTACGATGGCCGAGAGGTCGTCGCTCCGCGCGGAACGGAAGGCTAGGGGGTCCGTCATGCTGCGTGCAGCGCGCCGGCCGGCAGCCGCGCCCCCGGAAGCTCGACGAGGCGACTCCCGGCGAGTCGCAGCCTGTGGACCGTCGCGTGCCGGAAGTCGCGAATCGTATGCCGGAAACGGATCACCTGCGTGCGCCTCCTCTGCGCAAAGAAAGTCGAGGCCCGGGGTGCGGCGTGGAACGAGCGCGATGCAACGCGTCATGGAGGCGAGGTCGAGGTGCGGCTCAAGACACCACGACCGTCGCCCGGCGGGAAGGACGTCCAGTAACTCCGACGACGCCCGCGATCGCGCGCGCGATCTTCGCACCGCCGCGCGACGAGGGTTCGATCGGATTCGCGTAATCCGCTGCCTCAGTGCACACGTAACGCAGGTCGATGACGCTGAGGCCGTTTTCGAAAGCCATCCGGAGTATTACGTCGTTGAACAGGGTGAGTGCAGTCATCGCGCGGCGCTGGAACGCGAGATCCGGCGCATTGCCGTTATAGATCGTACACAAGGTCGTCGGCAGCCCCTTCGCGAGAACGGCGTCCAGCCCGGCACGATAATCGGCTTCGAACCCCGCTGCGACTTCGGCGAGCTCGTCCAGGACATCCGCCGCTGAATGCGCCGGGGCATCGAGCAGGGCGCGGTGGCGAAGGGCGTCGTTGCCGCCCGCGCTCACGATGAGATGGCTCGCGCCGCGCGCAACCCGCGACGCCTGGGCCACGAGGTCCTCCGCGATGTTGCCGTCGATCGCGAGCAATGTCGCCGTCCACCCCTCGGGAAGGAGGGCGCGAAGCTGCGTGATGACATCGGGACCGCTGCCCGTGTACGCGCCGTTGTCGAGGATCGAATCGCCGAGGAGAACGACATGGCCCATCAGGCAGCCTTGCCCTCCCGCTTCGGTGCTTCCCAATCGGTCAGCGAGGTGACGAGCAACGTCACGGCGCCGAGCGCAAGGAAATAGTTCCTCGAGGCGCGGTGCGATGCGAAGCCGAGGAGCCAGGGAAGCGCCGGGAGCGCGACGATGAGCGCCTTGTCGACAGTGCCATGGGCCCGAAACGGGATGAGGCGACGCACCGCCGCCGGCGTATCGGTGAGCGCGGCCATGGGCGTATAGGCGGCGACGAATGCCTGGCAGGCACGGGTGGCAGTGGGAGGCATGTCGAAGAGGTGTGGCGCCACGGCCGTGGCCGCCGCGCTCGCATAGTCGAGTGCGCTGTGAATCGCGGGTGTGATCGGTCGCTGCATGGACGACCTCCGGTGACGGCTGCGGCCCTGGTGGCCGCAGCCAATCGTGGCACGGCGGACGGTGAGCCGCAATCGGGACGGGCCGCGATCTAGGCGGCTCCCACTCGACGCCGGACCGACGCAATTTCCCGAACCGGTCGGACCTCCACGCACCCGGTTCGTGCCCACGGGAAACCGGCTGCGATGCGCACCGCCTCCTCCATGTCCGCGGCCTCGATGAGATTGAAGCCGCCCAGCACCTCCTTCGCTTCGGCGAATGGTCCGTCGGTGGCCCTCATCCGGCCGTTCCGAATGCGAACCGAGCGCGCCGCCGAGGCATCCTCGAGCATTTGCGATTCGAGAAGGACTCCGTTGCGCTGCAGCTCGTCGGCATGTGAAAGGCAGTCGCGCATCATGTCATCCGCTTTGCCGTCCGGCAGGGACTGGAGGAGCGCGTCTTCGTTGTAGATCAGCAGCAGGAATTTCATGCCCCGTGTCCGCGATCGAGGAGGGTCAGCCCGCCTGTGGCCGATGCATGAGTGCCATCAAGCGGTCGAAGGGCCTGATTCACGAGAGACAATAATGTACTCTGGATCACCGCCGCATCCGCCGGCCTGGCCCAGAGTTGGGAACGCCATTCGGGAGAGGCTCTTGCCGGTACGGATACGGACGTCGGGCTGCGTATTCAGCATCATCGCATCCATCGTGCTCACGATCGTGCTCAATCTGCTCATCCGAAGCTGCGCCTAGGCGATGCGCGGGGTCATTCGACGACCTCGTTCGTGCCGCGCACCGGGAACCAGGCCTCCGCTCCGGAGGCAAAGCCGGCAATAGTCCCGTCCTCCAGATTGACAGCCACGGTGAGCGTGAAGCCGGAAGGCGCCAGGTACGACACGAGATGAATGTGCTCGGCGAGGCGAAGTGCCGCGTAGGTCGCTCGCTCACCTCCATGACCCGGATCGGCGGGCCGCGCGGGCAGCTCGTCCGCCTTGACGCTTCGCCAGGTGACGATCCCATCCTCACCGAACCGATGCTCGTGTGTTTGGTCGCGGGTGGGACCCTCGGTCCAGCTCCAGCGCAGCGTCCTGCCGCGGATGGCGGCGTCACGCTCTATTTCGGGCATCGTTCTCCCTCCGATCACCCTCGTAACGTGCCGGCCTCGGCACTCGAGGGCCTCTATTCAGCATGCTCCGGCTCGGACACGACCTCGATGCGCACGCGCGTGCGCCCCTCCCGGATGAACTCCAGGCGCTCGGCGGCGGCTTCCGACAGGTCGATCACCACCCCTGCCCTTCGCGGCCCAGCTGCGGGCCCGCGGTCGACGATCTCGACCTCCACGCTCCGACCGGTCGAGACCCGGTGCACGCGTACCCGCGTGCCGAAAGGAAGCGTGGGATGCGCCGCGACCATCGCATGCCGATCGAACGGGATGCCGCTCGCCGTCGTCCTTTCATGGAACGCGCCGCCGTACCAGCTGGCGAGTCCCTCCTCTTCGCGCTCCGCACCAGGTGCGTAGGCAGCCGGATTGGTGCTCCCCGTTGCGGGCGCGCAGGCGGTCGCGAGGAACCCGAGCATGACGAGGCAGGCACGGCGGAAGCTCATGCGATCACGCCTCCGCCGCGGCGATCGCTTCGATCTCGAGGAGCCAGGGCGCCTCGAGCGTCTGGGCCACGACGACCGTCAGCGCCGGCCGATGTGCGCCGAGATACTCCCGCCGGATCCGGCCATTGGTTTCGGACTGGCCCCGGTCCGTCAGCCAGGTCGTGACTTTCACCAGGTGCTCGGTGCCGAGGCCCGCGGAATCCAGCACTGCGAGCACATTCGCCCAGGCGGCTCGGCACTGCCCCTCGAAGTCGGCGGGCACGGAGCCATCGGGGCGCACCGGTATCTGCCCGCTGATGAACAGAAGCCGATGGCCCGCCGGCAGCTCGATTCCATGCGCATAGCCGCCTTCCGGCGGCGCCACAGTATCGGGATTGTGCATTCGCTTCATTCGTTCACGCCTCGCACATCGGATGGCTCCCTCATGCCAGAGGCCAGGATAGTCGGTGATGTACCCGTCGGCGTTCACCCGAAGCAATCCTTCGTAGCCAGCCTCAGGCGACTCATACCACCACGCATCGGCTCCGCGCCGCTCGTAGCGCTGAGGGAGCCGCCGGAGCACCCATCGCTCATCGTCCAGCCAGGCAGCCGCCGCGTCGGCCGACTCGCCGATCGGCAGCGCCAGGCGGCGAAGAGGGAACAGGTTGGTGGCCGGCGTGAAGCCGAGATCGAGGTCGACGAGGCCGTCGAGATCCGGCGCCGGGCGGCCATTCACCCACCACCGATCATCCTGCCTGCGCTCGATCTCGAGCGCAACCGGCCGGCTTCCGATCGTGCCGCGGACAGTCCCCCACGTCGTGCGCCATCCATCATCAACCGTCACACCGTAAGCCAATCGGGCATCTCCACGCAAATCGGCGAAGACCGCTTCCCCTTCGAGGCGCCATCCGGGAGCAAGGCGGACGAGGTGACAATGATCCGTGCCCGGCACATCCAGGCGGCGCCAGCGCATCGCGTCACACCCTCGCCGCGGAACCGCTCGCCATCGGCCGGGACATCACCCCCAGGCGCCAGGCGAGATATCCGAGCACGATGGGTGATCCCAGCGCCACGAACGCCGCAACGAGGAGAAGGCGCCGCGACGACTGCCACCCGGCGCGCGCCGTGTCGAGCCACATCAGCACCAGCACGAGCCCCGCGAGCATCAGATGGTCGGTCACGACCACGAGCAGCATCCAGTCGTGCGTGAGCGAGTCCCGGAAGCGACTTGCAGCCGCGCCGAGCCCCCCGGCGTCCACCACCCACCGCAATGCGCCGTACGCTTCCCATGCCAGGAAGAGCATTGCCAGCGAAAGGAGGAGTGGACGAAGTGCGCTGTCCCGGCTCATCGGGTCTCCCGGGGCTCCGCCCGTGAGACCCGGTCCATGAACCCGCCGGGAGTGACGACAACCATGATCTCGCGGGTGGCGATCATGCGAGTCTCCTCAGGTGGAGTCGGCATGGGGCAGGTCGCGCTGGTGCGCGCCGAGGTAATCCCGCTGAAAGCGCCAGTCGGCCTGTGCGGACGCAACCGACGGATACTCGACCGTGGCGCCGTCGGCGCACCAGGCCACGACGTCCGCGATGTCGAGCACCGCAGCGACTTCATGTCCGGTTACGACGATCGCGCATCCGTCGCGCGCCAGCGACCGCAGCGACTCGCTGATCGCCTCGGCATCGAGCGGGGAGATGCCCCGGTAGGGCTCGTCCGCGAGCAGGCAGCGCGGCCGCCGGACACAGGCGAGCGCGATCTCGGCGCGCCGCGTTTCCCCTCCGGACAGGCGCGGCGGCACCAGGTGAAGGCACTCGGAGAGGCCGAGCGCCGCCGCCACGGCGGCGGTGCCGCGGGACGAGCCGAAGCGCCGTTCCACGACGGTCAGCTGCCGGCCAAGCGCTATCCCCGGCGCGAGAATCGCGCGGTCAGGGAGGAAGAAGAGCCCGCGCTCCGCCAGCGTGGGGAGCCGCGGACGCAGCCATGACTCGCCGGCGAAGTGGATGGTGCCGGTATCTGCATGTACCCATCCGGCTGCAATGGCAAGCAGCGTGGATTTGCCGCTCCCATTCCTTCCGCAGAGCGCGGTGATCGAACCCGGATACGCGCGCAGCGACGCGGCCGTAAGCACCCGGCGAGCCCTGAACGCCTTGCCGATCCCGTCAGCCTCGAGCAGCGGCATCGACCGTCAGGAGCGCGACTGCAACTTCGCCGAGCAGCGCCGGCACCGCGGCGATCACGGCGAGCGTCGCCTGCATGATCCCGAGGTTGGCGAGGAGCAGATGCTCGCGTCGCCGCCGGATCTCGATCGCGCCGAGCACGCCGACGAGCAAGGTGATCCACACCGCTGCGGCCGGAGTTATCGCGATCGACAGTGGCTCGGTCCTGGCAGACATGAGCCAGCCGGCCAGGGCCAGCGAGGCACGCGCACTGCCCCAGATCACGATCCCACGGCCCAGCATGGGAATGGTGAAGATCCGATCGGGGAGCGCGGGCAATCTCATGAGGGCGTCGCTCAGCCGAAGTCGCCGCGCTCGGAGCGCCGGACGAGCCACCCGAGCACGGTGAAGTAGATCCCGCCGAATCCGACAGCCGGACCGACCCGCTCCAGAATCTGCGAGATCATCATGTCCGGCGTGCGCACGCTGAGCGCGAGGCACCACGAGCCGAGCAGAACCCATCCCCAGCAAACAGCAACCAGCACGATCGTCTCCCGCCGGGTCTGCCGGTCATACCGCTCCGCCGCTTCGGCGCACTCGCGCTCCGATTGCCTCCGTTCCTCCGGAATCGTCAGCAACGGACCCGAGGCGGTCATGTGGTCCATGGCCATGATCGGCGAGTGAAAGTGAGGGTCATCCACCCACCGATTCCTGAATGAAGTGGGGACTCAGGTGCACATCGACCTGGACCAGCCGTTCGTCGCCGATCGCCTTGAAGCTGTGGACCTCGCCCGCCTTGATCACGAGGATGTCGCCCGCCCCCGCCTCGAACTCCCGGCCGTCCACGACATAGCGGGCGCGGCCCTCGCGAATGAACTGGACTTCGTCGTACGGGTGCCGGTGGGGGCCGGGCCCGCGTCCTGGAGCGGCATCGAGGAGAAACACCGAAATGCCGACGTTTCCCTGATCCGCGCCGACGAAGTGGTGCGAGCTCCCCGCGAACGGGAGCGCTTCCTGTCTCACGCGATGCATTCGCGGACTCCGGTTCGAGTGAGGTGTCCGGTCCCGCGGCTCACCAGAATCTCCACCACGGACGGACCGTGCCGGCCGGGCGCTCGCCCCGTTCGGGGCGGCCCATGAGCCTGAAATCGGTCAGGAGGCAGGTAATTTCGCCGCCGGCATCGTACCCCCAGTACGAGACGTAGGCGCCGTCGCCCAGGCCGCTCGAAAATGCGGCCACGTTGAGCCCATCCGTCCCCGGAATCGGCACGACGGCCCATTCGCGGGTCGGGACGTATTCCGCCTCCATTCGTGCCTGGAACTCCTCGATCGAATCATCGCCGAGTTGCGCGGCCAAGGGGGCCGCCCCCTCCGCGCTGACGAACCCGCCCGTGCCGGAGTCGACTCCGTAGGCCGGCGACTCGCGATGTGGCCTCCCGGCGAGCTGCGCCGGTTCCCACCGGATGGGAGCATCGTCCGAGATCCTGATCCAGGCTGCGGCGATCCGCTCGTCATCCGGGAGGCGCGCGATGGTCACTCCCACCGGCCACGCGCCGGGCGGCACCGCTCTCGCAAATGCCGGGAGGTCGGGCTCGACGACCGGGTCGCAGGCGACGATTCGTCCGGACGGAAGCTTCAGCTCCCCGATGATGCGGCATTCGAGCCGGCCCGGACCGAGCTCGGTATTCGCCTCGGGCGTGTCGACCAGAAGCTGCGACAGGTAGGCGGGGATCATGCGTCGTCCGATGCGGCGCCAGGCTCGATGGCCCGCACCACCCGGCACGGGTTGCCCACCGCGAGGACGCCGGCCGGGAGATCACGCACCACCACGCTGCCGGCCCCGACTACCGTATCCGCTCCGATCGCGACGCCGGGGCACACGATGACGCCACCGCCGAGCCAGGCGCGCGCGCCGACCCTGATCGAGCGGGCAAGCTCGGGCCCCGCGGTTCGAAGCGCGGCGTCGAGCGGATGAGTTGCGGTGAGAAGCTGCACTCCGGGCCCGAGCTGGGCCAGGTCGCCGATCTCGATCGGAGCAGGATCGAGGAAGGTGCAGTTCATGTTCACGAAGACGGCTGCGCCGAGGCGGACCTGCGAGCCGTAGTCGCAATGGAAGGGCGGCTCGATCCAGGCGCCATCGCCGAGCTCGCCGAGCAGCTCGCGGAGAATCGCGAGGGCCACCGCGCGTTGCGAGGGATCCGACGCGTTGAAGCGCCGTGTGAGGTGGCGCGCCCGGGTCCGCGCCGCGGTGAGGTCGGGATCCGTCGCGAGGTAGAGATCCCCGCGCAGCATCTTGTCGCGTTCGGTCCCGACACTGCGGCGCGGCCGCGTCATGCGGACGACCGATCGCGGATCGGGCACATCAGGGAGGAGAGAATCGGAAGACTGGGGCGGCAGGATTCGAACCTGCAACTTCCGGATTAACAGTCCGGCGGTCTGCCAGTTGACCTACACCCCATCGGAGCACGATTGCCTCCCGCAAGCGGCAGGCCACGCCATCGCTGCCGCAGATCGTGGTCACGGCGCCCTGGAGGCCTGCGGCCGGTCTCGATAGGGACCGGAGAGGCCGGTGCCCTGGCAACCCGAGTTCCACTCGAAGCGAATCGCCGCCCCGCCATCGACGGCCACGTGGAGGTCGGAGCCACAGGCGTTCGGCTCGAGACCGGACGTGCAGCCTCCGATGCCAGCGACCACCGTGACCAGCGCCCAGCATGTCCTTCGCCTCACCGGTCAGCCTCCCTGCCGATCCAGGATCGGAAGGTATGCCCGCCACGGGCCTACCCCTTCACGATACCGCTTCGCCATCACGCGCGCGACCTGCGCGACGTGTCCCAGGTCGTGGACGACCCAGGCTGCGAGAAGCTGCCTGAGCGTCACCGGGCCGAAATCGGGATGGATTCCCTCCAGCTCCAGCTGCGCGTCCGTGAGCCGCCAGGCGCGCAAGGTCTCCAGATTCGCCGCCCGCAGCGCGGTGAACTCGTCGAGCAGGTCAGGAAGCGATTTCCCCCGGCTTTCGTGGAACTGGGCGAACCGGTCGTATGGCGTGAACCGCCGGTCCGCGCCCTGCTCGAGCACGATCCGCGCACGAGGGAGCCAGTCGGTGCGCTCGCCATGAATGAGGTGGCCGACCACGACGAAGGGACTCCATCCATCGGGGCCTTCGGTCGCGTCGACCCACCCCGCCGGAAGTCCCTCGAGCAAGGCGCGCAGCGACGGCGGGGTGCGCTGCAGCACGGGCAGGCCATCGGTCAGCTCGAAGCGCATCACGTCGCTCCTCCCGGAGATACGGATCGGCCCCTCCGTCACTGCAGGATCGATCATGTCTGACTACTCATCCGCGGGAGCCGGGGGAAAGAGCCGGCGGAATGCCCGCAGGGCCGCCGGGTGGTAGATGGTGGCGTGCGACTCCTCGGGCATCGGCGCGTGGTGCACGGTCACTCCGCCCTCGTGCGCCCTGACGAGCTCGGCGAGGCGAGCCGTCAACCGGGCGATTTCCACTTCACCGCTGCTCGCGAGGTAGAGTGTGCGGCCCGGAGTCCGGGTCCGCGCTTCGGCCCGCTCCAGGAGTTTGCCACCATTCCACCAGAGACTCGGATCGAACGCGATCCAGGTGTCGAAAAGATCGGGCTCCAGGAAGTATGTCTCCACGATGAAGAGCCCTGCGAGCGATTCGCCGATGATCGCCGTCTCGTCCGTCGTCCGATAGCGGGCACGCACCGCCGGCATCAACTCGGTCCGGATGAACCGGCGGAACGCCTCGGACCCACCGACCACGGGAGCGATCCGCCGGTCCTCCTCGCGGTCGGTCGGTCCGGTCAGGTCCCGGCGACGGGCCGTGTTCTCGATGCCGACAAGAATGAACGGGCGCATCGTTCCGTTGCCGGCGGACACCTGCACCAGCCCGGCGACATGGAGGAAATCTTCGGCGAGGCCGCCATCCGGCATGTAGAGAACGGGGAGATGGGCCGTGTCTCCATAGGCCGCCGGCAGGTAGACGTTGATCCGCCGCTCCTCGCCGAGCACCTTCGACGGAAGGGTGAACGTCTCGCCTATCGCAAGGGGGGCAGTAGCGGCACGAGCGTGCGCGGCATCATTCAGGGCCTGGGCCCTCACCGGGGCGGGGTGTGCGGCCACTATCAGGGCGAGCAGCGCTGCCGGCCTCCGGGCGGCGAATGAGGCCGGGCTAATCATTCCGCGCTCCCGCGACATCCGGGGCCGTGGAGTGCCCGAAGCAGAGACGGTACCCGTTGCAGTCGTCGATCTCGAAGTCGCGGCACCCGTAGATCTGGTCGCAGATGTCGCGCGCCACGACGACGCCCCTGGCCTCGAACTCGGCGAGCAGCGCATCGGCGTCGTTCACCCAGACATAGGCGTCCCACGCGCCACCCTCGGGATCGACGGTCCGGTTCGGCCGCATGGCTCCGCGGCGCTCCAGTTGCGCGAGCATGATGACGACACCGCTGCGCCAGACCATGCAGAAGGAGGGGGGATCGCCCCAGAAGCGATCGTAGCGGAAGCCGAGGCGGTCGCGATAGTCGTCCGCGCTCGCCACGACATCGTCGACGATGAAATAGGGGGCAATGCTCCAGTCAGTCATGTCCGCTCGCTCGTTGGGGATCCTGCGGGAGAAAGGCGGCGCGCTCGAGCCCGTACACGACCGATTCCCGCCCGTTCTCCTCGATCCGTGAGCCGATGAGGGTCGCACCGATTTTCTCGACCGCGCGCCTCGACCGGAGATTGCGTGGGCCGATGACGAAGATCACGCGATCGACGAAGCCGAAGGCATGGTCGAGCATCAGCCGCTTCATCTCGCCGTTGTAGCGCCCGCCCCAGTACGCCCGCGCGAGGAAGGTCCAGCCGATCTCGACTTCCCGCTTGAGCGGATCATACCCGTGATACCGGGACGACCCGATGATGGCGCCGGTGCGGCGATCGATGGCGACGAGTCCGCCGCCGGATTCCAGACCGGTCCGGAAGAAATCCCGGAAGACCTCCACCTTGTACCGGTCACGCACCGGATGCTGCTCCCAGATGAGGGGATCCGCGGCCACGGCGTGAAGCGCGTCGAAATCGTCGGGCCGGAGCGGGCGAAGCTCGAGGAGCTCGCCGCGAAGGACGGGCTGCAGGTTCACTGGCGGCGCCGCGCGAGGGTGCGCGAGAGTCGTCGGATTACCACGTCCCCCTCAATCCGGCAGACGCTCCAGCGTGTACACGCGCTGCTGCGGATTTCCGGCGGCATCGCGCGACTCGAGTGTCGCCGTCCAGCTGTCCGGCGTCGACCGGCGCCAGGTGAAGGCGCGGCCCGCATGCTCCACCGACTCGAACCGCCAGCTCGTGGAGTCGAATGCGGTGACATGCCATTCGGGATCGTCGACAGGGTCGAGCACCTTGCCGTCGCGCAGACCGATCCGGGTGGAATCGCTCACGGAACCGAGCGTGGAATCGCTGAACGAAAGGCGGAGCAGAGTCGAATCGTCCACGAACCGGTAACGCTCATGGAAGGGATCGACGCCCCCACCCGTGCCGCGCCACGTTCCCTCGATCCAGCGGAAGGTCTCGAAATCAGCGGCCGTCACAGTCGCCGGGGTAGCCCGCTCCGCGGGTCGCGAGGCCCCGGAGCCTTTGGCCGGCGAATCGGCCGGCTGGCAGGCGAGAACCAGTGCCAGCGGCGCGATGTACCTTATCGTCACGATCCCCTCCTGTCGTGGGCGGCCCGCACCGCCCGAAAGCCGATCGTCATCGGCGCGCGATGCTCCGCGCCATGGCGCGGAGCGCGGCCCAGTGAAACGGCGCGAGCAGCAGCGAAGGACTTTCGGGCAATTCCCCGCAGCCGCCAGGTCGATCAGGGCGAAGACGACGCGCGTCATATGCGGAGCGTCCCTGCCGCACTCGACTCTGCCCCAGGCACGCCATCGTGCTCGGCGGTGACGCCACGTCGCCGCTCCGCGACCCGGCGGAGGTGGTGCGCCGTGTGATAGACGCTGAAGGCCACCATCTCCCGCACCGTCAGGAGGCCGAGCACCGGATGCGGAAGGCGGTACCGGTCGAGCGATCGTTCCGCCCAACGATCCACAGCGCCTCCCAACGCCCGGTTCGCCGCCCGCCATTCGGCGATCACCTCCGCACGACCGGCCTCCGCGTCCGGTGGTATCGGCTTCGCGCGGGGCGAGAAACGGCCCGCCTGCGCACCTGCCGCGAGGCCTGCAAGGTAGCGATCACGCAGATGCGCGAAATCCGGCGAGGGTCCCCGGTGAAGTCCGAAGCGGAATGCGAGCACGATCCGCGGGGCCGCGAGCGCACGCGCAACCGGTCGCGCCGATTTCGCGAGATGCCTCGCGTGCTCGGCGGGCGACCATGCGGCACGCTGCGGCTCGAAGAACTCGGCACCCGGAATCGAGCCCCAGAACGCCGCTCCATCGACGTCGAGCCGGCGGAGCGCCTCGACGAGATCGCTCCCCGCATACGGCTCACCAGTCTCGAACATCTACGGCGCCTCGACGGCCACCGCGCCACTCGGCCAGTGACCGGTGAGGAAGCGATCGACGGCCGGAAAGAATCGGTCCGGCGCCTCGACGTACGGGAAATGCCCGACCCCGTCCAGCACGAGCAGGCGGCTCTCCGGGAGCGTGGCGGCCCATTCCCGCGCATACTCCAGAAGGAGCGGATCCTCGCTCCCGTGAATCACCAGCGTCGGAGCGCGCACGTTCCGCATCATGGCGCGCCAGTCGAACCGCCCGAGCGACGGAAATACGAAGCGGTCCACGCTCGCCATCTTGTTCCGCATCGATTCGGGCGATCCGGCGCAGACGTCGCCCCGGCTCCTCCGTGCGGCGCCCGCGTCGGCGAAGAACGGCCGGAACCAGATCGCGTAATAGGCACGGCAGGCGGCGTGGTCGGCCGGATCCGCCTGCCGCGCGGCCATCGCCGCCTCCATGCGTGTCACTTCCGCGGTGTCCCGAGCCGACCGCATCATGGCGAACGACTCCTCGAGCCCAGCCATCGTGAGCGGAATGCCGGCCACGATCAGGAGCCGGCCGAGGCGCTCGGGATATCTCTGCGCATAGAGCGCGACCACCGCAGCGCCCCAGGAATGGCCCAGGAGGTTGACTCGCTCCAGGCGGAGGTGGCGGCGAACGGCCTCGAGATCGTCGGCGAAGAGCTCCGCTGCGAGCGCGGCCGAATCTGCGATCAGCGTGGACCGTCCGGTGCCGCGCTGGTCGTAGAAGACGAGCGCGTGGCGCGCAGCGAGTGGCTCGAAATCGGTGGCGAGGTAATCGAACGTGAATCCGGGACCGCCGTGGACGACGATGAGCGTATCGGGGCCGTGCCCCGCGATGCGGTATCCGAGGCGCACGCCGCGCCCTGCTTCGAGATGCCCTTCGCTCACCGCGGCCCGCGCTGACATCGCCGGCACTGCAGCGGCGCCGCCAGTCCGTGCGCACGCGGATGCCAACCCGCCAAGCAGCAGCAGAGACGCGGCACGCGTCGCTGCATTCATGACACGGACCTGGGCCAGGGGTACGCGGCGCGGCGTGGCGCGCCTGTCATACGTGCTGATCCACGAGAATCACGTTCCCGTCCGGATCCGCGAGCATGAAATGCGCCGGCCCCGTCGAAGTCTCATCCGCCTCCACGGTCAGGGTCACGCCGTCGTTCTTCAGCCGGCGCTGCAGTTCGCGCACGTCGGTGAATTTCTCCACCGGCTGCGCCTCCTTGTTCCACCCCGGGTTGAACGTGAGGATATTCGTGTCGAACATGCCCTCGAAGATCCCGATCGTGTGGTCGCCGTTGCGCAGGATCTGCCATTTTGCGCCGCCACCGAGTGCCTTGAATCCGAGCTTTTCATAGAACTGCCGCGACGCCTCGATGTTCCTGACGGCGAGGCTGACCGAGAACGCGCCGAGATCCATACATGCCTCGCAGATGGGTTCGTGCCACGTGGTGGAATGCACCGGGAAGCCGTTTGAGTTTGCACGCGGATTGAACGACTTGCAACGTTGCGGCCCATGGGCCGATATCGCGGACTCGAGACCGTGCGTTCAGGAACGAAACACGCGCCCCGCAACGAGCCGGGAGTCGCTATGTTAGCCGTCGCCCCCAACTCTCGAGGACCCGTGCGCACACCCTTCGCCTCGTTCGCGGTCGCGCTCCTGATCGGCGTCACTCCGCTCTCGGCTCAACAATTCGGCCCCCAGCCGGATTCCGCGGCGCAGCGCGAGATCCTGCAACTCCGCGAGCAGGCGTGGCGGACGTGGTTCGCCAACGATCGCGCCGGGTTCGAGCAGGTCGTGCCGGACGAGCTCATCGCGCTCGGCTGGGATGGCGGCCCCTGGGGAGATCGCCAGCAGACCCTGGCCGACATGGCGAGTTTCGCGACACGCGGCATGAGGCTCACCGAGCTCGAGTTCCCGCGGAATGTCTTTCAGCAGTATGGCGATGCAGTGGTCCTGTATACCCGCTTCCGGCTGGTCCTCACCGACGGCGAGGGCATCGAGCACGAGACCGTGGGCCGCGGCACCGAGATCTTCGTCCGCCGGAACGACCGCTGGGTCCACACGGGCTGGCATCTCGACAAGGTCCCGGACTGAGGCTTTGTAATCCGACTCCTGGCCCCGTCACCGCTGACGCGTCACGGTGATGGGCTTGAACATGCCGAGAGCAACGTGCGGCTCGTCCGAGCGGGGGTCGGCTATCAGGCACGTCAAGAGGTAGTCCCCGGGCTCCAGGTCGAGCCGCAGGTAGGCCGTGCCTCCGGGGCCCAACCTCGCAACTCCCGCGACCTCTTCTACCAGTCTGCCCTTTCTCTCGGCATCAAGCCACGCGCGCACCGACGCTCCCGGTTTGAACCGCGCGAGCCTGAGCTGATGATCCTGGGACCCAGCGTTTTCGACTCTCAGCATGTGTGCGCCTGGGGGCCAGGTCGTGTTCAGGTGATAGGCGAATTCCGTCATGCGGACCGTATCGGTCGCCGTGGGCATTTCACCCTCAGGCTCGCCCGTAACCACCACCACGCTCGCCTCACCCAGACTCGCGTGTCGGCGGCCCTCGCGATCGCGCCGCACGCACCCGAACACGTGGACGCCTGGCCTCAGGTCCAGCACCACCTCACCTGTGTCTCCGACTTCGGGGCCCCCAAGCGCCAGGGCACCCGCCGGCGTCATGGACGCCGTGTCGAGCGCCGCAATAAAGCGTTCCGGGTCCGCCATAGCACCGGTGTCGGCGAGCCGGAACGCGACGACGATGTGCCCCGCTCCATCTTCCTCGACCCGCACACGCCTCCACCCGGGCGGCACCGAATCGTCCACGTCGATCACCCCGGCGCGGACGGCCACGAGAATCGGCCTCGCAGCGGGACCCTGCGTAACCTCGGCACATGAGAGGGCCGCGACGGCCGACGACGCGTACAATGCGGCGCTGAAGCGGAGACGCACGGCATTGACCTTTCTGCCTGCGGAACGCGGTCACCCGCACCGAAATTTCCGGCGCCCGACTTTATCGCTGCGAACGGCATGTCGGGTCGGAGCCACCCTTCACGCACTTCTCCTGTCATCCCTGACCAGCTCGCCGGCGACCGGCAGCCGACATCCATGATCATCGAGGAGAAGCACCGTGAACGTCCTGAGACTGCGGATTCGCCAGACGCTCGTTCCTGCGCTGATCGCGCTCGCCGGCTGCGCCACCGAGGCGCCGCTCGGCCCTGAACAATCCGTTTCGCTTGCCGCTGCCCCCGCAGCCGACCGGGGACCCGATCTCGGCGCCTGCGACAGCCTTCGCGCTCCCGAGGGAAGTATCCTCGCGTTTCACGCGTACGCCAGTGGCGTACAGGTCTATCGGTGGACCGAAGGCGCGTGGGTCTTCAGCGGGCCGATCGCGACGCTCTACGCCGATGCCGGAGGCCACGGCATCGTCGGTACCCACTTCGGCGGGCCGACATGGAAGGGAAACAGCGGCGGCTTCATCGTCGGAGAGCTGAGCAAGCGCTGTGACGTCGCGCCGGCCGACATCCCCTGGCTGTTGCTGAACGTGGTACGGAACGAGGGGCCAGGCGTCTTTCGCGGCGTGACGCACATCCAGCGGGTCAATACGGCCGGCGGCCAGTTCCCGACGGGAAGCGGCTTCCCGGGAGAGGTGCGGAACGTCCCCTACACCGCCGAGTACTACTTCTATCGGGCGCCCTGACGTCGCGGAGTATCAGGCAGGAAGGAACTCGAGCGTTGCGGCCTCACGCGCGGGCTCCGCAAAGCCACGCACCCATTTCCCGGAGGCCTTCGTCGGGTACTTGACGGCGTAGGCCTCCGAGACCGCGCGCCTGAGCCACTCGCTTCGCACCGGACGGGCTCGAACCCGACGCTCGCGATCGCCGAACACGATCGACCCGCACGGCTCGGCGCAGAATGCACGGTACCAGCCGGTCGGCTTGTCGTTCCACGTGCGGACGAAGACCCGGCGCTCGACGACGACGACCCACACCGGGGTATGGCGGTGAGCCGCGCCTGCCCGGACGCCCAGGATCTTTGCGCCGGCGAGGAGCGTGAGATCGCGACTCGAGAAAGGAGCGGCCGCGGTTATCCCCCCTTCCGGGTGGCTACGCCGAAGCAATGTGAATAGCCGTCATCGTCCGTGACGAAGAACTCCGCCTGGCCGTAGTCGCGCTCCTCGACCGCCGACGTGGCGAATCCCAGGCTTTCCAGGCGCGTCCGCAACTCGTGAAGATCGCGTGGTGCCCAGTAGAGACGGAGCCCTTCGCAGCCTGTCGGCAGCTTCGACGCGCCTTCGCGCTGATTGAGCCAGAAGGTCAGTTCCCCGCCTTCCAGCATGCAACCGACGAGCCGCCCATCGATCCGCATCGGCCGACTCACGGTGAAACCGAGGCCATCCACCCAGAACCGGAGGCTCCGCTCGAGGTCCGCGCTCGGAACGACGGGTGTGCACCCCCTGACCTGCACTGCGGAATCCTGCGCCATCGTCGTGACCTCTTCTCGTCAGCGCGGCATCCGTGAAGCTGCCTTCATCGCGGCTTCGACCATGGCCCGTTCCTCGGAGCCGAGTGGCTGGAGCGGTCGGCGCGGAGCGCCACCGGGCAGCCCCAGGAAATCGAGTGCTGCCTTGATCCCGGGCACGCTGAACCGTCCGACCACGGCCTTGTGAAGATCGGCCGCCGCGCCCTGGGCGCGCGCGCATTCCTCGCGCTCGCCTGACCGCCAGAGCCGGTAGAGCTCCGTGCATCCGTGCGGTGCGATCGCGGCGAGAGCGAGGATGCCGGCCGAAGCACCGGCGTCGAGCGCGTCCCGCAGTACCGCGGCAGTTCCGACGATGACCGCGAACTCGTCGGCGCACGTACGCGAGAGCTCGCGAAGTGCAGCGACATCTCCCGACGAATCCTTGACGCCGACGATGTTGGGATGCTCCGACAACCGCGCGATGAGCGCCAGGTCGAGGTCGACCGATCGGAACGCGACCGGAACCTGGTAGAGAATGAGCGGTACGGGAGAGGCGTCGGCCACACGCGTGTAATGATCGAGCAGTGCTGACGGCGTCATCAGCGACCGGAAGAACCCTGGCGGCTGCGCCAGCACGGCATCGGCGCCAGCGGCGGCCGCCTCCCTGCAGAGCCGCATCGTGGCCCGCGTGGACTCCGCACCCGTACCCGCAAGCAGGAGGCGATCACCGAGCAACTCACGCCCTGCCGCCAGCATCCCGCCGCGCTCGTCCCCGTCGACGAGCACCCCTTCCCCGGTCGACCCGAAAAGCACGAGTCCTGCCAGCGGCGCGTCGAGGAGGAACCGCGCGCTCAGCCGGAAGGCCGCGACATCGACATCTCCGGACGTCCCGTCGAATGGCGTGGTGGCTGCAGCGAAGATGCCTTTCAGGTCCATGCCGTGTCGCTCCGATGACAGAGTCGTCCGATATTGCTCCAGGCGGGCCGGGCACGGCGTCGGCGATGCGACCGATCCGGCCATTTCGCGGAAGTTACCGGGCACGGGATCACCCGGCCATGGATCGTCCACGGCGGGCATTCACTCTTCGAGCTGATTCGCTGGTCCCGGTCGCGATTCGACGCGAGGCTGGAGCGCATATTCATAGACGGGGAGCTCGCGTGCCTCGCCGAGGACCGGGGCCGCGATCATGCCCACTCGCCGGGCACCACAGCGTTCGTAGAACCCCGCCGCGAACGGGTCGGATTCGATTCGCAATCGCCCCGGTCTCCGGCGGGCTGCCCGGCAGGCGACGGCCGAAAACAGCGCACGCCCGACTCCCTGCCCCTGAACATCCGGTTCCACCCAGAGATGCTCGAGCTCCCAATGTGTGCCTGCATCGCGGACCGCGGCAAAGCCGAGCATGTCGCCGGCCCGTTCGACGATGAGCACCGTATGCTCGATGAGATAAGCGGCAGAGATCGTGAGCGCCGGGCGCCATGCCTCGAGCCATTCCGGCGGGTATCCCCAGTGCGCCTTTGCCCGCTGGGCCAGGGCTGACAGCATGCGCGCGTCCGCGGGAACACCTGCTCGCACGACCAGCGCGCTCATCCGGGAGACAACGCCGTCAGCGGCCGCGATCGAGTTCCGCAGCGCTCACCTCCCGCTCGACGCCCACGTCCGGAGGAGATCCCGTCACCATGGCCTTCGCGACCTCGAAGAGTACCACGGGCTGCGGCTTGTCCAGCTTGAGGTAGACGACCGACTCCACATCCACCAGGATGAGCGCGAGCCGGGGATCGTCGGGTCCGCCGTCGCGCTCGCCGCCGGCGTCGCCGAACCAGGCCTTCCAGTCCCTGCGGTACAGCTCGTGGATAAGCCTCCGGTCCTGCGTGACCCTGGCGATGCCGCTCACCGATACCCACTCACGCGTCCTGTCCTTGTAGTAGGCGAGGTTGACCTGCGGGTCGAACGCGAGCTCGTCGAGCTTGTCCGACTCGATGTCGGTCACGAACCAGAGGTCGCTGCCCTCGGCCTGGGTCTGGGTGGCCATCGGGCGGGAAACGAGGCGGCCGTCCCGGCGCCGCGTGGTGAACATGGCGATCTCGATCCCCTCGATGAGTCCGTAGAGCTCGTCGAGCTTCTTTTCGAGTGAGATCGGTGGGGCGTTCCGTTCGTTGGATCGGCTCATGGGCTCACGGCTCGCAGAAAAGGGGGGATTGACGGCTTCCCCTATGCTCGGCGATTCGCCGCGAGTGCGATAGGACCCGGATCACAACCAGGCGTGAGTCACCGGGGCTCAGCAACAGGCGTGCAGGAGCCGGAGCCGCCCGCTCGCCCGATCCCACGCAAGCACCACAGTCGTCTCGTAACCGTACGTGAACGACACCTGCTGGACGGGGGGCTGCCGCAGAATTGTGGAATCGATCGTCCGGGCCATGCTGACGTAGGCCATCGAGTCGAAGGGCTCCACCTCGACACTCGCCAGCGTGCGGTCGAGCCGACGTCGCAGATGCGCTGCCCGCGCCAATGGATCCGCGGGTGGCGGCGGCACCACCAGCTCGTAATCGCTCGCCCATTCTTCCTGCCAGCGCTCCGCGCCCGCGGACCAGAACGTCAACTGAATCCGCAGGCTGTCGACAGCGGCCCCGATGGCACGCAGGTGCACCGTATCGACAACGCCGTCGCCGGTAAAATCGAGGGTCCGGTGCTGCGCATGCCAGATCGCGGTACCGCCGCCACCGGATGAGGGCGGAGCCGCGGGCGCTCCGGCTTGCGAGGACTCTGGCAGCCCCGAGTCGGTCGGCGATTCGTTTCGCCGCTGCTCACTTCCGCACGCTAGAGCGAAAACGAAGGCCGCGGCGCAAGCGACCTGCATACCGAGGCAGTTGAGGATCGTCGCCTTGAGGGTCGGGTCTTTCATCGTTTGCGTGCGACAGCGCGGATCACTGCCCGACCGGTGGCTGCCAGAGCTCGAGCTTGTTTCCTTCCGGATCGATCACCCAGCCGAACTTTCCGTACTCCGAATCGTCGACTTTCTCGAGCACGTTGCACCCTTCGGCCCGCAGGACCGCGAGGAGCGCCTGAAGGTCCTCGACACGGTAATTCACCATGAAGGGCGCCGTGCTTGGCGCGAAGTAGTCGTTCTGCGACGAGTTGATCGACCAGACGGTCGTTCCGCCGACCGGCTTGCCTTCACCGTCGGTCCAGCTGAATGCCGCCCCGCCCCACTCCTGAACATCGATTCCGAGGTGCTGCTTGTACCAGGCCCGGAGCGCGGTGGCGTCGCTCGCTTTGAAGAATATGCCGCCGATGCCGGTGACTCGCTTCATGGGACCTCCGAAGGTGGGTGGTCGAGACTTCCGGATATCGCGCCGCCCGGAGGCGGGCGCCAGACCCGACGGTCGCTCGGGCTTGTGGGACGGCCGGGGACCCTGCATAGTCGAGGAGATACCCCCCCAGACAGCCCATGCGCGCCGGACGTCGCCTGAAAGCCGGCGGATCGGGCCGTGGTCGCGCCTGCATGAAGGAGGATTCACCCGTAATTCACGTGATTTAAACGCGAGGTTTCTGACGCGCGCGTATCGTGTCGGGAAGCATCCCGTGAGGCCCCGGCTCCCACCGGTCCCCCGGCTTCACCCGCAGCTCCCCTCCAGCGGAGCGATCGATACGATGTTCTCACCCAATTCCCATCCCTGGTCGGCCGACGAGACCCTCGGCCGGCATCTGGAGCGGCGGGGCGTTTCCCGGCGCGAGTTCCTCGAATTCTGCGGCGGGCTCTGCGCGATGCTCGGGCTCGGCAGCAGCTTCGTTCCCCGCATGGCGCACGCGCTCCAGACGATGAAGCGCCCGAGCGTCATCTGGCTCCAGCTGCAGGAATGTACCGGCTGCGTGGAGAGCGTGATCCGTACGTCGGAGCCGACCATCGGCAACCTCCTCCTCGACCTCATCTCCCTCGACTATCAGCACACACTCATGGCGGCCGCTGGGCACCAGGCCGAGGGGGCGCTGCAGGCGGCCATGAAGGAAAACGCGGGCAAGTACCTGCTCGTGGTGACCGGCTCGGTTCCGCTCGCGGAGAACGGGATCTACCTCACGATCGGGGGCCGCACGGCGAAGACGATCCTCGAAGAGGCCGCCGTCGGGGCGGCCGGCGTCATCGCGGTCGGCGCCTGCGCCCACTGGGGCAGCGTGCAGGCGGCGCGACCGAACCCGACCGGGGCCGTCGGCGTCGGCGACATCGTCAAGGACAAGCCGGTGGTGAACATCGCGGGGTGCCCGCCGATTTCCGATGTCGTCACCGCCACCATCGTCCACTACCTGACCATGGGCCGGATGCCCGCCACCGACGGCGACGGGCGTCCCACCTTCGCCTATGGCTCACGGATTCACGACCAGTGCTCCCGGCGCGCCAACTTCGACGCCGGTCAGTTCGTGACGAGCTTCGACGACGAGGCCGCCCGCAACGGATGGTGCCTCTATACCGTCGGCTGCAAGGGCCCGTCGACGTTCTCACCCTGTCCGATCTTCCAGTGGAACAGCGGGACCAGCTGGCCGATCGGCGCGGGGCATCCCTGCATCGGCTGCACCGAGCGTCAGTTCTGGGATACGATGACGCCGTTCTATCACCGACTGCCCGACGTCGCCGGCTTCGGGGTCGAACGGACAGCCGACCTCATCGGCGCGGCCCTCGCCGCTGGTGCCACGGCTGGCGTCGCGGCCCATGCCGCCGCGACTGCGATCCATCAGTCCCGGCGCCGGCCGCTGCCGGTCATCGATGCACCACCCGTGCGATCCGATCCGCCGGCCCCGCCAACGACTGGAAAGGAGTGACGCGATGGCTCCCACGAAGGTCGTCGTAGATCCGATCACCCGCATCGAGGGGCATCTCCGGATCGAGGTGCAGGCCGAGAACGGGCGCATCAGCAATGCCTGGGCGTCGTCGACACAGTTCCGCGGGATCGAGATCATCATGCAGGGCCGCGACCCGCGTGACGCGTGGGCATTCACGCAGCGCATCTGCGGCGTCTGCACCGTGGTCCATGCCGTCGCCTCCTGCCGCGCGGTGGAGGACGCCCTCGGCATCGAGATCCCGCCGAACGCGAACCTGATCCGGAATCTCGTGCACGGCATGCAGACCATCCAGGATCACGTGATCCACTTCTATCACCTGCATGCGCTCGACTGGGTGGACGTCGTCAGCGCGCTCAGCGCCGACCCGGCGGGCACCGCCCGCATCGCGCGGTCGATCTCGCCGTGGCCGAACAACTCCGAGACCTACTTCGCCGAGGTGCAGACGCGCGTGAAGCGATTCGTGTCGGGTGGGCAGCTCGGCATCTTCGCCAACGGCTACTGGGGCCATCCGGCGTACAAGCTGCCGCCCGAAGTGAACCTGCTGGCGGTGGCGCACTACCTCGAGGCGCTCGACTGGCAGCGCGACGTCATCCGGCTGCACACGATCTTCGGCGGCAAGAACCCGCACCCGAACTTCCTCGTCGGTGGCATGGCCTGCGCCATAAACATCGAGCGGACGGCCACGATCAACGCCGAGCGGCTCGAGGACGTGCACGGCATGATCCGGCGGGCCCAGCGCTTCGTGGAAGAGGTGTACTGGCCTGACCTCGTGGCCATCGCCGGCTTCTACAAGGAATGGGCGGCGATCGGCGGCGGGGTCTCCAACCACCTCGCGGTCGGCGAGTACCCGGACGGCGATGTCCGGGACGCCAGCAAGATGTATTTCCCGCGTGGAATCATTCTCGCCAACGATCTCACGACGGTCCACCCCTACGACCACATGAAGGTGAAGGAGTACATCACCAGCGCGTGGTACGAGTACGAGGGAGGCGACGGAGTCGCCCTGCATCCGTACGAGGGAGAGACGAAGCCGCGATATACGGGGCCGCCGGCGCCCTGGGAATACCTGCAGGGCCTCGACAAGTACACGTGGATGAAGGCGCCCCGGTACGACGGGAAGCCCATGCAGGTGGGCCCGCTCTCGCGGATGCTCGTCGCGTATGCGAGCGGCCATGCCGACGTGCAGGCCCTCGTCAACGAGGTGCTCGGCAAGCTCGGCGTCGGTCCGGAAGCGCTCTTCTCCACGCTCGGGCGCACCGCGGCCCGCGGGATGGAGACGCTGCTCCTCGCGCGGCGGATGAATGTCTGGTACGACCAGCTCGTCGCCCGCATCCGGGGCGGCGACACGGCGACCTTCAACAAGTCGAAGTGGGAACCCTCCACCTGGCCGGCGCAGGCAGACGGCTACGGGTTCCTCGACGCGCCTCGCGGAGCACTCGGCCACTGGGTCCAGATCCGCGACGGCAAGATCAGCCGGTACCAGTGCGTCGTGCCGAGCACCTGGAACTGCTCGCCACGGGATGCCGAAGGCCAGATGGGCCCGTACGAGGCGTCGCTGGTGGACAACCATCCGCTCGTCCGGCCGGAGCAGCCGCTCGAGATCCTGCGCACGATCCACTCGTTCGATCCCTGCATGGCGTGCGGCGTGCACGTGATCGACGCCACCGGCGCTCCGATCGTGGAGGTCAAGATCCAATGAGCACCACGACCGCGCCGGTCGAGCATCTCCCGCGCACCGGCAACTACCGGTGGGTCCAGCTTTGGGGCGTGCCGCTCCGGGTCATGCACTGGGCCGCCGCGATCGCGATCGTCCTGCTCGTCGTGACCGGGCTGTACATCGGCAGGCCGTACTTCATGACGAGCGGGGAGGCCAGCTCCCACTTCCTGATGGGATGGATGCGGCTCCTGCATTTCATCGCGGCCGGCACCCTCGTCATGACGGCGATCGTCCGGATCTACTGGCTCGTCGCCGGGAACCGGTACGAGCGGTGGAGCGCGCTCATCCCCTGGCACCCGCGCGACATCCGGAACCTCTTCCGGCAGGCACGCGCGTACCTGCTCGTCCGCCCGGAGGACGCGCCACCGTACCTCGGCCACAATCCGCTCCAGCAGCTCAGCTATACGTCCCTGTATGCGGTGGCACTGATACAGGTGATCACCGGATTCGCGCTGTATGGGCAGTACGATTCGTCGAGCATCTTCTTCCGCCTCCTCAACTGGATCGGCCCGATGCTCGGCGGGATGCCGAACGTCCGCTTCCTGCATCACGTGCTCACGTGGGTGTTCGTGATCTACATCCCGATCCATGTGTACATGTCGATCCGCGCCGACGTGCTCGATCGCAACAGCACCATTTCGTCGATCGTGACCGGGGGTCGCATGGTACGCGCCGACGAGGAGTTCGAGGATGACTGACGTGCGCACGGGAACCTTCGTGATCGGTCTCGGCAACCCGCTGATGCTGGACGACGGTATCGGCCTCGCGGCGCTCGAGCGGCTCTCCTGCCGGCCCGACATCCCGGAAGGCATCCAGCTCGTCGATGGGGGCACCTGGGGGATGAACCTCCTCCCGCTCATCGAAACCGCCGGCACCGTGATCTTCCTCGACGCCATCCGGCTCGGGTGCGAGGCCGGCACGATCCACGAGCTCGAGGGCGACGCCGTTCCGCGGCGCCTCGCCCACAAGCTCTCGCCCCATCAGATCGACCTCGGCGAAGTACTCGCGATCGCCATGCTGCGCGGGACGCTCCCTACGCGGCTCCTCGCGCTGGGCATCGAGCCAGCTGAAGTCGAGATGGGAACGGGGCTCAGCCCCGCGGTCGAGGCGGCCATGCCGGAGCTCCTCGCGCGGGTCGTGAGGCGGATCGAGCACTTCGCGGCGGGCGACTTGGAGGGCGTGCCGGCTTGCACGAGCTGAGCCTCGCGCTCGAGGTCTGCCGCATCGCGGAAGCCCGCCTCGACGGCGCGGAGGCCCGCAGGCTGCGGCGCGTCGGCATCGAGGTCGGCGAGGACGCCAATATCGAGGTCGCCAACTTCGAGTTCTGCCTCGAGGCGCTGCTGGGCGCGCCGCCCTTCGGCGCGGCGACGCCCATCGTTACCCGCTGCCCGGGCGAGGATCTCCGGCTCGCATTCATGGAGGTGGACGATGACGGTCCGGACGATTGACGTGCGCGAGCGGGTCATGGCGAAGAACGACGAGATCGCCGCCGAGGTGCGTCGACGTCTCGCCGCTGCCGGTGTGCCGGCGCTCAACCTCGTTTCGTCGCCCGGCTCGGGAAAGACCACCCTCCTCGAGCGCACCCTGGATACCCTCGGGCGCGAGCTCAGGATCAGCGTCGTGACCGGTGACGTCCAGACGCAGAACGACGCCGACCGGCTCGCTGCGCGCACGACCCGGCTCGTCCAGGCGGTCGTCACCGGAGGCGCCTGCCACCTCGACGCGCGACAGGTGCAGGAAGCGCTCGACGCGCTCGACCTCGACGACACCGACCTTCTCTTCATCGAGAACGTCGGCAACCTCGTCTGCCCGGCGGGGTGGGACCTCGGGGAAAGCGCCAAGGTCGTTCTCTTCTCGGTCACCGAGGGCGAGGACAAGCCGCTCAAGTATCCCGCCATGTTCCGCAACTCGACGACGGCCGTGCTCACGAAGATCGACCTCCTGCCGCACGTTCCGTTCGATGTCGAGCGCGCCGTCGCAGCCGCTCGGAGCGTCAATCCGGGCCTCGAGTTCTTCTTCGTCTCGGCGCTCACGGGCGAGGGGATGGAGGCGTGGTTCGACTTTCTCCGGTCCCGCGCACGGATGGTCACGGCGTCGTGACCGCCTCCGCCGCAGCACCGGCCGCACGGCGGATCCGGGTGACGGGCGTCGTCCAGGGGGTGGGGTTTCGCCCCTTCGTCCATCGCCTCGCCGTTCGGCACGGGCTTGGCGGATGGGTGAGGAATGCCGGTGGGGAGGTCGAGATCACGGTCGCAGGCGCGGAATCCGCCATCACCGCGTTCATCGGTGCGATCGAGCTGGAGGCGCCGCCACTCGCGCGGATCGAAACGGTTCACGTCGAGCCGTCGATGGATGCGCCGGCGGATGGTTTCGCCATCGTGCCGAGCCGGGACCCCGCGGGGATGCGGGAGCCGGTCTCGCCCGATGTGGCGCTCTGCGCGGCGTGCGAGGCGGAGCTGTTCGACCCGGCCGACAGGCGGTTCCGCTACCCCTTCATTACTTGCACCGACTGCGGACCGCGCTTCACGGTGATCGAGGCCATGCCGTACGACCGCGTCCGCACGAGCATGCGCGCCTTTGCGCAGTGCCCCGCCTGCGAACGGGAATATGCGTCACCCTCCGACCGGCGCTTCCACTCCGAGACCAACAGCTGCCCTGCCTGCGGGCCGAGGCTCTGGCTCGAGCGGGGGGACCAGGTCGTCGATGGTTCGGCGCATGCGCTGGAGTCCGCCGCAGGCCTTCTCCGCGAGGGAGCCATCGTGGCCCTGCGCGGGCTCGGAGGCTTCCATCTGGCCGTCGATGCCACGTCGGACCGAGCGGTAGTTCGCCTTCGCTCGCGCAAGCGGCGGGATGCGAAGCCGCTGGCGGTGATGGTGCAGAGCGTGTCCCACGCCGCCGAGCTGGTCGAGCTGACTGATGAGGCGAGTGCGCTGCTCCAGTCCCCGGTGCGCCCGATCGTGATCCTGCCCGAACGCGAGGCAAGTCCGGTCAGCCGGTTCATTGCGCCCGGGATCGGGTCCGTCGGCGTTATGCTGCCATCCACCCCGCTGCATCATCTGCTGCTCGACCTCGTGTGCCACCCCCTCGTCATGACGAGCGGGAACCTGAGTGACGAGCCCATCGCGACCGGCAACGCAGAGGCGCGCGCGCGGCTCGCCGGAATCGCGGACGCCTTCCTCCTGCACGACCGCGAGATCGTTTCCCGATACGACGACTCGGTGATCCGGCCGGTGCGGCAGGGCCGCGTCATCATCCGGCGCGCCCGGGGCCTCGCCCCGCTTCCGCTCCGCCTGCCGCTCGCGAGCCCGGTGCCACTCGTCGCGGTCGGGGCGGATCTCAAGAACACCTTCACGGTGGTAGACGGCTCCCGCGCCTATGTGAGCCAGCACATCGGCGACCTCGACAGCCTGGAAACAGTCACGCATTTCAGGGAGACGCTCGCCCGGTTCGAATCGCTCTTCCGGATCGCGCCGTCCGCGGCAGCGCGGGACCTGCACCCTGGATATCTCTCGACGCGCCTCGCCGAGGAGCTCGGGCTGTCGCCGGTCATCGGCGTGCAGCACCATCATGCGCACATCGCCGCAGTGCTGGCCGAGCATGGTGAGCGGGATGCCGTCGTCGGCCTGGCATTCGACGGCACCGGCTACGGCGACGACGGAAACGTCTGGGGCGCGGAGGTGCTGCTCGCCGACCTGCACGGCTACCGGCGACTGGCGCAGCTGCGCTACGCCCCGATGCCCGGCGGCGACCTCGCCGCCCGCGAGCCCTGGCGTGCCGCGCTCGGCTACCTCTCGCTCGAGCCGGATCGTGCCCGCGCCTTCGAGGGGGCGTTCGAAAAAGTACCGCCGCGTGAGCTCGCGATGGCGCGTGCCCAGCTGGACCGCCGCCTCAATGCGCCGCTCGCTTCGTCCCTCGGCCGCCTCTTCGACGCGGCGGCCGCGGTGATCGGTGTCCATCACGGGGGGCAGTTCGAGGGGCAGGCTGCGATGGAGCTCGAGGCGCTCGCCGGCAATCTCGCGGGGATTGCGCGCGAAGTGCCGATCGACGACGCGGGCGCCGTCTGGCAGATGGACCCGCTGCCGCTGCTCGGTGAATTGGGCGAGCGCCAGAGGTCGGGCGCGGATCGAGCCGACCTCGCCGCGGATTTCCATGCGAGCCTCATCGCGGCCACCGTGCGACTGGCGACGGCGAGCTGCGAGCGGTGCGGAATCGGCACGGTGGCCCTCGGCGGCGGCGTCTTCCAGAATGCACGGTTCGCCACGCAGATCCCTGCGGCCCTCGAAGCTCGCGGAATGCGGGTGCTCCTTCCGCGCGAGCTTGGGCCGAACGATGGCGCCGTGAGCTATGGTCAGGCGGCAGTCGCGGCAGCGCGGCTGGCGGGCACCAGCGCTTCCTTCTCGAACTGAGGACCTTCCCATGTGCCTTGGCATTCCCGGACGAGTCGTCGAGGTGCACGACGACCGCGGACTCGCGATGGGCGTCGTGGACTTCGGCGGCGTACGCCGCGAGGTCTGTCTCGCCTATATCGCGGATCAGGTGCAGCCCGGCGACTACGCGCTGGTGCACGTCGGCTTCGCCATCTCGCGCATCGACGAGGCGGAGGCGCGGCGCACGTTCGAGGCGCTCCGGGAGATGAGCCAGCTGGACGAGCTCGACTGGCTGCGTGAAGTTGCGGATCAGGAGCTCGTGGAGCTGGAGCAGCGAGCGGCACCATGAGATACCTCGACGAGTACCGGGACGGCACCATCGCCCGCTCCCTCGCGGCGCAGATCCGGCGCACCGCGACGCGCCGGTGGGTGCTGATGGAAGTCTGCGGCGGGCAGACCCACACGATCGTCAAGCAGGGACTCGACGAGCTCCTCGGCGATGCCGTCGAGATGATTCACGGCCCCGGCTGTCCCGTGTGCGTCACGCCGCTCGAGCAGATCGACAAGGCGCTCGAGCTCGCGGCGCGTCCCGAGGTGATCTTCACCTCGTTCGGGGACATGCTCCGCGTTCCGGGGAGCGAGTGCGACCTCCTGCAGGTGCGCGCACGCGGTGGCACCGTGCGCATCGTCTACTCGCCGCTCGACGCCCTCGAGCTCGCCGTGCGGAACCCCGACCGCGAGGTCGTCTTCTTCGCCGTCGGGTTCGAGACCACCGCCCCCGCGAATGCCATGGCCGTCTGGCGCGCACGCCAGCTCGGGATCCGCAACTTCAGCGTCCTCGTCTCCCACGTGACCGTGCCCCCGGCCATGGTGGCGCTCCTGAGCGACCCGGCCAACCGCGTCCAGGCGTTCCTTGCCGCCGGGCATGTCTGCACCGTGATGGGGTGGAGCGAGTACGAGCCGATCGCGGCAGGATTCCGGGTGCCGATCATCGTCACGGGCTTCGAGCCGCTCGACATCCTCGAAGGGATTCACCTCGCGGTCCGCCAGCTCGAGGAGGGCCGCCACGAGGTCGAGAACCAGTATGCGCGCGCCGTGACCCGGGAGGGCACGGTTCCCGCTCGAACGCTCGTCGAGGAGGTCTTCGAGCTGGCGGACCGGAAATGGCGCGGGATCGGCGAGATTCCGGCCAGCGGCCTCGCCCTGCGGGCGGAGTTCGCAGCATTCGACGCCGAGCGGCGCTTTTCCCTTGCGACGACGTCGGTGCCGGAGCCGGTTGAGTGCCGGGCCGGCGCCGTGCTGCGTGGCCAGCTCAGGCCGCACCAGTGTCCCGCCTTCGGCCGGAGCTGTACGCCCGAGCACCCGCTCGGCGCGCCGATGGTCTCGTCCGAAGGTGCGTGCGCTGCCTATTACAACTACGGGAGGTTCCGCGCGTCGGAGCCGTTGGAGGTCACATGACCACGACCGTGCGACTGGCCGGTGGCGTCGCCTGCCCGGCGCCCGCGATCCCGACCGAGCGCGTGCAGCTGGGCCACGGATCGGGAGGAAAGCTGAGCGCGGCCCTCGTGCGAGAGCGCTTTCTTCCGCAGCTCTCGAATCCCGCGCTCCGGCAGCTGGGAGACGCCGCCATCCTGCAGGTGTTCGATGGCGACATCGCGATGTCGACCGACACCTTCGTCGTGAGCCCGATCGAGTTTCCCGGCGGCAACATCGGCTCGCTCGCGGTGCACGGCACGCTGAACGACATCGCGATGATGGGCGCGGAGCCGAGGTTCCTCTCGGCGGGCTTCGTGATCGAGGAGGGATTCGAGCTCGAGGTGCTCGATCGCGTGGTCGCCGCGATGGCCGGCGCAGCGCGTGCCGCCGGTGTCCCGCTGGTCACCGGAGACACCAAGGTCGTCGAGCGGGGCAAGGCGGACCGGATCTACATCAACACGACGGGCATCGGAACGCTGGAGGGAACCTGCCGGCCCGCACCCGATCGCGCCGCAGGCGGCGACGCGGTCATCGTGAGCGGGGAGATCGGCCGGCACGGCATGGCGATCATGTCGGCGCGCGAGGGTCTCGGCTTCGAGACGGAGATCGAGAGCGACTCGGCAGCGCTCTATCCGCTGGTCGCGCGGCTGGCCGGACGGTTCGGTACGCACGTCCACGTGCTGCGGGATCCCACCCGCGGCGGGGTCGCGAGTGCGCTCAACGAGATCGCGGCCGCCTCGAAACGCGGCGTCGTGCTCGACGAGGAATCGCTGCCGGTTCCGGGGCCCGTCGGAGCCGCCTGCGCCGTCCTGGGCCTCGACCCGCTCTATGTGGCCAACGAGGGGATCATGGTGGTGATGCTTCCGGACCGGTTCGCGGACGATGCCGTCGCAGCGCTCCGGGCGCTGCCGCTCGGCGCGCACGCCCGCCGCATCGGGCGCGTGGTGGACGACCATCCGGGCATGGTCGTGATGCGGACGGCCATGGGCGGCACCCGCGTCGTGGACATGCTGCCGGGCGACCAGCTCCCCCGCATCTGCTGACTGCGGAGATGGCAGGACGCACCGGCACTGAATCCAGGGTGACTTCACTTCGACTGTATAGGGGGCGATCATGGCGTTGCAGCGTGGCATCTACATCGTGCCGACCGACCGGTGGTACATCGAGCGCACCGTGTGGCTCATCGCAGGGTGCGTCCTGCTCGGTGCCACTGCGCTGGCGCTCCTGGCCGATCCACGCTGGGTGCTTCTCGTCATTGCGACTGCGCTCGCCTCGATTGCCGTTTCGCTGACGGGATTCTGCCTGGTCGGCAATGCGCTCCATCGCGCCGGGCTCGAGCCGATGCTGGGCCGGCCCTCGACGACGAGACCGCGCTGGTACTTCATGCAGACGGACAGCTGGTACCTGGAGCGCCGCATCTACCTCGCCGTCGGCATCAATCTCACGATCGCGTCGATGCTGTCGCTCGTGCACAGCCCATGGTGGCTGGCCTTCACGGGTTTCGTCGGAGCCGCGATGGTCTGGTTCGCCGCGACTGGATTCTGCATCATGGCCAACGGCCTGTACTGGCTGGGCGCAGAGCCGCGACTCGCGCCAGGCTGTGCTCCCGCCGACGCGCCCGCGGCGACTCCCACGGGGACATCGGCTGCGTAACTTCATCGCCTCGGCCTGGCTGACCGCGACCGCCACCGGCCGATCCGGGGGAGCCAGCGCGGGACCTCGGCGGAGTAGCGCCGGTAGCTCTCCCCGAAACGGCGCCGGAGACCAGGCTCCTCCAGTGCGATGAAATAGAAATGGTTCACCAGCACGAACGTTCCGGACCATGCCGTGAGGCGCCACGACCGGAAGTAGAGCGCCTCGGCGGCGAGAATCAGTGCGACGCCGATGATCATCGGGTTCCGCACGTGCCGATACGGCCCCGCCGCCACCAGCGCCCGCGTCGGGTCCCACGGCGCCAGGGTTCCCTTCCCCACGCGCACGAAGAGCGCGACGCACCAGGCAAAGAGCGCGATCCCGGCACCGAACGCGATCAGGCCAGCCGCCCGAACGATCGGGGCGAGCGCGCCATCCGCAGCCCAGCGGGTATCGCCGGGACGGGAGAGGAGTGAGACCGGAACGAGCACCGTCACCACGAACGGAAGCAGCAGGATCGACGCAAGATGACGCCCCGCGAGCGCCAGGCGTGACGGGCTAGACCTGCGCATTCACCGGGATGACCGGACGAGCGACCGAAAGGTGCCTGCCCCTCATCGAGTCTGCCTGTAGAGCAGACCGATCACGGCACCCACGACGGTCCACTCGACGAAATACGCAGCCGCCTGCATCAGCATCAGCCTCGCGCCGAAGTTCAGGTTCACGTAGTTGCACGAACGCGCAGACTACGAACAACCCCGACCAGCGCGCCGAAACGCACCCCTTTGCCGAGCGTCGAACCCTCCCGATGGCCCATCGCGTAAAGCACGGCCATCACGAAGATGGCGACCAGCGTCGCGACCATGATCACCGGCATGCGCGCCATCTGCTCCTCCGGCGGCCGGAAGAGCCCCGTGCGTAGCGCATGTCGGGTCCGGGACCGAGTGGAGGTGGCCGGTCGATGTCACGACGGGCCGTCGGCGAAAACCCCTCAGCGTGGGGGAGCCTGGCCTCCGCTCCCCGGTGACCGATACGGCAAAGCCTGCGCCCGCTTCAGCATGTCGATGGTCTCTTCGACCGTCAGCAGCGGTGTGGTCTCCGCCGAGCGAAGCGCACCGCCTGCGGCGATTCCCACCGAGAAGGCTGCCGCGGCGACGTTGTCCGGCGCCTCGATCAGCACGAAGCCATCATGCTCGCCGAACCCATACCAGAAGCCGTGCAGCTTCCCTCCGAGATTCTCCACTACGGCTCGGGCGACCGTGCGACGGTCTTCGGGCGCCTTGATGAGGCGCGCCCACGCCTCGGGTGTATAGCTGAATCGCATGAGGTAATGCGGCATGCCAACCTCCTTCGGGGGTTCACCGGTCCATGCTTACCGACACCTCTCCTAAACGAACTGACTTGCGCTTCAGGCAATGATCAGACGGCACGGTCCCGGATCGCCCGCAGCCGCTCCACTTCGACGGCGAGCGCATCGGTGACGGCCGCTATCGACCGGCCGGTCGTGTCGACCACCGGCAACTCCAGCGCGTCGGCCTGGCCACGCAGATAGGCGGCCCAGGCGCTCATCTGCGCAGTCGCGAGCTCTGGCTGGCCGCGTGGGCCGGCAAGTCGTCGGGCTCGTTCGTCGAAGGAACAATCCAGAAGCGCGACCTGCGCAGTGACCGGCCCGGCCCCCGCCAGGACGACACGAATGACCGATGGTCGGGCCTGGCCATCGAGAACGGCCACGTCGACTGGTTCCGCCACGAGCCGACGCACCCAGTGGGAGGTCATGGCCGCCTGCCAGGCATCGCCGCTGCCGTACTCGCGGATCATCTCGTCGGGTCCCGGCACCCCGACGTCGTCGAAATAGTAGCAGCGCACCCCAGGTAGCGATCGCGCCTCCAATGCCCGTACGGCCGCCGTCTTTCCCGCGCCCGATGCGCCCGTGACGAAGAGGAGCGCCGGCACTGCCATCATGCGCCTGACCTCACCGCTGAAAAGTCGCACGGATCTGATCGGATCCGGGTCCTTCGTCCCCATAGAGCAACGTGATCCTTTCACCGTCGGTCGAGACGGTACCGGTACCCAGCAGGTAGGGGAAGCCCTCACCTCCGCCACCGGTGCGCGAGAAAATCAATGCATTCCCCTCCCGTGCATACGAACCCTGCTCGGAATTCTCGAAGGTGATCCCGTTGTTCTTGTTCCGGTGCGAAGTCCGGAGATCATACGTGCTGGTGGTGAGGGTCAGCGACCCGCTCAAGGTGAGGCAGCAGCCGAACGGCGCGCTCGGATCGGACGGCAATGGCTCGTCGTTCTCGGCTACGAGCGTGTAGGACCCTTCCAGGTCTTGCGGAGCGGTGGTGCCTCCGTTGCATGAGCACGCCACGAGGCAAATGGCGGTGAAGAAGAACCGGAAATGTCGCATGGGGTCCCAGTCTTTCCGATCGCCGCGCCGCCTCTCCGGCAATCGCTTCAGTCGAGGTCGGTGATGCACGGCGGCTCGCGCAACCGCGGGGTGTGCTGATCCCCGGGCGGGTGATTCATGCTCGCGAATCTTCGAGCAGCTCGGCCAGCGCCGCCACGCCGTCCTGAATCATCCGTGGGGGACTTCCGGCGTAGTGAATGAGAAGGCCGGAAGACGCCGGCGAACCTGCGTAGTACCGGGAGAGCGCGGGCAGGTCGAGACGCGCGCGCGCCGCGCGCGCCGAGAGTGCCCGGTCGTCCCGGGCGTCACCGAGGTGAGCGGCGACGTGGAGCCCGGTGTCCGCCGGACCGAGCGTGATCGCACCGCCGAGACGTGCGCGCGCGGCGTCGAGCAGCGCCGCACGGCGTTCGCGGAACAGGTCACGCAGCTTGCGCAGATGACCTGCGAACTGTCCGCTGTCCATGAACTCGGCGACCGCCGCCTGCAGGAAGGTCGGAGGCCCGCCGCCGGTGACGTCCTGGGCCGAAGCGAAGGCATCGAGCAGTCCCGTGGGCAATACCAGGTATGCGAGACGGATGGAGGGGAAAAGGACCTTGCCGAACGTGCCCGCATAGATCACACGTCCCGCCGGATCGAGCCCCTGGATCGAGGCGAGCGGTCGGCCGATGTAGCGGAACTCGCTGTCGTAATCGTCCTCGATGATCCAGGCGTCCCGCCGCTCGGCCCACTCGAGGAGCGACGCGCGACGCTCCAGGCTCAGCGTAAAACCGAGGGGGTATTGGTGCGACGGCGTCACGTAGGCCAGGCGGGCCCGCGGAGCGAGCCGCTCCCCGGCCTGGACATCGAGACCCTCCGCGTCCACGGGCACGGGCACGATGCGCGCATTGCCCGCCGCGAATGCGGTCCGCGCGCCGGGATACCCCGGCTCCTCGAGCCAGACGGCATCGCCCGGATCGAGAAGCAACCGGGTGAGGAGCGTGATCCCCTGCTGTACGCTGGCGAGCACCTGAACCTGGGTCCAGTCGCAGCGGACACCGCGGGAGGAGACGAGATAGGTCGCGATCGCTTCACGCAGCGCTCGGTAGCCCGCCGGGTCGGGCGGCAGCGCCTCGACTCCCGACCAGCGGCGGCTTCGCCTCGCCAGGATCTGACGCCATGGCTCCACCGGGATGGTCGCGGGGTCCGGAACGCACGGCGCGAACGTGAAGCCGGCCGTCGAGGCAATGAGATGGTTCGCGCCCAGGACCTCGCGTCCGCGCTCCGACAGCGCCTCCCGCCCGCGCGGGGGCGGAGCAGTCGCCGGGCCGCGGTGCCCGGAGCGCAACGTTCGTGGCGTGCGCAAGGCTCGCGCAAGGCTCGGAGAAACCTGGGTCCCCCTGCCCACCGCCCGCACGATGAAGCCCTCGGCGCGGAGCTGGTCGAGCGCCGACTCCACCGTGTTTCGCGAAACCTGCAGATCCTCGGCCAGCGTACGGCTCGCCGGCAGGCGGTGGCCCGGAGGCAGTGCCCCACTCACGATGCCGTCGCGCAGATGCCGGTAGAGTCTGAGGTACTTCGGGGCGTCGCCCGTGTGTCGCAGACCGTCAGGGATCTGAACCAGAGGTCCCCGTCGATTCCGGCGCCGAGGTACCTGAGTGGGAATCACGGCGAGCCCTCCCGTGGTGAATTTGTCGGCAAGTAACTCCGCAAGGTCGCGGTGAATCGGCCGTGCCGGAAGAGCCCGCAGGACTCGACAGGATCGGGTTGCGACCCTCGAACGGCGAAAGCCCGATACCGAGTCGGCGCGCGGGGCCGCTGTGCGGATCTCGTTCGAGCCACCCGCGTACTCAGGGAGCCGGTACGCCGATGAAGGCCACCTGACCACCGCGGGTGATCGAGGGTACCGCCCGCAGGTAGAGGACGACGCCCGCGCGTGGTGCGCTCACCGGGATGCTCTCACCGCCGGCGAAGTCCTCGACGTACCCGAGCGGTGTGCCCTTCGCCACCCAGGCTCCGCGCTCGACTGCCGGGCGGAAGACGCCCGTCCGGTCGGTCGTCACGAACAGCACATCGTCGAACCACACCGGCGAGCCGGCCGCCTCCACCGGTCCGGACAGCAGACCCACCGAGACCAGTACTCCTCGCAGCGCGTCGACGAGTGCCTCGATGTCCTCGGGCCGGGCGGTGCCGGCGTAGCCCGCCTCGACGGTGATCGTGGGCTTGCCGAGCACCGCGGCGGCGGTCGCGAGCATCGTCGCCTGCTTCGGGTCACGCGACGCGAGCCGATACCGGATCAGGTGGTCGTAGCCCGTCGCCCGGGCCATCCGGAGTGTGACCGAATCCTTCGCGGCGTCGCCCGTCAGAATGGCGAAGAGGTAGCGCCGGAGACTCTCATCGAGGTCACCGCCGTGCACATCGATCACGTAGTCGCTCCGCTCCAGCACGCGCGTGCGGAGATGATAGGCCACGCGCTCCGATTGTGTCCCGGTGGAGTCGCCGGGGAAGACGCGGTTCATGTTCTTGTCGTCGACCGGATTCACGCGCAGCGTCATGCGCTCGAACGACGCGACGTTCGCCAGCGGGACGAGCAGCACGGTACCGGCGAGAGTTGCCGCGTCGAGCGTCTGCGCGAGGCGGCGCACCGCGAGCACGCTCGCGTACTCGGTGCCATGGACCCCGGCCACGATGGCGACGGTAGGGCCGGGCCGACTTCCATGCACCACGGTGACCGGGAGGTCGGTGCCTTCGTCTACGCCTGCGGGCACCCGCAGGACACCCTGGGCGACGGAACCGGCTGCGGCACTGGCAGTCCCCAGGGTTCGGGGAGCCACGGCCGGGGCCGGTGCGCCAGCCTGGCGCTTCGGCATGACGATCATGTACCCGTGCGGCCCCTGGTAGTCGATGAAGGGCATCCCCTCGCCGACGTCCTCCGCGGTGCCGATGTCGGTATCGGTCAGGTGGGGCGCGTAGAACATCACGTGCGGCGGGAAGGTGCGCTCCGCTCCGGTGGCGTGGTCGACGTTCCGGATGCGCGGCGAAAGCATGTACGCGACGCCGGGCCGCGCGGGTGGCGCGAAGCGGCCGCTGCGGAAGCCTTCGCTCACCTCGCGCTCGATTTCATCGAGCGGCACACCGCGCATCAGCTGTTCGCCGAACCACAGTACCCTCGGGACGATGGTGCGCGTTCCCTCCGCGTCCCAGCAGGTCGGCTTGAGCGCGCGCGGGTGATCGCGGTTCACCACGCAGGTGAAGCCGTTCGTGCTCGGCCGCACCTGCACGAAGCCGTGCGCCTGCAGCACGTAAACGCCCGCGCCGGCCTGCAGGTGCGGTGGCGCCGCCTCGAGCGCGAGGCGGGTCTCCTCCGCCACTGACATCAGTTCGGGAATCGCTCCGTCTGCCACCGTCCGCTGATCGCCACTCTGCGCCGCACCGGTGCCCGGCCGCGCCAGCACGACGATTGCTGCCGCCACGATGCAGCGCATACCCGGGATCGCGGACCAGCGTGCTTCAGTGCTCACAAAATCCTCCCGATCAACGTTCGGCTCACCTGCTCACGGGCACGGAAGATTCGGCGCGAGCGGTTCTACGGGAAGAGCCATTTGGTGGCACCGGATGGTGCCAATCATCGCGGCCGCCGGACCGCGTCGTGTTCGTACGGCCGAGCGCGAACGCGCCATCGCCAAGGCAGACCTGCGCCAGCAGCGCCGTCATGATGAACGCGACGTACTCCCAGCCGCCGTTCGGCGCCGTGAACGACCAGCCGTTCTCCCAGTGCACCGTGAGAGCGCCGAGCATCACGGGAACGAGCATGGCGGCGACCCAGCGCGTGTGCCAGCCGACGAGGAGTGCGGCGCCACCAAGCAACTCGAAACCGAATACCGGATAGGCGGTCCACGCCGGGAAACCGTGCGCGGCGAAGAAGGCGGCCGTGCCCGGGAGGGTGAACACGAGGAGCTTGAGCATGGCGTGCGCGACGAACACTGCGCCGAGCCCGAGGCGGAGCAGCAGGGCCCCGATCGGGCCCGCGTCCAGTCGGGTCGTGGGAGAGTGAATGAATGCCTTCATACGATATTCCTCGCAACGAGTTTTCTGTCCCGGAACTGCGGTGGAAAGGGATCTCTGCATCAGCGTGGGGGCGTGCGCGCGAGCGCCAGCAGGTGGGCGAGGGTCTCGAGCTGCTTGCGGGTCATGTGGCGGAGCTGCTCGCGGTGCACCGCCGGCACCGATTCATCGAGCGGGGCGATGAGGGCCCGGCCCGCGTCGGTGATGGCCGCCATGACCACGCGCCGGTCGCGACGGTCGCGGAAGCGGCGGACGAGCCCCCGCTCTTCCAATCGGTCCAGGAGGCGGGTCACGTCGGGGTCGCGCTTGACCATGCGCTCCGCGATGTCTCCACACGACGCCCCATCGGCGCCGGCACCGCGCAGGATCCGGAGCACGTTGAACTGGGCGAACGAAAGATCGTGCGTCCGGAGGAGTGCCGCCTCGGGTTGCAGGAGGGCATCAGCCGTCCGCAGGACGCTGAGGAAGACCTCCTCCTCGATGTCGGCGAACGGGACACGTTGCCGAATTTCACGCTGCAGGGAACGGGGCATGGCTGATAGTAATCGTTGTCACGACTATCGTCAAGAGGAACACATCCTTTGCCCCGACAGGCGCAGGCCTCGCACGACCTTCCTTCGTCCGATGAGCCCGCCAGATGCGTACAACCGCGGCCGCGGAGCCAGGAAGCAGGAGCGACGCGATCACGAACAGGTCGATCCGGATGTTGCATTCGCCGCTGCACAGCCACCGCTGCTTCATGCTGGTCTCGTAGACCGCATAGAGCAGCCAGACGACTGCCATGCCCCGCCCGACTCGTTGCGGCGTCCACCGGGCGACGACGAAGAAGAGCCCGCCGAGGAGGGCGGCGGCGCCCGGATAGGCCACGAAGAACGCCATCGGCCGTATCAGCAGATCGAGCAGGTGCTCCATCGTGGCGCTCCGCCGCGCTCAGTGTCCCCCCGACATCGCCGAACATCAACGCGACTGCGGCCATGATTGCGAACGCGTACAGCTTTCAGTTCCGGAAGCCACGCATCATGCTGCCTAGCCGGAGCGAGTCGATCGAGTCGCTTCCGCCGCCAGGCCGCGAACCGTCACTCTCATGTCATGATCCCGCCATCTTCCCGGCAAGGCTCCGCTAACTCCGGGCCCTACTGTAAAGGCGCCTCTCACCGGAGCGGTCGATGCACATCACCACCGTAAAGGCGGTGGATGCCGAGATGAACGTGACGCCCATGATCGACATCCTCCTGGTCCTGCTGATCATCTACATGACGAGCATCGGCGTTCGAAAAGCGATTCCGGCCACGCTACCTCAACCAGCCGCTGCCGTTCCCGGTGAAGCGACCCAGATCGTCCTGGAGCTCCGCGCCGACGGGAGCTTTGCACTCAACGAACAGCCCGTACCCGGTGATGCCCTCGAGGCCACGATCCGGGAGATCTATGCGGACCGATCCGCGAAGCTGCTTTTCATTCGCAGTTCGAGCGAGCGGACCTACCAGGAAGTGATCGACGCGATGGACGCGGCACGAGGCGCCGGGGTCCAGCTCATTGGAATCCTGCCCACACGCCAAGCGCGGTGATTCCGTCGGGTCCGGCAGCTCCGCTGCGCACCAGCCCGCGCCGCGGTGAGTGAACGGGCGGCACGCCCGTCTCCAGCAGGCACGATTCAGGCAGCCAGGTCACTCGGAGGTATGCCAGTTCACCACGCGCCAGCGATCCAGCTCCTTCAGCGCCACGAAAGTGACCGCGCCGCTTGCGGTCCATTCGTCCCCGTTCACCCGCCGTGCCTGCGTCGAGAAGGTCCCCGTCAGCACAGCGACCTCCGGAGTCAGAACCTGAACGGCGCGGGACTGCCATTCGGGACGGAAGTCCTGCTGGCGCCGCAGCATCGCGTCGAACGCGGTACGGAGCGCCGCTGGTGACTCGATCTGCTTCGCATTGATCAGATAACGGAATCCGGGGTGGTCGGAGAAATAGGCGGCGAAGCGCTCGGCATCGCGGTCACCGGCGGCCGCGAGGATGCTATCGGACAGTGCCAGGACCGCGGGCGTGGGATCGATGGGGCGTTCCGGCTGCACTGACGCGGGTGGCATGCCCGAGCAGCTGAGGAGACACCCGGTCAGTCCGATCAGCAGGAGTCTCATAGGAGGCGAGGTGAGAGTGGTCTCTGCCGCAGTCGCTTCGGCCGCAGGGGATCAAGCAGGAACGTAGCTCAGCCTGATCACATCCCCGTCAATCCGATCATGAGCCACCAGGCGAAGCGGCGGCCGGGGGCCGGCGAAATATGGCTTGCCGTGACCCAGCACGACGGGGTGGAGGTAGATGCGATACTCATCGATCAGGCCAAGCTCGGTGAGGCTGTGCGCCAGGTCAGGGCCCGCTACTTCGATCTCCCCATCGCGCCCGGCCTTCAGCTCGCGGATCGCCCCCTCCACATCTTCCTCGACCAGCGCCGCCCTGGGACCGACGGACTTCAACGAGCGCGAGACGACCCATTTCGGCTGGTTCCGCCACGCCGCCGCAAAGGCGTGTTCGTCTGCGTCCCATTCAGGATGATCGTCGTCCCAGTAACGCATGATCTCGTACATCCGGCGACCGTACACACTTCCCGCCTGCCCCTGAGCCTCTTCGATGAAGTGGCGGAAGAGCGTCGGGCCGGGCACAAATGCCATATGGTCGACGTAGCCGTCCAGGGACTGGTTCATCCCGAACACGAGCTTGGCCATACCAAATCCCTTTCCTCGCGTGCCACATCCGTGGTTCTGATTGTGTCGCGCAACCGGTTGTGTGCATTCGTCGTGGCCGCGAAGGTCGTGATGGTGCCTGATGCGGTCGCTTACGCCGCGGTGTGGTTCATCGGTGGCTCGAACTGCCGAGGGCGTCGACTGCCCTGTGGCTGCAAGCAGTGATCAGGTGGCCGGCCATCGACCTCGTCATGGCCGCCTCCGGGCGCGGCTCGACCAGTGGATCGCCCGGATCTGCCACTGACCCGCCCGCCGTGTCAGCACCATGAGCTCCGCCCCGTCGCTGTCGACGGCTCGACCTCGAAAGGTCCCGTGCGCACGACTCGTGGCCGTCACCCAGGCGACCGAATCGATTACTGTCACCCCGAGGACCCGGCGCTCGCTCGGCACGGCCTGGGCAAAGGCCATATCGGCGGGCAGGTGATGGACCCGGTATTCGGCCAGTGTTTCGGTACTGCCCGACTCCAGCACCTGCACATCCGGAGCAAGGCGTGCCAACGCGGCTGCGCTATCTCCCGCCACAAGGGCCGCATGAAATGCCGCGACCGCCGACGTGACCTCGGCCGAATCGGCGGATGGCACGTCCTGCGCATGGCCTGAGGACGCGAGCCCGAGCAGGCCCACGACGATACAGCGCGAGATCAGCGACAGGTGCACGGCTCCCCTCCACTCGGAATGTCTTTGATTACCGCATGCGGACGCTTCAGCCGCAGGGCGGCGATCCAATTCCCGAGCGCACCGAGGTCGCGCACGCCAACGGCCCCACCCGTCTGCGTCATGACGCGATGGTAGAGATGAAGGATCTCGCCGAGCGTGAGATAGCGCATCCTGCGCTAGCGCAGGCGCTCGTAGAGCTCGCGATTCTTCTCCAACACTTTGCGCGCCGCCGCGTCGAAATCGGCCGCCGGCCGAGCCACCAAGTCCCGAACCGCCGCGGCCGCCAGCTCAGCGGGGGGGACGTTCAGCCGTTCCGCCGTCTGCGTGAGCTGCGCTTCGAGCGCGCCAGAGATGTCCACAGCGATCTTCATACCTGCCTCCAGTGTGCCCGAAAGGTACCCGGAGCCTATCCCGCGCAACAAACAGGCCCGCAGCAGCCTAATGCGGTCGCTGCAGCCGCAGGGCGGCTCATCAAATGTCTGAACTATTGAGGGCGCCGGCCGCCCTGTCGGCTGCAAGCAGTGATTAGGCCCCACGACACGCGTCAGCTCGGGTGTTTGAGCGTCTGAACTTCCTTGGTTAGGCGACCCTTCAGCCGGTCCCGCTCGAGCTCCAACTCGTAGGTCGTCTGCAGGTTGAGCCAGAACCGCTCGGAGGTGCCGAAGAACCGGGCCAGCCGGAGCGCCGTATCGGCCGTAATGGCCCGCTTCCCGAGCACGATCTCGTTGATCCGCCGGGCCGGCACGCTCAGGTTCTTGGCCAGCCGATACTGCGTCAACTCGAATGGCTTCAGGAAGTCCTCCAACAGGACCTCCCCGGGATGAATCGGTGCCAGGCGTCGCGCGCTCATAAGGCCCTCCTAGTGATAATCGACAATCTCGACCTCGAAGGCGTCGCCGTCCCGCCATCGGAAGCAGATCCGCCATTGGTCATTGATCCGGATGCTGTGCTGCCCGGCGCGGTCCCCCGACAGCTTCTCGAGCCGGTTTCCTGGCGGGACCCGTAGATCGTCCAGGGTCGTCGCGGCATCGAGCTGGACCAGCTTTCGGAGACCGACGCGCAACAAGTTCGGCGGCAAGCGACGCACCGGTTCGCGGTGAAACAGCCGTTCGGCATCCTTCCCGGCGAAGCTCCGGATCATGCCCGATAGTAACGCGTCGCGTTACTAGTGTCAAGTTGATCGTCGGGTGGGGCCTAATGCGGTCGCTTCAGCCGCAGGGCGGCTCATCAAATGCTTGACTGACCCGGGGCGCCGGCCGCCCTGTCAGCTGCAAGCAGAAATTAGGCGTACGTACTTGGGCGCTATTCCAGTTCCAGCCGGACCGTTTCCGAACTAACCCGCGTCGCTTCCACTACCATCGTGCCGAGGCCTCGCACTACGACCTTCTGCCGGAATCTCGCTTGCGATGGGCCCGAAAAGGCACCGGTCCATGCGGCCACTTGCCCGTCGTCCCAACGGTCTGGATACGACTCCTCGTACGCGTCAATAAAGGGAGCGACTGCTGGATCGGTCTCGCTCCAGTCACTAAGGAACTCGAACGGATCGAACTCAGCGGGCCACTCACCAGTGGCGCGCGCTGAATCAGGCCAAGCAATGTGCCATCCCCAGCTGCTCTGCTCCGCGGCCTGCAACCCTCGGTTCTGCTTGGACGAGGTCGGCAGGTGACGTTCCTTCGACGCGGTCCAGAATGGGACGTTGACCCCAAGTGAAGTCACCTCGAGCGGATGGGCCGCGGAATCTGCGTAATAACCCAATCGGCCGTGAAAGGTGTATGGATCCGTCCGATCTGCCGTTCTCAGATACGCCGTCCGCTTGCGGCTGTTCGGAATCGACACCGTGATTCGATAGGTGCCCAGCATGGGCGGTAGGTAGTGCCGCGCTCGTGTTGTCGCTGCTCGGTGCGCGAGGGCGCCGAGTACATCTGCAATTGGCGATGTCAGGGTCAGGGCTGGGTGGGCGGCGGCCCATTCCTGGAGCTGATTGAACGCCGAATCGGACACTTCACGATAGTCAGTTAGCGCCGGGATCGATTGAAAGAACGCGAAAAGCGACTCGGCGGAGGCGGCGGTCACCTCCCTACGCCCAGGCGGCACCCCACTCTGAATCGGCGGTACCTCAGGCCGGAACGAGGGGAATACATCCACGCCAGGCAGAAACGCATCGAAGGTAGGCACACTCCCCACCCATCCGTCGCGGTCTCGAAGCTTGGGATAGAAGAAGCGTAGGCTATCCGGGGGAAGCCAAGCAGCAGATCCGCCCCACGGAACGGGATCGCAGGCCGCATCATAGTCCCATGGAACAACGATTACGGTGTCAGCATTCCGCACAGCTACGGGAATGTCGGTGCCATCAATCTGCGTTAGGCGTACGTATTGCCCGTAGATTGCACGCTGGGTGCTACGGCTGTAATGCCCTCGTCCGGCTGCGGCTACAGTTGCCCCAGGGCCGGTGAAGACCGTGTCGCTGATCGCGTGCCCAAGGAAGAATGCCTCACCAACGATCTTGAAGCCTGGAATTGGCGCGAGTGAGCACAGGCGCACGGGAGTCACCTCAGGCGGTGGAAGCAACGTCCCCGCACCCCAGGTGCCTAGCGCCACCATCACGATCGCTCGCAGAATCATCCGCCCAGAAATGGAAAAGGGTCGTGTACGCCTAATGCGGTCGCTTCAGCCGCAGGGCGGCTATTCAAATCCTACTGGATAGAGGGCGCTGGCCGCCCTGTCGGCTGCAAGCAGTGATTAGGCACCAACCGTCGTGGAGCCGGCTAGGAGCCCGAACAACTCCACCTCCGCCGCACGGAGGGTCCGGTTCCTACCGTGCTTGAAATCACGAAAGGGCTGCCAGAACCGCACGACCCGCGCCTCGGCGTTGACCGGGAACACGATAGCAGCCGGATTGAACTCCCGATCACCGAGGTAGCGACGAAAGATCTCGCCTTCGAGTGGGTATTGCTCGCGCCACAGCTTCCGTTCGGACCAGTTGAGCACGACCAAGTGCGGCTCGAGCTGCGGGAGCCAGCGCTCCTCGATATAGTGCTGCCAGTGCGGGCTATTCGAGTAGATCAGCAAACCGCGCTTCCCGCTGGTGCCCCATTTGGCCTCGAACGCCCGCCGAAGTCGAAGCCGCCGCCACTTGTCGAGGTACTGGCCCACGAGGAGGAACGGCAGCGCCACCACGAGGATAACGAGCAGCAGCGGCAGTACGAGCAGGCAGATGAGCCCAAACGCGATTCGCTCGACCCATGTCTTCGCCCGCGCGAACAGCTGCATTACTCCCTGGCCCATTCCGGCGCTCGTTGGTGCCTAATGCGGTCGCTTCAGCCGCGGAGCGGCCCGCGCGCGAGCGCGGGCCAAACAAGGAACTCCAGGCCGCTCCGTCGGCTGCAAGCAGTCAATTAGGCGCCTAGTCGTACAGACCACTCCGCTATCTCATCCGTCGATCGAGTGGTGGTGCGCGGATGAGACAGGAACCTTCGGCCTCGAACCGTTCCCGGCGCCGGCAGTCTCATCCGCGCGGCGCCCGAATGTCCGCTGGTCCTGGCGATCGGATCCGACCCATACCACCCACAACATCCCCTTTTCTGGTCGTGGTGCGCCTAATGCCGTCGCTTCAGCCGCAGGGCGGATAACCAAATCCTACTGGATTGAGGGCTCAGGCCGCCCTGTCGGCTGCAAGCAGTGATTAGGGCGCTTGTCCCGGTAGCACTTGTGTGTTACTCTTGTAGCACACCTGTGCTACCGGAGGCACCGTGACCAAGGAACTCAAGCTGCGCCAGGTCGGGGGCTCTGTCGCGGCCACTCTGCCCAAGGATATGGCCGACCGCCTCCACCTGGGCGCCGGCGACCGGGTCCTCGCGGTCGAAACCGAGCGGGGCATCCTGCTTACGCCCTACGACCCGGCCATCGAGGAAGCCCTCGTCATCGCCGCGCGGGCGTCCAAGAAGTACCGGAACGCGCTCCGCGAGCTCTCGAAGTAGATGCCGCGCCGCAAGCCGGCCCCGGCCGAGCCGCGCTGGGTGGACCGCGTCGTGGTGGAGGCCGTGCACTTGGATCAGATCCGGGTGCATGGCGGCCTCCCGGGCATTCGGGATGAGCATGCGCTCGAGGCCGCCCTGGCGCGCGCCCGCAACAAGTGGGGCTATGAATCGACCACGGACATGGCCATCCTTGGCGCCGCCTATGCCTTCGGGCTCGTGACCAGCCACCCGTTCCGCGACGGGAACAAGCGGATCGCCTTCCTGACCATGGTCGTGTTTCTCGGACTCAACGGCTTCGACTTCGATGCCCCGGAAGCCGACGTGGTCACGATGATGGTGGCCGCGGCGAATCATCGGGCAAGCGAGGCCGATCTTACCGCGTGGATCCGTCAGCACATGAATCCCCTGCCCCGACAGCGGTAGCGCCCTAATGCGGTCGCTTCAGCCGCAGGGCGGCTATCCAATTCTTCGCCTAATTTGTGCGCCGGCCGCCCTGTCGGCTGCAAGCAGTGATTAGGCCACGCGAGCAACGGAGCCCTAGCTGCCATTCAGAACGCATAGACCGTCAGCAGAAATCGAAAGTCATCGTCGAAGAACTCGATTCCAATCCGCTGACCCCTCTGATGCCCCGTCGGATCTTCCACCGCATACCCGTGACCGAGATCAAAGACCCACATCGATCGGTCCAGACCTGGCGTCTCGCGTCTCATGTTGACGGCCGCCACTGCGAGCTGGCAAGTCCTCACATCCTTCACCAAGCGGACCTGCTCTGGGTCGCTCGACGCGAGCCCGATCTGGCTGCGCATCTCGATCCGATCGCTATCCGGACTCGATATCAAGTCGCGAAGATAGGATATCCGGGCCTCGTAATGTCCTTCGCGACGGGGGCGACAGCTTCCATCGGCGCCAAGCGCCGCACCCCCGGCCGCGCATGCCGCGGCCAAAGAGACGGCCACGCCCCACATCGTGACTCGGACACGATTCATCAGTACGACGTTCTCCGGGAGTGGCCTAATGCGGTCGCTTCAGCCGCAGGGCGGCTATCCAATTCTCACCTTACTTCGAACTCTGGCCGCCCTGTCGGCTGCAAGCAGTGATTAGGCGGCGGACACTCATTGGCCCGTTTCATCAAAGGTGACTCGGTACAGCTGGACTTCCGGAAGGCCATCGGCTGACTCTGGTGAATCGCATATGAGACCGAGCCACCCGCCCTTCATCGATAGGGCGCGCCGGAACCCGGTGCACGGAAGCGTTTGCCGACCGAGAAAGCTCGTATCGGCGAACACGTCAACGAACGTGGAGTCATTCGCCTCGCCAATCACCCAAAGGCGGCCACCAGCATCGAACTGAAGCCCACGCCGGCCGAAGTGCGGCAGTACCTCGTTCTCGAGCGTATCGAGGCGTTGCTTCGCGCTGGGCAGTGTGAGACGTTGCCCGCCAGGGCCTCGAAACCCACCGCGCGTCAACCGCTCGAGCGCGCTCCGCTGGTGCGCGAGTTCACGCTCAGTATGCCGTCGGTATGGGATACGACGGCTCGTGGCGGGTCCCCGTTGTCCATCGGCGGTGTAATAGACGAGCTCGTAGGACAACGGATCGGCGATCACGATTTGGCGGCCATTCGCCGCATAGGGCGGGCCCTCACGCGCATACTCGCCTCGCCGTCGCAGTACGGCCTGCAGGAAAGTATCCCGCGCCGCCAGCAACGTGCGTCCCCCCGATCGATCCCCCAGGCGCGCCCGAACAATCGACCCAGCGTCTCGCCCGGCCGGCACAAAGAA
>DAINRR010000007.1:0-56939 GCA_036741715.1 Gemmatimonadales bacterium
AAGAAGCACGGCATGCAGACGATGAACGACGCGCTCTATCAGCTGTACATGAGCCGCGAAGTGACCCAGGAGGAGTGCCTGCGGGTCTCGCCGGAGCCGAACGAGTTCCTGCGCGCGATCGGCGAGCGGCCCCTGGAGGACATCGGAGGCGACGGGGTCAAGGAACGGCCGAGTCTCGTGGGGGGTAGGCGGTAGAAGCCGGGTCGAGTGGTGTCATCCCGAGGAAGCGAAGCGACCGAGGGATCTACTTGCCGGTCCCCGGGACTTCCGGGCGGGATCCCTCGCTTCGCTCGGGATGACAGATCGGACGCAGGACGGACGTAATACCAGGAGAGTTCACCATGCCGATGTACGAATACACGGCGCGCAACAGCACCGGCCAGATCCAGAAGGGCCAGCTCGAGGCGCAGAGCACCGATGAGGTGAACGCGCATCTGCGGAAGAACCGCATGATGCTCGTGAGCGTGCGTCAGGCCCCGAAGGCCATCAGCTTCGGCGGTCCGGGCCGCATCAAGACCCGCGACATCGTGATCTTCACGCGGCAGTTCGCGACGATGATCAACGCCGGCCTGCCGCTGGTGCAGTCGCTCACCATCCTCGCCCAGCAGACCGAGAACAAGGCGCTGAAGGACGTCACCCGTGCGGTGGTGTACGACGTCGAGAGCGGCAACACGCTCGCCGACGCGTTCGCCAAGCACCCGAAGGCGTTCACCGACCTCTACGTCAACATGGTCGCGGCCGGCGAAGCGGGCGGTATTCTCGACACGATTCTCCTCCGCCTCGCGACCTTCCTGGAAAAGAACGACGCCCTCGTCCGCAAGGTGAAGGGCGCCATGGTCTACCCGGGCGTCATCATGGCCGTGGCCGGCATCGCCATCGCCGTGCTGCTCGTCTTCGTCATCCCGACCTTCAGCGAGATGTTCGCCTCGGCCGGCATGGAGCTGCCGCTGCCGACGCGGGTCGTCATCGCGCTGTCCGACTTCCTCATCGGGTTCTGGTGGGCCATCCTGGCCGTGATCGGCGTGGCGGTCTTCGCCATCCGCCGGTATTACGCGACCAGCGGCGGCCGCAAGCAGATCGACACGATGATGCTCCACGCCCCGGTGCTCGGCGACCTCATCCGGAAGTCCGCGGTGTCGCGCTTCACCCGCACGCTGGGCACGCTCATCAGCTCGGGCGTCAGCATCCTCGACGGCCTCGAGATCACGGCCAAGACGAGCGGCAACCGCGTGGTCCACGACGCAGTGATGGAGAGCCGGCAGTCGATCGCGGGCGGTGAGACGATCGCGGCCCCGCTCGAGCGCTCGAAGGTCTTTCCGCCGATGGTCATCTCGATGATCGCGGTCGGCGAGCAGACGGGCGGGCTCGACGAGATGCTGAGCAAGATCGCCGACTTCTACGACGAGGAAGTGGACGTGGCCGTGAGCGCGCTTCTCTCGCTCATGGAGCCGGTGATGATCGTCGTCCTCGGCGTGATCGTCGGCGGCATGGTGATCGCGATGTACCTGCCGATCTTCGACATGATGAACGCGGTGCAGTAAGGCACGCGCAGCGGGGGAGTCGTCTGCAGGCTGGCTGCCGAACGCCACGACGGGCCCGGGGAAACCCGGGCCCGTCGTCTTTCTGCGTGCGTCAGTCGGTAAGCGCCGCCACCACCGAAGGCGGCACCAGCACCGCGTCGATCGCGTGGATGATGCCGTTGGACGCCGGGACATTCGGCGTCACGATCGACGCGTCGTCGCGAAGGCCGGTCAGGCCGTCGCGAATGGTGGCGTCGGTCCGCACGACGAAGGCCTCGCCAAGCAGCGGCGTGATGGTCCGCTCCTGCCGGGGCGGCACCACGCTGTTACTGGCGCGGCGTCCCTCCGTCACGTGATACAGCAGCACGTCGAGCACGACCGGCGCCGGCACGTCGGTGATCTCGTCGATGTCGGTGCCGAGCACGCTGCTCAGCAGGCCGTACAGGTCCTCGAAGGCTGCGTCGGTGGGCGCGAACACCGTGTACTGCCCGGTGCCGTTCAGAAACAGGTCCACGAGCCCGGCGTCGAGCTCCTCGTCCACGTAACCGAGCGCGGCGACGAGCTCGGTGAAGCCCAGGTCGATGGCGATGGCTGCGATCGGGTCGGTTCCAGGCGCCGGGGCGCCCCGGCTCGCGTCGATCGTGGCGGGCGCTTCGGCCAGCGGGCCGACCGGCTCCGTCGCGGTATCACTGCAGGCGCCGAGCGCGAGCGCGCCGGTCAGGCCCAGGCAGGTCAGAATTCGGCTGTACATGATGTCCTCGTCCGTCTGCGGTTTCGGAAAGTCCGGCCCCTGCGGGCCGGCACTGGTTGAGCGGGCGGCCGGGTGGCCGCCCCTCGCTTGCCGTGCTGGAGATGTTGCCTACCGCGTGCCTTCCGCCTGCGGCAGGAGGACGGCGTCGACCACGTGAATCACGCCATTAGAGGCGACGATATCGGACGTGACCACTCGCGCGCCGTTCACATACACCATCCCGTCGCGCACCACGACATCGACCTTCTGACCATTCACGGTGGCCGGCTGGGCACCGTTCGACTTGACGATGTCGCTCGCCATCACCGTGCCCGAGACCACGTGATAGGTGAGGACCGACGTGAGCTGCGGCTTGTCGGCGAGGAGCCCCTCGACGGTCCCGGCCGGGAGCCTGGCGAACGCCGAGTCCGTCGGCGCGAAGACGGTGAAGGGCCCGGGACCGTTCAGAGTCTCGACGAGCCCTGCGGCATCGAGCGCGGCCGTGAGCGTGTTGAAGTTGCCGGATTCGGCGGCGATCTCGGCGATCGTCTTCGTGGGAGCGACGTCCTGCGAGCCGGCCTGGGCCGACATGCAGCCTGTCTGGGTCAGGACCAGGACAGCGGCTGCGGAAGCATTGCGAAGCATGTGGCGAGTCATCTTGGGGCCTCTGGGTGGTGAGTGTTCAATCAACGTTGAGGCAAGATGTGGTCGCCGGAGTGTTCTGTCAAGCTTTTGTCCAAAGAAATACTTGGACACATGCTGTTCAATATCGAAACCTTCCGCCGCATTTCGTTACCTGGACAGCCGCCGGTAAGCCCAAGGCCCCCATTTCCAGGAAGCGGCCGGCGGCATATGAATAAGGGGCGGCGGCACGAGCCACCTCCCCCTTGCTGAACGACGGATATCGGTCCGAATCGACGAGGCCGCGCCGTCCGATCGATCATTCCGGGTCGAGTCGCGCCGCCTCCTCCAGCCGCCCCAGGAGTTGCTCTGCCCCCTCGATCGCACGGAAACCCTCGACGTGTCTGCGCAGGTCCTCCCTGGACGAAAAGCGCGCCGTCAGTACGGCGCGCGTCGTCTCGCCGATTCCCTCCATGACGAAGGTCGACTGGAACGGAGCGAGGCCGAACTCCCTAGAGCCGATGTTGGTATAGACGAGCCGCCGCGCTTCCTCGACCTCGTCGAAGAGGTACACGTTTGGATAGTCGGTACCGTCCGGACCGTGCATGACGACCTCGAAGCGCCCGCCCGCGCGCACATCGAGCGTCCTGACCGTACTCCGGAAGCCTGCAGGTCCCCACCACTTCGCGATCCTGTCCCGGTCCAGCCAGGCTCGCCAGACACTGCGGACCGGGGCATTCATCACGCGCTCGATCACGATCTCGCAAGGCGCCTCCACGTGCTCACCCCCTCGGTTGAAGTGGATTGCGGATCAGGTCAGTCGCGACCGCACCATGCACAGGGGCCGCGCCGCCGCAGGTGGTAGGCCAGCGTGGCCGCACCGAGCGCGGCCCCCCATCCCGGCCAGAGGAGCGCCGGAGCGATCGTGCCCCAGCCTTCCGCCGGAAATCCGTCCCGGACGAATGCTCGGACCGTGTCGACGCCGGCAGCGAAGAAGATGGCGGACATGATGGACGCCGGAACGGTGGCCGCCCATGGGGGAACCCGGCGGCCATGGAGCAGGGGTATCCAGCGTGGAAACACTTCGCCCCAGGGCCGGACGAGGCCGATCGTGAGCCACGCCCCGCCGGCAGCGACGGCGACGAGCGCCGCGCCCGCAGTCCACATCCCGAGCGCCTCACCTTCCCGCAGGAAAGACTCGGTGATTCCCAGCGGAATTCCCGCCGCCCAGGCCAGCCGCGTTGCGGCATAGAACAGCGGAATGCCCGCTGCAACATACGCCGCGGCTGTCCCCCATCTGGTGGCGGCCGAAGGGGTGGCCCACGCCGGCGTGACCTCGTCGCGTCCGCACGCGGCGCAGGCGCCGCGGGCGCGCCGGGAGTGAGCCAGCGCTGCGGCAGCCCAGAGCGCGCCGCCTGCCACGCAGGCGAGCTGGTTCTGGACCGGCCAGGACATGATCTCGACGAATTCGACCGGGGGCCAGTCGAAGGGTGCGCCGAGCACGAAGGCCGGTATGTACGCCAGAAAGGCCACGACCTGCGCGTCGGGCACGCCGAGGAGCAGCGTGGCCGCGATCCCCCAGGCGACGATGCCGGCTGTGCGGCTCGTCCGTCCTGTGGCAGTCGCACGAGCGAGCTGCCGGGCAAGCCAGGCCGATCCGAGCGCCAGCAGCGTGGTCAGGCTTCCCCGGCGGATTTCGAGTACGCCCGAGCTGAGCCACCACCCTGCCAGGAGGGCGTATCCGATCGACCAGGTGGTCGTCGCGTGGCCGATCCATATCGGTCAGCCACTCGCGCGCGGCGCTCGCGCCGCAACCGTGGCGCCCCGCATGGCCGATGAAGCCGAAACGTCTGCCTGCCTGCTCATGCAATCCACGATCGCCGGTGACGGGTCGCCCCGCCATCGGCTCAACGGGAGGTCGAGGGAGCGGCCGTCATACCGCGGTCTGCCGAACGGCAGATGGACCACCTGCCGTTCCTGCGGTATGCTCTCATCGGAGCGGCTCAGGGTGGGAGGTGATCGTGGACGAACGTCGGTGGAACATGGCCATTCCCAGGAGAACCCGATGACAGGACCGCGCAGGATCGCTGCTGCGATGACCATGGCGCTGGCGCTGCTCGATGCCCCGGAGCTGAGCGCGCAGGCGACCTCGTCCGATTCGCTGGGCGGGGTCTGGGAAGGCATTGCCGACATGCCGAACGGGCGGCTCGGGATGCGGCTCGAGATCCGGCGATCGGATACGGAATGGAAGGGTGTTTTTCATGTGCCGGACGAGGCTGTCGAAATTCCCGTCCGGGAGGTGCAGGCGCGCGCGGATTCGATCACGGTCACCATCGTTCCCGGGAGATCCTTCCGGGGCGTGGCATTGGGGGACAGCCTTCCCGGCACACTCGAATTCGATGGCCGGCAGTTTCCTGCGCTGTTCGTGCGCGCGGGGTCGGCCACCGCCCGGTCGCTGCGGGCACGCGCGGATTCGGTGATCGCGGCGCACCGCGCGGCGCCCCTCGTTCGTACCGCAGGCGGCCCGGCACTCGGCGAGGTCGACGGCGCCGCGCTCGCTGCCCTGATCACCGCCGCCGACTCGGCGCACAGCCATGCTGTCGTGCTGCTGAGGAACGGTCGCCTCGTCGGCGAGTGGCACTCCGGCGGAGCAGCACGGCGGCTCGAAGCGATGTCCGTCACCAAGGCGGTCGTCAATCTCGCGGCAGGGAGACTGCAGGCACTGGGCCTCCTCGAGTCGCTCGATACGCCCGTGCATCGATACTTCCCGGAATGGTCCGACGGCGCGGCGAGCCGGGTGACCATCCGGCATCTGCTCAGTCATACGTCGGGAATCGTGTCGGAGCGGGACACACGCGCCATCTACGCCAGCGGGGATTTCGTCCGGCACGCGCTCGATGCCGGCGTTCGTGACGAGCCCGGCACCGAGTTCTTCTACAACAACAGTGCGGTCAATCTGCTGGCCGGCGTCATCGGGCGGATCGCCGGGAAGCCGATGGATGAATTCCTGCGCGACGACCTGTTCGCCGCGATGGGGATCAGCGACGTCGCGTGGTCGCGTGACCGCTCGGGCAATCCGCACGGGATGTCCGGCCTGCAGATCCACGCCCGGGACCTCGCGAAGCTGGGCCAGCTGGTGTTGAATGCCGGCGTCTGGGAGGGCCGGCGCCTGATCGAACAGGCCTGGTTCGAGACGAGCCTGCAGCCGGGCTCGCGACTGAACCCGCGCGCGGGCCTCCTCTGGTGGCTCATTCGCGACGACGAAGCGATCGTCGGCTATCGAGCGGACGGGTATCTGGGCCAGTACATGGTGATTTATCCGGAAACCGGCCTCGTCGGAGTCCGCATGGTGCAAGCCTCTCCCGCCTACGATCCCGCCACCGATCTGTTCGGCGATTTCGCGGAGCGGGTCCGGGCACTCGTCCCGTAGGGTAATCCCCGCGGGCGGGGATCGGGGCCGGCCTCCGCTGCGCATTTGTCGCCGGACGGCAGCGGTGCTACCGTGCAGCAGAGTCGGGAGCCCGGGACATCCTGCACGGCGGAGGGGCCATGCTGCTCGAAGGGAAGGTGGCGATCGTGACCGGGGCCGCGTCGGGCATCGGTCGTGCCATTGCGCTCGCCTATGCGCGCGAGGGCGCCCGCGTCGTCGTATCCGACATAGACGAGGGTGATGGTCAGGAGACGGTGCGGCTCGTCGGTGCCGCGCGGCAGGGGGCGGAATCGATCTTCGTGCGGGCCGACGCGTCGAAGCCCGAGGATCTCGAGGCGCTCGTGGCACGGACGGTGGAGCGCTTCGGAGCACTCCATGTCGCGTGCAATAACGCCGGCATCGGCGGAGAGCTCAACCCGGTCGGGGAAATGAGCGTGAAGGGGTGGCGCGCGGTGATCGAGCTCAATCTCTCCGGCGTCTTCTACGCGATGCGCAGCCAGATCCCGGCGATGCTCGCCGCGGGTGGAGGCGCCATCGTCAACATGGCGTCGATCCTCGGCGCGGTGGGCGCGGCCAGGTCCTCCGGATACGTCGCAGCGAAGCACGGCGTCGTCGGGCTCACCCAGGCCGCGGCTCTCGAGTATGCGCCGCAGGCCATCCGGATCAACGCGGTCGGGCCCGGCTATATCGACACGCCGCTGCTGGAAAGCCTTTCTCCCGATGCCCGCGCGGCGCTGGTGGGCCTGCATCCGATCGGGCGGCTGGGGCGCGCGGAAGAGGTCGCCGAGCTCGTGGCCTGGCTCAGCAGCGACCGCGCGAGCTTCGTGACCGGGGCATACTATCCGGTGGATGGAGGATATCTGGCGCAGTAGGTTCGCGCCGCGCGGCCCGCGTCACGGCTGGTGCGTCGCGAGGGCTGCGAGCATCCGCTCCCGCTCTGCCTGCCCGATCCAGCGGCCGTTCACGACCACACCGCTGATCCGGAGCGAATTGGCGATGTCCGTGAGCGGATTCGCCTCGAGCAGCACCAGGTCCGCACGTGCGCCTTCGCGCACCACGCCCGCCCGTCCTTCCTCCCCCATGAACCTCGCCACGTCCACCGTGCCGGTGCGCAGCGCCTGATACGGCGTGAGCCCTGCTGCCACCAGCGCGGCGAGCTCGCGGTGTGCGGAGAAGCCCGGCACGTTCCAGAGCTGCGGCGCGTCGGAGCCGAGCAGGAAGGGCACTCCCTCGTCGTAGAGCGCCTTGATGAGCCGCCGGCGCAGCGCGGTGAATGCCTCTCGCTCGTCCGCCGGGACTTCCGCCTGCGCCAGGAGATTGTCCTTGAACGTCCGCCACGCCGTCACCTGCTGCGGGATCCAGTAGCGGAACTCCGGCAAGGAAGTCAGCTCGGTTCCCGTCGCGTCGTTCGTGAAATTGTCCATGAGGATCTGCGTGGGGACCATGACGACGCCCGATGCCTTGATCCGGCTCACGATCGAATCGAAGCGCGACTCGTCCAGCTGCCGGATGATGCCGAGACCGAAGAAGCCGTCCGCCTGCTGGGTGAGCGGCTGCGGACCCGCATACATCGCCTCGACGATGCCGTCGAGGTGGTCGATCGTGGAGTACCTCGAGGTCAGTGCGGCGTCGAGACCGACCTCCAGCGGGACATGCCCCGCGAAGGGAATCCGCAGCGCATTCGCCACGGCCGCAAGCGAGTCGAAGGCTGCGCGCGGGACTCCCGGGTGGATCTTGAGCAGGTCGTACCCGGCCGTCTTCTGGGCGCGGACCATGTCGGCGGTCGCGGCGGGCGAGGTCGCGGAATTCCCGTTGAACGAGGGCCCCGACGTCAGGAGGCGCGGGCCGAGCAGGGTGCCCGCGGCGATGCTGTCGCGCAGGCCCAGATGCATCGGGGCCCCGAGCATGCCTCGCGCGGTCGTCACGCCGGCGAGGACGTACAGCGAGAGGGTCCGGTGTGCATGCACCGCCCCCTGGCCGCTCGGCACGTGGGCGTGGAATTCCGCGATTCCCGGCATCAGGAATTTGCCGCGGGCATCGATCGTGGTCGCACCCGCCGGAGCGGGCCGGCGCCCGCCGACGTGCGCGATCCGGCCGTTCTCGATGACTACCGTCTGGCCGGTCAGGACGGTGTCGCGGTCCATCGGGATCACGGACACGCCCGTGAAGACGACGGGCGCCTGCTGCGCGGCCGCGAACGAGGGGAGGATGGCGGAAAGCAGCGGGGCGATGAGCGCAGCACGCATCATGGAGCATCTCCACGATCGGGTGAGGGCCGACAGGGGCACGGGCGGATGGCGCGGATCCGGGGGTCCGGCCTGATTACCATTGTGGGTGCGTGTTCCCTACGTCAACATGGCCGGGAAGGTGTCCGGCAAGAGAGCAGAGACTCGATGATCGAAATCTTTCCTTCCCCGGATCACGTGGCGGCATTCCGGATCTCCGGCCGCCTGACGGGCGCGGACTATGAGACCGTGACGAGCGATGTGAGGGCCAGGTTGACCCGTCACCAACGCCTGGGCGTCCTCGTCGACCTGTCCGATTTCGAGGATATCACTCCTGAAGCGGCCTGGAAGGACATCCGGTTCAGCCTCAGCCTCATCGGCGACCTCAAGCGGTTTCCCCGCGAGGCGGTGATCTCGGACAAGCAGTGGGTCCGCACTCTGGCGAAGATCGCGGACCCGCTCGTCCCGCACGTGACCATCCGGGTCTTCGGCTCCACGGAGCGGGATGCCGCGCTCGCATGGGTGTCGGAGGTGTCGCAGCCCTAGGGACCAGGGGACACCCGCAGGAGCACCTTCCCGGTGGTGCGGCGGCCTTCGAGCGCGCGGTGTGCCTCCGCCGCCGCCTCGAGCGGAAACTCGGCGCCGACGCGAACGGCGAGCTGTCCCGACTCCACCCAGGCGAAGAGATCATCGGCACGGCCCCTGAGCTCGTCCGGCGTCGCGGTATGGTAGGCGAGCGTCGGACGCGTCAGGAAAAGCGAGCCCTTCTGTGCGAGCAACTGCGGATCGATCGGATCCACGGGTCCGCTCGACTGGCCGAAGAGCACCATGAGACCGCGGGGCCGCAGGAGGTCGAGACCGGTCAGGAAGGTCGAGCGTCCGACGGAGTCGTAGACGACGTCGACCCCCCGTCCCGCCGTGAGGCGGCGGACCTCGTCGCCGAAGTCCTCACGGGTATAGACGATCACCTCGTCGGCCCCTGCATCGCGCGCGAGGACCGCCTTCTCGTCCGTTCCGGCGGTCGCGATGACGCGCGCGCCTGCGCGGCGCGCGATCTGCACGAGCAGCAGCCCCACGCCGCCGGCGGCAGCGTGCACCAGGCAGGTATCCCCCCGGCGGAGCGGCCAGGTCGAAGTCGCGAGGTAGTGGGCCGTCATCCCTTGCAGCATGAGCGCCGCCGCCGTTCGCGAGTCGATCCCGGGCGGGATCGGTACGAGCTTCGCTGCCGGCACCGCTGCGTATTCGGCGTACGAGCCGAGGCTTCCAGCCCAGGCGACGCGCTGGCCGCGATGCACGTTCCGGACGCCGTCGCCGACCGCCTCGATCGATCCGGCGCCTTCCTCGCCGAGTGTTGCCGACAGCGGGATCCGGTAGAGCCCGGTGCGTTTGTAGACGTCGATGAAGTTGACCCCGGCGGCCTCCACCCTGACCAGTGCTTCGCCGGCGCCGGGCCGGGGCACCGGGACGGACTCCGCCGTCAGGACTTCGGCGCCGCCCGTCGCATGAACCCGCATCGCGTGCATCGTCCGTTGCATGGGGGCAAGTTAAGCGGAGGGCGGAAACCGGGCGGCTGCGGGCTTCGTCGTCCCTGAGCGCGCGCCGTATCTGACACTCGATTCGACTTCCGGAGGAAGCATGTACGATCCGAACGAACCCCTCGACCACGACGAACCGGCCGCTTCACCGGGGGATGCCGCCGACCCGATGGCCATGCTCGCATTCCTGCAGCGTCTGGTCGCCACCATGTCGTCCGGCGGCGACGTCGAGGGACTCATGGCGACCGCCCCACCGGGCTTCCGCGAGCTCTTTGCCGACGCCGAGCGTCGCGTGCAGGCCGGCGAGACCCCGGACCTGGGGGCGCTGCTCGGCATGTTCGGTGCGGGGGACGACGAGGACGAGGAGGATGACGAGCCCGCCGATGCGGAGCAGGGCGAGGTCGGAAACGGCGAGGAGTGATCGGCGGGATGTCGCGGCGCGCCGGCGTTCTGCGCCGTTCACGATATGACCCGTTTCGTCACCGAGGCATCCATGCGATTCCGGCTCGCGCGGTTCGAGGACGTCGCAGAGATCGAACATCTGATCGTCGCGTCCGCCCGCGGCCTCAGCCTCGGCTACTATACGCCGCAACAGATCGACAGCCTCGTCGAGCACGAATTCGGTGCCGACACCCAGCTGATCGAGGACGGCACGTATTACGTCTGTTCCATCGATGGCGAGCTCGCCGCGGCCGGCGGGTGGAGCCGGCGTCGAACGCTGCATGGAGGCGACCGGGCCAAGAGTGCGCACGACCCGCTGCTCGACCCTGCATTCGACGCCGCGCGCATCAGGGCCTTCTTCGTGCATCCCGCCCGCGCGCGGCGCGGCCTCGCGCGTGAGCTGCTCGCACGCTGCACGGCCGACGCCGCTGCGGCGGGCTTCCGGCGGCTGACGCTCGTCGCCACCCTGCCGGGAGAGCCCTTCTACCGCGCCTCGGGATTCGAGGTGAAGCGGCGTTTCCTGCTGGAGATGCCGAACGGCGTCGCTGCGGAGCTGAGCGAGATGGAACGCGAGATCGCGGGCGAGCGCTAGACGACCTCGACGTTCAGCATCATCCCCATGTCCTCGTGCTGCAGGTTGTGGCAGTGCAGGAGGAAGCGCCCGCGATAGGCGTCGAAGCGCACGAGTGCCTCGACCGACTCGTCGGGCATCAGCAGCGCGGTGTCCTTCCACCCCGCCTCGTAGGGAAGCACCGAGCCCCGGCCACCCGAACGCGCCACGATCTGGAATTGCGTACCGTGCATGTGGACCGGATGAGGCAGTGTGCTGTCGTTCCGGAAGATCCACCGCTCGACCTCTCCGAAGGGCACGGTCACATCCACCCGCTCCATGTCGAACGTCAGGCCGTTGATCTGGTGCATCTCCTGGCTCACCGTGGTCCGGAACGCGAACGTCCGCTCGCGAATCGGCATGCCGAGGGGGACCACGCTCGAAAGCACCGCCGGCAGGGCCGGCCTGCCCGGAACCGACCGGTCCACCCGGACGAGTTCGAGCAGGTCCATCGCCATCCCCTGCCGAGATTTCCCGCCGGAACCCGGCGCGTCGAAGGGGAGCGACCGGATCATCAGGCGCGTGCCGACGGGAACGTCGGTGAAGTCCAGGAGGAAGTCCGTCCGCTCGCCGACGCCGAGCCAGACGCTCGGGACCTCGGCGACAGCCGGCAGCAGCCCGCCGTCGTTGCCGATCACGGTGAGCGGAGCGCCCGACGATACCGCGATCCGGTAGACGCGCGCGTGCGAGGCATTGAGGAGGCGGAACCGGTAACAACCGCCGCCCACGTCGAGCGCAGGGCGGCGAACGCCGTTCCCGTACGGCGTTCCGCGGAGCACGCCGTCGTGCAGGTCCGCCGCGGAAGGTGCGTGTGCGAAGGCTTCGGTGACGGCCGCAGCACGATCCTGCAGCATCAGCAGGACCTCCTGCTCGCCGCCGGGGAGCGCAAGCGCCGCCTCTTCGTCATCGCCCACGAGGAAGAAACCGGCGAGTCCCCGCTGGATCTGTTCTCCGGTGTGATGATGCGCATGCGGATGGTACCAGCAGGTTCCGGCCCGCTGCCGCACAGGAAACTCGTACGCGTAGGAGCTGCCGGCGGCGATCGCGTTCCTCGGATGTCCATCCGCCTCTTCCGGCACCAGCATGCCATGCCAGTGGACCACGGTCGGACCGGAAAGCGCGTTGACCAGGTCGATGCGCGCGGTGTCGCCGAGCCGGGCACGCAGCGTCGGTCCGGGCAGGCTGCCGTTGAAGAGCCAGGCGTCGGTGGACTCGCCCTCGGAGATCGTTGCGATGCCCGGCCGGGCGGTGAGCGACACGCCGGTTGCGCCGAGGTTCGGGGGCTGGACGAGCGGGGACCTCCATCCGTCCTCGGGCCCTGCCGGATCCCCGCAGCGCGTGAGCGCAGGAAGGCCGACGGCGGCCGCGACTGCGGCCGACGTCATGCGCATGAATCGCCGTCGGGTGAAGTAAGGTGACGCCATCAATGCACGCGGACGACGCCCGCCATCTGAGCGTGAATCGGGCAGCGGTAGGAATAGGTGCCGCTCGCTGACCCCCCCCCGGGTTTACGCATCACTCCCCGACCCGTCTGGCCTCGAGGTAGTAGTCGGGGTCGACGGCCAGCGCTCCCGGTCGTTCCAGGCGCGTGGCCTGCCACTCCTCTGTCGGCCGGAGCGTCTGGATCGTCCCGCCCGGCAGGGTGACCTCAACCGGCATGGCGAACCCGGGCACGACCCGGGCCCACCGATATTCGAGTGAGGTGCCCTCCATCCGGTACTCCAGAAGCGGGATCTCGGTGCGCGTCAGATACTGCTCGAAGACCTTCGACAGGTCGATACCCGCCCGCGTGCTGATGTACTGCTGGACCTGCCGCCCGGTGACGATGGCGTGCCGGTACTCCTCATTGAGCCCCCGGAGGATCCCGCGCCACTTCTCGTCGTCTCCCACCAGCTGCCGGATCGTGTGCAGCATGTTCCCGCCTTTCGGGTACATGTCGCCCGAGCCCTCGGCGTTCACGCCGTACGCACCCGGGACGATCGGCTGCTCGTTGCCGATGAGCCGGCGCGTGCCGATCACGTAGCGTGCGCCGTCGTCCTTTCCGAAGAGGCACTCGGTGTAGAGGTTCTCCGCATAGTTCGCGAAGCTCTCGTGGACCCACATGTCGGCCAGGTCGTTCGTCGTGAGGTTGTTTCCCCACCATTCGTGCGCCGTCTCGTGCACGATGATGAAATCCCATTTCATGCCCAGCCCGGTGCCGGAGCCGTCGCGCCCGCGGTAGCCGTTCGCGTAGCCGTTGCCGTACGCGACGGCGCTCTGGTGCTCCATGCCGTTGTTCGAGACCTCGATCAGCTTGAATCCGTCCTCGTAGAACGGATATGGCCCGAACCAGTGCTCGAAGCACTTGAGGGTGCTGCGCGCCTGCGGGAACTGCCGGCGCGATGCCTCGAGGTTGTAGTCGAGGGGCCAGAAGTCGAGCGTGAGGGTGCCGCGCTCGCCTTCGTACAGCTCGCTCCAGTGCGCGTAGCGCCCGGCGGCAACCGCGATCGCGTAGTTGTTGATCGGATTGACGACGAACCATTCCCACGTCGCGGTGCCGTCCCCGTTGTGCGTCACGCGGCGCAGGCGTCCGTTGGAAACGTTGACGAGCGGCTCGGGGACGGTGATCGCGACGCGCTGGCTGTCGGGCTCGTCCGCCTGCGTGTCCTTGTTCGGCCACCACACGCTCGCGCCCATCCCCTGATCCGTCGTGACGATCCAGGGCCGGCCGAGGCTGTCCGTCTTCCAGGAGAAGCCGCCTTCCCAGGGCGGCCGCTTCGCGATCTGCGGGCGGCCATGGTAGTGGACGGTGACCGAATAGACGCCGCCTCGGACCTGCGGCGTCACGGTCGTCGCGAAAAAGGCGTTGCCCTCGCGACGCGTCTCCAGGCGCCGCCCGTCCTGGACCACGCTGTCGATCTCGAGCGGCGTCATGAGGTCGATCTGCAGCTCGGCCCGTGGCGGGGCAGGCCGCTCTCCGCGCCGGGTCGACGGGCCCCGTGCCGTGCCGGCCGCGGCGCCGGGTACGTGGTAGACGATCGTGTTCCGTCCCCGGATCGTGCTGTCCGAAGGATCGATGGAGACGTGGAGGTCGTAGAACGTTACGTCCCACCAGGCGCGGCCCGGCGTATCGAAGGAGCCGCGCAGCGTGTCGGCGCGCGTGTAGGACCGGGCGTTCTGCGCGGCCGCCGGAAACGCGACCACGGCGGCGATCAGCAGCACGACGAAGGTTCGCATCGACTGGTCCTGTCTGCGTGGGCGGGAATTGCGCCTGATATCGGGGGGCGCGAGCACGTGGTTCATGCCGGTGCTCCGGTGTGCCGCTCGAACCGGAGGTGCACGACTCCGGGCGCCGGTACCGTTCGCACGAGCGCCAGGTCGCCGAGGTCCCTCACGTCGTCGAACAGTCGCTCCCCGCCGCCGAGCAGGATCGGAACGACGTGGAGCGCCATTTCGTCGACGAGCCCTGCATTCAGGAACTGTTTCGCCACGTTCGCCCCACCCGCGAGGGCGATGTCCCGTCCCGCGGCCGCCTGCCGCGCCTGGCGCAGCGCCGACTCGATCCCGTCGGTGACGAAGGTGAAGCTGCTGCCGCCCTCGAGCTCGAGCCGCGGCCGCGGGTGGTGCGTGAGCACGAAGACGGGGTGATGAAACGGCGGGCTCCTGCCCCACCAGCCGGTCCACGGATCGTCCTCCCGCCATGGTCCCGGATGCCCGCCGAACATGTTCCGGCCCATGATGGTCCCGCCGATGTTGTCGGCCAGCTCCTCCATCACGCCCGTGCTCCCGTTCACCTCGCCGCCTTCCATGCCGTGCGCCGAGCGCCACGCCGCCAGCGGCACCACCCAGTCGTGCAGCGATTCACCGCCGACGCCGAGAGGGGTCTCGACGCTCTGATTCGGCCCGGCAGTGTACCCGTCGAGCGAGACCGAGATCCGGAACCTCAGTCGCTGGCTCATCCCTTCCGCCGGGTGAACGTCGTGATCCAGTTCGTCTCCCAGGTCGTTCCACCATCCACCGAAAACGCCTGCTCGATGCGGAACGAGTCCCGCGCGATGTCGGAGAAGATGAACCGGACGTACACCGCCCGGCCGCGAAAGGTCTCCTGATTGTAGAACTCGCCGCGCCCCTCCGCGTCGAAGCCGCCGATCATCGGCGGCCCGAGCTCGCCATCCGCGCTCGTTGCCCAGCGGATTTGCCACTGGCGCGTCGCGGGCTGGTAGAGCCGGAAGCTCAGGCCCTGGATGTGTGCGCCCGGGCAATCCACCTCGAGCTCGCCCAGGTTCGCTCGCCCATTCCAGACCTTGCGTACCGTCGAGAGGCCGCTGCACTCGACCCATTCATCGGAACCGGACAGCGGGTCGACGAGGCGCCTGAGTCGCACGTCCCAGGTCCCGAATTCGAAGTCGAAGTCGTGCTGTCCGTCACGCAGCGGCGCCGCCTGCGGCGGCTTCGGATTCTGCGCTTCACCCGGTGCCGGCAACGCGATGGATGCGAGGGCCGCGAGCGCGACCACCAGGATCGAGCGCCGGAGATGTCGTCCTGACCTCATCTGCTTTCTCCAGGCCGGAATGGAGGTGGATATGGGCATACATGAGCGCGCCGCGCGGGAGGCGCGGCACGCAGGCGATCCTGAAGATGCGACAGACCCGGTACAGGCGCGAGTGGCGCCCGTCAGAAGCCGACGACGACGCCCACTCCGGCCGTGACATAGGTCAGCGTCGCATCCTGCGCGCCCAGGCCCATGTCGATCTCCCGGCCGAGCATGCGAATCCGCACGCCGGGCGTCACCGCAACGCGGTTGTTGAGCGGCCAGCTGATGCCGAGACCGGCCTCCCAGCCCAGTCCGTGGTCCGTGTCCCCGGCGGATTCTCCGGCCTCATCTTCCAGCTCCACGTGCGCGAGCAGGCCCCCGGCGCGCACCCACCACGCGGGCGACGGCGTGCCGGCAGGGCGCTCGCTTCCGATCGGGTGCTCGTAGCGGAGGCCGAAGGTGTATCCGGTCTGTTCGACGTCCAGCTCGTCGGGCGCCAGATCGGCCGAGAAGTGGAACCATTCCCACCCTGCATATCCGAGGAGATGCGGCTGGAAGCGATATCGGACGTTGGCGCCGAAGCCGAACCCCGTGCCAAGCTCGGCGTTGCCGAAATCCTGCACCGGCACGGCGATTCCGGCGCCAAGCTCGATCGAGATGGGGGACTGCGCCGTCACGACCGACGGAGCGAAGGCGATCAGGGCAACGAGGAGGGGCGTGCGCATCAGAAGCTCCTTCCAGGCAGGATGGGGAATGCTCCTCCTCAACGTATCAGTGGATCGATGAGCGCAATCTGAAGAGGTTATGAAGAGTGGCGAAGGGTGGGCTGTCCGTACAGTGGAAGCCCCGGCGCCCCTTCAGCACCCGGACGGTGGCCGTGGTTCGAGGAGCAGCCGCCGGAACCGGCCATCGGCGGCGATCGGATCGAAGGGCGGGTCGCAGCGCAGGTGCAGCTGAAAGTGCCGGTCATCACGAGGTGAGATCCGGCCGAGTCGCTCGATCGCGGCATCGGCACGGCCCAGCGCCGCGAAGGCGTGCGCGAGATAGACGCCCGTGTGCGCCGGCAGCGGCACGTACTGGGTCTCGAGCGATTCTGCGCGCTGAAGGAGCCGCGCCGCCTCATCGGTGTTTCCCGCGCGGGCTTCCACGAAGGCCAGCCCCACGAGGCCGTTGAGCGCCTCGACATCGGTCGTCATGCGCTGGGCGGCTTCGAAGGCCGCGCGCGCACGGGCGAAGTCGCCGCGCTCGACACCGACCTGACCCAGCGTCGTCCTCGCCAGGAGGTAGGTGGGCTCGACCGCCACGGCGCTGTCCGCCCAGGCGCCGGCACTGTCGTAGTGCCGCCGCCAGTAGTGGCCGAGGGCGAGAAAGGCCAGGGCTTCCGGATTGCCCGGATCGAGCGCGACGGACCGACGGAAGGCCGCGAGCCCCGCGTCGATATCGCCACTGTCCGAGGTCATCACACCGATCAGGAACCAGGCGCGGGGATGTGTCGAGTCGATGGCGAGCGCGCGGCGCAATGCAGCGAGTGGCGCTCCCCGGTCGGTGGGATCGACGCTCCGGCTCACGGCCGCGCGTGCGACCCAGGCGTCGGCGCTCCCGCGATCCAGCAGGATCGCCCGATCGGCGGCCGCGACCGCGAGCCGCAGCGCGCTGTCACGCACGGCGCCGGGAAAGACGAAGCGGCGACCATAGGCCTGCACGTATGCCTCGGCGAGACCGGCCCACGTCAGTGCCCAGGTCGAATCGAGGCGAATGGCCGCCGAATAGGCGTCGATGGCCTCGCGGGATCCGGCGGGGGTGCGGCGCGTGAACGCCTGGAGCCCTCGTGCGCGGAGCGCCACCACCTGCGGATCCCGCGGTGCCGGGACCGGCCGGCGCCGCTCCGCGACGAGCCAGCCCGCGAGAGCGACCACGGCGAACCCGGCGACCAGGAGGCCGTAGCGAACGATGCGTGGCCCGGTCCGCCGCGGTGCTTCGCCGGCCGGCGCAGGCGCACCGAGCGCCGCCGCGAACGCCGCGATCGAGGGAAAGCGATCTGCCGGCAGCCGCTCGAGTGCGCGCATGACCGCGGACTCGACCGCAGGCGGCACCGAGGGCCGGACGGGACGGATCGCGCGCGGCGCTTCCGACATCTGGCGGGCGATGATCATCTGCACCGACGCCCCGGTGAACGGCGGCTCGCCGGTGAGCATTTCGTAGAGCACGCTCGCGAGGCTGTATTGATCGCTTCGCGCATCCACCCGGTCGCCTGCCGCCTGCTCGGGGCTCATGTACGCCGGCGTGCCGACGACGAACCCGGTGCTCGTGAGCTGCTCGCCTCCCGTCTCGATGAGCGCCTTGGCGATCCCGAAATCCGCCACCCAGGTACGCCCATCGGCGACGAGGAGGTTCTCCGGCTTGATGTCGCGGTGCACTACCCCTTCGCGATGCGCGGCCGCGAGCGCCTCGGCCGCCTCGCGGGTGATCCGCACCGCGTCCTCGACCGGAAGCTGCCCCTCGCGCTCGAGGCGCGCCCGGAGCGATTCGCCGGGGAGGTACGTCATCGCGAACCAGGGAAGCGTCGCGCCGCGCGCCGCGGTGAATGTGCCCGAGTCGAGCACGGGGACGATGTGCGGATGCTGCAGGTGGGCCGTGAGGCGGATCTCGCGCACGAAGCGGTCGACACCCATCGCGACGGCGATCTCGGGATGGATCACCTTGATCGCCACCTCGCGATCGTGCCGCAGATCGCGAGCGAGCCAGACCGATGCCATCCCGCCCCGACCGAGCTCGCGGGAGATCGTGTATCGGCCGGCAAGCTGATCGGCGAGCGCTTCGCGCATGGGGCCAGCGGAGAGGGATGAGTAAGAGATATCGCCACCGGCGAGACTGCGCTACGGGGTGGCCGCCCCGGGTCGTTCCTCCGACCGGCGAACTGTTCGTTCGTGGGATTCGAGCATCCCCGAAGCGGAACGGCGTCGAGGAGCGGATCGGTCTGACCCGCCGGCGCAAGCCTCGTCGGAGCAAGCGATTGACGCATCGGACCAGGCTGGCACGGATCCTTCCTATGGTCCCGCCGTTCCCGGCACCGCGGTCCGTCGGCGGTGCGCAGTCCTCGTCCGACCCGATGGATTCTCGAATGGGTGCTCCCCGACTCGCGCTCGCCGAGCGCAGCGTCCTCGGCGGCCAATCGGCCGACGACCGTGATGGCGTGGTCGAGGCCGCGCTGCGCCCCCACTTCACGCTCCTCGAGCTGATCGGCGGGGGCGGGATGAGCCGCGTCCATCTGGCGCGGGACCACCGGCTCGATCGCCTCGTCGCGATCAAGATGCTCCTCCCCGAGTTGTGGGACCGTCGAGCGGACCGCGAGCGCTTTCGCCGCGAAGCGCGCATGCTCGCCTCGCTCCGCCATCCCGGCATCATGCCGGTCTTCGCGCTCGGCGAGGCGGCCGGGGTTCCGTACTTCGTCATGCCGTACGTATCCGGTCCCTGCCTGGCCCGCAGGATCGCGGAGGGCCCGCGCCTCGCCGAGCGCGAGGCGTCAGCGCTCGTGGCCGCGCTGGCCGACGCCGTCGCCGCGGCGCACGCGGCCGGCATCGTCCATCGCGACATCAAGGCGGAGAACGTGCTGCTCGAGGAGGGCCGGCCGATCCTGGCCGACTTCGGCGTCGCTACCCTTCACACGTCGGATCATTCGCGCTCCGAGCTCTCGCTGGGCCTCGGCACCGTTGCGTGCATGGCACCGGAGCAGCTGCTCGGGCGGCAGGACAGCGACGGACGGAGCGACGTCTACTCGCTCGGCGTGCTCGCCTTTCAGGTGCTCACGGGCCGGCCGCCGTTCGCCGGGACCGGACGCGAGCTTGCCGCGCAGCACATTGCCCGCCCGGCGCCGCGCGTGAGCATCTTCCGGCCGGGTATCTCGCCGCAGCTCGACGACGTCGTGCTGCGCTGCCTCGCCAAGGAGCCCTCGCAGCGCTTCCCGTCCGCCGCTGCGCTGCGCGACGAGCTCCGGGCCCTCGCGGCTCCGCGGGAGGCGAGCAGGTCACGCAGCTGGCGCGAGCGATGGCTGCGCCGTCCAGCCTGAAGCGGCCTTCCTGTCCGGAAATGGGATTGCCCAGTCCCGCGACCGCACACCCTCCGGCCGGCGAACGTCCGAGCGCGCCCGTCAACCGGCGCTGGCGCAACATGTTGCCGATCCTCGATCGGTGGCACGATTCCTTCCTTGTGGAGTCTGTCGCCGTTGCGCGCGCCCCGAATCAGGATCGCCCATGGACATCGCCCGAACGCCCGTCAACAGGAACCGCCGCCGTCTCATCTACGGAGGCGCGGCGCTCGCGGGGGTCATCGCCGTGACGGCCGGGCTCAGCGCACTCGACCCTGCGGCACCGACGGTCGAGCGCGGCTCGGCATGGATCGACACCGTCGCGGCGGGGCCGCTCGTCCTGCAGGTGCGCGGGCCAGGCACGCTCGTGCCGGAACAGACGCGATGGGTCACGGCAGTCACCGCCGGCCGCGTGGAGCGCCGGCTGGTGGAGCCGGGTGAGACCGTCACGCCGGAAACGGTGCTCCTCGTGCTCAGCAATCCCGACGTCCAGCTGGAGGCCCTCGAGAGCGAGCGCCAGCTCACGGCCGCGCAGGCCGCTCGCATGAACCTGCAGGTGGAGCTGCAGTCGCAGCACCTCAATCAGGAGGCGGTGGTCGCCTCGGCGCGTGCCGCGTATGAGAACGCGAAACGGAACGCCTCTGCCGCCGACTCGCTCGTGCGCCAGAACCTGATCCCTCGCATGGAAGCCGATCGACTGCGCGACCAGCTGGCCGAGACCGAGACGCGATACCGCACGGAGCAGGGACGGCTGCAGCTCTACTCGCAGGTCATCGACAGCCAGGTCGACATGCAGCGGGCGCAGGTGACGCGGCTCCGCGCCGTGCACGAGTTCCAGCGCGAGCGTGTGCGCTCGATGGAAGTGACCGCGGGTGCGCACGGGGTGGTGCAGGAGCTGCCCCTCGAAGTCGGGCAGTGGGCCCAGTCCGGCGCGACGCTCGCGCGGGTGGTGCAGCCCGGACGGCTCAAGGCCGTCCTGCGCATCCCGGAGTCGCCGGCACGTGACGTCGTCCTGGGCCAGACCGCCGCGATCGACACGCGCAACGGGATCATTCCCGGCCGCGTCTCGCGCATCGATCCCGCCTCCGTGAGCGGCACGGTCACCGTGGATGTGGCCCTCACCGGCGAGCTGCCGCGCGGCGCGCGCCCCGACCTCACCGTGGACGGGACCATCGAAATCGACCGCGTCGACAGCACGCTCTCGATCAGCCGGCCGGCGTACGGGCAGGGCAACAGCACCACCGACCTCTTCCGCCTCACGCCCGACGGGAAGCACGCCGAGCGCGTCACGGTCCGCCTCGGCCGCAGCTCGGTCAACGCCGTGGAGATCCTCGGCGGGCTCCAAGCCGGTGACCGGGTCATCATCTCGGACATGTCGCGCTACGCCGACGCCGACCGCGTTCGTCTCGAATAGCAGCCAACTACAGGAGCCACCACACCCATGACGACCGCCGGTCAGCCGCTCATCCGCCTCGAAGGGATCCGCAAGGTCTTCTACACCGAGGAAGTCGAGACGCACGCGCTTTCGGACATTCACCTCGAGATCGCGCAGGGCGAGTACATCGCCATCGCCGGCCCGTCCGGCTGCGGCAAGACGACTCTGCTGTCGATCCTGGGCCTGCTCGACTCCCCGACCGAAGGGAAGTACGAGCTCGCCGGCGAGTCGGTGGCGAATCTCGCGCCCGGCGACCGCGCGCGAGTACGGAACCGCCAGATCGGCTTCATCTTCCAGGCCTTCAACCTGATCGGCGACCTCACGGTGCAGGAGAACGTCGAGCTGCCGCTCACGTATCGCGGCATGAGCGGCGATGAGCGCTCGCGCCGGGTCAAGGATGCGCTCGAGCGCGTCGGCATGGCGCACCGGATGCGCCACTATCCCTCGCAGCTCTCCGGCGGCCAGCAGCAGCGCGTGGCCGTCGCCCGCGCGGTGGCGGGGGATCCCGCGATCCTCCTCGCCGACGAGCCGACCGGCAACCTCGACTCCGTCAACGGCGAGGCCGTGATGGAGCTGCTGCGCGAGCTGCATCGTGGCGGCGCCACCATCTGCATGGTGACCCACGACGCGCGATACGCGTCGCATGCCGAGCGCGCGATCCACCTCTTCGACGGGCGTGTCGTCGAGGAAGAGCGGTTCACGCCGGGGGCAGCGGCCCTGACGCCGGCCTGAGCGCCGCATGCATCACGACATCAGACTCGCGCTCCGGTCGCTCGGCCGGACCCCCGGCTTCACGCTCGTCGTCGCGCTGACGCTCGCGCTCGCCATCGGCGCCAACAGCGCGATCTTCACCGTGATCGACGCCGTCCTCCTCCGCCCGCTGCCGTACGAAGCGCCCGATCGGCTCGTGATGATCTGGGAGCGCAACGTCGACGATCCCGAGGGACACGAACAGGTCCATCCGGCGAACTACCTCGACTGGAAGGCACGCGTCCGCGGCGTCGCCGAGATGGGCGTCCTGCAGGATGTCGACATGACCGTGACCGGCCTGGGCGAGCCGATGCAGGTACCCGCTCAGGGCGTCACCGCCTCGACCTTCAGAGTTCTCGGCGTGGCGCCCGCCCTCGGGCGCACGTTCACCGACGAGGAAGACACGCCTGCGGGCCCCGCAGTGCTCGTGGTGAGCCACGATTTCTGGCGGGAGCAGCTGGGCGGGACCCCGTCGGCCCTCGGCCGGACCTTCTCGGTGAACGGCATGCCCTTCACTGTCATCGGCGTCATGCCGCCGGGCTTCAGGCCGCCGCAGACGCGCGCCGAGATGTGGTGGCCGCTCAGTCTCGATCCGGCGGTCGATTATCGGGAGCGCGGTGGCCGGTTTCTCCGGGGGATCGGCCGCCTCGCCGCGGGCGTCTCGGTGGAGCAGGCAGAAGCCGAGCTGCAGGTGGTCGCGCGCGAGCTCGAGTCGACCCATCGCGACAATGCCGGCTGGTCGGTTGCGCTGGTGCCGCTCGCGGAGCAGGTGGTCGGCGGGACCCGGCGGACGCTGCTCGTGCTCGGCGGGGTCGTCGGGTTCGTGCTGCTCATCGCCTGCGCCAACGTGGCCAATCTGCAGCTCGCCCGTGCCGCGGCACGGCAGCGCGAGCTCGCCGTGCGCGCGGCGCTCGGCGCGAGCCGCCAGCGGCTCCTTCGGGGCCAGCTCACCGAGTCCCTCGTGCTCGCGGCGATCGGTGGCATCTGCGGGCTCGTCATCGCCGTCTGGGCCACCGAGGCGCTCGTCCGGGCCGCACCCGATTCGCTGCCGCGGGCCGCGGAGATCTCGGTCAGCGTACGGACGCTGCTCTTCGCCACCGGACTCGTCGCGCTCTCCGCAATTCTCTTCGGCCTGGTTCCGGGAATTCGCGCGACGCGCACCAATCTCCAGGGCATGCTCAAGGACGGCGCGCGCGGCAGCTCCGCCACCCGCGGGCGGGGAGCCCTCGTGGCGACGCAGATCGCGCTTTCGCTCGTGCTCCTCGTCGGGGCGGGTCTCATGCTCCGCAGCTTCGTTCGGCTCGCGCGGATCGACCCTGGCTTCGACGTCAATCGCGTGCTGACGGCGACCGTCTCCCTCCCGTACAGCCGCTATCCGGACGATCCGGTGCGCGTCGCATTCTTCCGCCAGCTGCTCGAGCGGGTGCGGACCATTCCCGGCGTCACCGAGGCGAGTGCCACGAGCTGGATTCCCTTCGATTTCTCAGGCACCATCGGACACTCGGTGGCGGTGGCCGGCCGGCCGATCCCGGCGCCGGGCGAGGAGATCGGCTCGGAGATCCAGGCGGTCGATCCCGCCTACTTCCGCGCCATGGGCATCGAGGTGCTTCGCGGCGAGACCTTCACCGACGCCGGCGGCGCGGATGCCGGGAAGATCGTCGTGAACGAGGAGCTTGCCCGAAGCGTCTTCCCCGGCGAGGACCCGATCGGCCAGCGCCTGCTGATGGAATGGGGCGACACGCTCGAAGGGGAGATCGTGGGCGTCGTGCGCAACGTGCACCAGCGGGCGCTCGATTCGGCGTCCTCGCGCATGGTGTACTGGACCCACGCGCAGTTCGCGCGCCCGACCATGAGCCTGATCATCCGCACCAGCGGGGCGCCGCTGCAGCTGGTGCCGGCGGTGGCCGCGGAGCTGCATGCGCTCGATCCCGAGCTGCCACTCGCCGAGCCCCAGCCGCTCGACGAATACCTCGGCGATTCGGTCGCGGCGCGGCGCTTCACCATGCTCCTTCTCGGCGCCTTCGCCGCCGTGGCACTGCTGCTCGCCGCCGTCGGTATCGCGGGCGTCGTCGCGAACGGTGTCGCGCAGCGCACGCGGGAGATCGGGGTGCGCATGGCCCTCGGTGCGCGCGCGCAGGATGTGCTGAGGATGGTCATGGGGCAGGGCATGGCGATGGCGGGCGCAGGAATCCTCGCCGGACTCGCCGGCGCCTTCGCGCTCACGCGCGTCATGCGCAGTCTCCTGTACGGCACGAGTCCGACCGATCCCGTCACCTTCGCGCTCGTCACCGCCATGCTCGCGCTCGTCGCGCTCACGGCCACCTTCGTGCCGGCCCTGCGCGCCACGCGCGTCGATCCGAACGTCGCGCTCAGGGAGGACTGACATGGACCAGCTCTGGCGGGACCTCCAGTACGCCGTCCGCACCCTGACGAACCAGCCCACGTTCGCCCTCACCGCGATCCTGACGCTCGCGCTCGGCATCGGCGCGAACACCGCGATCTTCAGTGTCGTGAACAGTGTGCTGCTCCGCCCGCTTCCCTTTCCCGCGCCGGAGCAGCTGGTCTACGTCTGGGGGAAGTATCCGGACTTCGGGCGCACGTCGACGTCGGCGCCCGACTATCGTGACTGGCGCGAAGGCGTCGCCGCATTCGAGCATCTCGCCGCGGCGAACGATGCGTCGTTCAACCTGACCGGCAGCGGCGAGCCCGAGCAGGTCCGCGGCAGCCGCGTCACCGCCAACTTCTTCGACGCACTCGGCGTGCAGCCCTCGCTCGGCCGTGCCTTTGCCGAGGGCGAAGATCGGGAGGGCGCCACCGACGTCGTCGTGCTCGCGCACGACCTCTGGCGCCGGAGATTCGCGGAGGATCCCTCGGTCATCGGCCGGAGCATCGTGGTCAACGACCGGCCATATACCGTCATCGGCGTCATGCCCGGGACTTTCCGTGCCGGCTCCGAGCTCGAGCTCTGGATGCCGATCGACCTTTCGAATCCGGGCTATCCGCGGCGTGGCGAATTTCTGACGCTCATCGGCCGGTTGGCGCCGGGCGCCACGATCGCGCAGGCGCAGTCGCAGCTCGATCTCGTCGTGCGGCGCCTCGCCGAACAGTATCCCGAGACGAACGCGTCGATCCAGGGCGAAGTCGTCTCGATGCAGGCGGATATCGTCAGCGAGGCGAAGCCCGCACTGCTCGTCTTCACCGCGGCCGTGGCGCTCGTGCTGCTCATCGCCTGCGCCAATGTGGCGAACCTCCTTCTTGCCCGGGCGAGCGGGCGCCAGCGCGAGGTCGCCGTGCGGCTGGCACTCGGCGCGAGCCGCACTCGCCTCCTGCGGCAGTTGCTCACCGAAAGCCTGCTGCTCTCGTCGATCGGCGCCGCCGGCGGGCTCCTCCTCGCGGCGTGGGCGCTCGACGCGCTCCAGGCCAGCGGCACCACGTTCGTGCCGCGGCTTTGGGAGGTCGGCGTCGACTGGACGGTCGCGGCCTTCGCATTCGCGCTCGCCGTCGGAACCGGCCTGCTTTTCGGGCTTGCTCCGGCGGCGCGCCTGATCCGGGCCGGCTCGCTGCAGGATTCGCTCAAGGACGGCGCGCGAGGGGGCACGGCGGGCGGGACCAGGTTCCGCAACGCGCTGGTCCTCGGGGAAGCGGCGCTGGCCATCATGCTGCTCGCCGGTGCCGGTCTCCTGATCCGGAGCTTCGTCCGCCTCAACCAGGTGGACATGGGCTTCGATCCCGGCGGCGTCCTGACGTACGAGCTCATCCTCCCGACGGCACGCTATCCCGATGACGACGCGCTGGTACCCGTGATCGACCGACTCGTCGAGCGGACACGCGCGATCCCGGGCGTCGAAGCGGTGTCGGTGAGCAGCGACCTGCCGCTCGAGGGATCGAGCTACCTGACGTTCGACCTCGAAGGACGGGTCCAGACGGATGGCGGCAATGGCGACGTCCAGCCGTTCCGAGTGACGCCCGGGTATTTCGACGTGCTCCGGATTCCCCTGCGAAAGGGGCGCCTCCTCGAGGAGTCGGATGCCGCCTCCGCGACGCCGGTCGCCGTCGTGAACGAGGAACTGGTTCGGCGCTTTCTGAGCGGCCAGGACCCGATCGGCCGGCGCATTCAGGTCGCCGATGGAAGCGACAGCGCGTCGCTTATCGTCGGCGTGGTCGGGGACGTCGCGCAGGAGGAGGTGTCGGCGGCGCCCTACGCGCAGGTGTACCAGCCGATGGCCCAGGGGCCGTTGCGCAGCGTCCGCGTGGCGCTGCGGGCGGCGGGCGACCCGATGGCGCTCGCGAACCAGGCACGCGCGGCGCTGGCCTCGGTGGACCCGCAGCTCCCGCTCACGAAGCTGAGGACGATGGAGGACCGGCTGAGCGGAAGCCTCACCCAGCCCCGCGTGAGCATGGCGGTGCTGGCGCTCTTCGCGCTGCTGGCGCTCGTGCTCGCGGCCATCGGCATCTACGGTGTCCTCTCGTACGCGATCGCCCGCCGCACCCGCGAGATCGGAATCCGGATCGCCCTGGGCGCACAGCCCGGGGACGTCCGGCGGCTCGTGATCGGCGAAGGAATGCGCCCGGTCGTGGCGGGTGTGGCGCTCGGCGTCGCCGGAGCGCTCGCCCTTACGCGGCTCATGCGATCGCTTCTCTACGGCGTTTCGCCCGCGGATCCGGTGACCCTCGGGGTGGTCGCGATTCTCCTGACGACCGTCGCGCTCATGGCCGCCTGGCTCCCGGCGCGCCGGGCCACCCGCGTGGACGCGCTCGAAGCGCTCCGGAGCGAATGATGCCGCTGATCCGCATGCGCAACCTCGAAAAGCGCGTTCCGCTCGCCGGCGGTTTCCATTACCTGCTGCGGCAGGTGAACGTCGATGTCGAGCGCGGGGAGTTCGTGACGGTGATGGGCCCGTCCGGGGCAGGGAAGAGCACGCTCCTCGCGGTGCTCGGGCTTCTCGATGCCGACTGGAGCGGCGAGTATCACCTCGATGGGGAGGCGGTGCACGGCCTGCCGCCGAAGCGCCGGCAGGCGCTCGCGCGCGAGCGCATCGGGGTGGTCTTCCAGCAATACCACCTTCTCGACGAGCTGACCATCGCGGAGAACCTCGATGTCCCGCTCTCGTATCGGAACGTGAAGGCGTCGGAGCGCGCGGCGCTCGTGGCCGACACGCTCGACCGTTTCGGGATCGTCGCCAAGAAGGACCTGTACCCGAGCCAGCTATCCGGCGGGCAGCAGCAGCTCGTGGGGGTCGCGCGCGCGCTCATCGGCCGGCCGAGTCTCCTCCTCGCCGACGAGCCGACCGGGAATTTGCATTCCTCTCAGGCCCGCGAGATCATGGAGATGTTCCGGAAGGTCAACCGCGAAGGCACGACCATCGTCCAGGTGAGCCATTCCGCCGAGAATGCGGCGTACGGCAGCCGGGTCATCGAGCTCAAGGACGGGTGGGTGGTGAGCGGCGGCGTTCCCGACAAGGCTGCGGTATAGGTTCCGATCGCCCGTGCGCAGCTGCGATCCATCCTGTCAGGGGCGCCCGTGACCGAATCTCCCCGGATCCTCGTCGCAGACGACCAGCCCGACATCCTCGAAGCGCTGCGCCTGCTGCTCAAGGGGGAAGGGTATCGCACGAGCACCGCCGCCGCGCCCGGCGCGATCCTCGCGCTCGCCGCGCGCGAGGAGTTCGACGCGGTGCTCATGGACATGAACTACGATCGCGATACCACGTCGGGGCGGGAGGGGCTCGAGCTGCTGCCGGAGCTCCTCGCACTCGACCCGACGCTCCCCGTCATCGTGATGACCGCGTGGGGCAGCGTGGACAAGGCGGTCGAGGCCATGCGCCGCGGCGCCCGCGACTTCGTCGAGAAGCCGTGGGACAATGTCCGGCTCCTCGCGACACTCCGCACGCAGGTCGAGCTGGGTCGCGCGCTCCGCCGCGGGCAGCGCCTCGAGAGCGCGAACCACCTCCTTCAGGCCGACGGCACGCAGCCACTCGTGGCGACCTCGCCTGCGATGCAGCCCGTGGTGCGCCTCGTCGAGCGCGTCGCACCCTCGGACGCGAACATCCTCATCACGGGGGAGCACGGCACCGGCAAGGAGGTGCTGGCCCGCTGGATCCATGCGGCTTCGCCGCGCGCCGCCCGACCGCTCGTGGTGGTGAACGTCGGGGGCCTCTCCGAGGGTGTGTTCGAGAGCGAGCTCTTCGGCCATGTGAAGGGCGCGTTCACCGACGCCAAGGGAGACCGCATCGGCCGCTTCGAAATGGCGGACGGGGGCACGCTCTTCCTCGACGAGATCGGCAACCTCTCCCTTTCCCAGCAGAGCCGCCTGCTCCGCGTGCTGCAGACAGGCGACTTCGAGCGGGTCGGCAGCTCGCGCACGCAGCACGCCGACGTTCGCGTGCTCGCGGCCACCAACGCCGACCTTCGCGCCGAAGTGGCGGCCGGGCGCTTTCGCGAGGACCTGCTCTTCCGGCTCAACACGATCGAGGTGCGCCTTCCGCCGCTTCGCGACCGGGCGGAGGACATCCCCGAGCTCGCCGCCCTCTTTCTCGGCCGCTACGCCGCGCGGTACCGCAAGGGCAGCCTCCGGTTCTCGCCGGACGCGCTGGTCGCGCTCCGGACCTGGTCCTGGCCCGGCAACGTGCGCGAGCTGGACCACGTGCTCGAGCGCGCGGTGCTGATGGCGGGGCGCGACACGGTCACCGCCGCCGATCTCGGCCTTCGGCGCGATGCCGCGCCGGCCGCAGCGCTCGACGACATGACGCTCGAAGAGGTCGAAGCCGTGCTCATCCGGAAGGCGCTCCAGCGCCACGACGGCAACGTGAGCCTCGCTGCTCGCGACCTGGGCCTGAGCCGCAGCGCGCTCTATCGCCGGCTGGGCCGCCATGGCCTCTAGCGAGGGGCCGCGACGATCTTCGCGGTTCGAGCCGAGGATCTTCCGGCTGCTCCTCTGGACCGGTGCGCCGGCGGTGCTCGTCGCGCTGGGCCTGCTCTGGATCGAGCCGCATTCCTTTCGCCTCCGCCTCACCTTCACGCTCGTCGTGCTCGGCGCGTGGCTGGTCGGCGCGGTCATCGTGCGCGAGTACGCCGTCCGCCCGATCCAGACGCTCGCCAACCTGCTCGCCGCCATTCGCGAGGGGGACTTCAGCACCCGCGGCCGCGCGGCCCGGCCGGACGATTCCCTCGGGCTCGCGTACTACGAGGTGAACGCGCTCGCCGACATGATGCGGCGCCGACGGCTCGAGGGCATCGAGGCGGATGCCCTCGTGCGGCGGGTCACGGAGGAGATCGACGTCGCCGTCTTCGCGTTCGATGCCAGTGCGCGCCTCCGCCTCGTGAACCGCGCCGGCGAGGCCGTGCTCGGCCGCGCCGCATCCCAGGTGCTCGGGGAGCCGGCCGCCGACCTCGGCCTCGCCGAGGCCCTGCACGGCGAGGCGCCGAGAATCACGGACATGACCTTTCCGGGGGCGACGAGCCGGTGGGAAGTCCGGCGGAGCGTGTTCCGGCAGGAGGGGCTGCCGCACACCCTCGTGGTCCTGACCGACGTGGGCCGCGCGCTGCGCGCCGAGGAGCGCGCGGCGTGGCAGCGCCTCGTCAGCGTGCTCGGGCACGAGATCAACAATTCGCTCGCGCCGATCAAGAGCATCGCCGGCAGCCTGCGCACGCTCGCCGCGCGTGACGTGCGGCCGGCGGATTGGGAGGAGGACCTGCGCGGTGGCCTCGATGTGATCGCGGGCCGCGCGGAATCGCTGGCGCGGTTCCTGGGCGCCTACGCCACGCTCGCGCGCCTTCCGCGGCCGCGGATCGCCCGCGTGCCGGTGGACGAGTGGGTGCGCCGGGTCGCGGCGCTCGAGACCCGCCTTGCCGTGCGGGTCGTTCCCGGCCCGGGCGTGACGATCGCCGCCGACGGCGATCAGCTCGACCAGCTCCTCATCAACCTGGTGCGCAATGCGGTGGACGCCGTGCGCGACGCCGGCGGCGGAGTGGAGGTCGGGTGGTCCGTGACGGGTGGCTCGGTCGAGGTGACCGTGGACGACGATGGGCCGGGGATCTCCGAAACGAGCAACCTCTTTGTCCCCTTCTTCACGACGAAGCCCGGCGGCACCGGCATCGGGCTGGCGCTCAGCCGGCAGATCGCGGAAGCGCACGGGGGGCAGATCTCGCTCGGACCCCGACCCGGCCGCCCCGGGGCGCGGGCCTGCGTGCGCCTCCCGATCGGATCGCTCGGTTAGGCAGGAAAGGCAATGCCCTCATACCGACTCGCACTCGTCGTCGCCGCGCTCATCGGCCTCGGCGCGGCCTGCAGCGAAGGACCTGCCGGCCCCGATGACGACGTGCTCGTCGGCCAGTTCGGTGCCGCCGACCTCACCATGGAGCTCCTCGCCACGCGCGCCGGCCTCGAGATCTCGTTCGGATGCGGCGACTACTTCGTATCCGACGATGCCGCGATCCTCGACGACGAGGAGCGCTTCTCGATCAAAGGGGAGTTCCGGTACGCCGCCCCCCGTGAAGGGCATGCCGAGCGGGGCCGCGTGTCCGGGATTCGTTCCATCGGCATCGGCGGCCAATCGGTGACCCTGACGTTCGGCGAAGGCGGCGCCACCGTCGACCCGCTCGTCGTCACGCTCCGTCGCGGGGAGAGCTACGACGGTCTGCCGCTGCCCTGTCCCGCCTGAGGCGCCCCACTGGCGCACTTGCCGTCCGGATCGTAAATCCATCTCGTCCCAGCACCCCACGACCGTCGAAGGAGAAGCACGATGAGAGCATGGATGGCAGCGGCACCGCTGCTCGCCGTGGCCTCGCTTGCCGGCCCACTCGCCGCGCAGGGAGCCGCAGCTCCGGCCCGCGAGCCGACGCTCGACGAGGTCCGGACACTGACGATGCGGTACCAGAGCGTCGACACCGCGCTGGCGGATGGCTATGTACGGGATCCGGGCAACGTCTGCGAGTCGGCTGACATGATGGGCCTCGCGGCCGAGACGGGCGCCATGGGCATTCACTTCTTCCGGCCCGACCTCCTCGGTATCGCCGGCCCGCCCAACCCGCGCGTCGACGGCAACGGCACGCACACCGACTTCCGCAAGCCGGGCGTCCTCATCTACGAGCCGCAGGCCGACGGCAGCCTGCAGCTCGTCGCCGTCGAGAACCTGGTCTTCCTGAAGGCGTGGGAAGCCGCGGGACATACCGCGCCGCCCTCGTTCCAGGGCCATGCGTACAACCGGATGGTGGACGATCCCGCGACCCCGACCGACGAGGCGCACCATTTCGAGCCGCACTACGACCTGCACGTCTGGCTCTACAAGGAGAATCCCGCCGGGATGTTCGCGCAGTTCAATCCGGCCGGCACCTGCAGGCACCACAAGAACACGGGCCACGGACACTGAGCTGCAGCGGGTGACGCTGCGCCCCTGAACGAACGATCACTGCGCCTCGCGAAGCCCGAGCTTCGCGAGGCGCAGTGGCTCATACCCGTTCCACCCGCCGCACCACGATCCCCCGTTCGTGCGCCAGGAGCCGGGCCTTCCGGTCGAGTCCCCAGCGATACCCGCCGAGCCCGCCCCCCTTCCGCACGGCGCGGTGGCAGGGCACGACGAGCGCGACCGGATTCTTCGCACAGGCGGAAGCCACGGCCCGGATGGCGCGGGGCGCACCGGCAGCGGCCGCCAGCTCCGCGTACGATCGCGTCTCGCCATAGGGAATCCGCCGGAGCGCACTCCAGACGCGTTGCTGCAGCGGCGTGCCGCCGACGTCCAGCGCGATCTCCAGGTCGCGTGTCGTTCCCCGCAGGTGTTCCCCGATCGACGCGGTCCACCCGCGAAGGTCCTCGCTGTCCTCCTCGTCGCCACGCGCGCGCACCAGCTCGGCGTTGGGGAACTCCGCTTCCAGCGCCTCTTCCAGGGCGGCGGCATCGTCCCCCAGCATGACCGAGCACACGCCCCGGTCGGTTGCCGCCACCAGCAGGGTCCCGAAATCGGACGGATCCATGGCGAACCGGATCCGTACGCCTTCCCCCCCACGCCGGTAGGCCGCCGGCGTCATGCCCAGCTGACGCGCTGCCGCATCGTAGACCCGACTGCTCGCGCCGTACCCGGCGTCGTAGCTGGCCCGGCTCACGGTGGCGCCCGAGCGGAGCTCCTCCTTGAGCCGCTCCGCCCGGAGTGCCGCCGCATACTGGGCCGGCGAGACGCCGACGCTGCGCTTGAACGTCCGCTGGAGATGGTGCGGGCTCATGCCCGCTTCGCGCGCGAGGGCGCCGAGCGTCACCGGCTCGCCGACGTGTGCGTCGAGATATGCCCGCGCCCTTGCCACCGCGCGCTCGGCGGCCGTCTCCGCGGCATTTGGCTCGCAGCGCCGGCAGGCGCGATATCCCGCCGCGGCGGCGTCTCCCGGCGCCGCGAAGAACTCCACGTTCTTCCGGAGCGGCCGGCGCGACGGGCAGCTCGGACGGCAGTAGATGCCCGTGGTACGCACCGCGAAGACGAACGTGCCGTCGAGCGTGGCGTCGCGCTCGATCACCGCGTTCCAGCAGGTATCCTCGAGCGTCTGCTTCATGCGGAGCGCTCCAGCGTCGGGGCCGGTACCGGGGCAGGGCGGTAGGCCGATTCGGGGATCGCAGCGAGCGTCGAGGGATGCACCCGCTCACCCAGGCCGTAAAAATGCTGGAAGCTCATCATGAGAGGGCGCCAGCGGTCCGGATCGATCCGGTCTCTGTGGCCCGCCATCCGGACCGACTCCGCGGCATGCACCCGCACGATCCGGAGCTCGAGTGCAATCGACCGCCCTCGGCGCTCGGCGTCGCGCACGGCGAGCGGATGCACCGCTTCCAGCACCGCCTCGAGATGGATCGGGCACTCCCCGGCGCGCGGTGAGGCCACCAGCTCGCTGGCGACCGGGGTGAACCCGGCGAGCCCGAACTTGTCGCGTACATGCCGGTAGCCGTTCTGCGCCTTCCACTCGGGCACCGGATCGGAGCCGGTCGTGCGCGCCAACCGGTCCACTGCCGCCACCTGGTGCACCGACGGCAGGTTCAGGACACATTCGCCGGTGCGTTGAATGTTCGCCGGCGTGTGCGAGCGCGCGCCGAAGCCGAGCATGCAGCTCCGGCCCAGCCACCACGCGCTCGACATCGGCGCGAGGTTGGCCGAGCCGTCCGGATTCGTGGAGCTCACGAGCACGACCGGCGTGCCGAAATAGAGAATAGCGGGGTCGATGGGGCGGTGCATGGGTATCCTCGCTGGTGATTGGGCCGCGGATCGATGGCACAATCTCCGTGTTGGCGGGGCGAGGGACTACCCGAATCGTGCGGTCGAACTCGGGGCGCCGGCAGACCTGTCGCCGACGCGCCGAGTCGTCCAGGACCGGCCTACTGCACCGGCCACTCCGCGCCGAATGCCCGGTACAGCGTCACGAGCAGTGCGCCGGCGTCCGCCCTCCCGCGCGCGAGCTGTTCCTCGGCCGCGAGACGGGTCCGGTCGGCGTCGAGCACCTGCAGGAAGTCCGCCGCGCCGCTTTCGAACCGGAGCCGCGCGAGCTCCGCAGCGCGCCGGCTGGCCCCGGCAGCAGCCTCCAGGTGCGTGAGCCGTGCACGCGCCGAGCGATAGCGCACGACGGCACTCCGGATTTCCTCTCCGGCCCGGCGCACGGTCTGCTCGTATCGCGCCTCCGCGGCATCGCGCTCGGCTGCCGCCGCGTTCTCGTTCGCCCGCACCCGGCCGAGATTGAGCAGCGGCCAGGACACCACGGGCCCCACGGAGAACCGTGACGTACCGGTGCCGCCGAGGCGGTCGAATTCGTTGGAGGATGCGCCGATCCCGCCGACGACCGACACGCGCGGCAGGTAGTCCGCCTTCGCGGCCCCATGGAACGCCGCCGCGGCCATCGCCTGCCGCTCTGCGCTCACCACGTCGGGGCGGCGGCGCGCGAGCTGTTCGATGGCCGCCGGCGCCTCGAGCTCCGGCAGCTCCGGGAACGGCTGCGCAGTGGCGAGCTCGCCGGCGACCGTCTCCGGATCCCTTCCCGTGAGGACGGCGATGCGATACTGCTCTTCCGTGACGCGCGCTTCGAGATCGAGCGCGGCCGCCTGTGTGAGCTCGAGCTGCGCGCGAGCGCGCTCGGTGTCGAGCTCGTTCCCCCGGCCGGCATCGAGCCGTCGCTGGGTGAGCCCGAGGGTGCGCTCCTGATTGGCGGCATTCTCGCGGGCCACACCGAGTTGGGCCTGCAGCCCCCGCAGCGCGACGTAGCTGCGCGCGACTTCAGCCGTCACCACGAGCTGAACGTCCTCCTGGTCGGCCTCGGACGACCCGACGAGGGCGTTCCGCCCGCGGAGACCGCCGCGGAGCCGGCCGAAGAGGTCCAGCTCCCAGCTCGCCTCGACGCCCGCGTCCCAGTAGTCGTAGTCCGGGCCGCGGTCCGTGCTCCCGGGAATCGCCGCCAGCGGGAGGCGCTGGCGCGAGTAGGCCGCGACGGCCGTGACCGTCGGCGCCAGGTCGAGCGCTGCTCCGGTGCGGACCGCGCGGGCCTGATCGACCCGTGCTGCGGCCGCGCGCACATCACCGTTGGCGCCGAGCGCCTCGCGCACGAGCCGCGTGAGGGTCGTGTCACCGACCGACTGCCAGAAGGCGACGGGCGCCGTCGATGGGGTGTGCGCGCGGTCGTCCTGCGCGCCGACTGTCCCTGGCGCGGCGAGGAGCACCGCGCCCGCGAATACTGCGATTCTGATGTTCATGCGTACACCACCTCGGCCTCTGCCGGAACGGCCACGTCGGCCTCCTCCGGCTGATGCTCCGCCGCGATCAGCGAATAGAGCACGGGCACGACGAACAGGGTGAAGACCGCGCCGACCGTCATGCCGGCGACGAGCACGATGCCGATACTGTTGCGCGCCTCGGCGCCCGGGCCCGACACGAAGACGAGCGGCAGGTGGCCGAACACCGTCGCGAATGAGGTCATGAGCACCGGGCGAAGCCGGGTGAGCGCCGACTCGCGGAGCGCCGCCGCCTTGGCGAAGCCGCGCTTCTGCAGCGTGTTCGCGAACTCGACGACGAGTATGCCGTTCTTCGCGATCAGGCCCACGAGCGTGATCAGCCCGACCTGCGAGTAGATGTTGAGCGTCGTCAGGTCGAGGAACGTGAAGAGCAGCGCGCCGGAGATCGCGAGCGGCACCGAGCCGAGCAGCACGATCAGCGGATCACGGAAGCTCTGGAACTGCGCCGCGAGCACGAGATAGATGAGGATCACGGCGAACCCGAGTGTCACGGTGAGCGCCGCGCTCTCGCGCCGGATCTGCCGGGACTCGCCGGCATAGTCGATCGAAACGCCGGGGCCCGCCGCCTGCACGGCGGCCGCCTCGAGCACGTCGAGCCCTTCCGCCTTCGTGACGCCGGGCTGCACACCGCCGAAGATCTTCACCGCGTTGCGCTGCTGGAACCGGTTCAGCGTGCGCGGCGCCACGCCCGTCTCGATCTTCGTGAACGTCGAAACCGGGACCAGGTCCCCGCTCGGTGTCCGGATCTTGAGGTCGAGCAGCGGGGCGACCGTGGTGCGGTCTTCCTCGCCGATCTGCGGGATGACCTTGTAGCTGCGGTCGAAGTAGTTGAACCGGTTCACGTACGCGCCGCCGAGGAGCGTGCCGAGCTCCTGCGCCACGGAGGCCAGGTCGAGGCCCAGGTCGGAGACCCGCTCCCGGTCGATCGTCACCCGCGCTTCCGGGAGGTCGATCTTGAGGTCGGTGTCCACGTACATGAACTTCCCGCTCTGCCATCCCGCGGCGAGCACCTGGCCCACCGTCTCGAGCATCTGCTCGGGCGGCGCATCGCTCTCGAGGACGAGCTCGACGTCGTACTGCCCGGGTGTCGGGAGCGGCGGGTCGAGCCGCGGGAAGACGCGCATTCCGGGGATCTGCGAGACCGCCCCGAACACCTCGCCGTACATTTCGGCGGTCGAGCGTTCCCGCTCCTTCCAGTCCTTCATCGGGATCCCGCCGAACCCGCCCCACGGTGCGGTCAGCGACCACATGAAATCTGCCTCCGGGAAGGCGAGGCCCGCCCGGATCACCTCGAGCGACGCCGCGTTCGACGCCGTGAGCGATGCGTCCGGCGCCGCCTGCATGAAGAGGCTGATGTGGCTCTGGTCCTCCACCGGCGCGAGCTCGCGCTGCGAGAAGGTGTAGAGCGGCCACGCCGCGAGCATCACGAGAAGCGCCGCGGCCACGACGGCCCCGCGCATCGAGAGCGCGCCGTCGAGCACCCGTGCGTACCGCTCGCGCACGGCATCGAAAGCGCGGTTGACGAACGCGGTGAGCCGGCCTTCGCCGCCGTGCGCGTGCACCAGCTTCGCGCTCATCGCCGGCGAGAGGGTGATGGCCACGAAGCCCGACACGAGCACTGCGGCGACGAGCGTGATGGCGAACTCGAGGAAGAGCGAGCCGGTGAGCCCGCCCTGGAACCCGATCGGCGCGTACACCACGGCGAGCGTGATCGTCATCGCGATGATCGGGGCCAGCAGCTCGCGGGCTCCGGCGATCGCCGCGTCCACGCGCGACTTCCCGAGCCGCACGTGCCGCTCCACGTTCTCCACCACCACGATCGCATCGTCCACCACGAGGCCGACCGAGAGCACGAGCGCCAGGATCGTGAGGAGGTTGAGGCTGAAGCCGAACGCGAGCATGAGGAGCGCCGCGCCGATCAGCGACACCGGCATCGCCACGAGCGGCACCATCGCCGTCCGGAGCGAGCCCATGAAGAGGAAGACCACGAGGCCGACGATCAGGATCGTCTCGCCGAGCGTCTTCGCGATCTCGCCGAGCGCATCGAGCATGAAGCGGGTGCCGTCCCACACGAGCCGCATCTCGATGTCCGCGGGGAGCGTCGGCGCGATCCGTTCCATTTCCTTCCGGAGCCGCGAGGCCACCTCGATCTCGTTGGCGCCGACGAGCGGCCACACGCCGAGGTACACGGCGGGCTGCTCGTTGTACTTGGCGATCATCTCCGCCTCTTCCGCCCCGAGCTCGACCCGCGCCACGTCGCTGAGCCGCACGAGCGCGCCGTCGCGTTCCGACACGATGAGGTCCTCGAACTCACTCACCGCGCGGAGGTCGGTGTTCGCGAGCAGGTCCACCTGCACCAGGTCGCCCTTGGTGCGGCCCACGGCGGCGAGGTAGTTGTTGCGCTGGAGCGCGCGGTGCACGTCGCCCGGCGAGAGATTGTGGGCGGCGAGCTTGTCGGGATCGATCCAGACGCGCATCGCGATCTGGCGCGCGCCCTCGAGCGTCACCTTCTGGACGCCCTCGAGCGTGGCGAGCTGCGGCTGCAGCGTGCGGCTGAGCCAGTCGGTGAGCTCGGGCGCGTCCCGGTCGCTCGAGGAGAAGCTCAGGTAGAACGACGCGTACGGCCGGTCCGCACGCTGGATGTCCACCACCGGAGGCTCCGCCTCCGCCGGCAACTCCGAGCGCACCTGCTGCAGCCGGGCCGTCACTTCCGCGAGCGCGGCCGTGCTCGAATGGTCGAGCTTGAGCCGGATCGTCACGGTGCTGATGCCTGCGCGGCTGGTGGACTCCACGTGGTCCACGCCGCTGATCGCGCTCACGGCGCGCTCGATCGGCACCGTGAGGAAGCCGCGCACCGTCTCCGCGCTGGCGCCGTAATACACGGTGTTGATCACCACCGACGTCGACTCGATGTCGGGGTACTGCTGGACCGGGAGGCTCGTGAGCGCGCGGGCGCCGAGCAGCACGATGCTCAGGTTCAGCACGATCGCGAGGACCGGCTTCCGGATGAAGAGGTCGGTGATCGCGCGGATCCGGCCGCGCGGTTCGTTCGGGTGTTCGGACATCACTGGCCTCCCTCGTTCCGCGCATCCACCGTCGCCGCAATCGTGTCCTGCGCCTTCACCTGCACCTTCGCGCCGTCGCGCAGCTTGAACGAGCCGGACGTGGCGACCTGCTCGCCCGCCGTGATCCCCTCCGCGACGAGGACCTGGTCGTCCAGCACCTCGCCCGCCACCACCCGGCGCACCGCCGCGCGCGTCACCCCGGTGCTGTCCTCGGTGAGCACGAACACCTGGTCGCCCCCGGGGCCCTTGCGCAGCGCGCTCACCGGCACGAAGACGGCCTGCTGCGCCGGGCCGGTCGGAATGCGGACGCGGACCGAGGCGCCGGGCGCGGGAATGCGGTCGTTGCCGGCGAGCCGGGCGCGGACGAGTGCGTTCCGCGTCTCCGGATCGACGCGGGCGTCCACGGCGACGATCGAGGCGGAGAGCGGAATCGAATCGGCGCCCGCGAACACCTCGACCCGCTGGCCGACCCGGAGCCCGCCGGCCACCGCCTGCGCCACCGCGAAGTCCACGTTCACCGGCTCCGCCACGCCCTGCAGGGTCGTGAGCTCGGTGCCTTCCGAGAGGTACTGGCCGGTGTGGACGTCCGAGATGCCGACGCGCGCGCGGAACGGGGCGCGGATCGTCTTGCGCGCGATCACCGCCTTGAGCCGGGCGATCTCCGCGAGCGCCACGTCGCGCTCGGCGCGGGCACGGTCCAGTTCCTCACGCGACGCTGCCCCCTCGTCCGCGAGCGACTTCGTCCGCTCCAGCACGGTGCCGGCGAGCCCGGCCTGCGCCTCGAGGGCGCGGAGGGAAGCTTCCTCGACGCTCACGTCGAGTGCGACGAGGACGGTGCCTGGCTCGACGATCTGGCCTGGCGTGAGCCGGGCGATGCGCACCGTGCCCGGCACTTCGTTGCGGAGCGTCACCGAGCGCAGGGCGTGCACGGTACCGATCGCGGTGGTGGTCGCGCTGTAGGGCCGCTCGACCGCTGCCGCGGTCGTCACCACCTCGGCCGGCTCCATCGGGTTCGCGCCCGCGGCCTCGGCGGCGCGCAGCGACGAGAACTTCCAGGAGGTGAGTCCCGCGCCGATCACGAGAACCGACGCGACGAGTGCGATGGACTTCCGCAGCGAGGCGGGGCGGGGGCGGGGATCGAGGTCTTGAGCCTGCATCGGTGATGCCTTTCAGGGAACTGGGGGTGGCTTCACAACGCAATGACAGTCATACAACTATCGAACTTGTCCACATGACTCCAGGCGGAATCGGACACTTTCCGCCCTCCTGCACCACATGTGCGTACTTACTTGCATCAAGACGACATTCGGCGTCGACGGGTTTCGCTTCGTCCGCCTCGCCGCCTACCGCCTGACTTCCAGCCGCTTCGACAGCTCGAGCCGGTACGCTTCCAGTACCTCCGGCCGGAACCGGGCCGTCATCGTCTGACCCTCCCGCTCCGACTCCACCAGCCCGGCGTTGATCAGCTCTTTCATATGGTGCGACACGGTGGCCTTGGTGACCGGAAACCGGCTGCAGAGGCCCTGATACGGACAGTCGCTCCGGTTCGCGATATCCTGGAGCATGGCGAACCGCCGCGGATCGGCCAATGCCTTGGCGATCCGTTCGAACTGGCCTGGCGCCAGCGTCGGGAGGGGGGTCGTCTGTTCCACAGTCAAATACTTATCGAACTATCGAACGGCTGTCAATACCCCCTTGGCGCCGAACCGGGCGGCACTGAGGGTGATCACAGAGCCGCAGACCAGCCCTATCCCCACATCACGCGCTTTTCTCATCGCCCTCAGCGTCCTCTGCGCCTCTGCGGTTAACATGCGCCCCGCCCAGTCGCGATACCCGCACGCCACGCCTGTCGATTTCGAAGCGACGCATTCGACGCAAGTCTGAGGCGGCAACGACCTGAACAACAAGAGGAGGCCACATGGGAACGCTACTGGCGGGCACGTTCGTCACCCTCGACGGCGTCATGCAGGCTCCGGGCGGGCCGGACGAGGACCGGGAAGGTGGTTTCGAGCACGGCGGCTGGAGCGCCGGCTACTGGACGGAGGACATGTTCCCCGTCACGATGGAGCAGCACGCGCGCGGCAAAGCGCTGCTTCTGGGTCGCACCACATGGCAGATCTTCGCGAATCACTGGCCGCGCATGCCCGCCGACGACCCCATGGCGGCCAAGCTCAACGGCATGAGGAAGTACGTCGTGTCGGATACGCTCGAACGGGCGGACTGGAACAACTCGACGATCGTGCGCGGCAGGGAGCTGAAGCAGGAAGCGGCCCGGCTCAAGCGCGACATCGACGGGGAGATCCACGTGGTCGGGAGCGCGGGTCTCCTGCAGACGCTGATCCGCGAAGACCTGATCGACCGCTACGTCGTCTGGACCTTCCCCGTCCTGCTGGGCACCGGGAAGCGACTCTTCGGCGACGGCGCGGTCCCCAAGGGGCTCCGGCTCGCATCGAGTCGCAGCTTCCAGAGCGGCGTCGTGGTCAACGACTACGTCCGTGAGGGTGAGATCAGGTACGGGTCATTCGCGCTCGAGTGACGCGGTCGTCCGAACGACCTCCAGCTCGGGAAACCCGCCCGACCCGACCGGCGCCGGCAGCATGACGAGCGATGTCGCCCGCGCGACGAGTGCCCGCAGCCGGTCCGTGGTTCGCATGGCATCGAAGCAGGGATCGTGCGCGAGCTGGTGCACGTCTGCCCAGCCGAACCGCACGGCGGATTCCAGTGCCGCCATCGCCGCGGCCGTGTCGCCGCGCAGCGCGTGGGTCGCGGCGATCTCGTACTCGAGGACGGCGGGGGCGGCGCCCAGGAGATTGACCCACACGAAGCGGTGCCGGCGTGCATGCAGGTCGAGCGCTTCGGCAAGGAGCGCGTCGGAAGCCGCCGTCTCCCCGCGCCGGAAGGCCAGGCGCGCGAGGCCGAGCTTTGCGTTCTCCCAATGCGCCCCGATTCCGAGCCGGCGCTCGTTCGCGTCGGCGATCCGGCACGCGCCCTCGTAGTCGCGCTGCGCCGCAGCGAGGTCTCCGTCGCTCTCGGCGAACCGGCCCCGGCAGAAGGTCGCCCAGGCCGTCATCATCTGCGCATACACGTGATCCATGCCGGGATACGTCGCGATCGCGAGATCGAGGAGCGGGCGGGCCGCGCGACGGTCGCCGGCATGCGCGTGGAGGAACGCCCGCTCGATGAACGACCCGAGGAAGAGCAGGCCGGTGCCGGCGCGCTCGAGATCCACCGCCTCGTCGATCAGGGGAGTCGCGTGCGAGTACTGCCCGCGCAGCATGTAGATCCACCCGGCCACGAGCTGCGCCGGGTGATAGGAGGGATTGATCGCCCGGCACCGGAGGAGTGGCAGGATCGCCCGCGCCAGGTCGTCCAGCGTCCCATGGGAAAGGCCGCGCGCCAGGAAGGCGATCCCGAGCAGGTACCAGCCGAGGAACGCGCCCGGATCACGCTCGAGCGACGCGCGCGCCGCGGCAATCGCGTCGTCGTGCCGATGCTGCTGCGTATACATGTAGGCGAGGAAGGCGTAGGGCTCCCCCAGGCCGGGATCGAGCTCCATCGCGCGCTGCAGCGCTTCGACGCCTTCCGCGAGCACGGCCGTGTCGCCGGACGCGATGTACTTCGGCATCAGGAGGCTGCCGAGGCCCGCCCACGCGAGTGCATACGAGGGGTCGAGGTCGATCGCCTGCCGGAAGAAGTCGGAGGCGGCCCGCGCGCTTTCCTTCCCGAACAGCAGGAACGCCTGCTTTCCGCGCGCGTACAGTTCATAGGCGCCGACCCGCGCCGTCTCGGGCCGTGCGATCTCCGCCGCTTCGTCCGCCGTGAGCTCGATCCGCAGGAGGTCGGCGAGCCGGGTGACGATGCGATCCTGCAGCTCGAAGATCTCGTCGAGGGTGCCGTCGATCTTCTCCACGCCCTGCGTCTCTCCGGTTGCGACATCGGTGAACTGCGGCGTGAGGCGGATGCGGCTCCCCGAGGTCTGGAACGCGCCCCACACCACCCAGCGCGCCCCGACCGAGCGTCCGAGCCGGGGAACGGTCTCCCCGGCATCCCTCCCGGCCGCGAGCTCGTCGGCGAGCCGCTTTCGCGTCGGCGCGTCGCTGCCGACGACCCGGATGCGACTGATGCGCCGAAGGTCGACGCTCACCGTCTCCGCGATGCCGCCGGAGAGCCAGGTCATCTCCGGCGTGGCGGAGATATTCGTGAAGTCGAGCACGAGGACCGTCGGCTTTCGCTCGGATTCGCGTGCGATGGCGCGGAGCTGGCGCTCACCGGTGGACGGTTGCCGCTGCGCCCCGAGCGCCGTCTCGAGCACGAGCGCGAATGCCGCGGCGGTGCCGAACCGGTCCGCCGGATCCTTGGCGAGCATCCGCGCGACGGCCGCTCCCACCGCGTCGGGAACCACGTCCCGCGCACCGACGAGCGGGGGCGGCGGCGCGAGCACGTGCTGGGCGATCGTCGCCATCGCGTTCGCGCCCGCGAACGGGGGCGCGCCCGAGAGCAGCTCATGGGCGACGCAGCCGAGCGCATAGAGGTCGCTGCGTCCGTCGAGGTCCCGGTCGCCGCTCGCCTGCTCCGGGCTCATGTAGGCCGGCGTTCCGAGCGTCGTGCCGATCGACGTCAGCGTGTCGCTGCCCTGCCGCGACGGCGCACGCGCCACGCCGAAGTCGGCGAGCAGCGCCTGGCCGCCCGAGAGCAGGATGTTCTCCGGCTTCACGTCGCGGTGGACGACGCCACGTGCATGGGCGTGATCGAGCGCATCCCCGATCTGTCGCACGATCGCGGCGACGGCGTCGAGGGTGAGTGCGCCTTCCCGTCCGAGCCGGTCGCGGAGCGATTCGCCGTCCACGAACGGCATCACGAAGAAGAGCGTCTGCCCCTGGACGCCCGAATCGAACAGCGGCAGGATGTGCGGATGCTGCAGCCGGGCCACCGTCCGGATCTCGCGCTCGAAGCGGTCCGGCCCGATGGCCACGGCCAGCTCCGGCAGGAGCACCTTGATCGCGACCTGGCGATCGTGGCGCAGGTCGTCGGCAAGGTATACGACGGCCATCCCTCCGCGACCGAGCTCGCGGCGGACCTGGTAACGATCGGACAGCAAAGGGAGGTCGGTCACGGTGCGGATGGACTCCGGTCCACGGATGCACGCATATTCGTTCGCCACGCCGATATTACCACGCCCGCGGACGGCGTGTAACCGGAAACTCGCTCGAGCAGCTGAGGATCGTGCAATGCCCGAAGTGCAAATGAGTTCAATGCGCGGGGCCGTCGCCGTGGTGGCGGTGGCTGCCTGCGCCGCGCCCGGAGGGCCGGCACCCGCGGGCGCGCCGGATCCGGTCGGGCCCACGCTCGTGGACAGCGGCCATGCCCCCGTGAACGGGATCCTGATGTACTACGAAATTCACGGGCGCGCCGATGGCGTCCCGCTCGTCCTCCTGCACGGTGGCGGCTCGACCATCGACGTCACGTTCGGTCGGGTGCTTCCGGAGTTCGCGCGGAGCCGACAGGTCATCGCCGTGGAGGAACAGGGCCACGGGCGTACGACGGATCGGGCGGGGCCGGTGCGGTTCGAGTCGTCGGCCGACGATGTGGCGGCGCTCCTCCGGCATCGGGGCATTCCGCAGGCGGACATCTTCGGCTTCAGCAACGGAGCCAGCATCGCGCTTCAGGTCGCGATCCGGCATCCGGGCCTGGTCCGGAAGCTCGTCTTCGCGTCCGCCATGACCCGGCGCGAAGGCGCGCACCCGGCGCTCTGGGAATTCATGGAACAGGCGAAGTTCGCCGACATGCCGCAACCCCTCAAGGACGCCTTTCTCCGCGTGAATCCCGATACGGCGCGGCTCCGGGCCATGCACGACAAGGATGCCGAGCGCATGCGGGAGTTCCGGGATGTTCCGGATGAGGTCCTGCGCTCGGTCCGCGCGCCGACGTTGATCGTCGTCGGGGATCGCGACATCGTGAGGCCGGAGCATGCCGTGGAGCTGAGCCGGCTCCTGCCCGACGCGCGGCTCCTGATCCTCCCCGGCGGCCACGGCGACTATCTCGGCGAGGCGGTGACGACACCGGCGGGGTCACGGCAGCCGGAGCTCACCGCGGCGCTCATCGAGACATTTCTCGGCAATCACTGATTCGTCACGGGAGATGCGCGACGCATGAAGACGGTCTACTACACGGCCACCAGCCTCGACGGGTATATCGCCGACCGGAACAACTCGCTCGACTGGCTCTTCCGCCTCGAAGGTGACGGGAATCGCGACTATCCCGACTTCATCAGGGATGTGGGGGCGATCGCGATGGGGTCCACCACCTATGAATGGATCCTCGACTATGAGAAGCTGCTCGTGGACAGCGGCAAGCGGTGGCCCTACGAGCAGCCGTGCTGGATCTTCGCCAGTCGGAAACTTCCCGCGGTGCCCGGTGCCGACATCCGCTTCGTGCGGGGGGACGTGCGGCCCGTACACGCCGACATGGTCGCTGCGGCAGGGGGGAAGAACGTCTGGGTGGTCGGCGGCGGCGAGCTCGTGGGCCAGTTCCACGACCACGGACTTCTCGACGAGCTGATCGTCACGATCGGCTCCGTCACGCTTGGCGGCGGTGCACCACTGCTCCCGCGGATGATCGCCGAGCCGCCGCTCGTGCTCGAGTCGGTGGTCGCGATGCCGCCGGGGTTTGCGCAGCTGCGCTATCGGGTCGAGCGGCGTTGAGCCGGGTGATGGCCGGGGACTGGATGGCCATGCCCTAGGCCTTCCGGATCACCGTGACGCTCTCCATGAAACCCGCCAGAAACCCGTCGAGCTCGCGTAGCGAGGTGAAGACGTTCGGCGTTACCCGAATGCCCCTGATCTCGGCGGCGCGCGCTCCCGTCATCGCCTGCACGAGTACACGGTGCCTTGCGAGCAACCGCTTCTGGATCGCATCCGAATCGGCTCCGGGCACCTCGACGACGCAGAGGCCGCAGCTCATCGCCTCGTCCTCCCGCGTGTAGAACTGTGCGTCCGGCAGTGCCGCAGCCATGCGTGTGCGCCAGTAGCGATTGAGGTAGCGCAGCCGCGCGATCTTCCGCTCGGCCCCGAGCTGCTCCTGCACCTCGAGCGCGGGAAGAAGGGCGGGCCCGACGTATTCGGGGGTCGTGCCGATCCATTCGAAGCGGGCCATGCCGGAGGCGCTGGCACCCGGCGGGATGAGCGGCCACACCTTCCCGGCATGTGCGGGACGCATCCAGAGCACACCAAATCCGACTGGCGCTCCGAGCCATTTATGGAGGCTCGCGCCGTAGTAGTCGCAATCGAGCGACGCGACCGGATCCGGAACGAGCCCGAGCGACTGGGCTCCATCCACCACGACCTCCGCACCGGCGCGGTGCGCCGCGTCCGCGATGCGCCTCACCGGGAGCAGCTGCCCGGTGAGGTTGCTCGGATTCGTGAGCAGGACGAGACGGGTGCGCGGCCCGATCGCACCTTCATAGAGCGCGGCGAGTGCATCGAGCGACGGAACAGGGACGGGCGGGTGAATCATCCGGATCACGACCCCGTCGCGCTTCTGCCGCTGCTCGAGCGCGTCGAGCATGGCGTAGTAGTCGTGGGCGGAGCAGACGATCTCGTCCCCGCGCTCGAGGGGAACGCCGAGGAGCACCGTGTCGAGCGCCTCGGTGGCGTTCCGCACGAGCGCGATTTCCGCCGCGGGCACGCCCAGGGCCCTGGCTACGGCGGCGCGCCCGGCCTTGTCCGTGGTTTCCTCCCAGTAGCGCGGAATCCGGTCGGCGGGCAGCGACTCGAGATCCCGGGCGCCGCGCACCAGGGCTTCGACCGCCGCGCGCGGCGTCGGGTTGGTCCAGCCGTGGTCAAGGTTCACGACTCCCGGATCGAGCGCATAGCCGCGGCGCACGCGCGCCCAGAAGCGCTCGTCGTCCGCCATCGTAGCGTGTGCGATGTCACCGCCGTGGAGCGCCGTGCCGAGCCAGCCCGCCAGTTCCGCTTTCCGGGCAGCGTCGTGAGCAAGCACGGCTCCGGGAGAGAGCGCCATCGCGCCGAGGGCGCCGGTGCCCAGCGCCAGGAAATCGCGTCGGTTGGTCATCGCCGGAGTCTAACCGCGCGCTGCCGCGGCGGCGAGGACGCAGATACTTTCCTTCATCTCGCGATAACCCGGCACCCACGACGCCACCGAGGCACGACCGCATGCGATTCGCATTCTGCTCACTGTTCCTGCTCGCGGCCACAGGCAGCGCCCACGCCCAGACCTTCCGCAACGACGACCCCGTCATCCGGAAGATGTGGGAAGAGGGGATGACCAACTCGCAGGCCGGTGCGCTCGCCCAGGTCCTCATGGACTCGATCGGCCCGCGACTCGCCGGCTCGCCCGGGTATGACGCCGCCGTCGCCTGGATCAGCCGGAAGTACGAGCAGTGGGGCATTCCGGTGCGCCGGGAGCGCTACGGGACCTGGCGCGGATGGCAGATGGGGGCGGTGCATGTGGATCTGACCGCGCCGAGGACGCAGACGCTCAACGCGCATCTCATGGCATGGAGCGCGGCAACGCGCCGCCCGGTCGAGGCGGAGGTCGTCATGCTCCCCGAGGCCGCCGACCGCGCCGCGTTCGACGCCTGGGCGCGTACCGCGCGCGGCAAGTTCGTCCTCGTGAGCGCGCCCGAGATGATGTGCCGCGCCCGGCAGGAGCTCGAGAAGAACGCCACGCCCGCCACAGTCGCGTGGGTGGACACGATGCGCGCCCAGTCCCGGACCGCCTGGGGTCGGCGCACGGCGCTCTTCCGGGGCCCGAACGCGCTCAACGTCACGGCCCTGCTCGACTCGGCGCGCGTCGCCGGCATCATCAGCACCAACTGGTCCGGCGGCTGGGGCGCCACGCGCGTCTTCGCCGCGCCCACGAGCAACGCCGTTGCCGTCGACCTTTCGTGCGAGGACTACGGTCTTCTCGCGAGACTCGCGACGCACGACCAGGGTCCGCGCGTCCGGATCGCCGCCGAAAGCCGCGAGCTCGGCACCGTTCCGCAGTTCAACGTCATCGCCGAGATCAAGGGGAGCGAGAAGCCGGACGAATACGTCCTGCTCGGCGCACACCTCGACAGCTGGCACGGCGCCACCGGCGCGATGGACAACGGCACCGGCACCACGATGATGCTGGAGGCGATGCGCATCATCAAGGCGGCGTACCCGAACCCGAAGCGCACGATCATCGTCGGCCACTGGGGGGCGGAGGAGCAGTTCCTGATCGGCTCCAACGCCTTTGCGGAGGACCACCCGGAAGTCATCGAGGGGATGCAGGCGAGCTTCAACCAGGACAACGGCACCTGGCGGATCGAGGTGGTGCAGCCCTACGGCTTCATGAACGGCGTCGGCAACCTGGCGCGCTGGCTCTCGGCGGTGCCGCTCGAGATCACGACCCATCTCCGCCTGGCGCTGCCCGGCGAGATGGAAAACACGGGGAGCGATCACCTCTCCTTCCTCTGCCGCGGCGCCCCCGGCTTCCGGCTCCAGTCGGCGTACGACGAGTACCGCCAGTACACCTGGCATACGACGCTCGACACCTACGACAAGGTCGTGCTCCCCGACCTGAAGAACAACGCCACACTCGCTGCGATGCTCGCGTACATGGCGAGCGAGGATCCCGAGCGCGTCGCGCGCGATGCCTCGACGCGCGAAGGCCAGCGGCCGGAGTGCCCGCCGGTGATCCGCGAGTATCGGGCGCGCTAGAATGCCAGTGCGAGAAAACGTCCACGCGCCATTGCGAGGAGGCGAAGCGGACGAAGCAATCGGGTCGCCTGGAACAACCTGGCCGCGTGCGCTCCTCCTCGCGTGGTTCCTGGTGCTGCCGGTCGCCGCCACGGCCCACGCTCAGGACGCTCGCATCGGCCGCCTGCGCGAGTATCTCGCGGCAGCCGCCGCGCTTGGCCACGTGCAGGGAAGCGTGCTCGTCGCGGAAAGCTCGACGGTGTTCATCGACACCGCCTTCGGCTTCGCCGACATGGAGCACGGCGTCCGCAGCACGCCCGATACCCGCTTCCGCGTCGCCTCGGTGTCGAAGCAGTTCACGGGCATGGGCATCGCGATGCTGGCCGAGGAAGGAAAGCTCCGCATCGCGGACCCGATCTCCCGATACCTCGACAGCCTTCCGGCCGGATGGTCGGGCATCACCATCCACCACCTGCTCCGGCACACCTCCGGCATCTCGGACTACGAGGAGTGGTTCGGCGGATACAACACCCAGGCGTACTCCGATTACATGTCGCAGGACAGTGCCGCGCACCGCATCGCCCGGGATGCGCGGACACGGCCCCTCGACTTCGAGCCCGGCACACGTTTCCACTACAGCAACAGCGCCTACATCCTCCTGGGGTTCATCATCGAGCGCGCCTCGGGAATGTCGTACGAGGAGTTTCTCCGGACACGCATTCACGAGCCGCTCGGCATGGCGCGGAGCAGCCAGGATCACTCCGCCGAGCTCCTGGCCGACCGGGCCAGCGGATATCGTCTGCGTCCGGGGGCCTTTCCCGTCGCGTACTACAACGGGCTCTCGCGGCGCGACTACCTGAACGGCTTCTACCAGCTCATGGAGCCGCCGCAGGCGGACGCCGGCCTGGTCACGACGGCGCGCGATCTCTACCGCTGGGACCAGGCGCTCTACACCGGGCGACTCGTCTCGCCCGCAATGCTCGACTCGATCTTTTCGCCGGGTCTCGGCCGCTACGGCTATGGCTGGTTCATCATGGAGGGGCCCGATGGCGTGACCCACGGGCACAGCGGTGGGCTCCCGGGGTTCACCTGCTACATCCTGCGCATTCCCGACTCGCGCCGAACCATCATCGTACTCGGAAATCTCGATCGCATGGGACGGACGGTCCGCGATCTCGCCGCCATCATGCGGGGCGAGCGCATCGGCCTCCCGCGTGGCCGCACGCTCGTTGCGGCCGACTCGGCTCGGAACGCGCGCCATGTCGGCGTCTACCGTACCGGATCCGGCGACTCGGTGGCCGTCTCGCTCGACGGGTCGGTGCTCGTCGGCCACTGGCCCGAGCGGTGGCGCACGCCGCTGTACGAGGAACGGGACGGGAGCTTCTACCTGCCGACTCCCGATGCCGTCGCCCGATTCCGCGAGCGGCGAGGACGCGCGGAGATTGTCGTCGAAGACGCGTTCGGGAAGACCGTCGTCCGCGGCGTGCGGCAACGCCGGAGTGCGATCCCATGACGTCAGAGTTCGCAGACGTCGTCCTGAAGCGCTTCGAGCAGCCCGACGAGGTTCGCGAGATGGTCAAGGGCCGTTTCGAGCTCGTCCGGCTCGGTGGGATGACGATCGGCCGTGCCACCTATGAGCCGGGCTGGCGCTGGTCCGAGCACGTCGGGTCTGGCCTGGGGCAGACTCGCTGTCACGTCGAGCACGTCGGGCTCGTCGTAACGGGGATGGCCACGGCCGCCTTCGCAGACGGGCGCGTCTACGAGATGCACGCGGGCGAGCTGTTCTACATCCCGCCGGTCCCGCACGACAGCTGGGTCGTCGGGGACGAGCCGTACGTGTCGCTGCACTTCCTTGGCGCCGACCATTATGCGGCGCGTGAGTCAGGTGCGCCGGCTCGGGCGTAGAGGATGGGGAAACAGTCGTCGATTCCATGTGCACCCTGAGCTGGCTTCCGCGTCCCGATGGCCACGTCTTCTGGCACGGTCGTGACGAGCGAACGACGCGCGCGCCCGGTATTCCCCCAACAGTCGTGCGCCGCGGTGCCCTGCGGGCAATCGCACCGCGCGACCCGGATGCCGGCGGCACCTGGGTAGGCGTCAACGAGCTCGGGCTAACCTTCGGGCTCGCGAACCTCTATCCACCGGAAGGGGTCACGGAAGGGTCGCTGATGCCGGGGCTCGTGACGCGGGGGCGGATCATCGACGACCTCCTCGGCGCGACGACGAGTGGCGAGGCGCATGCGCTGCTCCGGGCGATGGATCCGACGGTGTTCGCTCCGTTCACGCTCGCCGTGCTCCAGCCCGGACACCCGCCCGCGCTGCATCGCTGGGACGGATCGCGCCTGGAAGTGCGGACGGTGACGTCCCCTGGCCTCCTCCTGACGAGTTCCGGCGCAGGGAGGAGAGTCGAGGAGATCCGCCGGGCGGAGTACGCCCGCCTCGCTCCCGGCGAGCTCCCGCGGGCCGAGGATCTCGAAGCCCTCCACCGAAGCCACCTCGAAAGCCTGGGCCCCGACTCATTCTGCATGCACCGGGAGGAGGCCGAGACCGCGAGCCTCACCCGGATAGAAGTCGGAACGAAAGTCGTCACAATGACTTACACCCCGGGCCCGCCCTGCCGTACCCCGAGCCTCGAGTCGCTCACGCTCGACCGTGTCGATCCGGCCCCCCCTCGTTCGTCGTACCACTGAACCCCAACGCTCGAGGAGCCAGACAATGTCGAAGATGATCTTCGTGAACCTCCCGGTCACGGACCTCGCGGCCACGACCCGCTTCTACGAGGCGATCGGCTGCGTGAAGAACGAGCAGTTCAGCGACGACAAGGCCGTGTCCATGATGTGGTCGGACGCGATCGTGTTCATGCTTCTGACGAGGGAGTTTTATTCGACGTTCACCGCCAAGGATATCGCCGACGCGCACCGGTCGAGCGAGACCCTCATCGCGCTTTCGTTCGAGAGCCGAGATGCGGTGGACGCGTTTGCGGACGCTGCGGCGCGGGGCGGCGGCAAGGCGGATGTCCGGCCGCCGCAGGATATGGGCTTCATGTACTCGCGAGCCGTCGAGGATCCCGACGGCCACGTCTTCGAGCCGGTATGGATGGACCCGAGCACCGTCCAGGCCGCGCCGGACGGCGTGGCCGCACACGCGTGACGAAGGAGATCGACCGATGAAACGAATCGCATCCGTCGTCACGGCACTGCTCGTCGCGGGCGCCGCGAGTGCGGCATCGCAGGAAGCGGGGAAGCGCGTCGCCGTGAACGGAATGCAGATGTACTACGAAGTCTCGGGGGAGGGCGAGCCGCTCGTCGTGCTGCACGGCGCGTACATGGACATCCCGACCATGGGAGGCATCATCCCGAAGCTCGCCGAGACCCACCGGGTCTACGCCGTCGAGCTCCAGGGCCATGGCCGCACCAGCGACGTGGACCGCAAGATCACCTACCAGTCACTGGCCGACGACGTCGCGGCCTTCATGGACGCCGTGGGTCTCGAGAAGGCCGATGTATTCGGCTACTCCATGGGCGCCGCAGCGGGACTCCAGCTCGCGATCCGCCATCCGGCGAAGGTGAACAGGCTCGTCGCCGCCTCGGCGGCGTACGACGCGCGCGGGTGGCAGCCGGAGTTCATCGCATTCATTCCGCAGATGACGGTGGAAGGGTTTCTGCAAATGCCCTTCTTCAAGGAGCAGGCGGAGCGGAAGCCCGGCTTCCGCGCGCTCGTGGCGAAGCTCATCCAGCTGGAGAAGGAGCCGATGGCGTGGGAAGCGGAGGTGCGGCAATTGAAGATGCCCGTCCTCATCGTCGCGGGCGACGCGGACGTTTCCACTCTCGAGCACAACGTCGCGATGTTCAAGCTGCTCGGCGGCGGTGCGATGGGGGACATGGGAAAGCCGCTCGCCGCGTCACGCCTCGCCATCATGCCCGCGACCTCGCACACCGCGGTGATCACCCAGGTGGACATGCTCCATTCCTTCATCGAGCCATTCCTCAAGGGCGAGACGGCAAAGGGAATGTTCGAACAGTGACGGGCTGATTCCCCGCAACGGCAACAAGGGCGCAAGGGCTCCGTGTATCCAACGGAAGCTCCTGCGCCCTCTTCTCCTCTGCGGCCCTCGACCTATCTCGCTGCAGTCTCCCCCTCGTAAGCCTCCTGCAGTGCCGCAATATCGAGCTTCTTCATCTGCAGCATCGCGTTCATCGCCCGCTCTGCACCCGGCGACTTCTCGTCCTTGAACATCTCCTCCATTCCCTCCGGCACCACCTGCCAGGAAAGACCGAAGCGATCCTTGAGCCAGCCGCATTGCTGCGCGGCCGGATCGCCGCCGGCGCCGAGCTGCTCCCAGTAGCGATCGATCTCGTCCTGCGTCCTGCACATGATCTGGAACGAGACCGCCTCGTTGAACTTGAAGTGCGGCCCGCCGTTGAGCGCCGTGAACGGCTGGCCATCGAGCTCGAATTCCACCGTCATGACGCTGCCGGCTTCCCGCCCGTGGATCTCTTTTCCCGCGGTGCCGTACCGCGTGATCGCGTTGATCCGCGAATTGGGGAACACCGACACATAGAACTTCGCGGCCTCTTCGGCCTGGCTGTCGAACCAGAGGCACGGAACAAGGCGTTTCATGTTGGGCATGGGTTCCTCCAGGTCGGGGTAGGGATGACCAGATATGCGCCGACTCGGCCGGCGCGGCAACCGTGAAGGTCACGTCTCTCCGCGCGACGAATGCGTCACTGCACTGTGTATGCCTTGACAGGCATATGCCTGCCATAGCATATTAGACCATGCCGATTTTCGAAGTGCTCGCCGACCCGACCCGCCGCCGCGTGCTCGACCTGCTCGTCGCCGAGGAGCGTACGGTCAACGAGCTCGTCGAGGAGCTCGACATGAATCAGCCCGCAGTGTCGAAGCACCTGCGTGTTCTGCGGGACGCCGGGCTCGTCTCGGCGCGGGTCGACGCCCAGCGGCGCGTCTATCGCCTCGAGCCCGAGCCCCTCGCCGAGGCGGACGCATGGCTCGCACCCTATCGCCGCTTCTGGCGCGGGAAACTGTCCGCCCTGAAGCGCCACCTCGACGACGAGTGACGGCAACCATGACGACAACATCTCCCAGGGAGCTCGACATGACGACGCACCACCGATCCGACCCCGCGCCGGCGGCCACATCCGACCGCATCGAAGAGCAGGTCACGCTCACGGCCCCTCGCGCCCGCGTCTGGCGCGCGCTGACGGATGCGAGCGAGCTGGGCAGCTGGTTCGGCATGGACATCAGCGGCGCCACCATCACCCCGGGCGCGCACGTGAAGGGAAACTTCCTGTTTCCCGGCTTCGAGCACGTCGTCTTCGATGCGATCATCGAGGAGATGGTGCCCGAGCAGCGGTTTGCCTGGCGCTGGCATCCGCACGCCGTGGAGAAGGGTGTGGACTACTCCGGCGAGCGCCGCACGCTCGTCGAGTTCACCCTCGAGGACACCCGCGAGGGTGGCACGCTCCTTCGCGTCGTCGAGTCGGGATTCGATGCCATCCCGGCATCGCGGCGCAGCGCGGCTTTCCTCGGGAATTCGTCGGGCTGGACCAGCCAGCTGCAGAAGCGGCTGGTGGAATACCTCGCATCGGCCTGAGCCAGCCGAGCGGCACACACGAACACGCCGGAGACGTTTCTCATGTACGCACTTTCCATCCTTTACTTCATTGCCACGGAACTCGTCGCCCCGCTGCGCGTGCCGACTCCGGTCATCGCATCGATGCCGGCCGGACTCGAAACGCGCTACGCGCTGAGTGCGCTTCCCGCCGAGCTCCGGCCCGGCGCGACCGTCTATCTGCTCGATCCCGGAGAGGGCTACCGGCTCTCCAGGCAGGGCACGAGCGGTCTCACGTGCCTCGTGCAGCGGACCGCCTGGGAGCTCAGGGACTTCCGCGACGACATCTACATCCCGCTGTGTTACGACGCCGAGGGCACGCGAACCTACCTGAAGGTCATCATGGACGCGGCCACGCTCCGCGCGAAGGGGGCGACGCCGGAGGCGCTCTACGCCACGATCGAGGCGCGGATCGAGGACGGCACCTATCCGGTGCCGGCGCGATCGGGCGTGTCGTACATGGTGGCGCCGGTCCAGCGCACCGTGGGGCCGCCGGAGTTGAAGGTGGTCACCATCTCGCTTCCGCACCTCATGTTCTATGCGCCGCACGTGAAGAACGCGGACATCGGCGCCGCCCCGGACCTGGCGGATCCTTCGACGCTGCTCTCGCCGTTCATCGACCGACAGGGCCACGACGCGCACAGCTACATGATCCAGCTCCTGGGCGCGGCCGAAAAGTCGCAGCTCCTGGCGGACGAGGCGCCTCTCGTCCGCGACCTCTGCGCCTACCGCGACGTGCTCTGTCTCCCCGCCGCACATCACTAGCCTGCCTCGACCACCACGCCTGCCGGCCGCCCATCGGCGGCCGGTCAGGCGTGCGGGAATGATTCGAAGTGAAACATCTGCCCGCCGCACGCCGTAGTTGACCCACCTCCTGCTCTCTCCATCCGGGCTCCCCGATGCACCTCGAGATCCGCGACCTGTCGAAGACCTATGCCGGCGGAGTACACGCCCTTCGTGACGTCTCGCTCACGATACCGCCGGGCATGTACGGTCTTCTCGGCCCGAACGGCGCGGGGAAATCGACGCTCATGCGCATCCTGGCGACGCTGCAGTCACCCGACTCGGGCTCCGTCCGGCTGATCGACCCCGCGCCGGGTGGCCTCGGCGAGCTCGACGTTCTCCGCCAGCGCCACGAGATCCGTCGCACCCTCGGCTATCTCCCCCAGGATTTCGGCGTCTATCCGAATGTGAGCGCCGAGTCGCTGCTCGATCACTTCGCCATCCTCGAGGGCATCGTGCACCGCCGGACGCGGCGGGCCACGGTCGAGGCGCTCCTCAGGCGGACCAACCTCTGGGAAACGCGCCGGCGCAATCTTGGCGGCTACTCCGGTGGCATGCGCCAGCGTTTCGGGGTGGCCGTGGCCCTTCTCGGCGAGCCGAAGCTGATGATCGTGGACGAGCCTACCGCCGGTCTCGATCCGGCCGAGCGGGTTCGCTTCCTCAACCTCCTGAGCGAGCTCGGCGAGAACTCGATCGTGCTCCTCTCGACCCACATCGTCGAGGACGTGAGCGAGCTCTGCACCCGCATGGCCATCATCGACCACGGCCGGATCCTTCTCGAGGCTGTGCCGCTCGAGGCCGTGCGCTCGCTGCAGGGACGGATCTGGCGCCGGATCCTCGATCGGGACGCCGTCGCCGAGGTCGAGCGTGAGCATCCGGTGATCTCGACTCGCCTCCTGGCCGGGAAGACCGTGGTGCACGTCCATGGCGAGGCCCGTCCCGGACCGGGATTCGAGCCGGTGGAGCCCGCCCTGGCCGATGTCTACTTCAGCACGATGCACGGGCACCTCGGGCAGCGGCACATCGCGCAGAAGGCCTCGTGAGACTCGGCGCCGTCTTCCGGTACGAGCTCCGCATGCAGGTCCGCCGGCCGACCACCTGGATCTACGGCGCCGTCTTTCTCGCGAGCGCCGCCGGCATCGCGGCGAATTACCATTTCCAGGCCGCCAACGGTGGATCGCATTTCGACGCGCCCGTGGCCGTCGCCGCCGGGCTCGTCGTCGCCACGCTCGCCGGCCTCCTGCTCGCTGCGGCCCTGACGTCCGACGCCGCCACCCGCGACGCGACGTCACGGCTCGAGCCACTCTTCTTCACCACGCCGATCCGGCGCCACGAATACCTCGGCGGCCGCTTCCTCGCGGCGTTCGCGGTGTATGCAACCCTCCTCGCCCTGGTCCCGATCGGATTGATGCTCGCGGCACGGCTCGCGGTCGCCCCCGACCTTGTCGGGCCGTTCAGGCCGCGCACCTACCTCGAAGCGTACCTCTTCATCGCCCTGCCGAGCGCATTCGTGAGCACGGCGCTGCTCTTCGCCGTCGCTGCGCTGAGCCGGAGCGCGGTGGCGACCTACGTCGGCGCCGTCGCGATCTTCTTCGGCACGATGATCTCGTTCGCGACATCGACGTCGGTATTCGCCGGTGTCGAGCTCTCCGGGCTCCTCGATCCGTTCGCCTTCGGGGCAATTCGGCGCCTGACGGCCGGGTGGACGATCCCCCAGCGCAACGTGCTGCCGGTGTCGTTCGAAGGGGAGCTGCTCTGGAACCGGGTCGTGTGGAGCCTGATGGCGCTCGCCGTGCTCGGCGTGACCCTCGTCCGATTCCGCATGGCGCATCCCGCACCGGCACGATCGATCCTCCGGAGGGCGGTGGCTCGTGTCACGCCGTCGCGGAAGCACTATGCGCACGACGAGGATGCGATCGGTCTCCGCGGCGCCGCTCCGCACGGCGTGCTCCCCCACGTCGATCGGCGATTCGGAATCCGCACCCGCGTGCGCCAGACCCTGGCGATCGCCCGTCGCGCATTTCTGGATGTAGCCACGAGTCGAGGTGCGCTCGTGATCCTCGCGTTCGCCGTGTTCCGCGTCCTCACCGGACCCGAGTTCATGGAGCATCTGGGGGTCCCGTTGCACGCCACCACGGCTCGGACCATCGCCATGATGCGCGAGGGGGATCCGCCGATGATCCTGCTCCTCGCGCCGCTCCTCGCGATCTTCTATGCCGGCGAGCTCGTCTGGAAGGAGCGCGACCTCCGGCTCGCCTCCCTCACCGGGACGGCACCGGTCGGCGGCTGGTCCATTCTGCTGGGCAAGTTTCTCGGCCTGGCGCTCGTTCTGGTGGCGTTCCAGTCGCTCCTCGTCGCAGCCGGGATCGTCGTGCAGCTGATGCTTCGCGCGCGGGAGATCGACCTACGCCTCTACGCCGTGACGTTCTTCGGTCTCGAGCTCATCGGCTACCTCGTGATCGCCGTGGTCGGGATCGTGGCGCAGGTGATCGCCGGCGGGAAGTACGTCGGATGGCTCGCCGCGATTCTCGCCTTCGCGATCGCCTCGCTCGCGCCGATGGTCGGTGTGGAACACGCGCTGCTCGCCTGGCAGTCCGGTCCCGCGTGGGAGTGGACGGAGCTGCGCGGGTTCGGCGCGTCCCTCGGGCCGGCGCTCTGGGTCAAGGCGTACTGGGCGGCGTGGGCGGTGCTGCTGGCATTCGTCGCGAGAGTCCTTCTCGTACGCGGCATCGACCTCCCGTGGCGCGAGCGGCTGACTCGCGCGCGCCAGCGCTTCGACATCCGCGCCGCCCTCGGTACACTCGGCGCCGCCGGAGCCGTATGCGGGCTCGGCGACTTCATCTTCTGGAACACGAACGTCGTCAACGACTACGCGCCGCGTGCCCCGCGGATCGAGCGGCTCGCCGAATACGAGCGGCGCTACGGACGGTTCGAAGGCGCTCCGCAGCCCGTCCTGCTTCGCGAGTCGCTTCGCGTCGAGCTGTATCCATCGGAGCGGCGGGCCGAGGTGGGAGCGCGGTGGGTGCTCGTGAACGGGACCGGCGAACCGATCGACTCCATCCACATCGCCACCCGGCCGGCCGTCACTACCGGGGAGCTACGGTTCCGGCGCCCCGCTCGCGCCGCCCTCGTGG